>NZ_BAKJ01000012.1 GCF_000614125.1 Bacteroides rodentium JCM 16496
GACTTTAGGCCGCCTGAGCCGTATAAACGGATTGTGGTTCATTTTCATCATTGCCCCCACATGAAGTGAATGATACGGCCATCATAAAATTGGTTTTGATAAATAGCTACGGAACAGACACACTTTAAGTACAAAAACATCGGTTGTAGATTGCTCTTTTGCCTCAATGTTAAGGCAGATTTTGTATGCTTGTATGGCCTCGTCGTATTTCTTCTCTCCTTGCAGGGAGCGGGCGTAGGCATATTGTTTGCGTAAGGTTTCCACTGACGGAACAGTCCCATTTGTGGAAACACTGTCCTGCTTTGTGCCACTGCTACATGAGAATAAAGAAGTTACCACAAGGATTATAGAAATAATCGACAAATTCAGGTCCATAATTTATAGTCAGATGTTTGCTTGTAAAAAGGGGAATTAAAAAATGACCCGCCTGTTAGAGCATTGTCAAGAGGCTTGGCTGGTTCTACTGCTTGCAAATATAGAGCTTTTACCTTGAACTGAAAAAAGTATTCCAATTTTACCCCTAAAAATGTTTTCGATAATATTCCGGTTCATCTTGACTGTCTTTGTGTTTATAGGTGGCTGATTTCTTAATGTCAGTCATTTACGGTTTTCCATGAGTGGAAGTCGGATTCGTTCTACAGCTGAATATCAAAAGTTTCAGCAGCATAAACCATTAGTTTCATTAGTGCAAACCAAAAGTTTGCACCGTATGAAACTATTGGTTTCAAATGGAGAAACTATTGGTTTCTGTTATTGAAACTATCTGTTTTTCATAGCAAAACTAAAAGTTTCATGTTTAAAACCAAGAGGATAGCATTGATGGCACTGAGCCGGACAAGGCGGGCTGTCTGAAGGTATCAAAAGTGGTATTCACCACAGATTACACAGATTTGCACAGATAAGCATCCTTGATTATCAGTAGATTAAGCACATTCTGTGTTAATCCGTGTAATCTGTGGTGAATTTTGACACACCCCCGTGATAGATACTTGTTGCGGTTTTTATCTATCACGCCTATCTATCACGGACTAATTGGTTGATGGATAGATAGATGGATGGTATTCCGTGATGGCGTGACGGATGTTTTTGTTTTTTTCAACTTTTGTGTAGGGATGGTTGCTGTTACAAGATGAATTTCAGCACATAGATACCGGCTAACATCAGCGCCATTACAAGGCATGCAAATATGACGAGTAGCACAAGACTGTAAGTCAGCATGAGGATAGTGCGCCAGAAGCTTCTCCACCAGGTGCCGTGGTACAATTGTTTATAATCCCAGCAGAAGAGGACGAAGATAAACCATAGGGGCAACTCATACAAATCGTCTACCTTTGCGTACCCGTTGAAAGGCAGCACGATGATGCTCAGCAGGAGTATCTGGCAAGCTATGTAGGCTTGTATGAACACATGCTCCGTGGTATTGTAGTTTAACTTATATTTCCGGCGTCGGAAGGCAAGTTGGGTGGCAAGTGCAAACAAAGGCAGTGTGGCAATGATGCGGAATGCCTTGTTTCCGTGTCCCCAGCTCTTCATCAGATTCCATACTTTCATTAGGAAAGGAGAGTTCTGGAAGACTTTTTCCAGTCTGTTTCCCACCTCCGAGGTGTCGTTTACAAATTCATCGATGAGGTCGCCATCATCGCTGTTCTGTTCGGATACCTGTGTGGCAGAAGTGGAGTCGTTCTTCTCTTCCAGTTTGTTCAAGCTTTTCTCCAGGCTTTTTATAGTGATGGCGAGGGCTCGCTTTTCCTCTTTGCTATAGGTTTTCTCCATCTTTTTGGTAAGCTTCTCTTTAGCGGCAATGATTTCTTCTTTGTCTGTCTGCTCTGTCTTTTCCGTTTTTTCTTTTTTGCTCAGAGCTTCCGGGTCTACCAGTTGCACAGCCATGATATAAAGGGCTGCAAGAATGAAGAGTGTCTGGAACGGGCGAAAATACTCTACACGCTTACCACCGATGAAGTCTCTAATCATGTATCCCGGACGGTAGAGGAGTTCCAGAAGGGTACGTCCAAAGCCATTATCTATATTGAAGAAGCCTCCGGCAATGTTTTTAAGCGCATTACTCAACCGATAGCGTGGAGTGTTACGGCTTTGTCCGCAACGGTTACAGTAGTTGCCGGTATAGGTGGTGCCACAATTCAGGCAGGTGCAGGTTTCGTTGCCAGCGGGAGGAGTTTTTCTCCCTTGTATCAGCTTGATGTGAAATGCGCGCAGGCGTACTGCGCAGGGGTGCCACCATGAGTCGATGAAAGTTCTTGCTTTGTTGGGTAGTATCCTTCTTTTTTGGAGGATGCCCCACAATGTCAGTATGAAGACAACCGGGAAGAAGTTGCTGTCGTCGGTCATGTCCAGCTCTTCAATAGCCAACCAGAAGAGTGTCACTAGAAGGAGGATTTGCCAGACACTTATCCTTTTCTGTTTCCGGAGAGAAGTGGCATGCGCGTTTTCCGGCCGGATGGGATTTTCAATCTTGAATATGGAAGGATGCTCCTCCTGAACTGCCAGCAGTTCTTCCAAAGTGCTCATTATTTTCCGGTGTGGGTACTTCTCCAATTCTTTGGCAGTGGTTACTCCGTGGGTGACTCCGGCAAAGTCTACTCCGGCCGCTTGGGCTGTTTCCGCATCTACTGTGCTGTCGCCTATATAGAGAGTCTCGGCTTTGGTGACATGTAGCCGCTTCATGGCAAGGAGTAGCCCTTCGGGAGATGGCTTGGCGGCTTTCACGTCTTCACCACCCACGACGATGTCCATAAAATCTTCAGGAAAATGCTGGTCGAGGAGTTCCTTGATGCGGAATCGGTATTTGGTCGAAATGATTCCGATGCGGGCGCCGGAGTCCTTCAGTGCAGTCAGTACGGACTTGGTTTCCAGGAAAAGCACCGTGTTGACAGTCATATGCGTATCGGCCTCTTTTCGGTATTCTGCCTTGAATCCTGCCAGTTGTCCGGCATCTGTCACGCCGGTGAGGATGGAAAAAGAGTCTTCCAGAGTCTTGCCGATAGTACGTTTGATGTCGTCATCCGTCACCTCTGTATATCCGTGGCGGGTCAGTACGTTGCGGAAACAAGTGACGATTCCGCGGGAAGAATCAGCAAGCGTATAGTCAAAGTCGAAAAGATAGGTCGTGTAATTCATTGTGACTTTTTGTGGCAAAGATAGTGTAAAGTCTATTTTTACAAAATAAAAAAGAGGATTAATCGGAATTTTGTATTACTTTTGTTTGCATGAATTCTGTAGAAAAGTGACAAGATGTGTAAGTGTTTTATCCGGTTAGGTTGTTATACTATACACGTTAACCCTATAATGTTATGAATTTGATAAAATCTTGTTGTTTGTTTGTGGCCTTTTCGTCCTTTCTGGCATGCACCTCGCAGGTGTCGGATGTGGAGAGTGTGTCTTATACAGAGTTTGTGAATCCCTTTATCGGTACAGATTTTACTGGAAACACCTATCCGGGTGCCCAGGCACCGTTTGGCATGGTGCAGCTCAGTCCTGACAACGGACTGCCGGGCTGGGACCGTATTTCCGGATATTTTTATCCGGACAGTACCATTGCAGGCTTCAGCCATACCCATCTCTCCGGAACCGGCGCTGGTGACTTGTATGACATCTCTTTTATGCCGGTGACATTGCCTTATAAGGAGGCGGAAGCTCCGCTCGGCATTCACTCTTTGTTCTCTCATTCGGAAGAGTCGGCAAGCGCCGGATACTATCAGGTGCGTCTGAAAGATTATAATATCAATGTAGAGTTGACGGCCACCGAGCGTTGTGGCATTCAGCGGTATACTTTCCCCAAAGCCGATGCTGCCGTTTTCCTGAATTTGCGGAAAGCCATGAATTGGGATTTTACTAATGATTCTCACATAGAAGCCGTCGATTCGATAACGGTGCAAGGTTACCGTTACTCTGACGGTTGGGCACGCGACCAACGCCTCTACTTCCGTACACGTTTCTCCAAACCGTTTGCTGCGATGCAGCTCGATACAGCTGCCATAGAGAAAGACGGCAAGCGGATAGGGACATCTGTCATTGCACGATTCGACTTCCAGACTAAGGAAGGAGAACAGATTCTTGTCAGTACTGCCATCTCCGGTGTGAGTATGGAAGGGGCGGCACGTAATCTGGCAGCCGAAGTACCCGATGATGATTTCGACAAATACCTGGCTGCTGTGCAGGATGATTGGAACGAACAATTGTCCCGGATAGAAATAAAATGCGATGACCGCGATGAGAAAGTCAAGTTCTATACAGCTTTGTATCATTCGATGATTGCTCCTACCATTTACAGTGATGTGGACGGCGCCTATTACGGTCCCGACAAGCAAGTGCACCGGGCGGAGGGCTGGACAAATTACAGTACTTTCTCCTTGTGGGACACTTACCGTGCGGCTCATCCTCTCTATACCTTTATTGAGCCGGAACGGGTGAACGATATGGTGAAGTCCTTCCTCGCCTTCTTCGAACAGAACGGTCGCCTTCCCGTATGGAATTTTCAGGGGAGCGAGACAGATATGATGATAGGTTACCACTCTGTGCCGGTCATTGTAGATGCCTATCTGAAAGGTATTGGGGACTTCGATGCGAAAAAGGCCCTGGAGCTTGTGTAGCTACTGCCAATATCGATTCCTATCGTGGCATCGGGCTCTATAAGAAATATGGCTATGTGCCTATAATGTGACAGACCGGTATAATTCGGAAAACTGGTCACTTTCCAAAACACTGGAATATGCATACGATGACTATTGTATAGCCCGTATGGCAGAGAAGCTGGGCGATAAGGAGGTTGCGGACGCGTTTTATAAGCGTTCCCGTAATTACCGGAATGTCTACAATCCGGTAAGTTCTTTCATGCAGCCCCGTGATGACAAGGGAGAGTTTATCCGGAACTTCTCACCGGACGACTATACTCCGCACATCTGCGAGAGCAACGGCTGGCAATACTTCTGGTCTGTGCAGCAGGATATTGACGGTTTGATAGCTTTGACTGGAGGTAAGGAACGGTTTGCCCAGAAGCTGGACAGTATGTTTACTTACAATCCTTCTGCAGATGATGAGCTGCCTATTTTCAGCACCGGGATGATTGGTCAGTATGCACATGGAAATGAGCCTGGCCATCACGTCATCTATCTGTTCAATGCTGTGGATCAACCTTGGAAAACCCAGAAATATGCAGCCCGGGTGATGCGTGAACTCTACCTGAACACTCCTGCCGGTTTGTGCGGCAACGAGGATTGCGGACAGATGTCCGCCTGGTATGTGCTTAGTGCGATGGGCTTTTATCCGGTAGACCCGGTTGGCGGAAAATATGAAATCGGTACCCCCCTATATCCGGAAATGAAGATGCACCTGCCCGGTGGAAAGACCTTTACGGTACTGGCACCGGCGGTGAGCAAGGAAAATTGCTACATTCAATCTGTCAAACTCAACGGTAAGAACTATGACAAAAGTTATATTACGCATGAACAGATAATGGATGGAAGTGTTTTCGAATTTGAAATGGGGGATAAACCGGGCCAGGCATGGTACAGCCCCCGATAACCGGCTAAAATATGGATGAACATTTCGACTTGACATATAAATCTCTTTTCCGCAGGTATTACGGCAATCTGCTGTTCTACGCCACACGCATTGTGGGAGAGGAAGATGCGGAAGATGTGGTACAGGATGTTTTCGTGGAGCTGTGGAAGCGGAAAGATACCATGAAGGTGGGAGAGCAGATTCAGGCTTTTCTGTATAGGGCGGTGTATACCCGTGCCTTGAACGTTTTGAAGCATCGGGACATTGTGAGTGGCTATGAGGCTGTCATGCTCGAAATCCATAAAAAGAGGGTTGAGTTCTATCAACCCGACAGCAATGATGTGGTGAAACGGATAGAGGATGCCGAACTCAGGAGGAAGCTGTCCGATGCCATCAATGAATTGCCGGACAAGTGCCGGATGGTATTCAAACTCAGCTATCTGCATGATATGAAGAATAAGGAGATAGCTGATACGATGGGAGTGTCATTGCGTACGGTGGAGGCCCACATGTACAAAGCTTTGAAGTTGCTGCGTGATAAACTGGGGTATCTGAACCTGATGTTGGCTCTGTTTTTCATCGGGAAAGTAAGTGTTTTTGCGAGCAGCGTTGTTTTATTATCATAATGAAGGAAAGAATGAATAAGTTGAATGAGGAGATATTGGCCAAGTTCCTTATGGGTGAATGTACGGAAGATGAACTTCGTGAGGTGAACGCCTGGCTGGAAGAGTCTGGTGAGAATGCACGCGAATTGTTCAGGCTGGAGGAGATTTACCATTTGGGGAGACTGGGGGATACTTCGAATACACAAGACATAGAAAAGGCCGAAAAGCGATTGTTTAAAAGGCTGGAACAGGAGAAGACGAAACTGTACAAGGTGCGGAGGATGGTTGGATGGATGCGGTATGCGGCCGTATTTGTGGGCCTCTTCCTTTTGGGTACTTTCGGCTATCTTTTTTATCAGACTTATAGCCAGCCGGAAACATTACTGGCTGTCACCACTCATGATAAGATTAAGGAACTGAAACTGCCGGATGGAACCAAAGTCTGGCTGAATAAAAACACCACCCTGAAATATCCGCATGAGTTTGCAGGGGAGGGAAGAAAGGTTTATCTGGAAGGAGAAGGATATTTTGAGGTGATGAGGAACCCGGAGAAACCGTTTGTTGTACAGAGTGAGGCCATGCAGGTCAGAGTATTGGGAACTGTTTTCAATCTCAAGTCTGACAAGGCTAAGATGTCTGCGGTAGCTACCCTGCTGAAAGGCGAAGTAGAGGTGAAAGGCAATCATGGCGAGGGGATGATTACCCTTGCCCCCGGACAAAAAGCAGAGCTGAACGGAATGACCAGACGTCTGGTGGTGAAGCAGGTGGATACGGGAATCGAAAACTGGCACAACAATGAGTTTGTCTTTGAGAAGGCCGACCTATACACTATTGCGCGTACATTGGAGAATTCGTATGGGGTGAAGGTAATTCTGGCACCGAACATCGATGTAAGCAAGACCTACTCAGGTACACTGAAGAAAAAAGAGAGTGTGGGGGCTGTGCTGAATCTGATAAGGAATGCCATTCCATTGGAGTATAAAATTGTGGGGAATAGTGTTTTCCTCTCCTCAACGAAGTAGGAAGGCCGCACAAATTCGAGATATGACGAGAAGATTTTACTTAATACTAACAACTTTCTGATATTATGCGAAAACTAATCCTATTGCTTTTTTTTGTGAGCAGTGCTTTATGGCTGCATGCCAAAGACTTTACCCAGTATGTCAGTCCTCTTGTCGGCACGCAGTCTACTTTCGAACTTTCCACCGGTAATACCTATCCTGCCATCGCACGTCCCTGGGGTATGAACTTCTGGACTCCTCAGACAGGTAAGATGGGTGACGGCTGGCAATACGTCTATACCGCGAACAAGATCCGTGGTTTCAAGCAGACACACCAGCAGTCCTTGGATTAACGACTACGGGCAGTTCTCGATCATGCCGGTGGTTGGCAAGCCCGAGTTTGATGAGGAGAAGCGTGCAAGCTGGTTCTCCCACAAGGGCGAAGTGGCACTTCCTCATTATTATAAGGTATATCTTGCCGAACACGATGTAGTTACCGAGTTCACGCCTACCGACCGTGCTGTGTTGTTCCGTTTCACTTTCCCTGAAAATGATCATTCATACGTTGTTGTCGATGCCTTTGACAAGGGCTCTTATGTGAAGATACTTCCGGAGCAGAATCGTATTATCGGTTATACTACCCGTAACAGCGGCGGTGTTCCCGCGAACTTCAAGAACTATTTCGTGATAGAGTTCGACAAGTCCTTTACTTACAAGGCTTCTGTAGCCGATGGCGTCTTGAGCGCGAATAAGGTTGAGCAGGAAGCCGGACACGCCGGTGCTGTTATCGGTTTCAAAACCCGCAAGGGTGAAGTGGTACATGCCCGTGTAGCCTCTTCTTTCATCAGTTTTGAGCAGGCTGACCGTAACTTGAAGGAGCTTGGCAATGACAATTTGGAAACATTGGTTCAGAAAGGTCAGGATGCTTGGAACAAGGTGCTGGGCCGTATTGATGTGGAAGGCGGAACCCTTGACCAGTACCGTACTTTCTACTCATGTCTGTATCGTTCCTTGTTGTTCCCCCGTGCATTCTATGAACTGGATGAGGCGGGAAGTCCTATTCATTACAGCCCTTACAATGGTCAGGTGCTGCCCGGTTATATGTATACGGATACCGGTTTCTGGGATACTTTCCGCTGTCTGTTCCCGTTCCTCAACCTGATGTATCCGTCAGTGAACAGGCAGATTCAGGAAGGTCTTGTCAACACCTATAAGGAAAGCGGTTTCTTCCCCGAATGGGCAAGTCCGGGTCACCGTGGCTGTATGATTGGCAATAACTCTGCTTCCGTACTGGCAGATGCCTATCTGAAAGGTGTGAAGGTGGAGGATGTGCAGACGCTGTACGAAGGTCTCATCAACGGTACAAAGAATGTCCATCCCGAGGTCTCTTCTACGGGTCGCCTCGGCTATGAGTATTACAACAAGCTTGGTTATGTTCCCTACGATGTGAAAATCAACGAGAACACTGCCCGTACTTTGGAGTATGCTTATAATGACTGGTGCATCTACCGCATGGCAAAAGAACTGAACCGTCCGAAGAAAGAGCAGAAACTCTTTGCGGAACGTGCCATGAACTATAGGAATGTGTTTGATAAGGAAAGCAAGCTGATGCGTGGTCGTAATCAAGACGGCCGGTTCCAGGCTCCTTTCTCTCCATTGAAGTGGGGTGACGCCTTTACTGAAGGTAACAGCTGGCACTATTCCTGGTCTGTATTCCACGACCCTCAAGGTCTGATAGACTTGATGGGGGGAAAAGAGTCTTTCGTGGAGATGCTCGACTCTGTATTTATTGTCCCGCCCTTGTTCGATGACAGCTACTACGGTCAGGTAATCCATGAAATCCGTGAGATGACAGTGATGAATATGGGTAACTATGCCCATGGCAACCAGCCCATCCAGCACATGATTTACCTTTATAACTACGCCGGGGACCTTGGAAGGCTCAATATTGGCTTCGTCAGGTTATGAACCGCATGTATACTGCCGGTCCCGACGGTTATTGCGGTGACGAGGACAACGGTCAGACTTCCGCGTGGTATGTCTTCTCTGCACTTGGTTTCTATCCGGTTTGCCCTGGTACGGACGAGTATGTGCTGGGCGCTCCTCTGTTCCGTAAGGTTACCCTCCATTTCGAGAACGGTAAGTCCCTGACAATTGACGCTCCGGATAACTCACCGGGAAACATGTATATCGAGTCTCTCAAGGTGAACGGCGTGGATTATTCCAAGAATTATCTGACGCATGGCGATTTGCTGAATGGCGGTACCTTGAGGTTTGATATGGGCAGCCAGCCTAATATGAAGAGAGGTACGCAGCCGGAAGATTATCCTTATTCTTTCTCGAATGAACTGAAGAAGTAAAGAATAGTAATAATATAGTAAGAAAAAGGTTGCCTCGGAAATAAGTTGATATATCATTTTGCTATTTGCTGTCTGTATTAGAGATGATTTTCTTGAATCGGGTGGAAATAATTATTTACTTCGTTAGTAATATTGAGCAAAATGATATATCAACTTATTTTCGGGGCAACTCTTTTTTTAGGATTAATGATAAAAAAGATACTTTTTCAGTAAGTGTATTTTCATGGTCCGTTGTTTTATATAGGAATGCGGGAGAATGAATCTCTCGAAGTAATTTATTGTATAACCTATAAATTGTGTTTATGAAAGACAATTATGCTTTTCGGAGTTCGACGTTCATGCGGGCTTTATTAGTTTTGTTGTTCATGGCAGTTTCTATCCAGTGGGGCTTTGCCCAGTTAAACCTGAATGTGTCTCGCGGCACATTGGGGACAGTCATTGAACAAATCAAGTCTCAATCCAAGTCTCAATTTTTTTGTGACGACAAACTGGCTGCGTTGCCGGTAGAAAACGTCAAAGTGAACAATGCATCCATTGGAGATGCTTTGAATGTTATTCTCAAGGGGAAAGACATTTCGTATAAAGTGGAGGATAACATCGTTTATCTTTCTGAAAAGTCTGCTGCTCCTCAAGAAGGCAACCAACAAGGGAAAGAACGGACGATTACCGGAGTTGTGTCAGACGACATGGGACCTCTGATTGGTGTGAATGTATTGGTAAAAGGTACCAGTAACGGGTGTATTACCGACCTCGACGGTAACTTTACGCTGACCACTACGGAAGCGAATCCGGTGATTGTATTCTCTTATATCGGTTATACTACGCAGGAAATTCCCGTGAAAGGTAATGCACCGATTAATGTGATGATGTCTGGTGATACTCAACTTCTTGATGAAGTGGTGGTTACCGCTCTCGGCATCAAACGTGCGGAAAAGGCTTTGAGCTATAATGTGACCCAAGTGGATGCTGAGTCTGCATTGGCTGTGAAGGATGCTAACTTTATTAATTCGCTGAATGGTAAAGTGGCGGGTTTGAACATCAATGCCTCTTCTTCCGGTGTGGGTGGTGCCAGCAAAGTAGTGATGCGTGGTTCCAGAGGTATTGAGCAGTCCTCTAACGCTCTTTATGTTATTGATGGTATTCCGATGTATAATCTTAGTTCAGCAGGTGGTGAAAGCGAATTTGATTCACAAGGTACTACTGAGGCCATCGCTGACCTTAATCCCGAAGATATTGAATCTATGTCGGTATTGTCGGGTGCAGCTGCTGCGGCTTTGTATGGTAGTAATGCTTCTAATGGTGCCATTGTCATTACGACTAAAAAGGGTAAGGAAGGACGTGTCTCTTTGTCTGTTTCCAGTAATACGGAAATGCTGAATCCTTTTGTGATGCCTAAGTTCCAGGATTGGTATGGTACATCGGGTACGGATGCAAGTTGGGGCAAACGTCTGAATACATCTAATCGTTATGGCTATAGTCCGAAAGATGATTATTTCCAGACCGGTATCATAGGTACGGAAACCATTTCCCTTTCTACGGGTACGGATAAGAATCAGACGTATTTGTCTGCCGCTGCCGTAAACTCCCGTGGAATTGTACCCAATAATAAATATGAGCGCTACAACTTTACATTCCGCAATACGACACAGTTCTTGAATGATAAGATGAAACTGGATGTAAGTGCGCAGTACATCATGCAGAAAGACCGTAATATGACCAATCAAGGTATCTATGCCAATCCGGTGGCTTCTGCTTACTTGTTCCCACGTGGTAATGATTGGGACGAATACAAGATGTTCGAACGTTATGACCCGGTTCGCAAGCTGTATACGCAGTATTGGCCGCAAGGTGGTGGCTCATATCGTTTGCAGAACCCTTATTGGATTAATTACCGTAACCTGCGTGAGAATGACAAAGACCGTTATATGTTGAGCGCTTCTTTATCCTATGACATTTTGGACTGGTTGAATATTGCCGGACGTGTACGTGTGGATAATTCAATGAATCGCTTCACACAGAAGTACTATGCTTCTACCGAGCCCACCATTGCCGAAGGTTCTGAAAACGGATATTATGGAGTGACCAACCTCAATGATAAGCAGGCGTATGCTGACTTCTTGATTAATATAAACAAACACTTCGGTGACGATTGGGCACTGACTGCCAACATCGGTGCTTCTTATTCGGATACCCGTTCGGAAGCAATGGGCGTGAAGGGTCCCATTCCTTCTAACGGACTTGCAAACTTTTTCTCTATAACTCAGTTGGATCGTCAGACCACTAAGCGTGAAGAATCCGGTTATCGTGAACAGACACAATCTGTGTTTGCTTCTGCTGAAATCGGTTATAAGAGTGCATACTATCTCACCGTGACGGGACGTAATGACTGGCCTTCTCAGTTGGCCGGACCGAAGTCGGCGCAGAAAGGTTTCTTCTATCCGTCAGTGGGTGCTTCTGTATTACTTTCCGAGATATTTAAGTTGCCCGAAAGTATTTCTTACTTGAAGTTGCGTGCTTCATGGGCTTCTGTCGGTTTGCCATTCAAGCGTTTTCTGGCATATCCTACTTTTGAATGGGATAATTCAACCGGTATGTATAAGACCAAATCGGCTTATCCTTTGTATGATTTGAAACCGGAACGTACGGATTCTTGGGAAGTCGGTTTGACGGCTCGCTTCTTGAAGGATTTCAATTTAGACATTTCTTTCTACAATACTAAGACTTATAATCAGACTATGGATACTCAAGAATTACCAACCGGTGGTTATAGCACGTTCTATGCACAAACGGGTAATGTACGTAACCGTGGTGTGGAACTTTCTTTGGGTTATAAGCACACTTGGAATAAGTTTACTTGGAATTCCAACTATACGTTGAGTGCCAATAAGAATAAAATCCTTAGTTTGATTGACGGATATGTCCATCCGATTACCGGTGAAGTAATATCTAAGTCGCAGCTGGATATGAAAGGTTTGTCCAATGCTCACTTCATTTTGAAGGAGGGTGGTTCTTTAGGTGACCTTTACTCTATGTCCGACTTGAAGCGTGACGCCAACAACAATATTTATGTAGATGCTGATGGTGCGGTAAAAACCGAAAGCCTGAAGAACGGCGTCAAATTGGGCAGTGTGTTCCCGAAAGCAAATATGGCATGGCGCAATGACTTCCAATATAAGAATTTCGGTTTCGGTTTCTTGCTGACAGCCCGTCTTGGCGGTATTGTTTATTCTGCCACGCAAGCTACCCTCGATGCCAATGGCGTTTCAGAAGCATCAGCTTGGCACGTGATAATGGTGGTGTGATTATAAACGGCGGTGATGTGATAGATGCCGAAAAATGGTATACTACGGTAGGTGCCGATAGCGGTATTCCCTTGTATTATACTTATAGTGCGACCAACTTGCGTTTGCAGGAAGCTTCTGTCAGCTACACAATCCCACGGGCTAAATTGGGCAATGTAATGGATATTACCCTTTCATTGATAGGACGTAACTTGTGGATGATTTACAGCAAGGCTCCTTTTGACCCTGAGGCCACTGCTTCTGCAACCGATAACTACTATCAGGGTATAGACTACTTTATGATGCCGAGCATGCGCAGTGTGGGTTTCAATGTTAAACTTAAATTCTAAAAAGCAAGAATTATGAAGATATATAATACAATAGCAAGATATATGGCTATGGGAGCTATTCTGCTGGGCAGTGTGGCTTGTACGGACAATTATATGGATTACAACAAAAATCCTCATGAACCGGATTTGGAGGAGATGTTGCCGGATGATTATTTGTTCAGTGCGCTTCTCCTGAATATGCAGGACGTGATGATGCCGGAACAGGAGAATTTTGCCCAATATGTGGACTGCTTGATGCCGGGAAGTTTTTCCGGTTATGTGGCAGACTCCAACCTGGGTACCGGTTGGTCGGGACGTTTTGCTACCTTCAATCCGTCTGAGGCATGGACACGTATACCTTTTGCTGATTTTTATGATAAATTTTATCCTAACTATTTCCAACTGAAAGACCAGTGCACTGATGAGGTGTATTTGGCTTTGTCTGAATTGTATCGTATCTGTGCCATGTTGCGTGTGACAGATAGCTATGGACCGATTCCTTATTCGCAGGTGGGTGTGAACAATGCCTTGAAGTCCGGTTATGATTCTCAAGAGCAAGTTTATACCAAGATGTTCGAGGATTTGGATAAAGTTATAGACGTGCTTACCACTTATGCCAATCAGCAGTTCAATGCCGGTGGAGACCGTATTTATGAAGGCAATACAAAGGCATGGGTGAAGTTTGCCAATTCAATGAAACTTCGTATGGCAATGCGTATTGTGTATGCAAACGAGAACCTTGCCAAGCAGAAAGCGGAAGAAGCGGTAAATGCGGAAATAGGAGTGATGACAGCAAGTGCCGATGGTGCTTATCATAAGGTGGTGGACCACAATCCGTGGGAACGTTTCATGCCGAATTGGAGTGATGCACGTATTTCTGCTGATTTGGTATGTTATATGAATGGATTCAATGACCCGCGTCAGGAAGCCTACTATGGCAAATCGACTTTTGCCGCAGAATCGCAAGGTGCTTTTAAAGGTACGGACGATTATGTCGGTTTACGTCGCGGAATCGGGCAGGGAATGTTTAATGCCTGGTCTCATGGCTATTCTTGCATGAAAGTGACGGTAAGTGATAAAATGTTGATTTTCCCCGCTTCGGAGGTGGCATTCTTACGTGCGGAAGGTGCTTTGCGTGGTTGGAACATGGGCGGTACGGCTCAAGCTCTTTACGAAAATGCTGTGGCTCTTTCTTTTGAAGAACGGGGAGTGTCAGGTGTAAGTGAGTATTTGGCTAACTCTACAAAAACTCCTTCTGCTTATAAAGACCCGTTGAAAGGTGAAGACGGACAGAAATACGATTATTCAGGCTCTACAAGTTCCACGGTTACAGTGGCTTGGAATGAGGCTGATGATTTTGAAAAGAAACTGGAGAAAATCATTACTCAAAAGTGGATAGCCATTTTCCCGAATTGCATGGAGGCATGGTCGGAATATCGTCGTACCGGTTATCCGAAGTTAATGCCGGTGGCACATAACTTGAGTGACGGTGTGGTGAATAGTGCTGAAGGTGCACGTCGCTTGACTTATCCTGCCGATGAGTATCGTGACAATATGGAGAATCTGAGTGTAGCTCTTTCTGCTTTAGCTAAAGAATCCAGTAATAAGAAAGGTGATACAATGGCAACCCGCGTTTGGTGGGATTGTAAATAATCTGTTAACTAAATCAACCAATTAATTATTGAGTAATATGAAAAGATATAATAAGATATTTGGAGCGTTGCTTCCTGCATTGGCTATGACCTTATTGGCATCATGTACCGATGTAGAGAGCATTGAACTCAACAGACCCGGATTGGACGAAGAGAGTCCGGAACTCTATGCCAAGTATTTGCAGAATTTGAATGAATACAAAAGTTCCGAAAGCCACAAAGTGACGTATGCATGGTTTGATAACAGTGTGAAGACTCCCTATAGCCGTGGACAGCATATTTCGGATGTACCTGATAGTTTGGATGTGGTTTCTGTGATGCATCCTGCTGATTTGGCCGAATTTGAAATAAAAGATATGGCTGCTGTACGTGCCAAAGGGACAAAAGTGTTTATACCATCAGTTTTGACAATATCCGGAAAGAATATGCCGATAAGGTAGTGGAGGGTGTTGAAACAGGAACGTTTGCTGCTTATTTGCAGGCCGAATTGGACAGATTGTTGGGATATGAAGCTTCGTTCGATGGTATTATTGTTGAATACAAGGGGAAGAATCCTATTTATATGTCGGATGAGGCTAAGGCTGAGGCTAAAGCTGAACAAGATTTGTTTTTCGCTGCAATTATGAAATGGAAGGGTAGTCATGCTGATAAGATGCTGACTTTCCAAGGTTATCCGGAAAATCTGATGGGGCAGACTGTTTTGTCAGAGTGCCGTCACATCATTTTGGTGACCGACAAGTTGGAGGATGTCCAACAGTTGTCGTTGGTAGTTCGTAAGGCTATGATTTCGAAAGAAGTTCCTACCGATCGTTTTGTGGTGGCTGTTTCTACGGTTTCGATGGATGCTACGGATGGTAAAACTGGATATTTCGGTGAAAAACGTGCCATGAAGGAAGCCGCTTATTGGGTAACAGAGTCTTCTTCTGATTATACCCGTGCCGGTATTGCCATCTATAATATTCAATATGACTATTATAATGCGGATGCAATTTATCCGTGCGTGAAAGAAGCTATAAATATTATGAATCCTGCTCCTATTAAATAAAAAGAACATTATGAAATTGAAAAACTTATATTTAGTATCAATGGCATTGTTGACTGGTGTGTTAGCTTCTTGCAGTGATGATATTGAGAACTTCGACAATCAGTTATATATTAATGCTTCTATAAAAACCAGTACTGTATTACTGAAAAGTACGGTTCCTACTACTGAAGGGCAGTTTCAGCTGTCTATGGCCAAGCCGGTTGAGTATGATATAACGGCTACTCTAAAGATAGATGCTTCATTGGTTTCTACTTATAATGAAGCCTATTACGACAATGCGGAAATGCTTCCCGAAGGACATTATACATTGGAAAACGAACAGGTGGCTATTCCTGCCGGTACAATTCTTTCGGATATGGTGTCTGTGAAGTTCAGCAAACTGGACGAGTTGGATAGAGAAAAGGTGTATGTATTGCCGGTTACTGTTGCGCAAGCCAATATCAGTGTGTTGCAAAGTGCTTCTACAATGTATTACATACTGAAAGGTGCCGCTCTCATCAACACGGTGCCCAATATGACTAAGAACTCCGTGTTTGTCACTTGGGATAATCCCGATGTGGTGAATCACATGAAACAGTTTACTGCCGAATGCTTGGTTCGCTTCGACAAGTTTGGCAAGCTGATTAGTTCCATTATGGGCATTGAAGGTCACTTCCTGCTTCGTGTGGGAGATGCCGGTATCGGTGACAATCAATTGCAGATTGCTGCAAGTCCCAACTTGACTTCTTCGGATCTGGTAATTCCTGCCGGTGAATGGCTGCACATCGCCATGACGTTCAACGAGGGTGATGTGACCGTCTACTATAACGGTAAGCAGGTGTATGCCGGACATACCAATATGAGCGAAGTGAATTGGGGACAGACTCAAACGAATGAAGGTAATGGATTCTGGATTGGTCACTCTTATAATTACGACCGTTGGCTGGAAGGTAACATCAGCGAGGTACGTATCTGGAATAAGGTATTGACTAAGGACGAAATCAATGCCAAGGATCATTTCTATGAGGTGGCTCCCGGTAGTGAAGGTCTTGTGTCTTATTGGAAATTCGATGAAGGTGCGGGTACTTCTATCCGTGATTATAGCGGAAACGAGAATCATGCCACTGCTGTAAATGCTTTAACCTGGAATGCCGTGGAGCTTCCCGCTAAAGCGAAATGATGTATTATACCTTAATATACTAAACTGATATTTATCATGAAATATAAGAATTATATAAAAATGAGTTTGCTGGCCATGGCCTTTGGGACTGTTACATCGGTTTTTACGGCCTGTGAAGACGATATAGTCATCTCTAATAAAGACAAAGGTAAACTGGAAACGGTGGATGGCGTATACGGCATGGTGAAGTCGCTGGCCGGAGCGCGTGAACTTACGGCGATTTCTGTCTTTGGTGACAAGACAGCCAGCGGACATGTCTATTTTGAATTGACTAAAGCTGCCGACAAAGACGTTACGGTGACTTTTACTGTCAGCCAAGATGCTTTAGACGCTTATAATGATGCTCATGGTACATCTTACACGATGTACCCCAATGTGAGTCTGGTAAATGGTGGAACAGCTACAGTGAAATCCGGAGAGAGAAAGTCTGCTCCGGTGGAGTTAACGATTCAAGCAGGAGGTTCAATAGGTTCTACATACGCTGTAGCTGTTTCTGCAACCGCCAATGATGGAGTGGAAATGTCTGCTGCCAATCAGTCGTATGTTTACTTGGTGAAACCTCAGCCGGCCATTCCCGATTCGAAGAAAGGGGACATTCTTACTCACTGCTTTGTGGAGGTGAACGATGAGAACATCTTGAATTTGGGCGAATACACCATGAAGAAGAGCGGGAAGCCTTTCTTTGATGTGGTGAGTATTTTTGCCGCCAATATCAATCAAGACACCGAGACCGGTCGTGTACACGTGTTCTGTAACGATAAGGTATCTTTCCTTTTAGAAAATGCGGATAAGTTCATCCGTCCTTTACAGGCTAAGGGCATTAAGGTGACCATGACTATTCTTGGTAACCATGACGAGGCCGGTATGGGCAACCTTTCGGAAGCTGCTGCCAAAGACTTTGCCAAGGAACTGAAGGCTTACTTGGATATCTATGGCCTGGATGGCATCGACTTTGATGATGAGTACACCAGCTACAACAACTCCAATCCCAGCCCCGGCTTCGAAAAACGTTCACGTGCCAACTTCGCGCGCTTGGTTTACGAATGCCGCCAAGTATTTGGCAACAAGTTGATCGGTGTGTATGAATATGGTTCGATTGACTCTCCCGACGGTGAGGTAGAGGGTATGAAGGTAGGTGACATCGTGGACTATATGACCTACGGTTATTATCAGAATCAGAATCCCTCCGGAGCCTTTGGCCGTGAAGAATCCCACTTTGAGAACCTGCCTAAATCCAAGTATGCCCCGCTGCCTTGGAAGATTAATGATGAGCTGAACGGAGGTTGGAGTGGATTTGACAAGAGCAGATTCCAAAAAGTGAAAGATGAAGGCTATGGCATTCAGATGTTCTACAACCCCAAACCGCTGAAGTATCAGTACTATGTGTTGCTTTCAGAAATAAGTGAGGTGCTCTTTGATGATGGAGTGGAATGGAGTGGCAAGTACTGGAGCCGTACCGGTGAAGCTTATCAGGGCAAAATGCTGGGTTATGAAGATTTGGTCGGCGAGTGGAAGGTAACTTCCAGTAACTCCCTCTTTACCTATGTGGACGAAGAAGGTAATCCCCGCTGGTGGGACTGGAAGGGCAGCCAGGAGTTTGAGAAGAACGTAATCATCGAGAAAGACGCAGAAGGCACCGGTTATCTGGTTTACAATTGGGGAACTCTCTCCGAAATTACCGGTAAGTATCCGATGCACTGCGATTACTATAACGGTGCACTGCTTATCTATCCGCAAACCATTCACGAGGGCGATGCTGAAGATCCTGCTACGTATAAAATGCATTTCGGTACTTACAGCAAGGTCTTCCAGTGGAAAGCATATCCTCAGTATGATAATTATTCCATGGATGGTGATATTGCTCCTAACGGTGACATGCGTATCTATGGCTTGGGCAACAGATGGGCTATCAATCCTTACAAGTATGTAGGCGGTGAGATTGAAACCACCGTCTTCCCCGATGTTCCTTACTTCGTGAGTGAGAACTATACGATGAAGAAGGTACGCTGATGCCATGTTTTCCGTAAACTGAGGTTTCGGAAAACGGACACTTGAATTCTTTCATAGATAAAACAAAGGAGGGCTTTGCTCAAAGTAATAGGGCGGCCCTCCTCAAGCATTCTCATATAACAAGATTCTATCGTGAAGCTATACATCTCCTTATACAATAAGCAATATGAAGAAAAACATGAAATCTAGTTCCATACTGTTGGGCGGACTCTTTCTGCTGGGGGCAGTTTGCAGCTGTACCCAGACAGCACCGGACTATGCGTCTTACGTCAATCCGTTCATCGGTACGGGTGGACATGGGCATACCTATCCCGGGGCGGTAGTTCCCAACGGGATGATTCAGCCCAGCCCCGACACACGTATCTACGAGTGGGATGCCTGCTCCGGATATTATTATGCAGATACTACTATCAACGGATTCTCACATACACACGTCAGCGGTACGGGCTGTGCCGATTACGGCGATGTGCTGCTGATGCCCACCGTAGGCCGGCAGGATTACCACTCCATGGGTTCGAAGAGCCAGCAGATGGCGTATGCTTCTGCCTTCTCCCACGCAAATGAAGTGGCGGAACCGGGATACTATTCCGTTTTCCTGGACCGCTACGGTGTGAAAGCCGAACTGACCTCTACCAAGCGTGCGGCGATTCACCGTTACACCTTCCCGAAGACGGAAGATGCGGGCTTTATCCTCGACCTGGATTACAGCATCCAGCGCCAGAAGAATGAACAGATGGAGCTGGAAGTAATCAGCGACACTGAAATTCGTGGACGCAAGAAGACTGTATATTGGGCTTTCGACCAGTATATCAACTTCTACGCCAAGTTCTCCAAACCATTCACCTATACGCTGGTCACGGACTCCATGGCATTGGACGAAGGTGGTCCGCTGCTGCCTACTGCCAAAGCTTTGCTGCAATTCCAGACGGAAGACAATGAGGAGGTATTGGTGAAGGTAGGTGTGTCTGCCGTGGATATGGACGGTGCCCGCAAGAATGTGGAAGCCGAAATCTCCGGATGGGATTTTGACGGTGTGCGCCGCGCTGCCCGCCAGCAGTGGAACACTTATCTTTCCAAGATTGACATCGATACGAAGGACAACGACCAGCGTACCATGTTCTACACGGCACTTTATCACACGGGTATGCAGCCCAACTTGTTTACCGATGCCGACGGACGTTACTTTGGTATGGACTTGAATCCCCATCAAGCAGGGTGGACGAGCCTATTTACACCATTTTCTCTTTATGGGATACTTTCCGTGCCTATCATCCGCTGATGACGATTATCGATCCTGAACTGAACGAGGCTTTCATCCGCTCGCTCATCCAGAAGTCCCGCGAGGCGGCGTCCTGCCTATGTGGGAACTGGCCGGAAACTATACGGGTACCATGATTGGTTATCATGCAGCCTCCCTCATAGCAGATTCTTATGTAAAGGGATACCGTAACTTCGACGTGCTGGATGCCTATAAGGCTTGCCTCCGTACGGCAGAATATGATACGACGGGCATTATCACCCATCCTTTGGTTGTGCCGCACCTGATGCCGCAGGCCAAGTACTGGAAGAACAAGATTGGCTACGTGCCTTGCGACAAGGACAATGAGTCCGTGGCAAAAGCGCTGGAATATGCTTACGATGACTGGTGTATCTCCGTACTGGCAGGTGCCTTGGACGACGAAGCCAACCGCGACAAGTATGCGGCCTTTGCCGAGGGATATAAAGTGTACTTCGACCCGAGTACCCGCTTCATGCGTGGACTGGACAGTGAGGGCAACTGGCGTACGCCTTTCAACCCCCGCGCTTCCAATCACCGTAACGATGACTATTGCGAGGGTACGGCATGGCAGTGGACTTGGTTCGTTCCCCACGATGTGGACGGACTGGTGGAACTGATGGGAGGACGCGACGCTTCATCGGCAAGTTGGATTCTCTGTTCACGGCCGATTCCAAGCTGGAAGGTGAATCGACCTCGGTGGATATTTCCGGTCTGATAGGCCAGTATGCCCACGGCAATGAGCCGAGCCATCACATTGCCCATCTCTACAACTACGTAGGCCAGCCCTGGCGTACGCAGGAGATTGTGGATGAGGTGCTGCATACGCTTTACTTCAACAACCCCGACGGACTTTCGGGCAATGAAGACTGCGGACAGATGTCTGCATGGTACATTCTGAATGCGATGGGCTTCTATCAGTGTGCCCCGGCAAGCCGGTATATTCCATCGGACGTCCGCTGTTCAATGAGGCGACCGTTCATCTGAAAGACGGCAAGTCGTTCAAGGTGATAGCCCATAACAATAGCCGTGACAACAAGTATGTGCAGAGCATTGTGCTGAATGGCAAGAAGCTGGAGACTCCGTTCTTCACGCATCAGGATATAGTGGACGGCGGTACGCTGGAGCTGACTATGGGCAGTGAACCGTTGAAGTGATACAGATAATATACAGAAGGGATGAGCCGAAAAAATCATAATCCTATATCGTGGGTCCCCACCGTATATTTCGCCATGGGATTGCCGTTTGTGGTACTGAACATGGTTTCTGTGCTGATGTTCAAGGGGCTGGGTATCGGTGACGCGCAGATTGCTCTGTGGACGTCGCTCATCATGATGCCCTGGACACTGAAGTTCCTTTGGAGTCCGTTCCTTGAAATGTTCAAGACGAAGAAGTTTTTCGTGGTACTGACGCAGATGGTTACCGGAGCGGGTTTTGCTCTGGTGGCTTTGGCGTTGCAGTTGCCGTTCTTTTTTGCGGTATGCATTGCGCTGCTGGCGGTGATTGCTTTCAGCGGGGCCACACACGATGTGGCTACGGATGGTGTCTACATGTCGGAACTGAGCAAGCAGGACCAGGCCAAGTATATCGGTTGGCAGGGAGCCTTCTACAATATAGCGAAGATTGTGGCGTCCGGCGGGCTGGTCTGGCTGGCAGGTGCCTTGCTGGTAGGTTTCGGTGGGGTGGAGGGTGCCACAGAGGCAGTCCGCCACGAGGCTACCCGGCATGCATGGATGACGGTGATGCTGATATTGGCGGCGGTGATGCTGCTGCTTGGCTTCTACCACATGCGCATGCTGCCATCGGGCGGTGCGACCGCATCCGGCGCCAAGTCGGCAAGGGAGACGTGGGAGCAGTTGGTAGCGGTAATCAAGGATTTCTTCTTGAAGAAGCACATCTGGTACTATATAGCGTTCATTATCCTTTATCGCTTTGCCGAGGGCTTTGTCATGAAGATTGTCCCCCTTTTCTTGAAGGCGGAGCGTTCGGCAGGCGGCTTGGGATTGAATGAGCAGCAGATAGGCTTGTACTACGGCACCTATGGGGCGGCAGCCTTTGTGCTGGGTTCACTGTTGGCAGGCTATTACATTTCGCACAGAGGATTGCGGCGGACGCTGTTCTCCCTCTGTTGCATCTTCAACCTGCCTTTTGTGGCTTATACCTGCTCGCCATGTATCAGCCGGAAAGCGGGCTGCTGATAGGCAGTGCCATCGTGCTCGAGTATTTCGGCTATGGTTTCGGTTTTGTGGGACTGACCTTGTTCATGATGCAGCAGGTGGCGCCGGGAAAGCACCAGATGGCACATTATGCCTTTGCTTCGGGCATCATGAATCTGGGTGTGATGTTGCCGGGGACAATCAGCGGCTTTGTCAGCGACTGGTTGGGGTACGAGGCGTTCTTTACCTTCACGCTGTTTGCCACCATTCCGGCGTTCCTCATTACGTACTTCATACCGTTTACGTATGCCGATGAGAAGAAACAACAATAACCAATTAATAATATAGAGCAATTATGAGCAACAAAATCACAATGCCTTGGGAAGAACGGCCGGCAGGCTGTAAGGATGTAATGTGGCGTTATTCGGAGAATCCCGTAATAGGCCGGTATCATATTCCGTCGTCAAACAGCATTTTCAACAGTGCGGTGGTTCCGTTTGAGGATGGTTATGCCGGTGTGTTCCGTTGTGACAATCGGGCGGTGCAGATGAATATCTTTGCCGGTTTCAGCAAGGACGGCATCCACTGGGAAATAGAGCATGAACCCATCCGGTTCAAGGCCGGGAATACGGATATGATAGAGTCCGAATATAAATACGACCCGCGCGTGACATGGATTGAAGACCGTTACTGGATTACGTGGTGCAACGGCTACTACGGTCCCACCATCGGCATCGGCTATACTTTCGATTTCAAGGAGTTCTTCCAGTGCGAGAATGCCTTCCTGCCTTTCAATCGCAACGGTGTGCTGTTGCCTCAGAAGTTCGATGGCAAATATGCGCTCTTGAGCCGTCCCAGCGACAGCGGACATACTCCTTTTGGCGACATCTACATCAGCTTCAGCCCCGACATGAAGTTCTGGGGCGAACACCGTCATGTGATGGCTCCCACACCTTTCCCCGAAAGCGCCTGGCAATGCACCAAGATAGGTGCCGGTTCCGTACCGTTTCTCACGGACGAAGGTTGGCTGATGTTCTATCACGGCGTGATAACCACTTGCAACGGTTTCCGTTACTCCATGGGAGCGGCTATTCTGGATAAGGACAATCCTGCCAAGTTGCTCTACCGCACCCGTGAGTATCTGCTTGCGCCGGCTGCTCCTTATGAGCTGACGGGCGATGTTCCCAACGTGGTGTTCCCTTGCGCAGCGTTGCAGGATGGAGAACGTGTAGCTGTATACTACGGTGCGGCCGATACGGTAGTGGGGCTTGCTTTTGGCTATATCCGCGAGATTCTGGAGTTCACGAAGCGCACAAGTATTTTATAAGTACCAAGCAGTTGGCAGGCGCTTGATATTGCTGAAAAGCGTCTGCCGTAACTGTCTTATACTTAGTGCAATATCACTGCAAAGATACTGCATGCTTTTTGCAGTGTCACTGCAAAGCCGTTGCAGCGTCACTGCAAAGCTGTTGCAGCGCTACTGCAAAGTAGTTTGCAGTGTCATTGCAGACCGTTTGCAGTAACTTTGCAGAGTGCATGCAATGACACCGGGATTGGTAGTGTGCTCACTAACTAATAAAGAACAAATCCTTACTATATTATGAAACGACTGATTACTTTCTGTATCATCTCCTTTGGAATGCTCACGGCATCTATGGCTGCGGAGAAGCATCCCGCGGACTATGTGAATCCTTTTGTCGGTACCACCAACTTCGGTACCACGAATCCGGGCGCCGTCTGTCCCAATGGAATGATGTCCGTAGTGCCCTTCAACGTGATGGGCTCGGAGGACAACAAATACGATAAAGATGCCCGCTGGTGGTCCACTCCCTATGAGTATCACAATTGTTTCTTCACCGGATACTCGCATGTCAATTTGAGCGGTGTGGGTTGTCCGGAATTGGGCTCTCTGCTGCTGATGCCCACTACGGGAGAGCTGTCCGTAGATTATAAGGAATATGGAAGCCGCTATAAGGACGAGCAGGCATCCCCCGGATATTACAGCAACTTCCTGACCCGCTACCGTGTGAAGACGGAAGTGACGGCAACCCCTCGCACGGGTGTGGCGCGTTTCACCTTTCCTGCCGGGCAGAGCCATGTGTTGCTGAACCTGGGCGAAGGCCTGACCAATGAATCGGGAGCTTTTCTGCGCCGGACGGGCGAATGCGAGTTTGAAGGCATGAAGCTGCTGGGTACTTTCTGCTACAACCCACAGGCCGTTTTCCCCATCTACTTTGTGATGCGTGTCAACAAGCAGCCCGCCGCTTCGGGCTACTGGAAGAAGCAGCGCCCCATGACCGGTGTAGAGGCCGAATGGGACCCCGATAACGGACGCTACAAACTTTACACCCGCTACCAGAAGGAACTGGCGGGAGATGATATCGGCGCCTATCTTACATTCGATACCGAAGAAGGCGAGCAGGTGGAAGTGCAGATGGGAGTCTCTTTTGTGAGCATGGAGAATGCCCGCCTCAATCTGGATACCGAGCAGCAGGGAAAGAATTTCGGTCAAGTGCTGGAGGAAGCCCGTCGCCGCTGGAACGATGACCTTTCGCGCATCCTTGTAGAAGGAGGTACGGAGGAACAGAAAACCGTTTTTTATACGGCACTCTATCATACGCTGATACATCCCAATATCCTGCAAGATGTGAACGGGGAATATCCCGCTATGGAGAGTGACAAGATTTTGACTACCAAAGGCGACCGTTATACCGTCTTTTCTTTGTGGGACACTTACCGCAATGTGCACCAGCTTCTTACACTGGTATATCCCGAGCGGCAGTTGCAGATGGTGCGTTCCATGCTCGACATGTACCGTGAACATGGCTGGCTTCCCAAATGGGAACTCTACGGACGTGAGACGCTGACCATGGAAGGTGACCCTTCCATCCCCGTCATTGTCGACACCTGGCTGAAAGGTTTGCGCGACTTTGATATAGAACTGGCCTACGAAGCCATGCGCAAGGGAGCCACCCTGCCGGGAGCGGAGAATCTGCTCCGCCCGGACAATGACGACTACGTGTCATTGGGATATGTGCCCCTGCGGGAGCAGTATGACAATTCCGTTTCACATGCCCTGGAATACTATATTGCCGACAATGCCTTGTCGCGCATAGCCGCAGCGCTTGGCAAGAAGGAAGATGCCCGTCTGTTTCACGAACGTTCGCTGGGCTACAAGCATTATTACTGTAAGGAGTACGGTACTTTCCGTCCCATCCTGCCTGACGGTGAATTCTATGCTCCTTTCGACCCGAGGCAGGGAGAGAACTTTGAGCCGAACCCCGGATTTCACGAAGGTTGTGCCTGGAACTATACTTTCTATGTTCCCCACGATGTGAAAGGGCTTGCCCGGCTCATGGGTGGAAAGAAGCCGTTCGTAGACAAGCTTCAGCGCGTGTTCGACGAAGGGCTGTACGACCCCGCCAACGAACCGGACATTGCATATGCCCATCTTTTCTCTTATTTCAAGGGTGAAGAGTGGCGCACGCAGAAAGAGCTGCACCGCCTTTTACAGAAGTATTTCAAGAATGCCCCCGACGGAATTCCCGGCAATGATGATACCGGAACGATGTCCACTTGGGCTATCTTCAACATGATGGGCTTTTATCCGGATTGTCCCGGAGAACCGGCTTATACGCTGTCTACTCCGGTATTTGATAAGGTGACCATAAAGCTCGACCCTAAGTATTGGGGACGCGACCAGCTGGTAATAGAGACGGAACGCCCGTCAGCAGAATCCCTATATATCCGCGAGATGAAGCTGGGAGGAAAAAAACTGTCCCGATATCGTATCACTCATGAAGAACTGGTGCAGAGTGGAAAACTGCGATTTAGTCTTCGATAGGTATTGTGAGTCAGGATAGCATCGGTGATGGTTTAGGTTGCCCGCCATTGACAAAGTTCAAGTCAGTGGCGGGCTTTTTTGTAAGTTGTTAGAGAGAATTGTCAGGGTCTTTATTTCATAGCCTCAAGAGTATATCCCTGCTCCTTCAGCAGCTTCAGCACTCCATTGTCTCCGGGCAGGTGTCCGGCGCCGACTACGAAAAGGGTGGGGGCTTCCGTCATGATGGCAGGCATCTTTTCAACCCATGCCTTGTTGCGGTTGTCCAGCATGGCTTCCATCTCACCGGGCAGCGGGTCGCATGAATTGCCGTCGCGCTCTTCCATCAGTTGCAGCATGGCGTCCAGGTCTTGCTTTTCATAAGCGGCAATCAGGCGTTTGCTTTGGTCGATGCCTTTCTCAATGTCACTGATGGCGCAGTAGAGGAGGTTTGCCTGACGTTGCAGTGTCTGGCTGTTGAACAGAATGTCTATTTGTGACTGGGCTGTTTCCAGACCGCCCACTTTCTTGCCTTGCTGTGCGGCTTGCTGCTGGAAGTAAGCGTCGAGCTGTTCTTGCGGGTTGAAGCCCGGAGTATGTTTCATGTAGAGCAGGACGACGAGCTGCTGGTTGATGGCAGCCGGTTTGAGTTGCGCCAGCATGGCAATGTCCACCATCATGTTTTCTTTGACAGCCTTGCCCACTTCTTCGTATTGTTCGGGAGTAAAGAGGCTTTGCAGTGTGGTGTCTTTGGGCATCATCATCTGCTGTTGCATGCTTTGCATGAAGGCGGGAGTCGCCATTTCGCTCATCACAACCTCCCCGTAGACTTGGGTGGTTTCGTTCATGGCCTGCGGCATGGCGGCAATGCTGTCCTTTATACTGAGTGGAGAGAGGTGATAAGTACCGAAAATGTAGGATGGTTTCTCTAATCCTTTGCCGGATACTTTCCATAAAAGTTGTGCATTGGCACTCAGCGCAATGCTGATGAATAAAAGGATACCTAAAAGTTTCTTCATTATTTTTCTTCTGTTTTTTGGGTTAATTTACACTGTTGTTAAAGCTTTATTGGGTCATTTATATCTTCCTCCGCAAATCCAATGTTCCTTGTAATAATCTTCGAGGAGGCTGCTGACAATCACTCCCCGGCTACTGCTGGCATGGATGAACTTCCAGTCCTTGAGGTAAATGCTACATGGGTAGCTTTCTTGCTGGAAGTGTGGCTGTTGAAGAAGACCAGGTCGCCTTCGCGCAGTTCGTCGATTGTCAGTAGACGCTGTACTTCAAACTTCTGTTTGGATGTGTTGCGTGGCAGATGGATGCGGTAGGTCTCTTTGTACAGTTGCGTAGTCAGTCCGGAGCAGTCTATGCCTTGCGCGTTGTTCCCTCCCGGGCGGTAGGGGGTGCCTATCCATCGGGCGGCATTGATGTAAAGCTTGTGGTTGTCCTGCCTGTCAATGTCCATACCCAGTTTGATGGAAGCTTGTGCCAATGCCTGGTAGTCGACTCGTGGTGCGCTACTGCCGCAGGAGGCAAGTATCGCTGCAAGGCAGAGCATTGTTATAGTGTAAGATAGATTTCGTTTCATGCCTCTGTAGTGTCGTTTATACTGATTGTTTTGTTTTCCGCATTTTCACCGGTTGTCCCGGCTTTCGTTTCTTCGGCTATTTCTTCCTCCACGCCGACGTTGAAGTAAGCTTCCAGTTCCTGCTCGGCAGAGTTGTTCTCATTTCGTATATCGCGGATAATAACACCGTTTTCCAGCAATGCAATACGCGGGCAAACGTCCACTGTATGATTCAGGTTATGGCTGGAAATGATGACAGTGGCTCCGTGCTCTTCATTGTATTTTTTCAGCAAGTGTTTGATTACGGACTGTGAACTGGGGTCAAGGAAGTTGAACGGTTCATCCAGAATCAACAGTTGCGGATGGTGGAGCATGGCGGAGATGATGCCGATTTTCTGTTTGTTTCCGGCAGAATAGTTGCGGATGAATTTCTTCTGGCCCATTACTTCGCCGTTCATGAAGCGTTCGAAGGGAAGCAGGCGTTCGTCTACCTCCTCTTTCTTCAGACCGTACATCTTGCCGATGAAGTAGAAGTATTCTTCGGGAGTGAGGTAGTCTATCAGGAAACCGTCGTCTATAAAGGCTCCCGTGAAGTTCTTCCAGTCCTCACTTTTGCTGACGTCAATGTCATTGATGGTTACATTGCCCCGGTCTGCCTGCAGCAAGTCAAGGATAAGGCGGAAGAGGGTGGTCTTGCCTGCACCGTTGTTGCCTACCAGTCCCAGCATATCGCCTTGCCCGATGGTGTAGTTCTCTATATCTACGGCTTTTTTTGTGCCGAAATTCTTCTGTAAATTATTGATGCGTATCATGTTAGTGATTGATGTTTAATGATTTCTATTTCTGTCTACTGTCCCTGAAGCCTTCCATATTCTTGTAGCGGCGTTTCATGAGCCGGTGATATACGTTCATCAGCCAGAATTTGGAAGTGGCGATAAATGCCACGCCGATGCCGATAAGTATCCAGGGGGTGACCTCTTTGCCAAAGATGGCATTCAGTGCAAAAAGCAGCAGTAAAGGTATGCCGAAGGCACCTCCTGCAATCAGGTTTTGCAGTCCCGTACCTATGTTCTGCCGGCTGGTCATTTTTGAATTCAGGTCGGTGGTCTTGTTGTTGTAGACCGCCAACTGGAACAGACAGCAGTATACGGCGCCCGGAATGAATATCAGCCATGCAATGCAACCGAGTACGGATACCTTACCGGTAACCATACCGGGAATCATCAGAATCGTAGGAATGAGCAATGCAATGCTGTACAGTATGTATTTGGCACGCAACAGCGAGTAGATAGATTCCTTGCGGCTCATCAGTCCGTCAATGTAATTGCCTTCGTAACCCATCAGTGTGCTGAGGAACATGATGCCGAAGATAATGTAGTTGTAAAGGACGAAGAAATCTCTCATACCTCCGTCGTAGACATCGGAAAAGCTGATAATGAGGCTGAACATGATCACTACACCGGTGATGGAATAGAGCGAACGCTTACAAATCTTGTTGCGCATCAATAACTTGAGTTCCAGTCTCATGTATTCGCCTATCTCGCCGTAGCGGTCGAGGAATTTGTATTCGGATACATGTTTTATCCGTGTATCTTCCACTTTGTTCAGTTCATTGTAGATGAGTTTCTGCATCAGAGTGCGGTTGATGAACACATGAGGGCGATGGCAGCCAGTACACCGATGAATGACAGAATATTGCCGGTGATGAATCCTTCTCCCAGATTGACAAAACAGTCGAAAAGCGGACTGTTGTCCGGAATGAATAGTGCGGCGGCAATGCCACCATATATTACTACCGGTAGTGCCAGCCACCAGATGCGCTCACCCATCAGTGTGCGGCACAGCAGGAACCAGTAGTTATTGAATATCATCAGCAACCAGATGCCGATGCAATAGGTCAGCACCCCACCGATACCATAGAATTTGGTGACGGTGATGATGGAAAACGGAACAAACAGAAACAGCCAGAACAGATTGAAGCCATCCAGTCCGGAACGAATCAGCAGGAAGTCGATAAGACGGTTCCGCTTGATGGGAAGCAGCAGGTAGGGCTTCACTTCCTGGGTGGGTGTTTTTTGGAAAGGCAGGCGTATCAGGAAATCCAGTACAAGGACAAATATCAATCCGGAGTTCATTACGTGATAGGCTTCTGTGGCACCGCCGTCAAAGGCGACTGCGAAGGTCGTACCGAAGAATATCAGGTAACCGGCCCAGAAGACGAACATGAAGTACATCCAGAATTTTCCGAATTTACTTTTTTCGTACATCGGATTTCGTTTCTCCGCCAGTTTTCCGTGCTTGCGCAAATCTAAGAAAAGACTCATAGTATTTGTATATATAGAGTTTGTATAAAAAAGGCTGCGCTGCCTTTCGTTGAACAACGCAGCCTTCTGTGTGTATGGCTCTCTTATTCTTTGTCAGGAGTTTCAGGACTAATCATTGATACCTCAATCTCATTCTTCTGCTTGAACAAGTCGTCGGTGAACTTCTGGATGTCCTTCACGGTGATGCTGTTGACAATCTGTTCGTAATCCTTTATCGGATTCATACCGGTGAACAGGTACTCGTCAATGCTTCCCAGCCAGTAGCTGTTCTCCTTCAAGTCTTCGGCATGCTTTTTCAGCATGAACTCCTTCACTTTATTCAGGTCTCCTTCCGACGGGCCAGCTTTGGCGATGTTGCCGAGTTCTGTAAAGATAATCTGCATCAGCTTTTCTCTTTTTGCCGGAGCGGTTTCGAATATAATTTGCAGAAGGGCCTTTTCTTTCGGATATTTGCTTAACTGGCCGCCTACATATACACCGTAAGTGCCACCTTCGTCTTCACGTACCTTGGCTGTATAAACCAAGTCAAGAATCTGGCTGGTCATATCCAGCAGGATGTTATTTTTCAGGTCGTACTTGCAGTCACCGTTCAGCAGGACGAAATTCGACGCTTTGGCGGTTTCCTGCTTCCTTACGAATTCATTCTTGTAAACTCCCCGGCGCATGTCTACTTTATTGTCCTTGAATGTTTCCTTGCGGTTGATGGCAGGCAGTGAACCCAGGTACTCGGCGATGAGTGGTTTCATTTCCTCCACATTCACATTTCCTACAAAGATAAAGGTAAAATCGCTGGCATCTTTGTAGCGGTCTTGATACATGGACAGAATCTTGTCATAATCCATTTTGTCAATCATGTCCGCCTTTATTCTGGCTCTTCTGGGATGGTGCATGTAAATACCGGCCGAGACAGAGTCACTGAACGCCACCTGGGGCTCCATTTCCATATTCAGCAAGGCAGCTTTGTTACGGCTCTTGTAGGATGCAAAGGCATCGTCGTCACGGCGCGGGGCGGTGAACGTCAAGTAAGTGAGCTGCATCATTGTTTCGAAGTCTTTCGGTGAACAGCTGCCATTGACGGTTTCTGTCTTGTCACCGATACTATAGCTGACAGAGGCTTTCTTGCCGGCCAGGACTTTTTCCAGGTCTACGGCACTGAAATTACCCAGACCGCCTACACTCACTGCATCCAGTCCGTTGATGTTGATGATTTCCGAGTCGGGGAACAAGGAACTACCGCCCAGGCTGACTCCCTTCATGCGGATTTCGTCTGCCTTGAAGTCTGTCTTCTTGATAATGACCTTGACTCCGTTGGAGAGTGTCAGCGTTGTAGTGCCGAATGTATCGTCTGTCTGTTCGGATACAATCTTTCCGCCTTTCGGGGCTTCGGCCATCAAAGGTTCATCCGACACCTTGTCTACGTAGGCAGTCAGTTTTTCAGCTTTAATATCCTTCAGTATTTTCTTGATTGCATCTTCTGTCGGCATTTTCAATCCTTCCTTATCCGGGCCGAGGATAGCGACTACCTGGTTGCTGTCTGTCACGAGGGCTTGCATCATCTGGTTCAGCGCGGCAACCGGAATGGCGGGGGCTATCTGGTTGATGATGGCGTATTCGTTTTCGATGCCCGGAATCGGTTCGTTATCGAGGAAATGACGGACATATTCGTCCACGTACTCTTCATTCTTGCGTTTGTCACGCTCGTTATAGGCAGATTCCAGTTGGCGCAGATATTCGGCACGGGCACGGTTGTATTCCGTTTCCGTAAAGCCGAATTGGCGGGCGCGCTCGGTTTCGCGCAGGAGAGTGGCTATTCCGTTTTCTATGGCATCTTCCTTGCAGACAACGACACCGGTGAAGGCACCTTTGGTTTTGGCAACGAAGAAATCACCGTCATAAGTGGCGGCATATATATAAGGAGGATTGGCGGTCTGTACCAATTCGTTCAGACGCGCATTCAGCATATTGTTGATGAGCGTGGTTGCATAATTCTGTACCAGATAGCCCATGTCGCCTTTCTGCTCGTCAGGAGTGGTTTCGTGCTTGTTGAAGATGAGGGCTTGTACATTGGGCTGTTCCTTGTCCTGATAAACCAATACGATAGGCTCCTTGTTGTCGTTTACCGGATAGTACTCACGTTTGGCAGCATTGGGCTGGGCGGGAATATCAGAAAACATTTTCTTGATTTGGGCTTCGATGGCATCCACGTCTATATCGCCAACTACCACAATGCCCTGAAGGTCCGGACGGTACCACTTTTCATAGTAGTCTCTCAAGGTTTGCGGTTTGAAGTTCATAACGACCTCCATCGTTCCGATAGGGAAACAAGTGGCATACTTCGTTCCTTCGAACATGACCGGAAGCATCTTCTCCTGGAAGCGTTGTATGGCGCTCATACGGGTGCGCCATTCTTCGTTGATGACTCCGCGTTCCTTGTCTATTTCCTTCGGGTCCAGGGTCAAATCGTTGCTCCAGTCGTGCAGAATCAGCAGGCAGGAGTCGATGGCTCCCGGAGTAGTGACCGGTACATTGGAAATGTTGTATACGGTTTCGTCTACGGAAGTATAGGCGTTCAAGTTCTCACCGAATTTCACCCCGATACGCTCCAGGTATTGTTTCAGTGCATCACCGGGGAAGTGGGTCGTTCCATTGAAACACATGTGTTCCAGGAAGTGGGCAAGGCCGCGTTGGTCGGCTTCTTCCTGAATGGAGCCTACTTTTTGGGCAATGTAGAAGTCGGCCCGGTTTGCAGGCAGGCTGTTCTTGCGGATATAATAGGTCAATCCGTTGTCCAACTTTCCGATACGGACATTCTTGTCGACCGGGATAGGCGGCATTTGCTGTGCAAATACCTGCTGAAAATTGCAGCAAAGAATTAACGCTACAATCCATAAACCACGTAATAGATGTTTCATATTTATTATGAATTTAAATTGTTTCTGAATTATCTGTCGGACGGTTCTTTTATAAATCACAATGTTTCTTGCTTTTTTAGCCCTTTCTCCTTCTTGTCTGCTCCGTATCTATACCTACGGAGGAGGTAGGGAGCAGACAGGGAGCAGGTAGGGAGCAGACAGGGAGCAGGTAGGGAGCAGACAGGGAGCAGATGGGGAGGTCATCCGACTGCTTCCCGGATGCGGACTAATTTGGTCAGCAGGTCTTCCAGCAGGTCGAGTTTCAGCATGTTGGCGCCGTCACTTTTGGCTGCGGCGGGATTTTCGTGGGTTTCGATGAACAGTCCGTCTACACCTACGGCAACACCGGCTTTGGCTACGGTCTCGATAAGTTGCGGCATACCTCCCGTGACACCGCTGGTCTGGTTGGGCTGTTGCAGGGAGTGGGTTACATCCAGGATGACGGGGAAACCGAAGGTCTGCATTTCGGGGATGCCGCGATAGTCGATGACTAAATCCTGATAACCGAAAGTAGTTCCGCGTTCCGTCAGCATGACGTTCCTATTGCCTGCTTCCACTACTTTATCAGCCGCAAAGCGCATGGCAAGCGGAGAGAGGAACTGCCCTTTCTTGATGTTGATGGTTTTTCCGGTTTTGGCGGCGGCTACAAGCAGGTCTGTCTGCCGGCAGAGGAAGGCGGGAATTTGCAGGATATCCACATATTCGGCAGCATGGTGGCTTCTTCGGCTGCATGAATGTCGGTCACGGTAGGTACTCCGAAGGTGGTGTGCACTTTTTGCAGTATTTTCAGGGCCTTTTCGTCGCCGATGCCCATAAAGGAATCCAGGCGAGAACGGTTGGCTTTGCGGTACGACCCTTTGAATACATAGGGGATTTGCAGCTTTTCGGTGATGGTTACGATACGTTCGGCAATGCGCATTGCCATTTCTTCCCCTTCAATGACGCAAGGACCTGCCAATAGGAAGAAGTTTCCGGCAGGATTGTTTTTTAGTTGTTCTATCATAAAACGGTTATTAGTTATTAGTGATTGGTGAATAGTGATTGGTGATTGGTTATTAGTGATTAGTGATTAGTGATTAACATTTTCGGCTAATCACCAATCACTAATAACTACCTCAGTTTGGTATAATCAATGTTATAGCTTCATGCAGTACGCTGATGTCCAGTGGAAAATGACGGTCGAGAATGCGTCCGTCCAAATCGACAGAGGCATTTTGCGCACGCAGCACTTTTACTTTTTGCGTACGGTAGGGCATCACTACCTTGTGGTTCAGAATCCGCCCTTGGATAAGCATCCACAATCCCGACCATAGTTGCAGCAATTCGGGACGGTAAATGACGGAAACATCCAGCCAGCCATTATAGGGCACTGCACTGGGCGCTTGTCCGTATCCCCACGCACTGCCTATGCAGACAGTCATGATGCGTCCGCGTATGTGTTCGCCGTTTATCTTGAGATGCATGCGGTACAGCTTCCGTTCGAAGATAATGGACAGCAGTGCCATGAAGTAGGAGAGGAACTTCACTCCCCAGAAGCGCTTGCACTGGTCGGTGATTTTCACGATACGGGCTCCCAGGCCTATGTTGATGGCATTGAGAAAGTAGCGTGTCAGATGCTTTTCACCGTCGTAATAATAGCAGGTACCCACGTCTATTTTCCGGCGGCGGTTGTTGATGATGCAATCCACCGCTTTCTTGTAGTCCGAACTCATTTCCCAATAGTCGGCAAAGTCATTTCCTATGCCATTGGGGATGATGCCGATGGTATATTCTCCTTGTCCGGTGCATTGGAAAGCATGATGCCGTTAATGACGTCATTCAGTGCGCCGTCACCACCTACTACAACAATGGTGCGGTAGCCGTTGTTGGCAAGGATACCTGCCAGACGCTCTACCGAACCGAACCCTTCGGACTGCACATAGTCGTAAGGCACACCTTTGCTGTCTATGTATTCTTTGATTTCTTTCCACCGTTTCTGCACTTTCCGTGTTCCGGCTTTGGGGTTGTATATCACCCCCAACTTTTCGGGTTCTGCACTCATGATTTTATTTACGATTTGACTATTTACTATTTACTATTTAAATTCCCCCGGTCACTTTATCGTTTCATCATCCTTCCAACTTCTTCTTTACAAAAGCTATCTTTTCTTCCATCGGCCACCGGGCATTCATCCAATGGATGGTAAATCCACGCCGTTCCATACCGCGGAACCAGGTCATCTGGCGTTTGGCAAACTGGTGGATGGCTGTTTCCAGTTGCGTGAACATTTCTTCATAGGTCAACTTGCCGATGACGTGGAGTGTCAGATACTTGTATTCCAGTCCGTAATAGATGAGGTCATCCGGTTGGATGCCTTGCTCTATCAGACGGCGCACTTCGTCTATCATTCCTTCTTCCAGGCGCTGGTGCAGGCGGTGGGTGATTTTCTCCCGACGCAATTCCCGGTCGATGTCCACACCTATGATGAGGCTGTTCAGCTGGGGGAAGGAACGTTCGTCTACCGGGGTATGGGCATAATACTCTTCGATTTCGATGGCTCGTATGGCACGTTTGGCTGTGTCCACGTCCGTGGTATTGTGCAGGCTTTTGTAACCTTTCAGTATGTCGGTCAGTTCTTCCAGTGATTTGTCTGCCAGACGGGTGCGCAACTCGGGATTCTCGGGTACGGGCAGCAGACGGTAGCCTTTCAGCACTGATTCGAGATACATTCCGGTTCCTCCACATACAACGGGCAGGCAACCTTTTTGTTTAATAGTCTCGTAAGCATTCAAGAAATCACGCTGATACTCGAAAACATTGTACTTATAGCCCGGGTCGGCTATGTCGATGAGGTGATAGGGAATCTGTTTCCCGTCGACGGTATAGTCGGCAAGGTCTTTGCCGGTGCCCAGGTCCATCCCCCGGTAGATTTGCCGTGAATCGGCACTGATGATTTCCGTATGGAGTTCGGCGGCCAAGGCGGCTGCAAATGGAGTCTTTCCTGAAGCGGTAGGCCCTAATATGGCGATTAAATCATAGTCTGGCATATATAAGTTCTTGTTAATCTCACTACAAAGATAGTGCAAACCGAATGCATAAAAAATGAACTCGTTCATTTTTTATGCTGAGGTGCAGCTTATCTTCGTGTTAGTGCAAAGATAATGCAAACTGGGAGTATAATGGAAAGAACTTGCTCATTTTTTTACGTGATGCTATACCTTCTTTTCTGCTTTGAAGCAGAAAAAGTGAAAAAGGACGTGAAAACGAGCATTCGTCTTATTAAAATATGTTATGAAACATGCTTTTTTTCTTGGAAAGTTTGTCAATGTCCCAAAAGTCCGTACATTTGCAATGTGTTTTTCATAGTATTAGATTTAAGGTTAACAAAGGTTGGAGTACAGCGGTACTCCTTTTTTTATGCCCTAAACTGAACTTTGGCGCATTTTGAAAGTCTGGAATTTCATCATTCCTGTCGTACAATGTAGTTGCTGTGGTATTAACCTGTTTAATTTACGGCAGTTATCGGGAGTCAGATGCCGATAGTTTGGCAAATGATAGGCATGAATAATGCAGGTTAAAGGGGGCGTCAGCCGACAAGTCGGCTCTGCTCCTGGTAACTTTATCACTGAGTATAAATTAGGCAAACAAAGCTTCATGCCCTTCAACTTTATAGAAATCGGCTGCCTTACAGCGGTTTGTGGTGAAACCTATTGGGGCGGGAAATAGATAGGACGACTGATGCTGAAGCTTGGGGTTGGAACTGCATTTCTGTTGAAAGTAGTACTAATAATTGTCTTAAATGCCTATCTTTGCTTTAGAATATCAAAAGACAAGCTATCATGGAACAAAGGATTTATCCTATTGGAAGGCTTCCGGTATCTACACCCGTTCAGCCTGCTCAATACATTTGATGCGATGTCGTTCGGCAGCTCAGAATTCAAACTTTATCAATTGGGGTATCCCAATCAAGAGCTGAAGGAGGGTTTTCTGATACAATTGGGCGGCAACTTTTTCTTCTTTCATATAGATAATGTATTGGTTAACAGTAATGATGAGGATATGTCAGAACTGACATATCCTCATTTATCATTTATTTCTGCATGTCCAAATACCGTTTCAAGGCTTCCAAATAATAATAGTCTGCGTAGTTCAGGGGAGTGTCAATTTCCGAACCGTGAGGCAGGGAACCCACTGAGTGCATTAATATAAATCCTTGATTCTCGTCTTTCTCTGCAAGGTAATTTTTCCCGGAAAGATTTTTGAGTAGAGCTTCGGCATACTTGAAATACTTTAGTCCATCGGAAGCGAAGGTACTGAGTTCCATAAAGGCGGATGCAGTGACGGATGCTGCAGAAGCGTCACGTGGGGTAGCTTCGCTGTCGGGGGCATCGTAGTCCCAATATGGGATGCTGTCGTTTGTGGTCACTCGTTTCATTATCATATCTGCTATGCGGGTAGCATGTTTCAGAAAAGCGGTGTCGCGTGTTTCACGGTAACATGCTGTGTAGCCGTATACCGCCCATGCCTGGCCTCGCGACCAGTTGGACGTGTCGCTTTGTCCCTGGTGTGTGCCTTTACTTTCCACTGTACCATCGTTGTTGTAGCTGATGACATGATAACAAGTATAGTCTGGGCGGAAGTGATGCTTCATGGTAGTCTTGGCATGTTTCACGGCCACATCATAGTATTTCTTGTTGCCGGTGAGCTTGCTGGCATTGAAGAGCAAATCCAGATTCATCATGTTATCAATAATGACGGGATAGTTCCAGTGCCCGAAGTCCCAGGAACGGATACAGCCAATCTGTTCGTTGAAGCGGAGGCAGAGATTGTCGCAGTCTCTACCAGTACATTCAGTATGCTGTCATTGGGGGCCAGTCGCAAGGCGTTCCCATAGCTGCAATTCATCATGAAGCCGATGTCGTGGTTGTCTTTGTAGTGACGGATAGGATTCAGCATGTTGGTGTATCTGATGGCTTGTTCTTTCAGCTCTTTGTCCCCCGTCATTTCGTATGCATACCAAAGACTGCCGGGAAAGAAACCGCTTGTCCAGTCGTAGATGTTGCAAAGACGTCTTTTGCCTAATTTTTCGGCGGGTGGATTAGGCCAAAGAGAATCTTGGAAGACTTTGGCATCCTGCTCCATCTGGCTGACGAGGAAGTCGAGCTCATATTCGGTGTAGGTGGAACGGGGCATCAAGGCCGAGTCGGCAATTTCTCTTGCAGTTTGCTTTAGTTGGTAGGAAGAGGCGTCCAATGCGTGTTCCGTCCAGTTCTGATAGGAGTCTTCGGACTTATTCTGGCAGCTTGCCAGTCCGAGGGCAATGAGGGCTGCGCTTACAAATAAACTTTTTTTCATGGTTGGTATGTATTACGTATAAAAATAGACAGTCTGTAGACTGTTGTGTTTCTATACGCAAAGATAGGGGATTGGCGCAGAAGGGAAGGATAAGATTGTCGAATGAATGAATGCAGATATTTAAAAGTGTCCTAATATTGTTGAATACCTTCCCAACTTTGTCCAAAGAGTCATTGCTTTCCATACTCCGATGGCAGACACCCCATATATTTCTTGAAACATGCAGCGAAATAGGAAGGAGTGTTATAACCCACCATGCTGCTTATTTCGGCTACAGTATATTTGCCTTCCTTCAATAGTTTGCATGCTTTGTTGAAACGCATCTTGCGGATGAACTCGTTGGTCGATTCTCCCGTCAATGCTTTCATCTTGAGATGCAGATTGGAGCGGCTCATGCACAGCTCCCGTGCAAATTCATCTGTGGTGAACTCTATGTCATCCATATGCTTTTCCATTACCTCGATGGCTTTTTTCAAGAGTTCTTCGTCCAATGGATTGAGGGCGACTTTTTCAGGCTCTATCTCCATCGACTTGGAGTAGAAGTCTATGGCACGGCGGCGTGTACGGAACAAGTTCTTGATTTTGGTTGCCACCATCACCAATGAGAACGGTTTGGGTATGTAATCGTCGGCACCCACCTGCAAACCTTCCAACTGTTCCTTTAGGTCTGCCTTGGCAGAGAGTACGATGACGGGGATATGGCAAGTCTGCAAATTCTGCTTTATCAGTTTGCAGAGTTGTAGTCCGTCCATTACAGGCATCATACGTCCGTCAGTACCAGGTCTATTTCTTGTTCTTTTATCAATCCCAAGGCTTCCTCGCCGTTTCCGGCCTTGAGTATCCGGTAAGTCTTTCCGAGCTCGTCACTGAGGTACTGCTGTATCTCAATGTTGTCTTCCACGATTAAGATTCTTTCGTCCCGTTGTCCTTTTGCCTCTTTGTCTTCCTCGTTTACTTCGCTCTTTTCGCTTTCCGTATCTATCATATACATGTCCGGACTGTTGGTGGTGTATACTTGTTGTTGCTCCTTGTCTTCCTGAAGCGTGACTCTCTCTTCAGGTTTATAGCTCGCTTCGTCCGTGGGCAGATAGATGGAGAAGGTGCTTCCTTTGCCTTCGGCGCTTTCTAGCTCAATGCGTCCATGGTGCAATTCGACCAGGCGTTGAACCAAAGATAGGCCTATGCCACTGCCGATATGTTCATTATCTATCTGGTAAAACCGTTCGAAAATCTTTTCTTGTTTGCCGATGGGAATACCGTTCCCGGTATCCTTGACTTGAAGTAGCAATTCATTGTTCACGGCTTTTAGGACTACGGTAATGCTTTTTCCTTCACCGGTGTACTTGAAGGCATTGGAAAGCAGGTTGTTTATAATCAGCTCCAGATAATTGGGATCACAAAGTATCTTTTTATCCTCTATTTCAGAGTAGAAACGGTAGGTTATCTTTTTGTGCTGGGCCACTTTGTCGTAGAAGAGGAAATCCTTTTCGATGGTCTCGTGTATGGGGGTGTATTTCACTTTCAGGTTGAACACGCCTAATTCGGCACGTCGGTAATCCATCAGTTGGTTCACCAAATGGAGCAATCGGTTGGTATTACGCTGTATGTGTTCTAATTGTTTGTGAATCCACCGGTCGTTGATTTTCTCCATGATATCCTGCAGGGGAGCCAATATCATGGTCAGAGGCGTGCGCAGTTCGTGGGAGATGTTGATGAAGAAACGCAGTTTCATTTCGTTTACTTCTTTCTGCCGTTCCTTGTCAATGCGTTCCATTTGCAGTTTCGTTTCCATGCTTTTGCGCAACCAGAAGTACCTGACGATGAAGATAATAATGGCAATGGATACAAGGACGAACAGGAGGATTGCCCACCACGTCATATACCAGGCGGGCAGGATGATGATTTCCAGTTCCGTTGGGGTTTCGTTCCATTTGCCGTCGCTGTTGGCTGCTTTTACAAGGAATCGGTAAGTGCCTTGAGGCAGGTTGGAGTACGATACTGTGCGCTGGTTATTTGAATAATACCATTCTTTGTCGTATCCCTTCAGCATATAGGCAAAGGTGTTGTGCTCACTGGAAATGTAATTGGAAACGACGAAATCCAGTGAGAACATGGATTGGGCGGCGGAGAGAGTGATGCTGCGCGTGTCGTTGATGGCTTTTTCCAGTATGCCCGTTTCGTCGTCCGGGTAGACCGGTTTGTTGAACAACCTGAGTCGAGTGATGACTACCGGTGGTGTGTGGGGGTTGTCTGCCAGCAGTTCGGGCCGGAAGGTGGTAATACCCTCTATTCCTCCGAAATACATTTGCCCGTCGGAGGTTTGGCAATAAGCATTATTTGTGAATTGGTTACTTGCCAGTCCGTCGTTGTTCGTGTAGTTCCTGAATTTTTCCGTTTCGGGCAGGAAGTAGTTTAGCCCTTTGTTCGTACTTAGCCATAGCTTGCCGGACGAGTCTTCCAGGATTCCATGTATCACGTTGTTCGCAAGTCCTTGGGCGGTGGTATACTGCTTTATTTCTTTCTGCTTTTCGTCAAAACGATAGATACCGCTACGTGTACCTATCCAGAAAATGCCATTGCGGGCTTCATGGATGCAGTTGACGGATTGGTGATGGATGGAAGACGTTGCCGGGATGATTGGGCAATCCGTCAGTTCACCTCCCTTTTCAGTATATACGGCCAATCCTTTTTGCCCGCCCAGCCATAAACGGTGTTTGCTGTCACGCAGTGCAGTTGTGATTTGTTCGGGTAGCAGCGGTTGGCCGTTTGCCAAAGCGGTCACATTCGTTATGCTTCTTGTCTGGGGATTGAATCGTAGCAGGTCGGCTATGCCGCTTATCCATAATTCCCCGTTTTCTGTAGGCTCAATGAAATAGATGTTCCTGAATTCTCGTTCTCTGATGGTTTCTATATGTCCTGATTGGAGGTTCAGGATGCTGAGGCCGCCGGTATGGGTACCTATATAGACCAAGTTCTTGCTTTCGTCCACGTAGAGATATTTGATATCGTTTGCGCCCAGGCCTTCCTTCGTGGTATAGTAGGTGAATTTTCCGGTTTGGGTATTGTAGTGGTTCAGACCTCCGTTGTTTGTGCCTATCCAGAGCCCCTTCCGGTAGTCTTCGCGGATGCATCCTATGATATTGTCGTTCAACGACTGCCGGTTTGCAATGAATTGCAGGTTGTGAAACCGGTTCTTCAGCGGGTGATAGTAGTTCAGTCCACCGAAGTAAGTACCCAGCCATACGCCTCCCTGTGAGTCCATGAAGATACAGCGCACCGAAGTTTGCGAGAGGCTGCCGTTTTTCAATATATCGGCGGTGTAGCTTCTGAAAGAGTCGTTTTCTACGTTATAGATATTCAGTGAATGGATGGTACCTACCCACAACCGGTTTTGCGAGTCGAGAGCAAGCGAACGGATGTAATTGGAACTGATACTGTTCTCTTTACCGGGGACATGGATATAGTTGGTGACTTCTTGCGTTTGGAGATTGATGCGGAATAACCCGTCGCCTTCGGTTCCTATCCATAGAAGGATAGGGGATTGTTGTAGAAAGGAAAGAATCTGTTTCCCTTTCAGCCTTTCAGGAACAATGTTTTTCAGCGATTTCGTGGAGATGGAGTATGCGAATACTCTTGGTAACTGCCTATATATATATGGTCACCTTGACGGCTGATGGCAGTAGGAGAAATGCCGATTAGGGAAGGATGCAACGGCGTGTGGGAGAATTGGTGCTTTTCCGTATCGAACAACAATAGAGCTTCTCTTTTCTTGGACAGCAACAGTAGCTGCTTCCCGCTGATTTCGACGATGGCAGTTATGGGTTGTTTCTTTTCTCCTTCCTCATACGGGAAATTATAAAACGACTCTTTGGCTGCGTCATAGAGTGAGAGACCTTCATCGGTGCCTGCCCACAGCCTGCCTTGCGAGTCGATGATACATGCTTGGATAATGTCGTTTTGTATGCTGTATGGATTCTGCTCGTCATGCTGGAAGACAGTGAAGTCATAGCCGTTATATCTGTTCAGTCCATCGTAGGTGGCAAACCACATGTTGCCTTGCCGGTCTTGCGTGATACCGAAAATGGTACTTTGAGATAGACCTTCGTTTACTCCGATATGAGTGAAGTTGATGTGTTCTTGCTCTTGAGCGAAAAGAGGAAACAGCAATAGATTTGCGATGAGGAATATAATACATTTTGTCATATTCAGATACATAAGGTTGTATGGGCAAAGATAAAGAATAATTCTCCATTTATGCAAATCTGTGATAAATAGTTCGTCCTGCTTTATTGCTTTAAGCAGAACGAACTATCTGTCTTTATTTTGCCGCTCTGAATTTAAAAGCCAATGCTTCTTTTTTTAGTCCTTTGGGTAATGTCACCTTGACTTTTCCGTTTTTGCTGGTGTATTGTACGGACTTCCCATTTTGCAGCAAAGTCATCTTGCCTTTAGGCTCATTTCCTTCCCATTCTATGTATTCGGACAGTTCTTTGCCTTCGGGCAAGGCATAGATGGCGTATAGGGTCTTGCCATCCTTGCTGGCGTTGAACCACACGTTGCCGCTGTGATAGTTGGGAGTGGGGCGGGTGGCGTAGATGGCTTGGCCGTTCTTCTTCAGCCATTCGCCTACGATTTTCAGACGTTGGATGACTGCTTCCTCAATTATACCTTCACCGGTGGGACCTACATTCAGGGCAAAGCATCCGCCTTTGGCTGTAACTTCAATCAATGTGTTGATGACCCATTCGGCCGATTTGAATTTGGGCTTCGGATTCCATCCCCATGTGTTGCTCAAAGTAATGCAGGTCTCCCACGGGTGAGCCAATTGTTCCTTGGGAACTCTGAGCTCGGGTGTCTGGTAATTCTCGTTGCGTCCGGGCACGGTTCTGTCCACGGCTATCAGCCCCGGTTGCTTGGCGCGGGCCTTGTCTACAATCTCGTCTATGTTGATGTCTTGTTGGGGCTTTCTCACCCAACCGCCGTCAAGCCAAAGCATATCTATTTTCCCGTAGTCGGACATCAACTCGTCAATTTGGTTGGCTGTGTATTGTCGGTACTTCTCCCAAGTCTTAGGATATTTCAGGATGTCGTAGTTTACGTTACGGGTGGGAGTGGCTAGTGCAGGGTCCCAATAATAGGGGCAATGCCAGTCCGGTTTGGAGAAGTAGGCGCCAATCATGAAGCCCTGCTGCCTGAAGGCATCGAACACGTGATAGGCTATGTTGCTGTATTTTCCGTTCTTGTAGGGGCCTTTCGCAATGCTGTAGTCGGTGTGTTTGGAGTCGAACATGCAGAAGCCGTCGTGGTGCTTGGTGGTAAAGATGAGGTATTTGAATCCGGCATCTTTCATGATTTTCGCCCATTCGGCAGGCTCAAACCGGGTTGGGTTGAAGGAATCTGCCAGTCCCCAGTACCAATTTTTGAATTCATCGTAAGTGGCGCCGGGACGTATCTTTTTGCGACGCGCCGTGAAGCGGTCTTCTGAGCAGAGTGCCCACGACTCGGAGATGCCAGGCACGGAATAGACACCCCAGTGAAACATGATGCCGAACTTCCGGTCTTGCCATTGGTCCAGCTTCTTCAGTACTTCAGGGTCGGTAGGCCATTCATATTCTTTGGAGGATTCGTGTACAAAGCCATGGTCTTTGGTTGTGAAGTTTCCTTGTGCGTGCATTGCAAGCGACAGTGCAGCTCCTGCAATAAGCGTCACTACTTTTTTCATGGGTAATTAGTTTAATGTGAAAATTCCATTTGCTGTGGGAGCAAAGGTAGGCAGGAAAGTATTCTTGGGGCTACATTTTTGTTGAAAGTAGTACCAATATTGTTTGAAATAGGGAGATTTTAATCAGTTGCAAGGTATTATCGGATAGGGTATACAAAAATGAAAGGCAAAGCTGGGGGGCTTTGCCTTTCCTGTAAACAGGGTGACTAAAGGTCGATATATAGATATTTAATATCCGTTGTTGTTCTTCCCTTCCAACTTGGCGTTGCTCTGTATCTCGCTCAGTGGGATGGGGAGCAGTTCGTGCTTGCCCGCCACGAAATTCTTGTAGGCAGGATAGGGGATGGTATCCTCTTTTTGGTTCAAAGCAGATTTGGAGCCGAATAGGTCGAGCGCCTCCTTAAGGATGCCCCAACGGATGAGGTCGTACTTGCGCTGTCCTTCAAAAGCCAGTTCAAAACCACGTTCCCAATAGAGGGCTGTGCGGATTTTACCTTGTTCCGTGGCATCGTCGATGAAGGGCAGGTCATATACCTTCGGGGCTTTCAGCAGCCCGGCATAGTTGGCGCTTGTGATTTCGGGCGCTCCGGCACGGGTGCGCACACTGTTCAGCAATCTCCATGCCTCGTCGGTATTTCCGGTTTCGTTGTAGGCTTCGGCTGCCATCAGCACGACATCGGCATAACGCAGCGGACAGTAGTTCACGTCGGTATAGTTGAGGTCCTTGTAGCCGATGGGCATCCACTCGCGACGCCACTTGCCGGGGTACCAGGAATTATTCTTGAGGGTTTTCGATTTCTCGTGCATCTTCTTGGAGGTATTCCATTTCCACTGGTAGGTGCAGATGTTGATGTCACGGCGCGTGTCGTTTTCGGCAAAGAAGTCAAACCATTCGGGCACCACGCGGAAGAAAGCGTTGGCACGTCCCATGTATTTGCCTGTCTCTGTAGGCTCGATGCCTTTCGGTTCGCCCACAAGAGGACCGTTGTACGTGCCCCACCAACCGCCGCTCCGGTTACCTTGTGCATGGAAGAAAGCTACTTCAAAGAGGCTTTCCTGCGAATTGAGCACACCTGCGGAGAAGGTCTTGAACAGGTCTTCATAGGAGCCTGCGTAGAAATCGTGCTTGCCGCTGAATTGCTCCCATTCTTTAATCACGGCATTGAAGTATTCCGTCCGTTTGGCTTCTTCGGGGCGTGTCAGTTCACCATTCGTCCGGAGACTGTAGCCTGCGCGTTGCAGTAGTACGCGCATCAGCAGGGCGCGGGCGGCACCCTGACCGGGGCGTTCGGGACTTTCCGAACTGTCTTTCCAGTCGAGGGTAGCTTTGGCAAAATCGAGGTCTTTAATGATTTCCTCGTAGATGGCCTCGCGGTCGGTGCGCGGGTTGAAGGCTGATTCATAGCCCGAAGAATAGGTGGTCTTGAAAGGAACGTCTCCCCAGAACCTTACCAGGTCGAAAGCCATGAAAGCACGGAGGAAGCGGGCCTCTGCCACAAGCTTCTGCAAGGTCTTGTTCTCTTCGTAGTCCTTCATGCCGCTGATGCCCGCAATGGAGAAGTTACAACGGTCGATGGCTTCGTAGGTATATTTCCAGAGGTCGCTGACCCATTTGTTGGTGGCGGCGAGGGTGTAGTTCGACATATCGTGTATGGCACCGTCGGAATTGACTCGGCTGGTGAAGTGGGTATCATCTGATACGAATGTAGCATGATGCGCGAGCCGTAGAGATTGGGGTGCGTAATGGAACTGTAGATGCCCATCACGGACATTTCCGCTTTCGATTCGGAAGTGAAATACTGGTCAAGGTCGTAGGCCGAATCGGGCTTCTCGGTAAGCATGTCCTCGCAGGAGGAGAGTCCTGCCGACAAGGTGAGGGCTGCAAGGAAAATGGATATATATTTTTTCATGATTGTTCTGATGTTGCTAAATGGTGAATGATTAGAAAGCTACGTTTATGCCGAAGATGAAGGAACGGCTGCGGGGATAGGAACCGTAATCCACGCCGGGAGTCAGCCCGCTGGTCATGGTCGATACTTCGGGGTCGAATCCGCTGTAAGGGGTCCACGTCAACAGGTTGCTGCCCGTGAAGTAGAGGCGGAGTTTGCTCAGCCCTGCGCGGCGAATCATTTTCTTGGGAAAATTGTAACCTAAGGTCACGTTGCTCAGTTTCAGGAACGAGGCATCTTCTACACCCCAAGAGTGTACATAGAAGTCGCCCTCTTCGGTGTCGCTGTAAACGGCTACCGTCTTTCCGGTGTTCAGTGCGGCCAATTGTGCGGGGTCGGTCACCTTGTTGCCCTGTGCGTCGATGGTCATCCAGCGGTTGTGGCTGTTGGCTACGTCGAGCGAGTTTTTGTTGCTGGAGCCGGTTTTGGCGCCAATCATCTTGGTGGCGTTCATCACTTCGTTGCCGTAGCTAAAGGTGAGGAACACGCTCAGGTCGAAATTCTTGTAGCTGAAGGTGTTGTTGAGACCGCCGTAGAAGTCAGGCGTGGAATTGCCGATGACGGTTTTGTCGTTTTCGTCAATGATGTCGTTGCTGTCATCTATGTTGGCAAATTTCCACATGCCGGGCTGGATGGCATCACGGGTACCGTGATAGGGAATGCCCTCTTTCAGCGTGTACTTCTGTGTGGCGGGGTCATAGTCGAAGTCGGAGACTTGATACAGCCCTTCGGTACGGTAACCATAGAACTGGCCGAGCGATTCGCCCACGGCGATGCGGTGAGTGTTCTGGTTGAAGCCGAATTTGGCTTCGTAATGCTGCACGCTTCGCCGGTCAGTGCCTCGACGGTGTTCTTGTTGTGCGAGAAGGTAAGCGAGGTTTTCCACTCAAAGTCCTTGTTGGTGATGTTCACGGTGTTGATGGTGAGGTCAATGCCTACATTCTTGGTTTCACCGGCATTGATTATCATGGTGGAGTAGCCGGAGGATTCGGGCAGTTTGGCATTCAGCAGTAGGTTGCTGCTCTTGTTGATGTAGAACTCGGGCGATACGGTGATGCGCTGGTTCAGGAATCCGAAGTCCAGTCCCATGTTGAAGGTCTTGTTGGCCTCCCATTTCAGGTCGGGGTTGGGTATCTGTTTGGCTACGTAGCCCGGCACGTGGGAGTTGTTTACGGCTGTAAGTACCGAAGTGAGCAGGGCAAGGCTGTTGTACGAGCCGATGCGGTTGTTACCGGCCAATCCGTAACCTATGCGGAACTTCAGGTCGGAGAAGATGTTCAATTTCTTGATGAATTCCTCTTCTGCCAAACGCCAAGCAGCGGAGACAGCAGGGAAGTAACCCCACTTATTGTTCTTTCCGAACTTGGACGAGCCGTCGGCACGGAGGGAGGCAGTGAAGAGATAACGGTCGTTAAAGTCGTAGTTGGCGCGGGCGAAGAAAGATACTAACTTGTCGTTGTAATTCTCGTCGGTATCGATGGAACTCGGTGTTCCCAAGCTCATGTCAGACAAGCCTATCTCATCATTGGGGAAGTGTGTGGCAGTACCTTTCAGAAATCGGGTCCAGCGGTTCACGTATTCTTGTCCCAACATAGCAGTGAGGTGATGCTTTTTATAGAATTGGGTGGAGTAAGACAATACGTTCGAGGTTTGGAAACTGCCGTTTTCGGTATTGGTCAGTGAACCGTTGATGCTGGTACGTTTTCCCATGATAGATTCGTCACCGTAGAACTGTTCGTTGCGCACGGCTTGGTAGCGCATACCGATGGTGTTGCGGAAGGTCAGTCCTTTCATCAGTTTCACGGTGAATCCACCGTTAATCTGGAAAGTGCGGAATTCTTTTTCCAGTTCTTCCTCGTAGGCGTTGAGAAGCGGGTTTACCAATACGTTTCCCTCTTCGTCGTAGAGCGGGTCGTTTCCGATAAGCAAATCTCTGTCATTGCCACTTATGCCCACGGTGGGACGTTGTTGCAGAATCTGCGCCATCTTGTTGAAGCGGGCATTGACATCGGCACCTTCGCCGTTTCCGGCGGTACCTGCGCCATAGACTTTACGCTGGTCGAAGGTGGCTCGTGCGGTTACGTTGAGCCACTCCTTCACATCGCTGTTCAGATTCAATGAAATGGTGTGCTTGCTGCTACCGCTGTTCACCATGGCTCCTTCATCATCAAAATAACTGTAGCTGGCGCTATATTTCGTTTTTTTATTACCGCCGCTCACGCCTACACGATAATTCTGTGTGAGGGTAGTACGTCCCAAGGTCTCTTCCTGCCAGTCCAGTCCGGGGCGGTTACCATAATTCTCGTCTAAATCGAGGAAACTGCCGTAACGGCTTTGCCAGTTTGCCATATCTTCCTCTTTGGCATATCCTAACGTACGTTCATAGTCGGCAAGGACGAACTCCTTGGTAGAAAGCATATCGAGTTTCTTCGACAGCTTGCGCACGCCGAAGTAGGCATCAAAATTCACGGTAGCCTTACTTTCGTCCTTGTTTCCGCTCTTGGTGGTGATGACCACTACACCGTTGGCGCCGCGGGCACCGTAGATGGCCGTTGCGGATGCATCTTTCAGAATGTCGATGGTCTCAATCTCGGCAGGGTCCAGCGAGGCCATACCGTCCTCAGTGGGAAAGCCGTCGATGATGTAAAGCGGTTCATTGCTTTGTGTGATGGAGATACCGCCGCGCACACGGATAGAGATACCCGAACCGGGTTGTCCATCGCTTTGAGCCACTTGTACGCCTGCCATACGTCCAGCCAATGCCTGTGTCACGTCGGAGGTGGGAGTCTTCATCAGTTCGTCGCTTTTGATAGAGGTCACAGAACCGGTGAGGTCTTTGCGCTTCACGGTGGCGTATCCGATGGCAACGACTTCTTCCAGCATCACGGCATCGGCTTTCAGTGTCACGTTGATGATACTCTGCCCTTTTACGGGTATTTCTTGTGTCTGCATACCTATGTAGGAGAATACTAACACGTCTTTCGCGGCATCGTCTACGGTGATGCTGTAATCGCCGGTGACGCCGGTGATGGTACCCGTACCCGGTTTCCCTTTGATAGTGACATTACCACCGATAACTTCGTACCCGTCGCTGTCTATCACTTTTCCGGTGATTTTCAGGCTTTGGGCTGAAAGGGTGCCTGCTGCCATGAGTAGGAGTGACATGGTAATTAGAATTTTGAGTTTACTCTTCATAATCTTTTTGTTTATTTATAAGGTTAATATTTGTTCTTTGCAACATGTGGTTGCAAAGATAGAAGTAACGACTTTCTGAATGGTCAAGATCTGTTTTATTCTATGACAGAAATGTCTCAATTTTCGTTGGTACAAACAGGTTAATGTGCTAAAAATGTGTTGAAGGACAATATGATTGTCTAAAGATTCCGTGTAGAAGCCGGAATATGGTCTGTCATCTCTGTGGTTTGATAGTTACCGTCCGTTTCATCGTAAAGCACGGATTGGCTGCCTCGGTAACCGAATGTGGCAGATTCCGTACTATGCTCCACCATGAGTTTTGGGAGATGGTTGGCATCTAATTCGGCTTCTATCGTCCATCCGTCTATGAGGAATGTATTTCCGTTTTGGCGGATGGGAGAAACGCCTTTCTCTTTGTCCCTCACTTGCAAGATGGCAAGGAGGCGGGTGGCTTGGCTGTTGCTGATGCGGGCAGTCAGATGCCATTGGTTGGGATAGGCGGAACCGGTAATGGCGGGAGGAACTGCAAACTGGTCGGTTTGTGACAAAACCGGATTATTATTGCAGAAGATCCGTGCAACGGCTATGAAACCTTTCTCCTCATTGGAGGTACTTACTGTTTGTTCTTCTTCGTTGATATAAAACCGGGTGGGGCTATGCAGCAGCCAATCCCATTTCACCGGTTCCGAGGCTTCCAGTTCGTCGTAGATGACAACAATGTCGGGATGAAGAATCAGCAGGTGGCGCCGGTACTTTTGTAACGGTGTGTTGCCGAATCCGTTTTCCGGTGTTTGTGTAATGCCTGCCTGGGCAAAATAGTTTATCCACATAGGGTCATCGCTGATGCCGCAATAGGCATGTGAAGCATCGCCCAAACAGTAGCTGATATGGTTTCCACCCATGGCTCTTGCCACGTTACCGTAGCCTTTGGTGGAGTAGGGTTGGCCGATGCCGTTTACTAAAATGGTGTTGTGGGCACGGCTGTGACGGTAAGACATCAGGTTGTGGGCATCGGCAAAGTTCTGGTAATAACCGCTGCTGCGATATACGTCTGTTCCTTTATAAAGCAGGTTGAAGGCATTCTGCTGGCGGTGGTATGGCTGCCCGAACCGAAGGTGCTGGAACGGAACGACAAGGCAAGGCCGTTTTCCGCATCTCCCGGACGGGTTTGTACGGCCACCTCTCCGATGTCCTTATACCAAGTCAGTTTAGGGGCGTTTTCGGGGAGCGCGGTGGTGTAGGAGCGGTCGGCACACATGCGGTAAAGGCGTAGTTCATAGTCTTGTTGTAGCTGTGTGAGACATTCGTTGGCATACCAGCCGGCATAGGTATCGTTGGTCTCGCGTGCCAGGTAGTCGGCAAAGGCTGCGGTCAGACGGTTGGGGGCAGTTGCTTGTTCGCTGCTGTCACCAAAGCCATTGTTTTTCGACGAGGGGGGCAGGCTGTACACCAAGGCACGTCCGGCATTCCGATACCAGGGGTGTTGCAGGAAGTCCTTGCGGGCAATGTAGGAAAGCAGGGCGGGCATGTAGGCCAGGGTCTTGACGTTGGCATTGAAATATCCGGTTCCGTTGTGCCACAGGCCGTCACGGTTGAAGCCTCCGGCAGGGGCGCGGGCGGTCCATAGCTCGTAGTAATATTCCAGCATGGGCAGCACTTCGGCAGAGTAGTCCGGATGGTCATGAAGCAAGAAGGCCGCTTGAAACAGTATGCGCATATTCTGTTGCCAGAAGTGGTTGTCGAAGAGGTGGTTTTCTTGAACGCCGCAATTCTCTTTATAGAAACGACGTGCCACGCGCATCATCAGTTCTTCGGATGCAGTGCGTTCAGAGGCGGTCAGCGAGAGTGTAGCAGGTCGTAGGCGGCGGCATGGCAAACGACAATGTTGGTGGCGGTGAAGTTACTGGCAAACAGCTCGGCATCGGTGGGCGGAGTGGTGGCCAGCATACGCAGCAACTGGTGCAGTTTGTCGGCATAGGCTTCCCGTTGCAACAGATGATAGGCCTGATAGAGGTAAGTGGCGTGCTGGCGAAGAACTTCGGCGTTGGCATAAGGTGCATGGAAAGTGGCATAGTCGGTATTTAAGGCGGTGGTTGCACGCGACAGCAGTTGTTTATATTCAGCGTGTGCGGTTGCGTTGCGGCGTGCCTCGTCAATCCGTCCGTTGAGGAAACAGTAGAGGCGGGGGTAAATGCGGGGTGCATTCTCAAGGAAGGTCTTGAACTCGGGGGTGACGAATATGGGGGTACCGTCTTTCACCTCGAAGCTGTACGTATCGCTCCATGCACCGGGAGTGTTGCCGTCGGCAGAGGTAGAACGGAAACGCCAGTACCAGGTGCCGGCATCGAGCGGACGGTGCAGATTGTACAGGCACCATTCCTGCGGTTCGCTGACGAAAGTGTCGGAAGAGTCGAAACTTTTGGAACTTGAAAGTGAGAATTGCAGTCGTTCACCCTTCTTCATGGTTTGCGGCACTATGAGAGGAGCCGGATTCAAAAATAGTTCGTTGTCCGCTTTGGGATAAGGGCGGGTGCGTATCTTGTCCTGATAACTGTCGGGATATTCTATGGAGGGTTCCGGTTGTGCCGGTTCCGGTTCGGGCAGTGAATCGGAGGAGCAGGAACCGCAGAATATCAATATGTTGATGAGAGGGAGGAAGATGTAGGTAATAGAAGATTTCTTCATGTTGATACTGCGTGCTTCAAGTGATAAATAAAAGATTCTTTTTGGGGAGGGGAAAGTAAAGAAAGCAAGGCCTAAGTAGAGGAGACCTTGCCTTCTGCTATAAATGATTAAGGTCGGATTCTATAAAAGTCTGTTTATTCAAAAATAGTCAAGAATGGGCGACAGATGATTGATGTCGCTTTGGTACCTTCGCCGGTAACTACTGCTTGGGTTCCTTTGGCGGTTCCATCTGTCATAAGTTGCATAACGGAGATGTTGCCGTTGTCGTTGATGGTGCTGGAAGCGTAATTTACAGCTGCAATCGGTTCTCTGTCGAATAACTTGCCGTTTTCGTGTGCAAATTCCGGTAATGCTTTGAATTCGGCACTGCCGGTGGCTGCTGCGTTATCTATTTTAAAAAGCATACCTGTAAAATATTTCAGTTGGTCGAACGTAGGGATATACCATCCGCTCAAGTTTGCACCGGTCAAGCTGTGCTCGCTTGTCCAGGTGTTGTAAGTAGTGGTGAACGCTTTGTCGCTGCCGATGCCGGTCAGGAGCGCTTCAGTGGTTTGCGTGCCGTTTGTCGGATTGGTGGGCATGTTGAAAGTAAGCGTTTCACCGGCTGCAATGATTGCTTGGCGGCCTGCTGTGGCATTTGAAACGGCAACCGCATAGCCTTTGATGGTTTTCGCCTGAAGTGTTTCCGGATAATTGGCGGGCAGGTCATTGTTCAAGGCTTCCGTAGCGAATACAATTGCTACTGCTTTACTTGCATCCGTCACTACTTCACCTGCTGCATTGATGTAGCTGCCCACTTTAATGGCTGTCGGGTCAACCGGTTCATTGTCATTGATGAATTTGTCATCAAAGGAAATGTTGACTTCTACCGTGTTATCTACCGGAACTTCGGGAATATCAATGTTGCCAATCATGTTATCATCAGTAGGCAAGGTCGTTTTTGCCTGGAATGTAACGGGTGTTGTGCCTTCTGCACCGCTGAGGGTAATTGGCAAAGTGAGCGATGCGGCCGTGCTTGTAACGGAGGCAAAGGTGTAGAAATAGGCCCATTCTCCGGTCTCGGTATTATTCATGTCAGCTGCTTCCAGTCTGATTGATTTGGTTGCAGCAGTAGTCTTGTTTAATATGTTGTAGCTGTCGGGTACATCAAAACTACCAATTGCAATTTTAGTATATTGGCCGAATTCTTCTGTGTTCGTGGAACCTACCACAATCTTGTTGAAGGGACGTTTCAGAGAAACACTGGTTGTTCCCTTTTGAATTACACCGCAGAAAGCATCGCCGGCAGCCGTAAACATGGTGTTCTTGTTACTTTTATAACTGATGGCGGGAAGGCTGATGTCGTGTAGATATAGTCTCCTTCTGCTGTAGCGGCTGTCGCATAGTCCGCCCAGAAAACTACCGAGTATTCTGCGGCTGGTTCTGCAAATGAGAAAGTGACGTTGTCACCTGTTACTTCCGTAACCTGTTTCATGCCCTCGCCTGTAATGGCATTCCCGTCAGCATCCACCACCTGCATGATGCAGCGGCGCACTTTTCCATCTACTACCGGCATGGCGCGTGTTGAGGCACCTTCGCCCGGCATACCTACCATAATGGTTACTTTACCATTGCTCCCGTTGTTCTCGGAAACGATTTCTTCTTGGCTGCAAGAAGCGAACAGCATGATGAATGCTGCCATCACTGAATACAAAAAGTTCTTTTTCATGTCTTTGTTAGATTGAGGATTAATATTTATTTTATTGTTTTTTTCTTATAAGGGCTTGATATCCACATCCAAATCCACTTCACCGTCGTAGTCCGGGTCAAAGTCGATGCCATTACCGGATGTCTCAGTCAGGAATGCGCCTTTGACGGTGCTGTTTTTCTCCCGGGTGCAGGGAATGCGCAGTACATTGTTTGCCACTGTCACACTTTTCTCATCTACTATCTCTATTTCCACGGGTATGTAAGTAACCTCTTCGCCTGCCGCAACAAACACGTAGTCCAATCCTAATGTCAATTCTGTGGCGCCTTCTGCGGGCAGGGTGAATACTTTGGAATATTGCATATACATCAATGAATGCTTGGGTATGTCATCCAGTGCATTATACCCTACGCTCAGATAGTTGCTGTATTTGATGCGGGCGGTGAACTGCGTCCCGTTGATTTCTCCCTTTGCCGCTTTGCGCAAGAAGGAGGCTACATCGTTGGCGATAAGTTCATATCGTGCCACGGGGCGGGCCAACTCAACATTTACGGGAACTTCCGCATTCCATTGGTCACGATAGTTGCTCAAATCTACGGGTACACTGGCCGCAAAGGCATCTTTGTATTCCGTGTTTCCGGTGTGCGACGCATGGGCGGGAATCAGCGGCACCAGGCTTTCGGTATCGTAATAAAGGTCTTCATTCTGTGCGTCGGCTTTCACATAGTCGCTCCACACCACCAATTGGTAGTTGCGCGCATGGAGCTGCATGCTGACCGGAAGTGAAAGGCGGGTACGGTCGGTTATCTCTTCCATAATCACCTGGCGCTTTACCGGCCGGCGGTTCAAGTAGGCTTCTACAATGAAACGGTGCAGATAGTCACTGTTGTTGCTCGTAACACGCGGAGCGCTCTTCTCGCTCAGGTTGATGTTCAGCGCAAGGTTGGCGGTTAGAGTTACGGTGGTGGGATCTACTCCCGTCTCTCCGTCAGCAGTCAGTTCCGGTTCTTCGTGGAGTTGGCAACCGCACAAGAAGGCGGTCCACATCCATATAAGTAATATCTTTTTCATGGTTTTTCTGATTGATTATAGTCTATACACCAATGACAATCCTAATCGGGTAATGCCCCAATAATGGCGGATGCGGGTGTTGAGTTGTGCACCGTTGTCTATATTATAATAGGTATTGTATTTCATGTTGGCATATCCGGCTCCGAGGTTGAACTCGGCTCCCCAATGCGTTCCGAAGTTCATCTTGTAGCCGTAGCTCAGTCCGGCACCCGATAAAGGTCGGCCTTCGTCCTGGTAGCGGTTCTCCTTCCAGCGTGCATTGAACCATGCCACGTGGGCGTGTACGCCAAAGAAGTGTCCTTTACCTGGAACTTGAAGCCACCAGCGTCCTTCGGGTTGGAAGCCCACCATGCGCACAGAACGGCGGTTGCTTTGGTCACTGAAGTTGAGCATCACGGGAAAGTCAACCGAAATCTTGTCGCTTACCTGCACTTCCAAGGCTAAGTTCTTTATATCCACTGCCAACATGGGTACATTTGTTTTCAAGGTCCAGTAGCGTGCTGAGGCGGCTTTTATTGTAGGAACTTTCTTGGCTGCTGCCTTTGCGGTTGTCTTCTTGGCTCTTGCCTTCTTCTTGTTCTTCACTTGCTCGGTAGACTGTTTTTTGCCGGAAGCGACTTTCTTGTCGTTCTGCCTCTGTTTACCTGCGAAAGAGGTTGCCTTTGCCTGCGGCTTGTAAACCGTCTCTTCCTTATTGGCTGAAGTCTGTCTCACGGGATTCTTCCTGACCTCTTGTGAGTAGGCTGCAAGCAATATGAACGAGCAAAGGATAAAAGCACCTACTTTATATAACACATCTTTCATGGTCGTATTCATTATTAAATTTCCAATTCGGGCATTTTATCCTTCAATGTGGTTTCATAGCCATCTTCCTGTACCACGGTTGCATCTCCCTTGTAATTGATATTCACAGTCTCCTTCATACTGCGGATGAAGAACGAAGGGGCGCCTTCTGCTTCCAGATTTACTTTAATCATCCAGCCACCTGCCTTGATACGTCCGTCGGGCAGTATCTCAGGTGCTTTGGCTGGGTGCTTCACGGCGTGCGTGTTGATGATGGTAGCAAAGCGATATACCTTCGACTTCTCGGAAATGGCAGTGAAGTGCCAATGATTGTCGTACTTCTTGAAGTTACCCTTGTCATCGGCACGCAGCCAGTTTTCTGCCGGAACAAAAAACTTGTCGGTAGTTTTGGTCTGCAATGGCCCCGTAGAGAAAAGGTAGGCATCAGAAGCACCACCGCCGTTGGTGGCTTGGATATGTATATAATGTTTGTCTGTCTTGTCCACAGTCATGGGTTTGGCAACGGTATGCAGCAGGTAGCTCCATGTTATGGGTTCAGCGGCTTCCAATTCGTCGTAGATGAAGATGTAGCCCGTATTGCCCAAGTGGACGATATGACGGCGGAAGGTCTTCAAGGGTACGTCATCCCAACCGTTCTCGGGCGTGTAGTGTACGTCGGACTGTGCACCGCGTTTCAACCAAAGCGGTGAAATCACTTTACCGTAAGCGTTGGAGCATCGCCCAAGACGTATCCTATTTTATCACTTACATAATAGCGGGGAATCCAGCCGTAACCCTCCGTACCGATGCGTTGTCCCATGCCGTTCACCATAATGGTATTGTGGGCACGTGTGCCTCGGTGGCAAATCATGCTGTGGACGTCAGTGAACTCGATGTGATGCCCGCTGCTGTAGAATAAGGGCTTTCCGCCGAAGAAGGTGTTGAAAGCATTCTGGTTGGCTAGTGCGTGCGAGGTGCTACCATAGGGGCTACTGCGGAAACTCCACATGGCATTGCTGCCCACACGGTCCCAATTGGTCTGGAAGGAGGCGAGGCCGGTTGCGGGGAATACGTAGCCGGCGGGCAGGGCTGTCAGTCCCGGTCCTTCGGGTAAAGGTTTGTCACATTGCAGGCGAAACCAGGTGAGGTCGCCGGCTTTGCTTAGTACGGCTTTTTTCAGGTAGTCGGGCTGTGCTTTCAGAGTGCGGCGTACGAAGTCGGTGGCATAGGTGTTGCCGGTCAATCGTGCCAATGCGTCCAAATATCCGATGCGGATGCTGTTGGGGCGCACTGTTGTTTGGTGTGAACTCCCGTTACCGCCTGATTTGGAGAAGGGCGGTTGCTGGAAGATAGTGTACATCACGTTGCCTTGATACCAGGGGTCGGCAAAGAAATCAAATCCCGTGAGGCGGGTATAGAGATAAGGTACTTCTATCAGTGTGCGGGTGTTTACAGTGAAGTAGGCGTCGCCGTTGTGCCAGCCGCCGTCCTTGTTCAGTCCGGGGAAGCGTGCCAACCATACGTTGTAGCAGTAATCCACCCAGGTATCTGCATCAGGCAGGTCACCGTAGGTGCTGAAGGCTGCCATAGTGAGGATACGTAGTGTCATTTGCCAGATGTGGTTTTCGGCAATGTGGTTCTCCATGTAGTTGTGGAAGTGGTGGTACATATCATTGCCTTTATCCTTGATGGAGGCAAGCAACTGTTGCTTTTGTGTGTCGGTCAGCAGTTCATGGCAAGAGTCGTACAACATGGAGCAAAGGGAGAGGAGGGTAGAGGCGTTGAAGTCCCCCTTCACGTTCTTATCCTTGTCCCAGTCCATCATGGTAAACACGCGTTTGATGGCCTCATCGGCGTAGCGGCGGTTTTGGGTCAGTAGCCAGGCACGTATCAAAGATTCGGTATTGGCCTCTTCGCGGTCGATGATGCGACGGCTCTCGCGGGTGAGGTAAGAGTTTATCTGCATTTTGTTTCTCAAGTTCTTTACCTGTGAGGTGTTGATGTCTTTCACACTTTTCATGGGAGTCTGAAGAGTCTTGTCGGCACGCTCCAGATACCATTGCTGTTCTATTTTGCTTTGGCTTTCCTTTACAAACGTATTCCAATGGTTTTGGTCCACCAATACACGCGGATGGGTACCGGGTACTTTGGCAAGTACCTCTTTCAATGAAGGAGGGCAGAACTTGTCAGGGTTATTCCCTACGGTGAATTGCAGCACTTTGCTCCATTGTGGCTGTCCGTCTTTCACGTAGGCGTATTGCCAATACCAGACACCGGGTGTCAGAGGTTTCTCGGGGTTATAGAATGGCCAGCGGGTCTCTGCCGTCACTGCACTCTTCTTGAATTCCACGTCTTGCGCATAACGTATCTTATAGGCGAGCTTGTTTTTGTCTATCTTCTTGGCTTCACTCTCAAAGCCGTCCATGGGAGCACCTTCCTGCCGGGCTTCTGCAGGTAGGGGCCATTGAAAGGAAACGGAACGGTCATCCACCGTAGCCTTGTCCAGAGGATTGGGTGTCATGCGCGTCTCGTGCATAAGGGTAGGCTCAGTCAGCTTGATGACTGACTGGCCTTGAACGTTTACGGTTGAAAGGGCAACCGTGACTGTCAGTACAGATGCTAAAACATTTTTCATGGTTATTCGATGTCTTGGTTTTTCTGTGGCAAAGATATGGGGCAGCAATGAAACCGACTTACTCGAATGTTTTTTCCTTTATCACATTTGATGAATTCTAATGAATCGTGTCCTAAATATGTCTAAGCTGCCTCCTAAAAATGTGCAGAATTTGTAGTACTTACCTGGGAATGAAGCGTGTTGGAGAGTATTTACCCGGTGTGGGATGCTTTTTCATCCACTCCAAAAGCAGGGCGCGATGTTGCTTGATGACCTCTTTATATTGTCTTTCGACGGCAAGGTTGCGCATTTCGCCACGGTCGGTCTTCATGTCGTACAGCATCTCTCGGTTCTTGCCGGCTTCGTACAGTACATATTTATAATCAGGTGTGCGTACCATCCAACCGCATGTGCCTCCGGTCTGTGCAAAAAGGGTTTCGGTCACTACGTAGGACTGATGCTCTTTTAGGGAATCGCCGCTTTCCACAAGAGAACGATAACTGATTCCTTGTACCCCTTGGGGAACTTCAGCACCGGCCCAATCGCAGATGCTGGGCATTAAGTCAGTACCATTGTTGATGAGCTGGGGTAGTACTTTGCCGGCATGTTTGCTGCGGGGCAGGCAGACAATGAAGGGTACGTTCACCACCTCTTCGTATAGTACGGTTTTCTGGTTCCAATGATGTGCGGCGGCGCCGTCGCCATGGTCGGAAGTGAAGATAATAACCGTATTTTTCCAAAGGTTCTGTTTGTCTATTTCAGCAATGATTTTTCCGATTTCGGCATCTACGGTTTCCACCAGGCGGTAGTAAGCGTTGAGGTAGCGGCGCCAATCGTCGGGCGTGTAACTTTGTGTGGGATAGAGGCGGTAGCTACGGCTTCTTTCATAGGCAAGCACGTCAGCATCGTAGGGGGCAATGTTGAAGTTGGCGGGTAGATTGGGGCAATCTTCCAAGGCAGGTTCTTCGATGGCAGCGAAGGGTGTGTTTTGCTTGCGCGCGTATTCGCAGATATTATGCGGGTTGTCGAAGGAAGCTACTAAGAAGAAAGGCTTGTTGTGCTTGCGCTGCAGGAAAGAAACGGCGGCTTCGGCCAGCCCGAAATCGTTATGTCCATGTAGATTCTCGAACCCGAAAGCATGCTTCTCTGGCAGAGAGTTGGTGTTGACATGCCACTTGCCGGCATAGGCTGTTTCATATCCGGCTTGTTCCATCAAAATACCCAAAGTACGGGTGCGCAAAGAGTCTGGCATCGGTATCTCGTTTTCGGCCATACCAATCTCTGCGGGAGTATGCCCCGTGAACATGGAGGCACGTGAAGGACCACTTAAAGGAAGTGAGCAGTAAGCATTGGTGAAGCGTACGCCACGGGCAGCCAGCTTATCCATATTCGGAGTGTTGACGTACATGTTTCCGGCACAGCTCATGGCAGTGGCTGTCTGTTGGTCGGTCATGATGTAAATGATATTGGGGCGTTCCTGGGCTAATAATGCTGCTGGAAGAACAGCTCCTAAAGTCAGAGTGGATTTCAGGTTTTTCATCTTGTAATTATTGCTTTTGTTTGTTGCAAAGCTACGCTTTTTTCTGATAACCATTTTTCTTCCATGTTTTTATTCTGAGGATGATTGTTTATAAGACTTCTACATTTGTGCAAGCATAGGCTAAATTTGTTTTAAAGCAGCGGCATGCCGTCTTGTTACGCGATGATACCGTCACTTTATGCGAATAAATTTGCTTCTGTTTCCGGTTTGCATTACTTTTGTTTCCCTAAACATAGGATTGAATGATAGTTTGTATTGCCGAAAAGCCCTCTGTGGCGCGTGACATAGCTGATGTATTGGGAGCGAGAGAAAAGAAAGACGGATACATCGAAGGAAACGGATACCAGGTGACCTGGACATTCGGTCATCTTTGTACGCTGAAAGAGCCGCATGAATATACCCCTAACTGGAAGTCATGGAGCTTGGGAAGCCTGCCCATGATACCTCCCCGTTTCGGCATTAAGCTGATTAGCAATCCCACATACGAGCGCCAGTTCCATACGATAGAGAACCTCATGCAGCATGCCGACATGATTATAAACTGCGGTGATGCCGGGCAGGAGGGAGAATTGATACAGCGCTGGGTGATGCAGAAGGCCGGGGCACGTTGTCCGGTGAAGCGCCTTTGGATATCTTCACTGACAGAGGAAGCTATCCGTGAGGGCTTTGCCAAGCTGCGCGACGCATCGGATTTCCAGCCTTTGTACGAAGCAGGCTTGTCGCGTGCCATTGGCGATTGGCTGCTCGGGATGAATGCCACCCGCCTCTACACCATGAAGTATGGGCAGAACCGGCAGGTACTTTCTATCGGTCGTGTGCAGACACCGACACTGGCGCTGATTGTAAACCGTCAGTTGGAAATACAGAATTTTGTTCCCAAGCAATACTGGGAGCTGAAGACCGTCTATCGAGATACCACTTTCTCCGCCATCCTCCGGAAAAGTGAGGAGGAACTGGTACTGGAAGCCGAGAAGCAGAAAGAGGCTATAGCTGCCGGGAAGAAACCTAAAAAAGAAGAAGAGAATCGGGGTATCGACCCCATTACCGACCGCGAACGTGGGCTTGCTTTATTGGACCAGATTAAGAATTCTCCTTTTACCGTGACGGATGTCACCAAGAAAGAGGGGAGGGAGGCGCCACTCCGCTTGTTTGACTTGACTTCTTTGCAAGTGGAATGTAACAAGAAGTTTGCCTATTCCGCTGATGAGACGCTGAAAATCATCCAGTCTTTGTATGAGAAGAAAGTGGCTACCTATCCACGTGTAGACACTACCTATTTGAGTGATGACATCTATCCCAAATGCCCCGGCATCTTGAAAGGTCTGCGTGATTACGAGACATTTACAGCCCCTTTGGCAGGAACTGCATTGTTGAAGTCCAAAAAGGTTTTCGATAACTCGAAGGTAACAGACCACCATGCCATTATTCCTACCGGCCAGCATCCGCAGAATCTGACGGATATGGAGCGTCGCGTATTCGATTTGATAGCGCGCCGTTTCATTGCTGTATTCTATCCCGATTGTAAGTTTGCCACTACCACCGTATTGGGCGAGGTAGAGAGCATAGAGTTCAAGGCCACCGGCAAGCAGATTCTGGAACCGGGTTGGCGTGTTATCTTCGGCACCCCCTCGGCACAATCGCAGGAAGAGAAAGAGGAGAAGGGAGAAGAGGAGAATGTGCTTCCGGCTTTTGTGAAAGGAGAAAGCGGACCGCACGTCCCCGATTTGTATGAGAAGTGGACGCAGCCGCCCCGGCCTTATACGGAAGCCACCCTGCTGCGTGCTATGGAAACGGCGGGCAAGCTGGTGGATAACGACGAACTGCGTGATGCGTTGAAGGAAAATGGTATCGGTCGTCCATCTACGTGCAGCCATCATCGAGACGCTGTTCAAGCGAAACTATATCCGCAAAGAAAAGAAGAACCTGATAGCCACCCCTACCGGTGTGGAGCTGATACAGATTATCCATGAGGAGCTGTTGAAGTCGGCGGAACTGACCGGTATTTGGGAGAAAAAGCTACGTGAGATAGAAAGGCGGACATATAATGCCGGACAATTCTTGGAAGAATTGAAGCAGATGGTATCGGAAGTCGTGATGAGTGTACTTTCTGATAACAGCAACCGCCACATCACCATCCAAGCTCCTGCTCCCGAAAAGGGCAGTAAGGCTTCTGCCAAGGCAGAGGCTGCCGATAAGCCGAAAAAGGAGCCGAAGAAAAGAGCACCGAGAAAGTCTGCCGCCGCAGGTAAAAAGACGGAGCAGGTTTCGGGCACTGTGGCAGCTTCAAGTACGGAGGCTTCCGTACAAGCTGACGATTTCGTCGGTCAGCCTTGTCCGCTTTGCGGAAAAGGTACCGTTATCAAGGGGAAAACGGCTTATGGTTGTTCCGAATGGAAATCCGGATGCACATTCCGCAAGCCGTTTGAATAAGGGTAATCACATTAGATAATTCTCTCTGCCATGTATTTCCAGAGGGGAGCAGCCATCAGCGCCTGGCGGATGCTTCCTTGCCGCAGCAATTCCTTGACCTCCTGCAAGGAAAGCAGGTGTACGGTCAGGTTTTCCGTATCTTCCAACTGTTGCTCGGAGATTTTCTCCACGTCCGTAGCCAGGAAACAGTAGGTAATGTTGGTGTGGGTACTTGGATTGGGAGAGATTTGCATGAACTCTTTCCATACTCCGTTTCCATAGCCGGTTTCTTCCAAAAGTTCCCGTTGTGCGGAAACCATCGGAGAGCCGTCCTCTTCTTCGCATACCCCTGCACAGAGCTCATAGGACGTTTCTTGTATGCCATGCCGGTATTGGCGGATAAAGACGAATTGTCCGTCACGGGTGATGGCAATGGTATTCACCCAGTTGGGATATTCCAATATATAATAGGAGGGAATGTGGTTGCCGTTGGGCAGCACTACATGGTCCTTACGCACAGTGAGCCACGGGGCCCGATGAAGGTATTCGCTGGATAAGACGGTCCAGGTGTCTTTTGATTTTTCCATAATGGTAGAATTGACTATATTTTAAACAGCATCCCTCCGATATTATCTGCCGTGGCTCCCGTCACCGAGGCGAGGCATCCGGGTGTGTCCGCCATATAGAGGGCACCCAGGAAAGCAAAGATTAGGGCTTCCTTGTACTCTATGATTTGCCGGCTGGGAATCACGATTTCACACGGACACAAGGCGTCGATACGTTCTATGAGGAACTTGTTGAATGCACCTCCGCCAGTAATCAGCAGCTTTCCGTTGCCATCGGGCAAGGGGTGGGCGGTGATGATGCGTGATATTTGCCAGGCGGCATGCTCGTAAAAGGTACGTAGCATATTCTCCATACTCAAGCCATAACGCTCGAGCATGGGATATACCAGCGTTTCCACCCACTCCCGTCCCAATGACTTCGGTCCGGACTGATGGTAGAAATCCATTCCGTTCAGTTCGTCCAGCAGTTCTTGGCAGATGTTGCCTTGCCGTGCTATCTCGCCGTCACGGTCAAATTCCAATCCTATTTGCCGGCAGTAATGGTTGATGACGTAATTCACCGGACTGATGTCAAAAGCGATGCGTCGCCCGTCCTGCTCGAATGAGATGTTGGAGAAGCCGCCGATATTCAAACAGAAGTCGTAGCCGGCAAAAAGCAACCGGTCGCCAATAGGTACGAGTGGAGCGCCCTGCCCACCCAGCATGATGTCCAGCCGCCGGAAATCCGAAACGGTAGGTATACGGGTTTCAGCGGCAATGGCGGCTCCGTCACCTATTTGGTACATGATTCTCTTTTGAGGCTCATGGAAGATGGTATGCCCGTGGGAGGCGATAATATCGGGGTGGACTCCAAATTCTTGCATGAACTCGTTGACACGTTCACCGAGAAACTTTCCATAGGAGCTGTGGAAAGTGATGAACTCCAAAGCACTCATTGTCTGTGCACCGGTACCCAATATCTGCTTCATGCGTCGGGGTAACTATAGCCTTTTGCACAGTCTATGTGGAAAGACCATTTTCCGGCTTTCTGCCGGAAAGTGCAGCAACATACGTCCAGCCCGTCAAGGGAAGTGCCGGACATCAGGCCGATGGCTTGAATTTGGAAGTCTTTCATCCTGATTTTCTTGTTTTATTTATAATTGAGGTAGAATTCGACAACGGCTTCTATTCCTTTACGGAAGATGTCCAACGGTATATTCTCATTAGGTGAGTGGATGGCGTTGGATTCGAGCCCGAAGCCCATCAGAACGGTTTTGATGCCCAGTACTTGCTCGAAAGTGGAGATGATGGGGATACTTCCACCCCGACGCACTGCCAGCGGTTTCTTTCCAAAAGCTTTTTCAAAACCTTTTTCGGCGGCTTGGTAGGCGGGTAGGGTGATGGGACATACATATCCTTGGCCTCCATGCATCGGAGTGACTTTTACCTGCACTGAATCCGGCGCTATGTCCAGAATGTAGTCGGCAAAGAGCCGGGATATCTTGTGGTGGTCCTGGTGGGGAACCAACCGGCAGGATACCTTGGCGTATGCCTTGGATGGGAGCACGGTCTTGGACCCTTCACCCGTATATCCGCCCCAGATGCCGCATACGTCGAAAGACGGACGGCAACTGTTACGTTCCAGCGTACTGTAACCTTTCTCTCCGAAAAGCGCTTTTACATGGATAGCCTTTTTGTATTTCTCTTCGTCGAAAGGAATGCGGGCTATCATGTCGCGCTCGGCTTGGTGAACTTCTTCCACATCGTCATAGAAGCCCGGTACGGTGATACGTCCCTCTGCGTCCGTCACTTGGCTGATTATCTGGCAAAGCACATTGATGGGGTTGGCAACAGCACCGCCGAAGTGACCGCTGTGCAGGTCGCGGTTGGGGCCGGTCACTTCTATTTCCCAATAGGTCAGTCCGCGCAGTCCGGTGGTCAGTGAAGGTAGGTCTGCACCAAGCATGCTGGTGTCCGAAACCAGGATGACGTCTGCTTTCAGCAACTCTTTGTGCTCCCGGCAGAAGCTTTCCAGGCTGGGCGAACCGATTTCTTCTTCTCCTTCGAAGATGAATTTTACGTTGGTTTGCAGCAGTTCGTTGCGTACGAGGTACTCAAACGCTTTCACTTGTATGAAAGATTGCCCTTTGTCATCATCAGCACCGCGTGCCCAGATATGTCCGTCGCGTATTTCCGGCTCAAAGGGTTCGCTCTTCCAAAGTTCCAGAGGTTCGGCGGGCATCACGTCGTAGTGGGCATATACCAATACGGTCTTGGCGTCCGGGTCTACGATTTTCTGTCCAAAAACAATCGGGTTGCCTTTGGAGGGCATTACGAGGGCTTCGTCCGCTCCGGCTTCGAGCAGCAACTGTGCCCAGCGTTCGGCGCAGGCAAGCATATCGTCGTGATGCTCGGGTTTGGCACTGATACTTGGAATGCGGATGAGGCTGAACAAGTCTTCCAGCATTTTAGGCTCGTTCTCGGTAATGTATTTCTTTATTTCCATGGGTGAATATTATAGTTGTGTTGTTCTGTCAATCAGGTAATAATCCAGCAATGTCATTGCTGTCATTGCTTCCACGATGGGTACTGCGCGTGGCAATACGCACGGGTCATGGCGTCCTCGGGCTTTCAGGGTGGTGTCTACACCGTCAATGTTCACGGTGTGTTGCTCCATCAGTACGGTTGCCACGGGTTTGAAGGCTACACGGAAATAGATGTCTTGCCCGTTACTGATTCCGCCTTGTATGCCGCCCGAATGATTGGTTCGGGTCTCGATATGTCCGTTGTTGTTGTAGAACACATCATTCTGCTCCGAGCCTTTCTGCTTTAATCCCTTGAAACCGTCTCCATACTCGAATGCTTTTGCTGCATTGATGCTGAGCATGGCTGCTCCAAGTGCTGCATGGAGCTTGCCGAATACGGGTTGTCCCAGTCCGATGGGGCATCCTTTGACGACACAAGTCACCACTCCTCCGATGGTATCTCCTTCTCCCTTTATCTTGAAGATGAGTTCTTCCATTTCCTTCGCCTTCGCCGGGTCGGGGCAGCGGACCGGATTGGTCTCTATCAAGTCAAGGTCGTATGCTGTATAATTTTCTTCAAGGCGGATAGGACCTACTTGCGAGGTGTACGCCGTGATGTGTATGCCCAGCTGCTTCAGCGCCAATTTGGCCAAGGCACCCGCTACTACACGCGAGATTGTTTCACGGGCTGATGAACGTCCGCCTCCGCGGTGGTCGCGGATGCCATATTTCACTTTATAAGTATAGTCGGCGTGTGACGGGCGGTAGACTTCTTTCAGATTATTGTAATCGTCAGAATGCTGGTTTTGGTTCCATACAATGAATCCTATGGGGCAGCCCGTGGATTTTCCTTCGAAGATGCCGGAGAGGAACTCCACTTTATCACCTTCTTTCCGGGCGGTAGTGATACGTGACTGTCCGGGACGGCGTCGGTCGAGCTCTGCCTGGACGAAATCCATATCAATGACTATTCCTGCAGGGAATCCGTCTATCACTCCTCCCACACCCTTACCGTGCGATTCCCCAAAACTGGTAAGACGGAGAATATTTCCAAATGAGTTGAACATATCAAATGCTTTAAAGGTTTATATATGAGGTTAATGTGCCAATACGCTTTATAGGAAATGCTTTTGACTTTATAAAGATAACAACTTTTTTTCATAAAACGTTTAAGGAAATAAGATAAAAAGTCTTTTTCGCATAAAGTTGCCTGCCTTTGCCAGAGTTTGGTCAATGGCTTGTTCTTTATAAAAATGGCTTACTCTTTATGAAATCTGCATCCGAATTTCACTCGTAATGATGAAAAAAGGAACATTTATTTTTTAGAAAAGACCTTGTACTGTAACCTTAAAAAGTGTTACTTTGCACCTTCGATTTAAAATGGGAAATTAATAGCTCCCTTGGGAAGCTTTTTATTAACTAAACAAGTACTCAAAAAAGTATGAAAAAGAATTTATTTTATTTATTTGCATTGATCTGTTCAATGAGTTTATTCACGGCTTGTAGTGATGATGACGATGATGTCAAGGTCAACACTGACCTGAATACTACTTATACTTCGGCGGACGCTACCAATCAATTGGTATTGACGTATGGTGGCGAGGTGATGTTGGGAAAGAAGGTTTCTTTTGATACGACTGACGGAAAGAACGCTACTATTGTATTGGAAGGTGCGGATATTTCTTTGACAAGAAGCAACATGTCAGCCGGATTGGTTAATCCGGGTGTGATACCGGGAGAATCTAAAGTTGCATTTTCTGTTGCTCTGCAACCGGTAGCCAATGGATATACTTTTGAAGGTGAGCATACTACGGATAATTACACCATGAAATATAAAGGTGCGGTGGAGAAAGGAAAGTTGAACCTTGGATTGAATGTGGAGTTGCTTGGCGACAACACACTGGTGGGAAGTGTGTGGAATCTTGCACCTTATAATCCTTGGGGAGATAAGTCAACACCTCTTCATGCGGTATGGGAATCATCAAAATCTTTCTCGGTTGTAATCTTTCCGGGCACTCCGGCGACTGATATGCAGCCGGGCGATTTAATCTCTATGATTGGTGGTGTCGGTATGATACCGGTAGGCGATAAAGGGCAGAAGAACTTGAATGAAGTATTGTCTTATTTATTGAAGAACGTTACTTTTATGAAGGATGGCAATATCGTTGCCTCTTACTCTGAAGCGGCTGACATGGCTGCGCCGAACTTTAAGGATTCTCCGTTGAATATGGTACAGTATGCAGTGAAAAACGGTAAATTGTATCTGTATCTGAATGTAGAGGCTATTATGGCTGTTGCTGCACAGCTGATACGAAGGCTTTGGATATTGAAACTATTCTTCCTGCGATTTTGCCTAAATTGCTGGAACTTATTCCGATGATTTCTAACGGAATTCCTTTGGGATACTCAATTGAAGAAGGTGCTTTGAAAGTGTATATCGACAATGAATTGGGATTGAAAATAGTAGATATTCTATTGCCTTTGCTTGAGAACGAAGAGATTGTTGCCGCTATTAAAGAGTCCGTTGCAAGCAATCCCGACTTTGCTTTCTTTATCGGAGTTGTGGAAGCCGTATTGGAACAGGCTCCGGAAGTACTTTCTAAAACAACCAAAATGGAAATTGGCTTGAATTTCGTAAAACCGGATGCTGAATAAGAAGCATCATTTTTCTAATATAGAATCCCACTATTGAGACGTTGTTTGGTAGTGGGATTTATTTGTTGAATTGTAATTTTAGATACATGAAAAGAAAATTGTTTTATCTGTTTGCATTGGTTTGTTCAATGGGATTATTGGTCGCTTGTAGTGATGATGATGATAAAGTGGTATGTCCTGTTCCACAGACGGAGTTTACTGCAGACAATGGTTTGGTATTGACCTATAATGGTACTGTGATGCCGGGGAAAAAAGTGACATTTGTGCCCGATGCGGCGAATCCTGCCAAGGCAACCATCGTTTTGACCAATAATACGAATCTTTCCACACTGACGCGCGAAAAAGCCGGGCAGTCTGTGGGAGCCGGTGTACTTCCCGGTAGTGCTGTTGTAGAGATTCCTGTTGAACTGACTATTAACGGCAAAGAGTGCTCTTTCTCTGGGACGGGAGTAACTGAGTTTTGTACATTCTCATATAATGGTAAAGTTGAGGAGGCTTCTATGCAACTGAATTTGACAGATGTATTGTTGAAGAATGCGGCATTGGCTGGAACTTCCTGGGCACCTACTCCTAAAAATCCCATCCATCTGGTGTGGACTTACGATGATAACCAGGATGGAAAGCTTTCTTCTTTGGGCTTCATCCTGAACATTGCCCTGAATATGATTAAGGTGGATGCAGGTAACGGCGTAATGGTGAATATCAAAACCCTGCTGTGCAACGTATTGCATAAAATTACATTGGGTGCCGATGGCAATGTATCAGCAGTTTATGTGGACGCTGCCAATGGTGGTACTACTCCGGTTGAAACTCCTGCAAACGTGGCTCAATATATTGTAGAGAGCGATACCCATTTGAGACTTTTCTTGAATATGGATGCCATTGCCGCTTCATTGAACCGTATGAATCCTACAACGAAGGCTGTAGATATGAATGCTGTACTGGAACAAGCAATGAGTGCTTTGATACCTTTGATGTACGAAGGCATCCCCGTGGCATATAGCGTTGGAGAAAAGGGAGAAATGGCTGTTTTTCTGGATACAGAACTTCTGAAACCTTTGCTGGTGGGTATCGTGGCTCCATTGGTTGAAGACGAGGAATTCGTAGCAATGTTGCTTGAAGCTGTGGAATCGGCAGGTATGGGCAGTATGGCAAGTACTGTTAAGAGTTTATTGGATATGGTACCTGTGGCAAGTAAGACTGCAGTGCAAGTTGAAGTAGGTTTAAACTTGACTCCTGCTCAATAATATTCTGTTTTCATAAAATGGTAGAGGCTTTGTTTTTTTGTTTGACATAGCCTCTGCTTTTTTGTATCTGCCTGTTTGTTGGCGGGGGTGCTTTATACGAAAAAAGTGGTCAATCTGTTTTTTACTCTCTGTTATTCCTTTTATCTTTGTATTAATGTTGAATAATAATTGAATAGATATAGAAATGACAAGGAGCGAAAGATTGCAAATCATAGCATTGGTAAAACAAGAAGTGATACCTGCTATCGGTTGTACGGAACCTATAGCTGTAGCATTGTGTGTAGCAAAAGCTGCGGAAGTATTGGGTAGACATCCGGAAAAGATAACTGTTCTTTTAAGTGCCAATATCTTGAAGAATGCGATGGGTGTAGGAATTCCCGGTACGGGAATGATCGGATTGCCCATTGCTGTAGCGCTTGGAGCCTTAATCGGTAAGTCGGAATACCAACTGGAGGTATTGAAGGATTGTACTCCTGACGCAGTGGAAGAAGGAAGACGTTTTATAGATGAAAAACGCGTCCATATAGCACTGAAAGATGGCATTGAAGAGAAACTTTATGTTGAAGTCGGTTGTGAGGCTGGGGATGAAAAGTCTACTGCTATCATTGCAGGTGGACACACTTCCTTTGTATACATGGCACGCAATGGGGAAGTACTGTTGAACAAGCAGACTGTTGCAAGCACAGAAAAGGAGGAAGATGCGCTAGATTTAAGCTTGCGGAAAGTCTATGATTTTGCTTTGACGGCTCCGTTGGATGAAATTCGTTTTATCCTTGAAACTGCCCGTCTGAATAAGGCGGCTGCAGAGCGTTCTTTTGAAGGCGATTACGGTCATGCTTTAGGGAAGATTCTTCGTGGTACCTATGAACATAAAATTATGGGCGACAGTGTGTTCTCTCATATCTTGTCTTATACTTCTGGTGCATGTGATGCCCGTATGGCAGGTGCCATGATTCCGGTAATGAGTAATTCAGGCAGTGGTAACCAAGGTATTTCAGCTACTTTGCCGGTACTTGTTTATGCAGAAGAGAACGGAAAATCCGAGGAGGAAATTATCCGTGCCTTGATGTTGAGCCATTTGACAGTAATCTATATCAAGCAGAGTTTGGGACGCTTATCCGCCTTATGCGGTTGTGTGGTTGCTGCCACGGGTTCCAGTTGCGGCATAACCTGGCTAATGGGAGGAACTTATGAACAGGTGGCATATGCTGTACAGAACATGATTGCCAATCTTACCGGAATGATTTGTGATGGTGCCAAACCCAGTTGTGCATTGAAAGTTACTACCGGAGTTTCAACCGCAGTGCTTTCAGCCATCATGGCCATGGAAAACCGTTGTGTGACTTCCGTAGAAGGTATTATTGATGAGGATGTGGATCAGAGTATCCGTAATCTGACAAAAATCGGTTCTAAAGGAATGAATGAAACGGATAAATTGGTATTGGAGATAATGACAAGTAAATAATATAGAATTTGAAAATTAAAGAATTAAAAATTAAAGAATTACCATGCGGCATGCTTAATACTGTGTAGTCTGATTCTTTAATTTTTAATTCTTTAATTTTTAATTCTTTAGTGGCAGCATCCACCTCCACATTCATGGTCGCCGCATCCGTCGCCACAGTCACCACAACCGCAGCTGCCGCAACCGCCACCCATCATACGGGCAACTTCAGCAAGCTCTTCGTTCGTAGCCGGACGGCTTTCCACCACTTCTCCGGTAAAGTTCAAATCACAACCGGCGAGTGGATGATTCATGTCCATTACAACCACGTCTTCCTTCACTTCTACTACACTTCCGTTGATGCGTTGACCTTCAGAAGTCATCAAGGGGATGACGGCGCCTTCCACTACACGGTCGCTGTCGAATTCTCCTTCTATCATGAAGATTTCTTTGGGGAGGTCAATGACATGGTCGTCGTCATATTCACCATAAGCTTCTGATGCCGGAATGGTAAAGTCGAATTTATCGCCTATCTGCAAGTCTTTTATCTGGGCTTCAAAGGGTTCGAGTGTCATTCCCAGACCTGAGATAAACTGGAAAGGATGCTCTACGGGTGCTTCTTCTTCGAAATCTTTTTCTCCGTTTTCGATTGAGTACAGCTTATATGCTACGGTGATGTACTTGTTTTCTACTGTTTCCATTAATTTTCTATCTTTATTTAATTAGTAAATACTGTTTTTTGAGTATTTGAAGAGACAAAGATACGAATTATTTGTTTCGGGATGTAGAGAGCCTTTGGTAATTTTCAGATTATTAAATGGTTTCAATGATTGGCAATACATTTATATTGGCTGTCTGAATGGTTCTATTTAGAACTGTTAAGTGATAAAATAGGATTTTAGAGCGATGTTTTCTTACGATTATTCATATTTATCTTATTTTTTTCTTCAATTTGTTTGGAGATTATAAAAAAGCCCTTACCTTTGCAGCACGTTTGAAACAAAAAAGAAGAATTAAGTTATGAATTTACATACATCTATTAACCTGGCAGTCCTGCATATTATTCGCGTCGTGGTGGTGGCATCAAGAGCGTGAGAAAGGTTATGTATGTATTCGTACGTTAGAAGATAATTTATTAAGCCTTTCTCACTATAGTGGGAGAGGCTTTTTCATTAAAAGGAGATTTGAAAATGAAGCATCAGTTACGCAGCTCGTTCAGCACACAAGGTCGCCGCATGGCGGGAGCCCGTGCATTGTGGACGGCGAATGGCATGAAGAAGGAACAGATGGGTAAGCCCATTATCGCTATAGTCAATTCATTTACACAATTCGTCCCCGGGCATGTACACCTGCACGAAATAGGCCAGTTTGTAAAGGAAGAAATTGAAAAGCTGGGGTGTTTTGCTGCGGAGTTCAATACGATTGCCATTGACGACGGCATCGCTATGGGGCACGACGGTATGCTTTATTCCCTGCCTTCAAGGGACATCATTGCCGATAGTGTGGAGTATATGGTAAATGCCCATAAGGCGGATGCTATGGTTTGCATCAGTAATTGTGACAAGATTACTCCGGGGATGCTGATGGCGGCTATGAGACTGAACATTCCGACTGTGTTTGTTTCGGGCGGTCCGATGGAAGCCGGGGAATGGAACGGACAGCATTTGGATTTGATTGATGCCATGATTAAATCTGCTGATGAAAGTGTGGGCGATAAAGAGGTGGCACAGATTGAGCAACATGCCTGCCCCACTTGCGGATGCTGCTCAGGCATGTTTACCGCTAATTCCATGAACTGCCTGAATGAAGCGATTGGATTGGCACTGCCCGGTAACGGCACGATTGTAGCCACTCACGAAAATCGCAAGAAACTGTTTGAGGATGCAGCCAAGCTGGTTGTAGAGAATGCCTTTAGATATTATGAAGAAGGGGATGAGAGCGTACTCCCGCGCAGTATTGCTACCCGCGAGGCATTTTTGAATGCCATGACGCTGGATATTGCGATGGGCGGTTCCACTAATACAGTACTTCATCTGTTGGCTGTGGCTCACGAAGCCGGAGCGGATTTTAAGATGGACGACATCGACATGCTCTCCCGCAAGACTCCCTGCTTGTGCAAGGTGGCTCCCAATACCCAAAAGTATCATGTACAAGACGTTAACCGTGCCGGTGGCATCATTGCCATCATGGATGAGCTTGCCAAGGGCGGATTGGTCGATACGAATGTCCGCCGTGTGGATGGAATGACGTTGGCAGAGGCAATCGACCGGTATAGTATTACCAGCTGATGTATGTAAAGAGGCAATCAAGAAATACTCCAGTGCGGCAGCCGGAAAGTTCAATCTGGTACTCGGCTCACAAAATGCGTCTTATAAGGAACTCGATACGGACCGTGCGACCGGTTGTATCCGTGATTTGGAACATGCATACAGCAAGGATGGCGGTCTGGCGGTTTTGAAAGGAAATATAGCTCAGGATGGGTGCGTTGTCAAGACTGCCGGTGTAGACGAGAGTATCTGGAAATTTACGGGGCCGGCGAAAGTCTTCGACTCACAAGATGCGGCTTGCGACGGTATTCTGGGTGGAAAGGTGGTCAGTGGAGACGTCGTCGTCATCACTCACGAAGGGCCGAAAGGCGGACCGGGTATGCAAGAGATGCTTTATCCTACTTCTTATATCAAATCCCGCCATCTGGGTAAGGAGTGTGCATTGATTACCGACGGGCGTTTCAGTGGTGGTACTTCCGGACTGAGTATCGGGCATGTTTCTCCCGAAGCGGCTGCCGGTGGTAATATCGGCAAGATTAAGGATGGGGATATTATTGAAATTGATATACCGAACCGTTTTATCAATGTGAAGTTGACGGATGAAGAGCTTGCTGCACGCCCCATGACTCCGGTAACCCGCAACCGGGAGGTGTCCAAAGCATTGAAAGCATATGCAAGCATGGTAAGTTCTGCCGACAAAGGGGCTGTGAGGCTGATTGATTAAAAGCCCCCCCTTTCCGAAAGCGAGGGGAGGAGAGAATGAAACAAATTTTTCAAGCTACTATTGAGCTTTTAAATATAATGAATAGATAAAGTATGGCTGATAATAATAAAAAGAGTAACTCTTCCTCTTTCCTTGGGAGAGGGTCGGGGTGAGGCTCTGATAACAGGCGCAGAAGCATTGATGCGCTCTCTGGAGCATCAGGGAGTAAAGACTATTTTCGGTTATCCGGGAGGGAGCATCATGCCGGTATTCGATGCCTTATACGACCACCGGAAGGAACTGAACCACATCCTGGTTCGCCATGAACAAGGAGCCACCCATGCGGCACAAGGCTTTGCACGTGTATCAGGTGAGGTTGGCGTTTGTCTGGTTACCAGTGGACCGGGTGCTACCAATACTATCACGGGCATTGCAGATGCATGATTGACAGTACGCCTATCGTTGTCATTGCCGGCCAGGTAGGGACGAACTTTCTGGGTACGGATGCGTTTCAGGAAGTGGACTTGGTAGGCATTACCCAGCCTATCACGAAATGGAGTTACCAGATTCGTCGTGCAGAAGATGTGGCCTGGGCAGTGGCACGTGCTTTCTATGTGGCAAAGAGCGGACGTCCGGGACCGGTCGTGCTGGATTTTGCTAAAAACGCCCAAGTGGAGAAAACAGAATATGTGCCTACTAAGGTGGACTATGTCCGTAGCTATCTCCCCGTTCCCGAAATGGAGCCGGAGGCCATACGGCAGGCCGCTGAATTAATAAATGGTGCGGAACGGCCTTTGGTGCTGGTAGGACAAGGCGTGGAGCTGGGAGAAGCCCAGCAAGAACTTCGTGCTTTCATTGAGAAAGCCGGAATGCCTGCCGGATGCACTTTGTTGGGACTTTCCGCATTGCCTACGGACCATCCGTTGAACAAAGGAATGCTTGGTATGCACGGTAACCTGGGGCCCAATATCAATACTAATAAATGTGATGTCCTTATCGCCGTAGGCATGCGCTTTGATGACCGTGTGACGGGTAAATTGGAAACATATGCCAAGCAGGCGAAGATTATCCACTTTGATATTGACCCTGCCGAAATAGATAAGAATGTAAAGACCGATGTTGCTGTCCTGGGAGATTGCAAAGAGACACTGGCTGCCGTTACCCAATTGCTGGAACCCGCCAACCATCAGGAATGGATTGACAGTTTCCGGCAATACGAGGAAGTGGAAGAGGAAAAGGTAATCCGTCCGGAATTACATCCGGCAGGAAAAGCGCTAAGCATGGGTGAGGTGGTGCGTGCTGTGAGTGAGGCTACCCATAACGAGGCGATATTGGTGACTGATGTCGGCAGAATCAGATGATGTCCGCCCGTTATTTCAAATACAGTAAGGAACGTAGCATTGTTACTTCCGGTGGCCTGGGTACTATGGGCTTCGGCCTTCCGGCAGCTATCGGTGCCACTTTTGGACGTCCGGACCGCACGGTATGCGTATTCATGGGAGACGGCGGCTTGCAGATGAACCTGCAGGAACTGGGTACCATCATGGAGCAAAAGGCGCCGGTGAAGATGATTCTGTTGAACAATAACTTCTTGGGCAATGTTCGTCAATGGCAGGCGATGTTCTTCAATCGTCGTTATTCGTTTACTCCGATGATGAATCCGGATTATATGAAGATTGCCTCGGCATATGATATTCCTGCACGCAGGGTAATGACCCGCGAGGAGCTGGCAAAAGCGATTGACGAGATGATAGCAACCGACGGACCGTTCCTGCTCGAAGCTTGTGTGGAGGAAGAAGGAAATGTAATGCCGATGACACCTCCGGGCGGTTCGGTCAATCAGATGTTGTTGGAATGCTAACTATAAATTAAGAATGAAGAATTAAGAATGAAGAATGGCACAGAGAAATCTACCTCTTTCATTCCCGTATTCTTAATTCTTCATTCATCATTCTTCATTTAAAAAGACATGGATAAGACATTATATACAATCATTGTTCATTCGGAAAACTTTGCCGGTTTGCTGAATCAGGTGACGGCTGTGTTTACCCGTCGGCAGATAAACATCGAAAGTTTAAATGTATCGGCCTCCTCCATCAAAGGGGTACATAAATATACCATTACCGCTTGGACGGACAAGGATACCATTGAAAAGGTGACCAAGCAGATTACTAAGAAAATAGATGTGCTGCAAGCCCATTATTTCACGGATGATGAAATTTATCAGCACGAGATTGCTCTCTATAAAATAACGACCCCCACGCTGGAAGAAAAACCGGAGGTGTCCAAAGTAATCCGTAAGTACAATGCCCGTATTGTGGAGGTGAATGCTGTATTTGCCATTGTTGAGAAGAATGGCATGAGTGAGGAAATAACCAATCTTTATGAGGAGTTGCGCCAGTTGGATTGCGTACTTCAGTTCGTCCGTTCGGGTCGCGTAGCCATTACGACCAGCTGCTTTGAGCGTGTCAATGAATATCTGGCGGACCGTGAAGCAAAATATCGTCAAAGTAAACACCAGGAATCATGATGAGCGAAAACAATAAGATAGGTACCTACAAGTTTGTTGCCGAACCGTTTCATGTCGACTTTACCGGACGGCTGACAATGGGAGTATTGGGCAACCATTTGTTGAATTGTGCGGGTTTCCATGCCAGCGACCGCGGTTTTGGCATCGCGACTCTAAACGAGGACAATTATACTTGGGTATTGTCCCGTCTGGCTGTCGAACTGGATGAAATGCCTTATCAGTACGAAGATTTCTCCATTCAGACTTGGGTGGAGAATGTCTATCGCCTTTTTACAGACCGTAATTTCGCTATCATCGATAAGGAGGGCAAGAAGATTGGGTACGCACGTTCCGTTTGGGCGATGATTAGCATGAATACCGTAAGCCGGCAGATTTGCTGGCTCTTCATAGTGGCAGCATTGTAGATTATGTTTGTGATGAACCTTGCCCGATAGAAAAGCCTTCGCGGATAAAGGTGGCCTCAAAGGAACCGGTTGCTGCTTTGGTAGCCAAATACAGTGATATTGACATTAACGGGCATGTGAACAGCATCCGTTACATCGAGCATATCCTTGATTTGTTCCCGATAGAGATGTATAAGGAGAAGCGCATCCGTCGTTTTGAAATGGCATATGTAGCCGAAAGCTATTATGGGGATGAGTTGACTTTGTTCATGGATGATGCCGGTGAGGGCGTTTACGATGTGGAGGTGAAAAAGAATGGCAGCGAAGTGGTCTGTCGCTCTAAAGTGATATTTACAGAGAAATAAATAAATTTATCAACGTTGGCGTAAGCCACAAATAAAAATTAAAACAAAAAATGGCACAATTGAATTTTGGCGGTGTTATTGAGAATGTAATGACCCGCGAAGAATTTCCTTTGGAAAAAGCACGTGAGATTTTGAAAGATGAAACAATTGCAGTAATCGGTTATGGCGTACAAGGCCCGGGCCAGGCTTGCAACTTGCGTGATAACGGTTTCAATGTGATTGTAGGACAACGTCCGGGCAAGACATACGAAAAGGCTGTGGCCGACGGATGGGTACCGGGTGAGACTTTGTTCGGCATCGAAGAGGCTTGTCAGAAAGGTACTATCGTCATGTGTCTGTTGTCTGACGCAGCTGTAATGTCTGTATGGCCGACTATCAAACCTTATTTGACTCCCGGAAAGGCCCTTTACTTTTCTCATGGTTTTGCTATTACTTGGAACGACCGTACCGGCGTGGTTCCTCCTAAAGATATTGATGTTATTATGGTTGCTCCCAAAGGTTCCGGTACTTCACTCCGTACCATGTTCCTCGAGGGTCGTGGCTTGAACTCATCATATGCCGTCTATCAGGATGCTACGGGCAAGGCTTTTGACAAGACGATTGCACTGGGTATCGGTATCGGCTCCGGCTACTTGTTCGAGACGACTTTCATCCGCGAAGCCACTTCCGACTTGACCGGTGAACGCGGTTCCTTGATGGGTGCTATCCAGGGATTACTGTTGGCTCAGTATGAAGTATTGCGCGAAAACGGTCACACTCCTTCTGAAGCATTCAATGAAACTGTGGAAGAGCTGACTCAATCTTTGATGCCATTGTTTGCCAAGAATGGTATGGATTGGATGTATGCCAACTGTTCTACTACGGCACAGCGTGGTGCGCTGGATTGGATGACCCCGTTCCATGATGCCATCAAGCCGGTTGTACAGAAATTGTATGCCAGCGTGAAGTCGGGCAACGAAGCTCAGATTTCTATCGACAGCAACTCCAAACCTGATTATCGTGAGAAGCTGAATGCAGAATTGAAAGCCTTGCGTGAAAGCGAAATGTGGCAGACAGCTGTTACTGTTCGTAAACTTCGTCCGGAAAACAATTAATCAGCTGATACTAACTCAATTCCCCTCCTCCTGGGAGGAGGGGTGCCCGTAGGGCGGGGTGGTAGAGGTCATAAGGCTATGAGTGAAATGAGAACTCTATCTGTGTGCTCCCTACCACCTCCCCCTACGGGTACTCCTCCTCCTTGGAGGAGGAGAATCAGGATAGTATTTATTTTATATTTTGAATAAACTCCAATAGCTTCCGGTAAAAACCGTGATGTTTCAGCGTCTCTGCCTCTCCCAATATCACCAGCTTCATACGTGCCCGGGTGATGGCTACATTCATTCTCCTTAAATCATTCAGGAATCCTATCTGCCCTTCTTCGTTGGCACGGACAAGGCTGATGAAGATAACATCGCGCTCTTGCCCTTGGAAGCCATCCACCGTATTTACAGTGAACAAGCTGCGATAAGGCTTGAGTGAAGTGTCTGCCTTTATCTTGTTGCGGAGATATTGCACTTGTGCCTTGTAAGGGGAGATGATGCCGAAGTCTATTTTTTCTTCCAGAATGCGGCTGCCACCGATACGGTTGATGTAGATTTTCAGTTCTGATAGGAGCAGGTCCGCTTCCGCCTTATTAATACGCCCGAAAGTCTCTCCCACAAATTCTTCTTTGAAATCCATTTCGGAGGTGTCAATCCAGTGGATGGGGGTATCCCAGTCCAGGATGCCCCGGTAACGCACTTCGGGAGCGGCTTCCAGCTCGCCATTATAAAACCATTGGGAAGGAAATTTCATGATTTCCTCGTGCATGCGGTATTGCACTTTCAGCAAAGAGACAACGGCAGGTTTGTTGGACACCACTTTCTCCATCAATGTTCGTTCCAGACCTCCACGGGCAGCTTCGTAGCATTTTATGGTGGGCGGAAGTTGGCAGTGGTCACCCGCCAACACCACGCGGTCTGCCTTTCGGATAGCTATCCAGCAGGCAGCCTCTAAGGCCTGGGCTGCTTCATCAATGAAAAGGGTGCCGAAACGGCGTCCGTTCAGCAGCCGGTGATTGCTGCTTACCAGAGTGGAGGCTATGACGTGTGCCCCATCAAAAAGCTCTGCATTGATTTGTATTTCCAATGCGGTGGCGCGGTCGCGCAGGCGCTCATACGGCTACGCACTCCTTCGCGTTCGTCATAGCTGCCACGGCGGGCACGGCTGCCCAGTTCACGGAGATTTTTCCGGATGCTCCACAGCTCCGGATAAAACGGATGGTTCTCGAAACGGCGCTCGTAAGTAAAGGAAAGCATCTTGTCGTTGACACGGGTCGGATTGCCGATACGCAGGACATTGACGCCGCGGTCCACCAGTTTTTCCGAAATCCAGTCGACGGCGGTATTGCTTTGGGCACATACCAGCACCTGCGGTTCCCGATGCAGGGTTTCGTAGATGGCTTCCACTAAGGTGGTCGTTTTTCCGGTTCCCGGAGGACCGTGTACAATGGCCACGTCGCGGGCACACAGCACTTTGTTTACAGCCGTCTCCTGCGTGGAGTTCAGCCAGGGAAACCGTACGGGATAGAGCTCTCGGAAACCGGCTTTCAAGGTCCCCAGCAATATGTCCCGCAATTCAGCCAGGCGGTTGCCTTTGGAGCGTAACGTATCTTCCAAGCTTCGAACATGGTCCGATAGGATGTTTCATCGAAATAGAGTTGTACGCCGAGGTGGTCCGCTCCCTGCACTTCCATGATAGCACCTGCGCCGGGCATAACTACTACCATCCGCGTTTCGTCGGCATAGCTCACGGTAGCGGTGAAGTTCATATAAGTTATTTTCCCATCGGCAGACTGGCGGAAAAAACATACGGGACGACCGAACTCAAAATTATGTTCTATATCGGTATTTTCTGTGTGTGTAATTTCTATTACTAATTGATTCAGTGAATTATAGTAACTTCGTCCCGGAGTGGCAGGATACCAGCAAAGTCCCCGTTTCACTTTCCGGGCAACCCCCATGTTTTCGGTTTGGCGTTTGAAATCCTCTTTTTCGTATTCGTATTCCATGCGCAGCAAAAGTTGTTGCTGCTGGAGGTGAATAATAGGACTATTGGAATCTTGTTCTTTCATGGTTGCAAAGGTAATCATTCTTCGCTTCCGATGGAAAAAATGCTTTATTTTGTTAAACTATTCAGCCTTTTTATTTGTTTATGATATTGATTTGTAATCTTTACAATAATGAAAAACTAAAAAATAGTGGTTATGGTGTATGATTTAACGATGCTCAAAGCGTTTTATGCCGCTTATCCGGAGAAGATAGAACGCGTACGGAATGTATTGCGGCGTCCGATGACTTTAGCAGAGAAAATTTTGTATGCTCATTTGTATGATGAGGATAAAGTGAAGAACTACAGACGGGGAGAAGACTATGTGAATTTCCGTCCCGACCGTGTGGCCATGCAGGATGCAACGGCCCAAATGGCCTTATTGCAATTTATGAATGCAGGTCGTGAGCAGGTTGCCGTGCCTTCCACTGTGCACTGTGACCATTTGATTCAAGCATATAAAGGTGCAAAAGAAGATATTGCGACTGCTACGAAGACCAACGAGGAGGTCTATAATTTTCTCCGTGATGTTTCCTCCCGCTATGGCATAGGTTTTTGGCAGCCGGGGGCAGGCATTATTCACCAGGTGGTATTGGAGAACTACGCATTTCCGGGTGGAATGATGGTAGGCACGGACTCTCATACGCCCAATGCCGGAGGTTTGGGCATGGTGGCCATTGGCGTGGGGGGGCTGATGCGGTGGATGTGATGACCGGCATGGAATGGGAACTGAAAATGCCGCGTCTGATAGGCGTACACTTGAAGGGTAAATTGAGTGGCTGGGTAGCTCCCAAAGATGTTATTCTGAAGTTGGCGGGTATTCTTACTGTAAAAGGGGGAACCAATGCCATCATTGAATATTTCGGACCGGGAACAGCTTCATTGTCTGCCACTGGAAAGGCTACTATCTGCAATATGGGGGCAGAAGTGGGGGCGACTACCTCCCTTTTCCCTTACGATGAGCGCATGGGTACTTATTTGAAGGCTACCGGACGTGAAGAAGTGGCAAAAATGGCTGCTTCCGTAGCTGCCGACCTTCGCGCCGACGACGAAGTGCTGGCAAATCCGGAAAAATATTACGACCGCATCATTGAAATGGACCTCTCGCTATTGGAACCGTATATCAACGGACCCTTTACGCCGGATGCAGCAACACCGATATCGAAATTTGCCGAGGTAGTGATAACCAATAACTATCCCCGCCGGATGGAAGTCGGCCTGATAGGGTCGTGCACCAATTCGTCCTATCAGGATTTGAGCCGCGCGGCCTCCCTTGCACGGCAGGTAAAGGAAAAGAATTTGAAAGTTGCTTCTCCGCTGATTGTCAACCCCGGTTCGGAGCAGATACGTGCCACTGCTGAACGCGATGGCATGATTGCCGCTTTCGAAGATATTGGCGCAACGATAATGGCGAATGCCTGCGGACCTTGTATTGGCCAGTGGAAACGCCATACTGATGACCCCGAACGCAAAAATTCCATCGTCACCTCTTTTAACCGTAATTTTGCCAAACGTGCCGATGGAAATCCCAACACTTTTGCTTACGTCGCTCCCCGGAGATAACGATGGCGTTGACCATTGCCGGTGACCTTTGTTTCGACCCGTTGAGGGATACGCTGGTCAATGCCAAAGGGGAGGTTGTGAAACTGTCCGAACCGGTCGGTGAAGAACTGCCGGCACACGGGTTTATAGGAGGAAAGGAAGGATACATTGCTCCAGGTAAAGGACAGACGGAAATTACGGTCAATCCTCATTCACAGCGCTTGCAACTGCTGTCTCCCTTCCCTGCCTGGGATGGCATGGATTTGCTGAATATGCCTTTATTGATTAAAGTGCAGGGGAAATGTACCACCGACCACATTTCCATGGCAGGGCCATGGCTCCGTTTCCGAGGACATCTGGAGAATATTTCGGATAATATGCTGATGGGAGCTGTCAATGCTTTCAATGGAGAGACGAATAGTGTCTGGAATCGCTCTACCAATACCTATGGAACGGTGTCAGGCACGGCGAAATTGTATAAATCCGAAGGCATCCCTTCCATTGTCGTTGCCGAAGAGAATTATGGTGAAGGTTCCAGCCGTGAGCATGCTGCCATGGAACCACGCTTCCTGAATGTACGCGTCATTTTGGCGAAAAGCTTTGCCCGTATCCATGAGACGAATTTAAAGAAACAAGGCATGTTGGCGCTGACCTTTACGGATAAGGCCGATTATGACAAGATTCGGGAACGCGATCTGATTTCTGTCATGGGGCTGAAAGATTTTGCTCCGGGACGCACTTTGAAGGTGGTTCTTCATCACGAGGACGGGAGTAAAGAAAGTTTTGAAGTACAACATACGTATAACGAACAGCAGATAGCCTGGTTCCGGGCCGGTTCTGCACTTAATGCAAGATAGAATATGGAAAAAATAACTGTACCTTTTATTACCGGCGATGGGGTGGGAGCAGAAGTGACCCCATCCATGCAGGCTGTCGTGAATGCCGCTGTCAAGAAATCCTATGGTGACCGGCGTGGCATTGAATGGAAAGAAGTGCTGGCAGGAGAACGTGCCTTCCACGAAACCGGTTCCTGGTTGCCGGACGAAACCATGGAAGCCTTCCGCACCTATAAGGTGGGCATCAAAGGTCCTTTGACAACTCCCGTCGGCGGAGGTATCCGTTCCTTGAACGTAGCCTTGCGTCAGACGCTCGATTTGTATGTCTGCCAACGTCCGGTACGTTGGTATAAAGGCATTGTTTCTCCACTCAAAGAGCCGCAGAAGGTGGATATGTGCGTATTCCGTGAGAATACCGAGGATATTTATGCAGGCATCGAATGGGAAGCCGGAACTCCGGAGGCTGAAAAGTTCTATCGTTTTCTCCATGATGACATGGGGGTGACGAAAGTCCGTTTTCCCGAAACCTCCTCGTTTGGCGTGAAGCCCGTTTCAAGAGAAGGAACAGAGCGCTTGGTGCGTGCCGCCTGCCAATACGCCCTTGAGCATCATCTGCCTTCCGTGACGTTGGTACACAAAGGAAACATCATGAAATTTACGGAAGGCGGCTTCAAGAAGTGGGGGTACGAACTGGCGGAACGTGAGTTTGGTAAAGAGCTGGCAGAAGGGCGTCTGGTCATCAAGGACTGCATTGCCGATGCATTCTTGCAGAACACGTTGCTTATCCCCGAAGAATATTCCGTGATTGCCACGTTGAATCTGAACGGCGATTATGTGTCCGACCAACTGGCTGCCATGGTAGGCGGCATCGGCATTGCACCGGGTGCGAATATCAACTATAAAACGGGGCATGCCATTTTTGAGGCTACTCACGGGACGGCTCCGAACATTGCCGGGAAAGACATTGTGAATCCGTGTTCCATCATCCTTTCCGCTGTGATGATGCTTGAATATCTGGGTTGGAAGGAAGCAGCCTCTCTTATAGAGAAAGCTTTGGAGCAAAGTTTCACTGAAGCCCGTGCTACTGCCGACTTGGCCCGTTTTATGCCGGGTGGCGTCTCGCTGTCCACTTCGGCTTTCACCCGGGAGATTGTAGGAAGAATAGAAAATGGAAATAACGAATAAAACGAAACGATTATGAAGAAGGAGTATCTGATTTACAAGCTTTCCGAAGATTTGAAGGAAGCTACCCGGATTGAGAACGAACTGTTCAGGAAGTTTGATGTGAAGCGCGGTTTGCGTAATGAGGACGGCACGGGAGTCTTGGTGGGGTTGACCAAAATAGGCAATGTGGTCGGCTATGAACGCATCCCCGGTGGAGGCTGAAGCCTATTCCCGGCAAATTGTTCTACCGCGGTTATGATGTGGATGACTTGGCACACGCCATCATCAAAGAGAAGCGTTTCGGTTTTGAGGAAATTGCCTACTTATTGCTTTCCGGTCGCCTGCCCGACAAGGAAGAGCTCTCTTCTTTCCGTGAACTCATCAACGACAACATGCCGCTGGAGCAGAAGACCAAGATGAATATCATCGAACTTGAAGGAAACAACATTATGAACATCCTGGCGCGCAGCGTGCTCGAGATGTATCGTTTTGACCCTGATGCAGATGACACTTCCCGCGATAATCTGATGCGGCAGAGCATTGAGCTTATTTCGAAATTCCCGACCATCATTGCGTATGCCTATAACATGCTTCGCCATGCCACCCACGGCCGTTCACTGCATATCCGCCATCCGCAGGAAAACCTTTCCATTGCCGAGAATTTCCTCTATATGCTGAAGAAGGACTACACGGAACTGGATGCCCGCACGCTCGACCTGCTGCTGGTTCTTCAGGCCGAGCACGGTGGTGGTAACAACTCCACTTTTACCGTACGCGTCACTTCTTCTACCGGGACGGATACTTACTCTTCGATAGCGGCAGGTATCGGTTCCTTGAAAGGGCCGCTTCACGGAGGTGCCAATATCCAGGTTGCCGATATGTTCCACCATCTGCAGGAAAACATTCAGGACTGGACGAACGTGGATGAGATTGATACTTACTTCACCCGCATGCTCAACAAGGAAGCCTATAACAAGACCGGCTTGATATATGGTATCGGACATGCCGTCTATACCATTTCCGACCCGCGCGCCATTCTGCTGAAGGAGCTTGCCCGCGACCTTGCCCGCGAAAAAGGGAAAGAACGCGAGTTCGCTTTCCTTGAACTGCTCGAGGAGCGTGCCATTGATGTGTTTGGCCGTGTGAAGAATAATGGCAAGACGGTTTCGAGCAATGTGGATTTCTATTCGGGCTTTGTTTACGAGATGATTGGGCTGCCGCAGGAAATCTTCACGCCTTTGTTCGCCATGGCACGTATTGTCGGTTGGTGTGCACATCGCAATGAAGAATTGAACTTCGAAGGCAAGCGTATTATCCGTCCTGCCTATAAGAATGTTTTGGATGAGGTGACTTATGTGCCCATTAAGAAACGGTAAGGATTGGACTTTCGTATCTCTACTGCTTAATCTTCTCAGTAAAAAACGCTGGTTTTTGCATGAAAAAACAATTATCCGGGGAAAACGATTTGTTTGTTGTGAGTTTTCTTTATCTTTGCTTCGCATAAATAAAGAACTATGAATCAAGAAACTTTTCAGATATTTCTGTGGGTAATGAGTGCTGTGGCATTGGTTGTCTTTATTGCACTCTATTTTGTCAAAGCGGGTTATGGCATGTTCCGTACTGCCTCGTGGGGAATCTCCATCAATAATAAACTGGCGTGGGTGCTTATGGAAGCGCCGGTATTCATCGTCATGTTTGGATTGTGGGGGAAGAGTGGAGCGGGATTTGCTGTGCCGGTATATTTCTTCTTCCTGCTGTTTCAGTTGCACTATCTTCAGCGGGCCTTTATTTTTCCGTTTCTGCTGAAAGGTAAAAGCCGGATGCCGGTAGCTATTATGGCGATGGGTATCGTTTTCAACCTTTTGAACGGGATGATGCAGGCGGGCGGTTTGTTCTATTTCGCTCCCGAAGGCTTGTATGCCGATGGCTGGGCCTATTTGCTGAAACCTCATGCCTTGTTGGGAATCATTCTGTTTTTTGCGGGTATGTTCGTCAATTTGCATTCCGACTATGTGATACGTCATCTGCGCAGGCCGGGTGATACGAAGCATTATCTTCCCGGAAAAGGACTTTACCGATACGTCACTTCTGCCAATTACTTCGGTGAGCTGGTGGAATGGACGGGATTTGCCATACTCACAGCCTCTCCCGCTGCCTGGGTGTTCGTCTGGTGGACGTTTGCCAACCTTGTTCCCCGTGCCGATGCCATTCACCGCCGTTATCGGGAGGAGTTTGGTGATGAGGCGGTAGGAAAGCGCAAACGCATCATTCCATTTCTTTATTAATGGAAAATGGAAAGTTGAAAATGGAAAATGAATAATTCATAACTTATAACTCATAACTCATAACGATGGAATCCAAGTTATTCACCCCCGTCACTTTCGGACCGTTGACCTTGCGTAACCGTACCATCCGTTCGGCTGCTTTCGAGAGCATGTGTCCCGGAAACGCTCCGTCGGACATGTTGCTCGACTATCATCGGTCGGTAGCGGCGGGCGGTATAGGTATGACTACTGTTGCTTATGCGGCAGTTACTCAGAGCGGTTTGTCTTTTGACCGCCAGTTGTGGATGCGTCCTGAGATTATCCCCGGACTCCGTAGGCTGACTGATGCCATACATGCGGAGGGAGCAGCGGCAGGCATCCAGTTGGGACACTGTGGCAATATGTCCCATAAAAGCATTTGCGGTTGTATGCCCGTCGGTGCATCTTCCGGTTTCAATCTTTACTCTCCTACCTTTGTGCGCGGACTGCGTGCCGATGAACTGCCGGAGATGGCGCGTGCTTATGGACGTTCGGTGAATCTGGCACGGGAGGCCGGATTTGATTCTGTAGAGATTCATGCAGGGCATGGCTATCTCATCAGCCAGTTCTTGTCCCCGTCTACCAACCATCGGAAAGACGAGTTCGGAGGCTCGTTGCAGAACCGTATGCGTTTTATGGATATGGTGATGGAAGAAGTGATGAAGGCTGCCGGCAGTGATATGGCTGTGCTGGTGAAGATGAACATGCGCGACGGTTTCCGTGGAGGGATGGAACTGGACGAGACGATGCAGGTGGCCCGGAGGCTGGAGCAGTCGGGAGCACATGCGCTGGTCTTGAGCGGTGGGTTCGTCAGTAAGGCGCCGATGTATGTCATGCGGGGCGAAATGCCTATCCGCAGCATGACGCATTACATGACCTGCTGGTGGTTGAAATACGGTGTACGCATGGTAGGCAAATGGATGATACCGAGCGTACCGTTTAAGGAAGCTTATTTCCTGGAAGATGCCTTGAAATTCCGTGCCGCCTTGAAGATACCGTTGGTTTATGTGGGTGGCCTGGTTTCCAGGGACAAGATAGATGAGGTGCTGGATGACGGCTTCGAGGCTGTGCAAATGGCGCGCGCTCTGCTCAATGAGCCGGGGTTCGTCAACCGCATGCGTGCCGAAGAGAATGCACGTTGCAACTGCCGGCATAGTAATTATTGCATTGCCCGGATGTATTCCATCGAGATGGCATGCCATCAGCATTTGAAGGAGGAACTTCCGCCTTGCCTGAAAAGGGAGATAGAGAAAATCGAAGCCAAAGGCTGATTTTTAGTTTTTAATTTTCAATTTTTAATTATCAAAGTGAATTTAGCTGTTATAACCGGGGCAGACGGTGGCATGGGCATGGAAATTACCCGCGCAGTGGCAACTGCCGGCTATCAGGTCATCATGGCATGCCGTGACCCCCAAGCTGCCGAACCCAAGCGGCAACTGCTGATGCGTGAAACCGGTAATCCGTGTATTGAGACTGCTCCCATTGATTTGGCATCTCTGGCTTCAGTGGCCGCATTTGCAGAGCATCTGTTGAAGCGGGGAGAGCCGTTGGCGTTGCTGATGAACAATGCCGGAACCATGGAAACGGAACGCCGCATTACCGAAGACGGACTGGAACGGACGGTGAGTGTCAATTATGTAGGGCCTTACCTGCTGACCCGCAAGCTGCTGCCATTGATGGGAGCGGGGAGCCGTATTGTGAATATGGTATCTTGTACGTATGCCATCGGTCATCTTGACTTTCCGGATTTTTTCCTCCGGGGAAGGAAGGGGGACTTTTGGCGCATTCCTATATATAGCAACACGAAGCTGGCATTGACTCTGTTCACCATCGACTTGGCCAGTCGCATCAAGCACAAAGGTATTGTTGTGAATGCGGCCGACCCGGGGATTGTGTCTACCAATATCATCACCATGCATATGTGGTTTGACCCGCTGACAGATATACTTTTCAGGCCTTTTATCCGTACTCCCCGTAAGGAGCTGCAACGGCTGTCGGCTTATTGCTGGATGAGGATGCCGGTAAACGTACGGTACATTGAATGCCAGTTGCCGTCCCAAGCCTCTTTCGGAGAAGTACACCCGGCATGTGCAGATGGAAGAACTGTGGGAGAGGACGGAAAGTATAGTGAAGAAATGGTTGTAAAAAACAAGAGGGTCAAAAGTATATAAGTACTTCCTTTATGTTATAATTTTAGGCGCGGATTACGCGAAATAACGCGGATTTATTTTATTGAATCCGTGAATTCCGTGTAATCCGCGCCTGAAAGAAAGCATTACATCTACCTTTATGGAGTGTCTGAACAGTCTGTCATCAGATAGAAAGTTCTCTCAATACATTTACAAGGTCTTTCTTGATGGGCTTGTCATTTTTGATGGCTTTCGTGAAGGGAACGTATACCACTTCATCGTGGTCAATGCCTATCATGACATTGCGCTGTCCTTCCATGATGGCGTCGATGGCGGCTGCGCCCAGACGGCTGGCAAGGATACGGTCGTGTGCCGTAGGGCTACCACCGCGTTGCAAGTGACCGAGGATGGTTACGCGTACGTCATATTGGGGGTATTCGTTCTTTACACGCTCTGCATAGTGCATGGCACCGCCGGTCAGTTCACTCTCGGCTACCAGTACGATACTGCTGTTCTTGGATTTCCGGAAACCGTTCTTGATGAATTCTTCCAGTTGGTCCACTTCCGTACTGAATTCCGGGATAATGGCTGCTTCTGCTCCGGAGGCGATGGCACCGTTCAGAGCGAGGAAACCGGCATCGCGTCCCATGACTTCTACGAAAAACAAGCGCTCATGGGAAGTGGCTGTATCACGGATTTTGTCCACGGCATCCAGGATAGTGTTCAGCGCGGTGTCGTAACCGATAGTGGTATCTGTTCCATAAAGGTCATTGTCGATAGTTCCCGGCAGCCCGATACAAGGCACGTCAAACTCTTGTGCAAAGATGCGTGCACCGGTCAGCGAACCGTCGCCTCCGATAACCACTAAGGCGTCAATGCCTTCTTTCTTCATGTTGTCGTAAGCAATCTGGCGGCCCTCGGGAGTAGTGAACTCTTTGCAGCGGGCTGTCTTCAGGATTGTGCCACCCAGCTGGATGATGTTGCTGACATTCTGGCTTTTGAATTCTTTGATTTCGCCGGTTACCAAACCTTTGTAACCTCTATATATACCTTTAACTGAAAGTCCGTTGTAAATAGCACAGCGTGTCACGGCACGTATGGCCGCGTTCATTCCCGGAGCATCACCTCCTGATGTCAAGATACCAATGCACTTAACTGTTCCCATAACAATCTTTTTGTTTAGTATTAATAATCATATGAAAAATAGACTTGGACTATTTTTTCATGCCGCAAAGATAGTAAAAAGCTGAGGCGGTGACTAATAAATTACGTTAATTTGCTGTTCCAAAAGGATGACAAACTGTTATTTAAGTTTTGACTTGATGGCCTCTGAAATCTCTTCCATCAGCCACTTGGGGGTAGAAGTGGCCCCGCAGACACCTATGGAGTCTGCATTTGCAAGCAAAGAGCTGTCTATCTCTTCGGCGCTGTCTATCAAGTGTGAGTTGGCGTTGACCTTTTTGCATTCGCTGAACAGCATCTTGCCGTTGGAGCTTTTTTTGCCGCTGACAAAGAATATCAAGTCATGGGCAGCTGCAAATTTCCGGATATTGGGTATCCGGTTTGCCACTTGCCGGCAGATGGTGTCATAGGACTCGAATGTGACTTTCGGCGAGATATGCCCCTCTATGTATTTCACGATGTCTTGAAATCCGTCCAGCGACTTTGTGGTCTGGGAGTAGAGACGGATGTCTTTGTTGAAATCCAGTTTCCTTGCCTCTTCCGGCTTTTCGATGACGATGGCCTTTCCGGTGGTTTGTCCTACCAGCCCCAGTACTTCAGCGTGTCCATTTTTGCCATAGATGACAATTTGCTTGTCGCGGTTGTCTTCCTGGACGTACTCTTGCTTAATCTTCTTTTGCAGGCGGAGTACGACCGGGCAGGTTGCGTCAATGATTTCTATATTGTTGCGGCGGGCAATGTCATAAGTTTCAGGGGGCTCTCCATGAGCACGGAGCAGCACCTTGGCGTTGTGGAGGTGGTTGAATTCCTCATGGTTGATGGTAATCAGCCCATTGCCTTCAGGCGTTCCACTTCACGGCTGTTGTGCACGATGTCTCCCAGACAATAGAGGGTTCCTCCTTTCGCCAGTTCCTCTTCTGCCTTGTTTATTGCGGTGACAACTCCGAAACAGAAGCCGGAGCCTTCGTCTATTTCTACTTTTGCCATATATACTCTTGTTTTCTCCTTGTCCTCACCGTGTCTGCTCCGTGTCTATAGGGAAAGGCCCGATACGGAGCATGTAGGGAGCAGGTAGGGAGGGGATAGGGAGCAGGTTGGTGAAAACAGTTTTTATTTTTTTCCTATTTCTGTAATAACCCGTTCGAATTGTTCGGCCAGCCATTCCTTTTGTTGGGAAATAGTCAGGTGGCTGTTGTCCAACAATAAAGCGTCAGAAGCTTTGCGCAGCGGGCTTACCTCCCGGTTTTGGTCAATATAGTCCCGTTGTTTCACATTTGCCAGAATTTCGTCAAAGCTGGCCTCTTCCCCTTTGGCCTTCAGTTCGTCATAGCGGCGTTGTGCCCGTATCTCGGGGGTGGCGGTTACAAAAATTTTCAGCTCGGCATCCGGGAAAACGGTAGTGCCGATGTCGCGCCCGTCCATAACGATACCCTTGGCCTTGCCCATCTCTTGTTGCTGTGCCACCATGGCTTCGCGCACGAAATCCAATGTTGCAATGGGACTGACACGTGAAGACACTTCCATGGTACGGATTTTGTTTTCTACATTTACTTTGTTCAGGTAGGTGTCAGGGCGTCCGGTTTCGGGGTTCAGGTGGAAAGAAATATGTATATCCTTTATTCGGCTTTTCAGCTTTTCGGTGTCTATACGGTCACCCAGGAAAATACCATTCTCTATACTATATAATGTTACTGCCCGATACATGGCACCGCTATCTATATATATGTAACCGATTTCGCGGGCGAGGTCTTTGGCCATAGTGCTTTTTCCGCAAGAGGAAAAGCCGTCGATTGCTATTGTTATCTTTTTCATGACTTTTATGCTATAGTTATATAGGTATAACACCTGCAAAACAGAAAATTTCAATATTTCATTTAAAATTCTTGCCAAAGATACGGTATTTTTAAAATATCTCGTTACATTTGTGGCACAAAAGCACGTGAAGGCTTTTGAAGGATTAAAAAAATGAAAATGGAACGCCTATTGTGTAAAAAAAAACAGCAGAGCGTGAACATTCTTGGGAAAAGTGCTATATTTGCCCCAAATGAGAAACACTAAAATTATATTATAAATTATGGAAATTAAGAAATCACCTAAGGCAGACCTGGAGAGTAAGAAGTCGACTTGGCTGCTTGTCGGTTATGTAATCGTGCTCGCTTTCATGTTTGTTGCGTTCGAGTGGACAAAGCGTGACATCAAGATTGACACGAGTCAGGCTATTACCGACTTGTTTTTTGAAGAGGAAATCATCCCTATTACAGAACAGCCGGAGCAGGTTACTCCTCCGCCTCCCGAGGCCCCTTCAATTGCTGAAACGTTGACTATCGTTGAAGACGATGCTGACGTGGAAGAAACCGCCATTGTATCTTCTGAAGAATTGAACCAGGCTGTGGAAATCAAATATGTTCCCGTAGCAGTGGAAGAGGAAGAACCGGAAGAACAGACTATTTTCGAGGTGGTAGAACAGATGCCTGAGTTCCCGAATGGGGGGATGGCTGGTTTGATGCAGTATCTGAGCAAGAACATTAAATATCCTACTATTGCACAGGAAAACGGAACTCAAGGCCGTGTAACTGTACAGTTCGTGGTTAATAAGGACGGTAGTATCGTAGATGCTAAAGTTCTGAGAGGCGTTGACCCGTATTTGGACAAAGAAGCTGTCCGCGTGATTATGGGCATGCCGAAGTGGAAACCCGGTATGCAGCGTGGTAAACCCGTTCGCGTTAAGTATACCGTGCCTGTAATGTTTAGATTGCAGTAATAAAATATCTATAAGTGGGAGAGGCTGCCGGAATGCAGCCTCTTTTCATTATCCGCTATTTCCTAAATTCTGAAAATGCCATGTTTACAGCTTCCGAGCTTTTAGAAAGAATAAATTCTCATATTGCAGAATTGCAGTTTACCCGTACTCCTCAAGGTTTATATGCTCCCGTTACCTATGTGCTGTCCATGGGTGGAAAAAGAATCCGTCCGGTATTGATGTTGATGGCCTACAATCTGTATCAGGAGGATATTACCCGTATTTTTAACCCTGCAACGGGGATTGAGGTGTATCATAATTATACTCTTTTGCATGACGACTTGATGGACCGTGCAGACCGTCGCCGTGGTAAGGAGACGGTGCATAAAGTTTGGGATGACAATGCTGCCATCCTTTCAGGGGATGCAATGCTTGTATTAGCTTATCAGTTTATGGCTCAATGTCCGGTTGAACACCTGAAAGAGGTGATGGATATATTTAGCCTGACTGCACTGGAAATCTGTGAAGGGCAGCAACTGGATATGGAGTTTGAACATCGGAAGGATGTGAAGGCGGAGGAGTATCTGGAAATGATTCGTCTGAAAACTTCGGTATTGTTGGCTGCAAGTTTGAAGATTGGCGCTCTTTTGGGAGGGGCTTCTTCTGAAGATGCGGAGCGGTTGTATGATTTTGGCATGAACTTGGGGGTCGCTTTTCAGTTGAAAGATGATTTCCTGGATGTTTATGGCGATCCTGCCGTTTTTGGAAAGAATATTGGAGGTGATATTCTGTGCAATAAAAAGACCTACATGCTGATAAAGGCTTTTGAACATGCGGATGAAGGGCAGTTGACCCGCTTGAATGCTTGGGTGGATGCTGTTGCATTCAACCCGGAGGAGAAGGTTGCTGCGGTGACGGAACTGTATAATCGGATTGGCGTCAAGGAACTGTGTGAGAAAAAAATGGAAGAGTATTGTGAACGCGCAATGGAAAGTCTGTTGGCGGTGAAGGTGGCGGATGAAAAGAAAGAGGAATTGAAGAACCTGATGGCTAACTTGATGCATCGGGAAGTATAACTTTAAATCCGGGAGAGAATGCCTTATAGAAGATTGCCTAATACAGATCAAGCGAGAATACGGGCGCTGAAAGCAGTGGTCGTCAAGGGTGATATATGTAATGTGTATGATTTGGCCGTTTCTTTGAAGGCGTTGACTGATGCGCGGAATTTTCTTACAAAGTTTGAAGCTGCGCAAGCTTATTATGCCGACTGCTTTGAGCGGCAGGCGCGGGCGGGACGTAAGCATCAGGCCAATGTAAAGACTGCCCGTCTGTATATTTCTCATTTTATCCAGGTGTTGAATTTGGCTGTCATCCGTTCTGAAGTGCGCATTGCTCATAAGGAATATTACGGTTTGGACGCAAGCAACAATAATGTGCCTGATTTATCGACAGAGTCTGCTTTGGCAGAATGGGGCCGTAAAATCGTGGATGGGGAAAACAAGCGTATATCCCAGGGAGGAATTCCCATTTATAACCCTACGATTGCAAAAGTGAGGGTGCATTATGATATTTTCATGGATAGTTATGAGAAGCAAAAGAATCTTCAATCTTTAACAGCCCGCAGTTTGGACACCTTGGCTTCGATGCGTGCAGAGGCGGATGGATTGATTTTGGATATATGGAACCAAGTTGAAAAGAAATTTGAGGAGGTCACTCCCAATGAGAAACGTTTGGATTTATGCCGTGATTATGGAATAATCTATTATTACCGTACCAGTGAAAAACGCAAAGAGTAAGTCGAAGAATGAGATTGATTGATTCACATTCCCATCTTTTTTTAGAAGAGTTTGCAGAGGATTTGCCCCAAGTGATGGCTCGTGCCCGTGAGGCAGGAGTCACGCATATTTTTATGCCCAATATCGATAGTACCACTATAGAGCCTATGCTTCGGGTATGCCGTGAATATAAGGGATATTGCTATCCGATGATTGGATTGCATCCCACGTCTGTGGATGCGGATTATGAAAAGGAGTTGGAAATAATGGCCCGGGAGCTGGCCTCACCGAACGAATTTGTTGCGGTTGGCGAGATTGGTATGGACTTGTATTGGGATAAGACTTTTCTTAGAGAACAGCAAAGAGTGTTGGATAGGCAGATTGAGTGGGCTTTGGAATACAGTTTGCCGGTAGTGCTGCATTGTAGGGAGGCGTTCGACCATATATATAATGTGTTGAAGCCCTATCAGCAGACTCCTTTGAAAGGAATTTTCCATAGTTTTACGGGGACCTCGGAAGAGGCCTGCAGGATGATGGAATTTGCGGATTTTATGATAGGGATAAATGGTGTGGTGACCTTTAAGAAATCAACCCTGCCCGAAGTCTTGAAGGATATTCCTTTGGAACGCATCGTGCTGGAAACCGATTCCCCTTATCTGACTCCGGTCCCTAATCGAGGCAAGAGGAACGAGAGTGCATATGTTAAGGATACTTTGATAAAGGTAGCCGAAATTTATGGGAAGTCTCCTGAAAAGGTTGCCCAGATAACTTCTGATAACACTTTAAAAGTGTTCGGAATGCTCAAATAAGCTCTTTGAGATTTTAAAGTTTATTAATTTTGAGATTTTATTTAATATAAAACGGGTCGAATGAGGCAGAACAACAAAAAAAAGAATACATTTGTAGCTGAAAACGCTTGTGGTTCGCATTTTTTTTGTAATTTGCACCCGATTTCAGAAAAGGCGTCTATTTGGAGAGATGCTCGAGTGGTTGAAGAGGCACGCCTGGAAAGCGTGTATACCCCTAAAGGGTATCCGGGGTTCGAATCCCCGTCTCTCCGCAGCGTGATAAAATGGAGATAAAACAACAAATTATAATAAATAAATTAATTAATTAATCTTAAAAATTAGACACACAATGAAAAAGTTATTTGCAATTGTTGCTGTGATGGGAGTCCTAACATTTGGCTCAACTCAACTTGCTCAGGCTCAAGATGCTCCTGCAGCTGAACAAACAGAACAGGCTGCTCCTGCAGCTGTAGCTCCTGCTGCCGACGCGGCTGCTCCTGCTGCTATGGAAGCTACAGAAGGTGGTATTCATAAAGAACTCAAGACTAAGTTTATCGAAGGTACTGCATCTTTCATGAGTTTGGTTGCTATCGCATTGGTTATCGGTCTTGCATTCTGTATTGAACGTATCATTTATTTGAGTTTGGCTGAAATTAATACAAAGAAGTTTATGGCTGCTATCGAAGCTGCTTTGGAAAAAGGTGACGTTGAAGCTGCTAAAGACATCGCACGTAACACAAGAGGTCCTATCGCTTCTATCTACTACCAAGGTCTGATGAGAATCGATCAAGGTATCGATGTAGTAGAAAAGTCTGTAGTATCTTACGGTGGTGTACAAGCCGGTTACCTGGAAAAAGGTTGCTCTTGGATTACACTGTTCATCGCTATGGCTCCGTCTTTGGGATTCTTGGGTACTGTAATCGGTATGGTGCAGGCATTTGATAAAATCCAGCAGGTAGGTGATATCTCTCCGACGGTTGTAGCAGGTGGTATGAAGGTTGCCTTGATTACAACTATTTTCGGTCTGATCGTTGCTTTGATTCTGCAGGTATTCTACAACTATATCTTGTCTAAGATTGAAGCTTTGACAAGTGAAATGGAAGATTCTTCTATCTCACTGTTGGATATGGTTATCAAATATGACTTGAAATACAAAAAATAATTAAGATGGCTAAGTTATCATATAAAGTATCATACTACGTACTGTATGCCATGTTCGCTATCATCTTGGTAGTGTTGGGCTTGTTCTACTTCGGTGGAGATGCTCAGGGTGATGCAGTATTGATGAGCGTTGACTCAGAAATGTGGCAACCGGCTCAAACAGATGCGCTGATTTACTTGACGTATGCTCTGTTGGCTGTAGCTGTAATTGCTACGTTGGTTGGTGTATTGTTCCAATTCGGATCTGCCTTGAAGGATAATCCGGGGGCAGCCTTGAAATCTTTAATCGGTTTGATTGTATTGATTGTTGTGGTGGTTATAGCTTGGACTATGGGTAGCGACGAGCCGCTTACTATTCCGGGATATAGCGGTACTGACAATGTTCCTTTCTGGTTGAAGATTACCGATATGTTCCTCTATTCTATTTATATTTTGTTTGCCGGTACAGTCTTGGCAATCATTTTTAGTAGTATTAAGAAGAAATTATCATAACCGATTGAGGTAACTCAATTTAAAGAGTAATTACAATGGCAAAAGGAAAAAGAAAAGTTCCTGATATTAACTCAAGTTCTACAGCGGATATTGCATTCTTGTTGCTGATTTTCTTCTTGATTACGACATCTATGGATACTGACCGTGGTTTGGCAAGACGTTTGCCGCCTCCACCGGAAAAGGACCAAAAGATTGAGGACCAAAAGAAGAAAGAACGTAACGTATTGCAGGTATTCTTGAATATGCAGGACCAGTTGATGTGTGGGAATGATTATATTACAGTTGACCAGTTGCGTGCAAAGGCAAAGGAATTCATTGCCAATCCGTACAATGATGAAACGAAACCGGAGAAGATTTCTAAGAATGTTCCTTTCTTCGGTACAGTTCAAGTAACGGAAAATCATGTGGTTTCTTTGCGTTGTGACCGTGGCTCTTCATACAAGGCATACATGGCTGTACAGAATGAGTTGGTAGCAGCTTACAATGAGTTGCGCGATGAACTGGCTCAGGAAAAGTGGCAGAAGAATTATGCCGAATTGGATCAAGAACAACAAGATGCAATTCGTGATATTTATCCTCAGAAGATTTCTGAGGCAGAACCTAAAAAGTACGGAGAAAAGAAGTAATGGGAAAATTTAATAAGACTGGTAAACGTGAAATGCCGGCGTTGAACACTTCTTCTCTGCCTGACCTTATCTTCACCTTGTTGTTCTTCTTCATGATTGTAACAACTATGCGTGAGGTAACATTGAAGGTTGAGTTTAAGGTTCCGCAAGCTACAGAATTGGAGAAACTTGAAAAGAAATCTTTGGTTACGTTTATCTATGTAGGAAAACCTACTGCCGAATTTCGTAAGAAACTAGGTAATGAAAGCCGTATCCAGTTGAACGACAGTTATGCTGAAGTTGCTGAAATTCAAGATTACATTATTGGTGAACGTGCCAGTATGAAGGAAGAAGATCAGCCGCAGATGACAGTGTCTTTGAAAGTTGACCAAGATACGAAAATGGGTATCGTAACAGATATCAAGGAAGCTCTTCGTCAAGCTTATGCATTGAAGATTAACTATTCTGCGCAACCGCGTCAATAAAGAGTTGATTTAAAATATAATAAAGGCCGTTTCAACAAATGAAACGGCCTTTATTGTTTTTAAGTATATTGGATTTTTAAGATTTCACATTATATACTTCGCGGTAGAGGTGTTCCTTTACAGAGTCAAAGTCCTTTCCACATTCTATATCTCCATAGGCCATGATGAGCATAGGCAGGTAGTTGTCGCCTGCTTTATAGGGCGGTTGTTGATAGGGCTTTTCCCATAAGGAGAATCCTTGCCGTTGATAGAAGTTAATGCGGCGTTTAGCATTTCTTCTTCGGGTATTTCCACTTCCAAGACGATGGGATGTTTTAAGAGTCGGCACAAATGGTTCAGTACGCTCTTTCCATATCCGCCGTTACGCTGTGCGGGGTCAATGGCAAAATGTTCTATATAATAGAAATGTCCGAAATCCCAGTAAGTGATGAGACCTACCGGGGTGTTGTTGTGGAAGATGATATTGTTATAGAAGTGCGTTTTGGTATCTGTATACTTGCGCAGTTCCTCCAGCTCCCGGTACTCCTCTGAAGGGAACGATTGAGTCATTAATTTCTCCATGTAGCTGTACAAGTCTGTGTCAGCCGTTGTAATACGTTGAAGTCTGACCATAAGTTCTTTTAGTTTAGTTTGTTTCTATTCAGTATAAAATTCAATGACACGGCGGATGGCCCGTTGGCAGACCGGGCAGAAAGTAGGGTATTCGTTGGTGCGCATGCGGCAATTGTCTGCCGGACGGTAGATGCCTTTGGCAGAATAGCCGGCTCCTTCATATACACCTACGGGATATATTCCACTTTCAGAAGAGGGAGTAGGAACGGGAGTTCCTTGAGCAAGCATATCTTCCCATTTGGAAGTGAAATTGATCCTTGTGCTGATGTTCTGTTCCCAGGGTTCCACATCCAGTGGATAGGTATCTGTCATCACGTCATTGTCGTAGAAGTATTCATCGGCCAGTCCGCCAAAGCTATGCCCGAACTCATGCACTACAACGGGGCGGAACATTGGATGGTGGGCGGTAGTAAGGGTATAGGAATTATAGATTCCACCGCCACCGTATTCTTCCGTATTGGCAAGGATGATGATGTGTTCATACGGTATTCCAGCCAGCGCATCGTGTATGGATTTGACACGGGAGGTTGTCAGATACCGGTCCGAATAGAATGTGCTGAAATGAGAACTGAATGCTGTCCGTTTCCATTTTCCGAGGCGTGGTACGCTTACTCCGCTGTCTTCGGAGGGGCTGGCCACTGCTACAATGTTGAAGTGCTTTTTCATGGACCGGAAGGGTTCGTGGGCAAACAGACTTTCGCAGGCAATGGCTGCATCTTCGTAGAATACCGGCATCTCTTCGGGAGTATATCCTTCTGCAAGGATGGCTACGTCGATGCATTTGTCCGTATTGCCGCTTTGCAGCAGATATTTATGTGGTGTGATGTGGGCAGTACCTTTCTGATGTATCAGGATGTCGTCGGGACTGACCGTATGTTTCATGCTTGCCCGTACATTTCTACGCGGGTCAAGGAGTGTTATTTCTATTTCTGCAGGACGGAGGGGATAGGGAAGGAGAAAGGTGTTTTCGAATCCTTTGGTCACCGCTTTGGCTTCATCCGTTTCCAGCCACTCCTGGAAGAGCGAAGAAAAGGATGTTTTGTAGATTACGCTGCCATTGGCTGCATCCCGCATAATGATTTGTCCGTTTCCTTGCAGGGGCAACTCAGACAAATGATGCTTCCTTCCTGCCCAAGAGGGGAGACAAGACAATCCGTCCAGGCATATCTCTTGTTTGGCTGCATTTCCGGTAAAGATATAGTCGACACGCAGGGTCTTATCTGCAAAATAATCGGCAAAGCTTTGGGCATGCAAGGATATTGCTGCCATCAGGCATAATAGGAATAAGGAATACTTTTTCATAACGGTTCATTATTATTGCTACTACAAAGATAATATCTTTAAAGCTCATCTGCAATTTTCCGGTCGTGCGAGATGGAATTTTGCATATGCACTTTGAAATGCCTGATATGCGGTATTATTCTTTTTTTTGCAAGAAAAGTTATAAACCGTATTTTTATTGGCGAAAAAATAGCTAACTTTGCATGTTGCCGTATAGATATGCGGGAGATATAGTAATTTATTAATCATTAGAATTTGAAATGGGACATCATCAATTGGATACTTTAGACGAACAGATTTTAAAACTTATAGCCGATAATGCACGCATTCCTTTCCTTGAAGTGGCCAGAGCTTGTAATGTATCGGGAGCAGCCATTCATCAGCGCATTCAAAAGCTGACAAACTTAGGTATATTGAAAGGTTCTGAATATGTGATTGATCCGGAGAAGATAGGATATGAAACATGCGCCTATATCGGTATCTATCTAAAGGATCCCGCTTCTTTTGATGCTGTAACGAAAGCATTGGAAGCCATTCCCGAGATTGTGGAATGCCATTTTACAACGGGCAAGTATGATATGTTCATAAAGCTTTATGCCCGCAACAACCATCATTTGCTGAGCATCATACATGATAAGTTGCAGCCGCTGGGACTGGCGCGTACGGAAACCTTGATTTCTTTCCACGAAGCCATCAAGCGGCAGATGCCTATAACGGTAGAAGAAGAGGAAGATTAATTCTACCGGCGGATATAATCGACGAATGCATAAGGGCAGGGATGCTTCTCATCTGCGGGATGGGACTCCCTGCTTTTTTCTTGCCATACAGTCGGAGCGACTTCGGGAAAGTAGGCGTCCACCTGAGGGGCTTCTGCATCCACTTCAGTCAGGCAGAGGGTATCTGCAAAGGGGAGTGCCTGGCAATAAACGCTTGCACCGCCGATGATGTAGACGTGTTCGTCAGGCTGGCAACTGTTCAGTGCTTCTTCCAGTGAGGGAAAAACTTCTGCACCGGGGCAGATTAAATCTTTTTGAGTGGACAGAACAACGTTACGGCGGTTGGGAAGCGCGCCTTTGGGGAGAGATTCAAAGGTTTTTCGGCCCATGATGATGGTATTTCCCGTGGTGAGGGCTTTGAAACGCTTCAAATCATTGGGAAGCCAGAATAGCAACCGGTTCTGATAACCGATACCTCTCTTTCTGTCTACTGCAGCAATAATACTAATCATATGTGTGTAAAATTCTTTTCTCTTTCTATCTTTTTATTGTAGGATTTATACTGACACTTTCCCTGCAATATGCGGATGCGGGTTATAGTTGACCAGCTCAAAATCCTCGAACTTGAAGTCGAAGATGTTTTTCACATCCGGATTGATTCTCATCTGCGGCAAATCCCGCGGTTCACGAGATAGTTGGAGTTTTACCTGCTCCAAATGGTTCAGATAGATGTGGGCATCTCCTAAGGTATGGATGAAATCCCCGGCTTTCAGTCCGGTGACTTGCGCCATCATCTGCAGGAGCAGGGCATAGGAAGCAATATTGAAGGGCACTCCTAAAAAAATGTCCGCACTACGCTGATACAGTTGTAGGCTTAGCCGTCCGTTGGCGACATAGAACTGGAAGAAGGCGTGGCAGGGAGGGAGGTTCATGTTGTCCAAATCACCTACATTCCATGCGCTGACTATAATCCGGCGTGAGTCGGGATTGTGCTTGATGGTTTCTACAGCTTCGCTGATCTGGTCGATGAATCCGTCTTTATAGTTCGGCCAGGAGCGCCATTGATACCCGTAGATATGTCCCAGGTCACCGTTTTCGTCCGCCCATTCGTTCCAGATGCGTACACCGTTGTCCTGGAGATATTTCACATTGGTGTCTCCTTGGAGGAACCATAGCAGTTCGTATATGATTGATTTCAGATGCAGCTTCTTGGTAGTAAGGCAGGGGAAGCCTTCATCCATGTTGAAACGCATCTGGTGGCCGAATACGCTGATGGTGCCGGTACCCGTACGGTCGCTTTTCTCTACGCCTTCGGTCAGTACGCGGTTCAGCAGGTCTAAATATTGTTTCATGATGTAATGCTCTGTTTTTTATCCGAACGCAAAGGTAGGGGAATTAATTAATAATTAATAATTAA
>NZ_BAKJ01000011.1 GCF_000614125.1 Bacteroides rodentium JCM 16496
CTTTTTGAGGAATGTTTATAGTTTGTATAACAGATTTATGATTTAAGGAGTGTATGTAAAACACATAAATAGTAATGGAGATGATAAATCATATGGTAACATGTTTTTATATTAGGTTGCTTGTCGTCTGATGACTTTTGATGCCATCTGATGACACTGTTTTGTCTGTTTCGGGTATAAAGCGGTTCTTTGTCCTATGTGTTAATCGTGAATTAATTCATGAAAAAGATATGTCATGAACATACAAGAAGCAAAGAACATCAGGCTTGTTGATTTTTTAGCCGGATTCGGACATGAACCGGTAATACAGCGTGGGAACAGCGTATGGTACAAATCGCCCTTCAGGACGGAAAAGGAGGCCTCTTTCAAGGTAGACCTCCATAAGGAACTATGGTATGACTTCGGTCTGGGGAAGGGAGGGAATATTATAACATTAGCCAAGGAGATTTATCGGACACAGGATGTAAGCCGTGTGTTACGGTGTATTGAGGATAAAAGGACGGTTTTGAAGCCGGTTACTGTCTCCTGCCCTTTTGAAAAAGCGTATCCCGCCTTTCAGGACTTGAAAATCACTCCTCTTGCCAACCGGATACTGCTTGCCTATCTGGAGGAACGGTGCATTGATACGGAAACGGCCCGAAAAGTATGCAAGGAGGCTCATTTTAATCGGAACGGGAAAAATTATTTTGCCATCGCTTTCCCTAATATTTCCGGAGGGTACGAAATCAGGAACAGGTATTTCAAGGCTTGTATCGCTCCCAAGGACATCACCTGTATCATCAGCTCACCGGAGAGCGGGATTTGCTATATTTTTGAGGGGTTTATGGATTTTCTGTCTTTCAGGCCGGCTTTTCCATCCTTGGAAGAGGGGGATTATATAGTGTTGAATTCTGTCAGTAACTTACAGAAGGCTTTTTCTTTCCTTGCACGATATGACGGCATCTGTTGCTGTCTGGACAATGATACCGCCGGAAAAAATGCGGTGCAGGCATTAAAGGAGAAATACGGAATCCGTATATGTGATCTCTCGCATGAATATTCCGGATATAAGGACCTGAATGAATATCTGTGCGGGAAAAACAATCAGCTCCATATATAATAATAGAAGAATTGAAAAGACTGTCAGATGATATCCCCTTGTTTCCTTCCTGCTGCATGTGGCAGGAAGCAGGGTGATTTTTAATGTGGCGATCCTGTGTTAATAGTAGAATGTGGTCAGATGTGTTTTATGGTCTTTTACGATCTTTACTTCCTGCATCTGTCCGTATATCTCACGCACGGATACCGGACAGTCCATCTTTTCCCATTCTTCCGGGGAAATCCTCATGTCGGAGTGCCTGAAACATAGTATGACCATTTCCAAGGAATCCTCTTCTGCGAATATGAAACCTTCATGGTCATCGATAAATTGCTTGAGTCCATCCTCATCCTTGCAGGATATTTCTCCGGTGTACATATCCCCGACCGGCCGGGTGTTTTTGCGGATATGGATTTTGAACCATTCCCGGCTTTCCAGCTGTTCAGGTGTGCCACATTCCCACAGGGCTATTTTCGTATCGTAGTAAACCTCCCCGTTCTCACATGCCCCGTAATGCCCCCAATGCTTGAAACGGCCGGTGGTCCATGCCTTGAACCTTACATCGCCAGCCTTTACCAACACACACTCACCGCCATGCATATCGCATTTGACACCCTTCTTATCCCGGGACACGAACGGGACACGGGAGAAATTCCGGAGCACAATGTTATCTCCATACACGGCATCTACGAAGAACGGCCGGGAGCGTTCACCGTATCCGGAAATAAAGAACAGGCTGTCACCTGTACGGGGATACCGGTCGGAACGTGTCTTTTCGATGTGTTCCACCATTGCGTTCACTTTCTCTATGTCTTCCCGGACAAGCCCGTGTATCCGGTCATACCAGTAGTTCAGGCGGATGAACGTTTCCTTGCAATACTTGTTTTTTGTTTGAATCATGATCTTTTTTATTTTGTGGTTAAACATGCCCGGCTTTGGTAAAGCCGGTATTTCTTTTCTTATATGCATCCGTTTGTCTTTTACCCTGATTGTGCAAGGCTTGGCGAAAAAATACCGCAGCGAAGCGAGGATGATTTTTTCAGCCAACCGGTCCGAAGGACCGCCTTGCTCGATCAGGGGCAAAAGGCTACCTTTGCAGGTAAGAAACAGAAATGCGGAACACTGCTTGATTCCAAGGTGGAAAACCTTTACCCCGCCAACCTGATATATCCACCCAATAAAATCCGCCAGGGAAAATCTGTTTTTAAAAGATTCCTAGGCCCATTTATCTTACATTGGACTGTATAAGGAAGCACTTGAAGTCCGGATATTTCCCAAACGGACATTACCGGTCATCAAACGCCTCCACCCTGTTTCTTTCCAGCAAAGCAAGGATGTCCTTCTCCTTATATAGTAATTTGCCTCCTATCTTGTAGTAAGGCAGTTTGCCGTTTATCCTGTACTCTGCCAGCGTCCTGCGTGTCAGTTTCAACTGTTCGGCAAGCTCACAATCCGTAATGTAACGTTCTCCGTTCAGAACCGGACGTAATTTCTCCTCCTGCTTGTCCAGCATTTCAGACAGGCTGTCTATGTTCCGGAAAAAACGAATGATTTCCGGGGTTTCTTTGGTCAACAGGGATTGAATCATAGCACTTCTAAAGGGTTATACGGTGAATATTGTTTTCCATAAAACGGATAATATCCTGACGTTTGTAATACACCTTACGGTCTATATAACTGTAAGGGATGGCCCTGCTTCTGCGAAGCTGTAACATCTTTCCGGGAGAGACATCCATGAGCATGCAAGCCTCCTGGTTGTCAATCCAGTCGTCCATACCGGATATGCCATTTCCGCATGTTTCACACATTTTTCTTGCAACGGCTTCCAGAGCCTCATTCATTTCCATGAATGTTTTAGCCTCGATACATACAAACTCCATAAACTGTACTTTTTTTGTCGGATACGAAAATATGGAAGGGGATACTCACCTCCAAAAGGATGTCGTCAAATGACATCAGATGTCATTAAACGTCATATGTAACAGAGGGCTGCAGAATCAAACTTCAGGAAAATGCTCCGAAATAAATATTATCATCAATTATATATGTTGAATACTTTGTGTGGAAGCGTCATCAATTTACCCGGTTTTAAGAACATAGGCGGGATATTACCTGTAAATTGTAAAGTTTACATTCGGACTTTACAGTTTTACACTTCAAAATTTTACACTTACCATTCACCGATAAAAATCATAAAATGTTATTTGTTTGATTCTTAATAGAATACAATCTATAATTAAGTTAAGACCGGCATTCCGGCATAGATTTTTCACTAAAGATGGCATATACTCTCGAAAGTGCGCACAAGAAAGGGTATTTCAGTAATAACCTTTAAAAGACAGGAGAGATACGCCATGATGTATATAGACAATGAAGTGCTTGAGAAAATGATAATGACCATAGTGGAAGGTTTTGACCGCATAGAGAAGAAACTGGACAGGATGGGGCGTGTGAAGGATTTCATGAACGGGGACGAGCTTTTGGACAACTATGACATAGCCAGGCTGCTCAACGTGTCGTTGCGGACAGTCGCCCGCTACCGGGAAAAAGGCTGATCCGCTATTACCAGACGGACGATAACGGAAAGAACTTCTACAGAAGCTCGGAAATACAGGAATTCTTGCTGAAACGCGGAAAGAAAAAATGAGCGTGGGAGTATCAATATGCGGAAGTTATGCTAACTTTGTTTCATAAACAGTTGTTATGAAGACAAATACCAATTCTAGATATGCCGTCGCAGTCCTTATTGACGGGGATAACGCCTCCTTTGAGAAGATGGAGGATATAATGGGCTTTGTTTCCCGTTATGGGGATGCCGTCGTGAGACGAATTTATGGAGACTGGACGAGGAAAGCGCTTTCCGCGTGGAAGGGAACTGCCCGGGAGCATGGATTCAGGCTCATACAGGCTTCCTCCCATGCTCCCGGAAAGAACACGACCGATATTGCACTGGTCATAGACGCGATGGACATTCTTCGTGACAGTCGGGCAGACTGTTTCTGTCTGGTAGCCAGTGACGGTGACTACAGCCTGCTTGCCCAACGGATACGGGAAGCCGGATTGAAGGTGCTGGGATATGGGGAGGATAAGACTCCCGTATCACTGGTACGGTCCTGTTCCGTGTTCCTGTATGCCGACCGGAAGGAAAACAAGGTTTCGGACAATACTCCCGAATTTTTTATCCAAAGGGACATGGAGTATTTCGACAAGGCTTTCCGGCAGGCGGCTGACGGCAAAGAGGAGGTTTCCCTTTCACTGATCGGCGGCGCATTAAAAAAAATGATGCCCAAATTCAAGGTCAGGAGATATGGATGCAAGACATTGGGCAAACTCTATGAAAGGCTGGACCGGTACGAGCTGGTCATGACGGAAAAGGGAGTGGCAAGTGCCGTGCGGCTGAAAGGCTGAACCGCACGGCGGGAACAATCAGGAACCGTCAGTTTTCTTTTATGCATCCTTGCCATGCATGAAAGAAAACTGACGGTTGTTGTCTATACCGGAATGGGATTAATCCGTAGGGTATCGAGATTGAGATAAGCTCCCCGGTAGAATGTCCTTCCTTCCCTGAGCATACGCCACAGGATGTCGCAGCCGGTTTGTGCCAGTATGGAATTGATGAAAAGGTCCTGCTTCTGCAAGGCTTCCGCCAGCGAGCAGCTCGGCCCCGAATCCTTTTCCTTGATGGTGGAGTAGCGTACCTCTTCGGTAATGACATTCATGCGGGGAATGGGCAGGTATTCGTTGGAGACGGGCTGGAGAATCTTGCCACGGATGTTCCCTATCAGGACCTGTCCGGTGGTCCGGGCATTGCCGAAGTCCATCCAGTATATGGGTGACCGCTCGTTGTTGGAAGTGTGTTCCCGGTGTTTCTTCAGGAACCGCCAGAGGTTCATCCGGGAGCGGATGTTGTCGGTGCAGGTAACGATGATGTTCGCCAGGGCGGGCTCTTCCCGGTCTGCGGAGGCTTTCAGCGGATAACGCTGCCCCTTTGCCTCCCACGAGAAGCCGAAAAAACGGTTGATGCGGGTCACAAGTGCCGCAGCCTTGTTCAATCCGAGTTCCGATCCGCTGAACAGCTGGCGTCCGATGTTCGCTTCCGTGACGGTATCGGGGTCGAAGACCGTCACGTGCAGTCCCGGATGTCCTAGCGCCTGTAATGCCACGCTCATCCGCGCCAGGCCGGTGGCCACCTGTGAGCCTGTTCCGCCCGCACCGACTACGAAGACGGTCACGATGGTAGGGATTGAGCAGGTACCTGTCTGTATAATGAATCTTTTTCATGCCAGTAAGTCTTTAAGTTGTTTGTTCATGGGTTTCAGTTCGTTCTCGTCAAACGGATTGGCGCGTGCCTTTTCCGTTACCGAGACCAGGTTGCTTCCGGTCGGGTTTCTGTTTCCTCCCAGATGGGAGAACTCGCTGAGCCAGAAACGTTTTTCCCAATACTCGAGGAGTTTTGAGAAAGTCATGTCTTCCGGGGGAGTCAACGTGGCATTTCCCAGACAGACACTGCTGCCCGTGACATTGAAGAAAGGGGCGAGGAAAAGCGGGCTGTTTTCCACCGGTTTTTCCCCCTTGTAGGAGAAAATGTCCAGCCTGTCACCGGAAACCATGTAGATCACGCCGGGCACATGGAATATCCCGTCAGGAATATTCAGGCTTCCGGCAAAGAACATCCGCCGTTTTCCCGGAGGATTGTACCAGATATACCTCTCGTGCCCCTTACGGGTATCACACCACAGCATGTTGGCGGGGATTTTCCCGTGCGGCACGTTCCGCCTGTCATCCGTATAGGATTCCACCAGGGAGTCCATGAACTCATAGGTGACAGGCATGGCAGCCTCCATCCTGCCCCTGTCATTGATGGGATGCAGTTCGAGGTAATGCATTCCGTTCCCATAGCGGTTCTCACGGTATTCATACGCGATCAGTGCCGCCTTGGGCACCATCACCTGTTGCAATTTATTGGTCAGTTCATTCATATCGTTCATTTTAGAAGTTGTCAGCTATATGTTTTGTAAAACGTGCCAGCCATTTTGAAAGCTTTTCCGGGTAGTCGCCCATTTGGAAGAGACAGTCCGTTTCCGGTGTCAGGAACCTGTATGTGACCGGGGTAAGGGCATAAGTCTCCTGGTAGTCCGAGTTCATGAACCCTTCCATACATTCAGCCAGCGTGTCACGGGTAGAGTAGACCAGCATGACCTGGCTTTCCATTCCCACCGGGTAAAAATCACGCTCCTCCTCATACGCCCAATCGTACAGGTAATCTGTGAGGTTCGGGCTTTCCGGGGTGATCAGTGCCATACCCTCCCTTATCAATTCCAGCAGTTTTTGTTCCTTCCCCTTTTTTGTCCGGTAATTCCGTACAGCCTCTTCCAGGGAGTTGCAGAACGGTTTTTCCGACATCCGTTTGAGCGCTTTCGCCCGTTTTCCTGACTGATAGGAATCCGCCAGCCGCCTGTTCGCCCTGATTTCTTTCGGGGAAGCGTCGGAATCCCGGTTTTCCCAGTCTTCCAGTTCCTCTATGGCGAAGTCATAGCAAAACGCCTCGGTGACATTGCAGACTCCGTGATGCCGGACGAATTGCCGGATGAACTCCCTGACAATGTTCCTCAATGGTACGGGAAGCCGTTCCGTAAAGTCGATGGGAATCCAGAACAGCTCGGGTTCCGGCCAGTCGTGATGGCGGAACAGACAGAAATGGAGCCTTCCTTCTTTCTCTTCCAGATTGACACATTCCGGCACGCTCTCGTCCATCGCCTTGTACAGTTCGGTGATTTTCAGACGGGGGCTGCCCCCTTTCCTGTATCGGAAAGGGAGCTTTATACCCATAAGTCCGGCATAGTTCGATGCCGATTGGTAGAGATAGTCAAAATTCTCCGGTGTCGTGAGATTGACCGGGGAACCGTCATATCCGTCTTTATGCCAGAAATCCGGTGCGAGGGGAGGAATTTTATCTGTCAGAAAATCATGACGCTTCCCGGTGGCGGCAGTATCCTCCTTTTTTGTCCCGTTGTTCCTCTTCGGATGTCTGACGGGCCGGCTAAACAGATAATGAGTCCTGCCAGATTCTCCTTGGCTGATTCTGAGAGCTGTCTGCATGGTTTGTCCTCCTTTTTCTTTCTCTTGTCCATACGATTACCCTTTCACTCCGATGGTTGTCTTGAAGCGGTAGACCGCCTTGTCCTCCTCCCATTCCGGTCCGTGAACGGTCGCCGTTGTCAGTTCGGGATAGGTCATGGAGTAGAAGTCCATCACCTCGTTTACGGACAGTTCGTTGTTCGGGTCGCTCAATACCAGTTCCTTAGAGTCCTTCTTGAATTTGAAGACTCTCTGCAATCCTTTGATTTCAAGTGCCATAATTTCTCTTCTTTTATAAGGTTTAACAATATACCATGTCCATTTGTGCCATGTCCGTCATGCGGCATTCCTTCGGGAAGTCCGGATATTCCGCGTACGGGTCTTCCCTGAGCAGTTCCCGGTCATCCTCGCAGTCCTTGTCGAAGTTGTACATTGCAGCCTCTTGCGGTTGCCGGAGGTATTCACGCTCCTCATGAGTTCTTGCGGCCTCCTGTACCGGTGCATACCGTGGCTGTGGCGGAGCCGGTTGCATCCATTGCTTTCCGTCCATCCGTGCCTGTGGTATCTGTACCGGTTGATGGAATTGGATTTCTTGCGGTTGTGGAACTGCCTGTTGCGGGACCGGTTGCGCTTGTGGTGCGACCGCAGTATATTGTACGGGTTGTGTTTGCGGCTGTCCGGCAAATGGTGTTTGCTGTCCTGAATGTGCAGCCGGCCGGGGCGGTTGCTGTTGTGAAACGGGTTGCGGAATCGGAGCCGGCTGCTCGGGCAAAAACATCGGGATTTGCTCTCCGCTTCGGTATTGCGATGCCGGGGCTGCCGCCGGTTGCGATGCCGTCTGTTGTGGAGCCGGCTGCGGCTTGGACATTGGCGGTTGTTCCATGCCGAACAGGCTTCCCTCCGATGCCTTTTTCTGTACCTCCGCCATCTTCACGTCAATTTCCTTCTGTTTGTCCGGAAGTGCCAGTATCTTTGCCTGCTTGAGCCATGTCAACGCTTCGGAATAGCGTTTGCCGGTCATGGCATCCTCCGCCTTCTTAAGCAGTTTTTCCATCTTTTCCCGTTTCTCGCGGACCTCTTTGGACTCTTTCTCCGCCGCTGACCTAGCGGCTTTGCTTTGTGAGGCTGCCTGTTCCGCCTGCTTCTCGAACGCTTCCAGGTTGGTAAGGATGCCCTGCGCTTTCTGTACAGGTGTGCCGACGGCCTGCAGGAAGCCCGCATCCAGCTCTTCCGGCGTGCCGTTCAGGATGAGCGGGACGATGCGTTCCCCGTCCTTTACCCCCGACCGTCTGGGAACAACGGCCACCGTCAGGTTGTTGTTTACTCGTCTGATGTTGATACTCAGGTCTGTGCCTGCCGTGATCATTTGGTTGATTGCCTGAAAAAACATAATGGTAAAATTTTAAATGTTATACATAGGTTTCCTTGAAAAAATCCTTCAGGATTCTCTGCCTGTCCGGATTCGAGGCGATGCCCCTCAACGGTTCCAGATAGTAGCCGATACGTTTCGGCCCGTCTGTCGTATCGGGAATCCGTTTTTTTACAGGTCTCACACGGCTTGTGGCGGGCCATGCGGCCGGCATGACCGGAGCCGGCGGGGTGAATGTAGCGGTTCTCATGTCTTTATGCTTTAAGGATTATACAAGCATGCCCATGACGGTCAGGGCGATAATTATTTTTACAATGAGGGTGAACGTCCTGAAAAGGAGGCTGATGAGCGTTCCCGACAAAAGGAACAGGACGATCAGGTACATGGGAATGATTCCCTTGCTGTAGAGCAGGCATATTCCCGTAAGCAGGACCAGTGAGACCGTCTGCTTGCAGATGTTTTCGATGAGTTGCAGTTTCATGTCTTTAAATTTTTAAGAATGAATAATCCCATCGGGATATGTTTTCCCGATTTTATAGGCCTCCGGCCCTTGGATTGCCTTTTTGCGCAAGGCTTGGCAAAAGAAAATACCGCAGCGAAGCGAGGATGATTTTCTTTTGACCAACCAAGCCCCCAAAGGGGGCCGCCTTGCGGCAAAAACGAGGCAATCCAAGACCTTTGCCGCTTAAAATCGGAAAAACGTATCTTGCACATATAAAAAAGGAAGTACAGACAGACGCCTGCACTTCCCTTGTCTTGTTGGCTTTGACATTTGTTTATATGGTTCCCTGTGGCCGCTTTTCCACCGGATGGTTCCGGAATATCTCGCCTGTCACCTCATTTACCGTTTCCAGCACGCCGTCCAGGAACTCCTCCTGTGAGAGTTCCCCCCGTTCTATCCGTGCCAGTTCAGTTTCCCAGCCCGAAGTGAGGGAGCGTCGGCCACCTTCATACCGCGTACCGTCTCATACAGGAGAAGCCCTTTAGGGGTCGGGACGACATATTTACCCGAATAACGGATGTATTTACGTTCCAACAGCGTGCGGAGGATATTCGTGCGGGTGGAGACGGTGCCCAGTCCGGCCTTGTCCATGTAGTCCACCAGTTCCTCGTCCGTATAAGGGGAGACCGGTAACGATTTCTTATGTATAAGGCTGCACCCTGCCACCGGCAGTATCTCTTCCTGAAAAAATTCCGGCATCACCTGGTAAGGCATACAGCCTTTTGCGACAATATGTTCCCTCTCAAAGATTCCGAGCCATCCTTTTTCCAGGATGCGGTATGTACGGATGCGGAATTTACGTGCGGCACACACCGCATCGACGGTTGTGTATTCCACCTTGCAGGGCGGCATGAACGTTTCAAGCACCCTGCCGACAATGAGCGTGTAAACCAGCATTTCCTCCCGGCCCAATTTACCGGGCTGTATGCCTGTGATGATGATGGCATGATGCTCTATGGTGTCTTGTGCCCCAATGCTGTCCTGCGGCGCGGCAAGGTCAACCATACCGGCATATCGTCGGAACTCCTTGCGGGAGAGCATCTTCTCCATGACAGGCGGCAACGTGTCATATACATCCTTTGGCAACAGGCGACTGGAGGTGCGCGGATAGGAAATCAGCCTCTTCTCGTACAGGCTCTGTGCAATCTCCTGCACCTGTATGGCCGTCAGGCCGTGGTAACGGTTCACGTCTTTCTGTAGTTCGGCCAGGTTGTAAAGTGCCGGTGCCCCGATTTCCTCCGTCCGTTTCCCTACCGCTGTGATGCGGGCGTTCTTTGCCGCCTTGCAATCCTCGTACAATGCCAGTGCCTCCCGGCGGGCCACAAGGTCGTCCACGTGGCGCATCTTTAGGATACGGTCATTCTTGCACAGGCTGATGAATACGGGCCAGCTGTCAGCCGGCATGTGGTTCTCCCTCTCCCGGTACCGTCTGCATATCTCCGCCAGTACGGGGGTCTGTACCCTGCCCAGCGAATTGTTCCCGAAGCCTACCGCCTTGCAGATGGCATGGCTTGAATTGACCCCCAGGAGCCAGTCCGCCCGGTTACGGCTGTCCGCCGCCAGGAACAGGTTGTCGAACCGGTCACATGGAAGGAGGTTCGCCATACCTTCCGTGATGGCCTCGTCCGTCAGAGACGAGATCCAGAGGCGGAGGCAGGGTTGTTTGCATCCCAGAAAACCGTAAAGATGGCGGAACAGCATCTCTCCCTCCCGGGAGGCATCGGTTGCCGCGATGATGGTGTCGCATGCGTTGAGCATCTTGGCTATCACTTTCAACTGGAGCACCGCATTGATGTCGGGATGCCACCCGGTATCCGTCTTCACGTGCCTTACTGTCAGGAGGGAAGGCGGCAGCAGGGGAAAGTCCTTCCACTCCACATGGGCTGTTCCTGAATCCTTCGGCATTGCCAGGGAGAGCATGTTGCCGTATGTCCATGTCACCATGTAGCCGTTCCCGGTCATATAACCGTTCTCTTTTCTGCCGGCTCCCAACACTCTTGCTATCTCTCTGCCACGTTGGGCCTGTCAGTCACTATTGCGATCATATTCTTTTTCTTTTTGATGGGGGCTGTCTAAAAAGTATTTTTGACCCTCTTTTATTCGAATACCTATCTGAGATTGATTTCAAATATTCAATTCTCAAGAACGAATGAGTGACTTTTTAGACAACCCAACAGGTTAAACTTATTTTATTTTTTTGTTATTTCTTTGGAGATTCCTCCTGACGGATGCCATTGATTTCCATGATTGGCCTGTTGTTGTCACCGGGTACCAGTTTGAATGTGGCATCCATGGTCAGGCTGATTACCGGGGTACAGAGTTTCAACGGGATGATTTCTGATTCCTTGCCTTGCAACAACAGGTCAAGGTTGCCGTCCGCTTCCAGTTGCTCCTTGCTGATACCCACGGCCTTCAGACCGGGCCAATCAATATCTTTTACATTATAATTATAAGGGATGTTCCGATTCGTATTCATACGGTTTGGGGATTTGATGTTTGTAAAACTCATTTTGTCTCTCTCCGATCGGGGTTATACCGCTTGTTTTGCGCCCTTCTTTTGTTCCTGCTGCTGACCTTGGGCGGTATCCGCCTGTGCCGCACGACGGGAAGTATCCCTGCGAATATCAGGGTTCTCTTGGAAATACTGCAACTGCCCGGAATAAGGGTTTACTTTCAGGTAGGAGCTGAACGTTTGCCCGTTGTTTTTCAGCCCTTCGACCAGGAGGGTTTTCCCGTCCTGGAGGTTCGCCTTTTCCTGCGCCGTGAACACATGGCCGTAAACCTCCGCCGGGATACGTGGCGCCTGCTGCTCGTTGAACCCGTCCGGCGTGCGCGAGTACATCGTCCTGCCGGTATTCATGTCCAGCTTGACAAACGCGGAGAATTCCTCTCCCTTACGGTTGATCATGTTTTCCAGATAGACGGCCTGCCCCTTGCGCAGGACCTCCTTGTCCTCGGCTGTCAGCTGCACGTTGCAGATTTCCTTTGGAATATAGATTTCTCCGGTCTCCGGATTATGGCGGGTGTAATTCGGCCGTCCTGTCATCTGGTCTATCGTGACAAATGCGGAGAAAGCCCCGTCCCTGTTCTTGAATTTCATGTCCTCGACCAGGATGGTATGTCCCTCGCTGAGCATCTTTATCTGGGTAGGCGAGAGTGGTACGCCCCCGATGGACTTCTCGTTGAATACCTGGTTCTTCGGGAAGATGAACTCCAGCCCCCTGCGCTCGGCGCTGTATTGGAGCGTGGCGTCAAACTCCTTCCCCGCCTTGGAGGTCATCCCCTCCACCTTGACGGGTTGTCCCTCCTTCAGCAGTCTGATCTCCTCGTCCGTAAGTCTTACCCCGCTCACTTCCTGCGGGATGTAGACATGCTCCTGCCGGACGGCGACCAGCTCGTTGGTGTTCTTGTCGATGGAGATCAGGCAGGGGGTGTACTCGCTGCCACGCAGGTTGAGTTCCACCACACGCCCCATGTTGCCGGTCTCACGCAGGTTCTTCTTGTCCTCCTCGTTAAAGTTGAACCCGAAATAAGGACGTTCCAACTGCGGTTCCTTGCGTATGCCGTGAATGGCCAGTCCCACCTGTCCATCCTGTTGCGGGATGAGTGAGAGCCTCGCGTCCAGTTTGGCTGTCAGCAAACCGGAAAGATGGATTGTCAGGGGCACCAGCTTATTGGTCTTGTAGCCCTTCAGCATGGAATCAAGGAGTCCCTGCTGTTCCAGCGAAGCCTTTGAGATTCCGACCTTTTCCAACTCCTCCCAGTTGACCATGTTCTCATTATACCGGTAATGCGGTCCTTGCGACTCCTGCGCTGCCTGTTGAGCCTGGGGCTGCTGCTGTTGCTGTGCCGCTTGCTGTACCTCGCTCTGTTGCAGGGGTTCCTGCGGTTGTGTCTCTTTGTCTGCCATAGCTGTTTTTTCTTTTTGGTTTACACTTTGTTCCTTCTTGTTTTCTCTCGGACGGATCTCGTAGCGTTTGAGGAACTCCTTCACTGCGTCCGTCTTTTTCCCTTCCGCCAGGTCTTTGATCGCCTGCTTGTTCACCTTGTAGTCGTGGAAGGTCATGCGGAGCAGGCGGAAATGGGTAGGTTCTTTGAGCTGGCTCCAGAAATTCTTGATGAAGTTTTCGAGTATGCTCGAGTTCTTGTCGAATTTCAGGAATGAGTTCTCATTCTTCTCGTCCGCCGGAACCGTCTTGACCTTCCCGTCCTTGTCGATCTCGCTGACCACCTGTACACCGGCTTTCGGGTCGCTCTTGTTATGAACCATCATCAGCTCGGTGATCTGTTCCACCAAAGGGGCGTCGTTCGCAGCCTTCGGTTTCCGGGTCCGTCTAGGCTTCCCGTTCGGGCTCTTTTCTTGTGTCATACCTTTTCTTTTTGGGGTTAATAAATTGCTTTGACACTTCAAAAATATGGGCTAAATCCGAATAAAACACTGATTTTCAAAAAGGTGTCATCAGATGTCATCAGATGTCGTCAAATGTCCGAAAGACTGGTTTTCCGTGAGAGAAACATGCCGTGAAAACAAGGATATGGCATGCAGAGGAAGGGCGAAGAAGCCGGCACGGGCGCGAAGGGAGGATTATGCAGAGCAGAGGGAGCTGAAGTCCCTGTCTTCTCATGGGGCGGCGTTTTTTTCATAAGACATTGCCAGGTCTGCCCATATATCCCGTACTTCCTGCCGGATTTATGGAGATATAAAGGAGGCCCTCCTTTTTTCATCAATGACACGGTCATGCGTCGCGTCGGTCGCAGTGAGTCCCTATAATCTTTCCCGAAATCAAAACCATTGTCCGGGCGTTTGTTTCCATGTGTATTTTCCGCGACTTGTCGCAAGGAAAATACTCATGGAAAGCGAAGCCGGAACGCCCGTGACAATACGGTTTTGATTTATCTTTGATTATAGGGAACTCGCTGGTATCCGCCTGTTTTTCACGAATTTCCCAGAAAACATATACTGTCTTGTTGTTTATACGATATAAATATTTCTGGACTTGTTCCACGGAAAAACCGTCGCTTTTCATTTTCGGACTTTGATTCTTTACGAGGCTATTCGGACTGTCTTTCAAGAAGATTTACAGAGTTTGGCATCGGCATCAGGTGATATTCGGTGTTTCAAGCGGAGAAGCGGAATCTAAGACTAAATATTTTCTTCCTTCAACAATATAGCCCACGGGTTGTATCTATGTACCTATTATTCATCATAAAACAGACTATATATGGCTACCATTAAATTAAAATTCCGTCCATCGACGGTACAGGGTAAGGCCGGTACGCTCTGTTACCAGCTTTGCCACCGTCAGGAGAACAGGCAGATTACCACCGACATGAGGATATTTCCCGAGTGGTGGAATGAGACGAAACGTGAGCTTGTCGCTGTCCCCGGCAATGAGAGGATCCTGACCGCCTACCGGAAACGGGCGGAAAAGGAGATGCGGGACATCCGTGAGATTATCCGCGAGCTGGACTGTAGCGGAGAAACATACACCTTGTCGGAAATACTCAACCGCTATCGCTCCCTGCCTTCCGAGCCCGGTTTCCTATACTACATGAAAAAAGAGATGGAAGCGCTTTGGGAGAACGGCCAATACGGCACCTCTCGTAATTACCAGCGTGCACTGAACAGCTTTTTCGCTTTCCTGGACGGTGACGACATTCCTTTTTCGTCGTTGGATTCCGCCCTAGCATGTCGGTATGAGGTATGGTTGTGGCAACAAAAGGTAGCGAGAAACAGCAGCTCGTTCTATATGCGGATTCTGCGTGCCGTCTATAACAAGGCCGTAAAGCAAGGTCTTGCGGTGCAGACTTTCCCGTTTCGTGAGGTTTATACAGGAGTGGCTCGCACATCGAAGCGTGCCGTGGATGAGGAAACCATCCTGAAACTTCAAAGGATTGACCTCTCGGATTCACCGGCTTTGGCACTTTCCAGGGACATGTTCGTGTTCAGCTATTGTGCCCGTGGCATGGCGTTTGTGGACATGGCATATCTGAAAAAAGAGAATGTGAACAGCGTGCGAATTACCTATTGTCGCCATAAGACAGGCCAATACTTAACATTACATATCGAACCGTGTATGGCGGCGATACTGGAACGATATGGGCAGGTTTGTCCGGAAAGTCCATATCTTTTCCCCATCCTTACCGATGAACAGCCGGATCAGGCTTACCGTCAATATCGAACCGGATTGAACTACCATAACCGAAAATTGAAACGGTTAGGTAAATTGCTTGGCGAACCATTACCTTTGTCCTCATATACGCCTCGCCACAGCTGGGCTACCGCCGCACGCAACCACGACGTACCGATTGCCGTCATCAGTGCGGGGATGGGACACAGCAGCGAAAGGACTACGCTTATTTACTTGGATTCTTTAGACAATGCTGTGATAGATAATGCGAACGAGAAGATTTTGAAGGGTTTGAACGATACCATTTCTATGTAAGAGAGGGTAAAAATACACTGCAAAGGTAATGATTCTCAGTAAAACTGAAAAGTAAAATAAACGTTTTTATTTCCTTATTTTACCCCCCCCCATTTATAAATTACTGATTATTAATAGTTTATATTGACAATTTAATACGAATCAAAATAGTACCGTAATAAGAATATAAAATAAAAGGAGAACGTTGCATTTTCCATCCGAACGTATTTTCGAGTCTAAAACCGAGCAAACCGAGCAAAAATGTACTTTTATAGCAATGTATATGACTGATTATCAGCAAAAACAACATTCGTACCCTCTCTTACATAGAAACGGTACGAATACGGGGTTACGGTATCCGCTCACTGTAGTCAGGAGCGGCCCGCATTCCGGAGGTCCTATGAAGGAAAAAACCGGATTAACCTTGATTGCTGTATTTTCCTTATTTGAAAAAGCGGAAGGTGCAGGAATGGAAACTATATCCTTTTTATCAACCCGGTAACATTACTTTTCGTTGAACATAGAAACACACACACACGAACATTGGTTCGCCTTAAAAGTATTTTATAACAAAGTTTTCGAGATTGAGGATATATTGAAAAAAGACAAGATCGAGACTTACATTCCTTGTGAGGAAACCTTGATGGAACGTAACGGCATAAAGAAGAAACTCCGTCGTCCGGTCATTAATTCGCTTATGTTCTTCCGTTCAACCGTTTGTCGTGCTTTGGAAGTACAGCGACAATTCACCAATAAGGTAATCCTATATACAAGACAGGAGGGATTGAAAAGACTTCCCCTTGCCATTCCTGATCGGGAAATGAACATTTTCATGCTGGTCACCTCGTCCGGCGAGCAGGGAATGGAATATTTCGGGGAGGACAATTCCAAGTTTCACCAGGGAGAACGTGTACGGGTCATTGACGGAAAGTTCAAGGGAGCGGAAGGGGTTATCTGTCGGATTAAGAAGAATCGCCGTTTGGTGGTCACCGTCCAAGGCGTATGTGCCGTGGCTACTTCCTATATTCCACAAGCCTTTCTACAACGGATAGGGCAAGATTAAGAAAATCATCAAAAGAATCATATAGTGGACATACTTCATCTTATCGAATTTGCCTTCACGGTTTTAACCGGCTGGACATTGGGTGCGATGGTCCTGCCCCGCATCTCGTTGGTCTCGTTCCGCCGCCGCCTGTTCGACTCAGTGGACGGGCGCAAGCTGCACACCGCCCATATACCCCGGCTGGGGGGAATCGCCTTCTTCCCGTGCATCACTATCACGGTGTCACTCGTCATTATCGGGCATAACCAGTGGATGGGCAGCAATATGCTTGACGTGGATCTGACCAACCGTCTGCTTTCCGTATTCTGCGGCCTGTTCCTGCTCTATCTTACGGGGATGATGGACGACCTTATCGGTGTACGTTACCGCTCCAAGTTTCTGATACAAATACTTTGCGGCATCCTGTTGGTGGCTTCGGGACTCTGCTTCGACAACCTGTACGGACTTTTCGGCATCGAAGCCATGCCTTATTATATAGGCGCTCCGTTCACCGTGTTCATCATCGTCTATATCCTGAACGCCATCAACCTGATAGACGGCATCGACGGGCTTGCCTCCGGGCTGAGTATCATCGCCTTCTTCGCGTTCGGGTGCATGTTCATCCGTCTGCAATGGTGGATGTATGCCTTAATTTGCCTGGCCACCATCGGCGTGCTGCTACCGTTCTTCTACTACAACGTCTATGGCAATGTCCACCGTGGGCGCAAGATATTCATGGGAGACACCGGATCACTCACTATCGGGATGCTGCTTGCCGTGATGGCTATCCGCCTGAGCATGTCCGACCCGTTGAAGGAAAGCACCTTTCCCGGTGCCGTCGTGATCGCATTCTCGTTCCTGATAGTTCCGATGCTGGATGTGGTACGTGTGGTGCTGCACCGTTGGCGCGAGCGCAAGCCCCTTTTCCTGCCGGACAGGAATCATATCCATCACAAGTTCATCGCTCTGGGGCTGTCCCAACGACAGGCGATGGCCTGCATCATTGGCATCGCTCTCTCCTTTGCCGTGGTGAACGTTTTCCTGATCCATTGCTTGTCCACCACGATCCTTTTCCTGCTGGACGTGGCGGTATGGACGGTGTTGCATTGTTACATCACGGTGAGGATCAACCGAAAGAATAAATTAGAAAAAAAACTGTACAGAAAATAAAATATGAAAATCGATTTTTGACACTTCTCCTGGGGTTGGTGTTGCTGGCGTCTTGCAATACCTCCAAGGAGATTCTCTACTTTCAAGACATTGCGGTGAACCAGCCCGAAGCCATTGTGGGCGCAAGAGACATCACCGTGCAGCCCAAGGACCAGATTTCCATCATGGTATCCAGTAAAGACCCGCAGTTGGCGGCGTTATTCAACCTGACACGTGTCCAGTACCGTGCCGGAGCCACGGACTTGCGTGGTGGCAGCAATAATGGTGAAATATCCGGTTACACATTGGATGACAAGGGGAATATCGACTTTCCCGTCATAGGGTCGCTCCATATTGCCGGTATGACCAAGAGCCAGATTGCCGCCCTTATCAAGAAACGGTTGGTGGACGAGGACCTGGTGAAAGACCCGGTTGTGACCGTGGAGTTTATGAACCTCTATTTTTCAGTCTTGGGCGAAGTAAAAACTCCCGGCAAATACAGTATCACCAAAGACCAGATATCTTTGTTGGAAGCCATCAGTATGGCGGGCGACCTTACCATTTATGGCAAACGCGATGCCATATTCGTCATTCGCGAGGAGAACGGTGAACGTGTCACCCACTGGGTGGATATCCGAAGCAAGGATATTTTCTCCTCCCCGGTCTATTACCTGAAACAGAACGATGTGGTGTATGTGCAACCTAATAAGGTCCGTGCCGGACAGTCCACCATCAATGAGAACAGCGTGAAATCTGTGGGACTGTGGATCAGTATTGCCTCGTTCCTCACCTCGTTAGGTGTGCTGCTGTTTAAATAACTGGATGAACAGAATATTTTACATATTATGATAGAAAAGAAAACTGCCGTTGGAAAACCTGCCGATGATTTTATACGAATACAAGATTTGTGGGGAATGTTCGTACCAAGATGGCACTGGTTTGCCCTCTCCCTGTTTGCCGCTCTTGCCATAGCGGCTTTTTATCTGTTGAGTACCCCGAATATCTATACACGTACCGCTGCCATCTTGGTTAAGGACGATACCAAGAGCGGTTCGTCCACTACAATGAGCGAGTTCTCCGACCTGGGTATCTTCAAGTCGAATACCAACATCAATAACGAACTGCTCACCTTGAAATCCCCCACGTTGATGACTGAGGTGGTGCGGCGGTTGGGGCTGAATGAGACCTATACCGTCCGCAAGGGACTGAAGGATGTGGGATTGTACAAAAGCAACCCTGTAGCAGTCTCCTACCGCCACCAGGATGAAACGCCTGTCAGCTTCAAGATAGACTTCTCGTCCAAAGAAGAATTTACCATATCCGATGTAATGATTAACGGTGAGGAATTAGAGACGGAATTCTCCGGTAAAATGGGCGATTCCATTCGCATGGAAGTAGGTACATTCGTAATCAATCCGACCAAATACTGGAATGATTCATTCGTTGGGACTTCCATCCGCTATAATAAAGGTAGTGTACGTGCCGTAACCGACTATTACGCCACCGCTTTGCGTGCGGATTTGGGTAACGAGGATGCCACTATCATCAATCTCAGCATTGATGACGTATCCATCCCAAAGGCGGAAGATATCCTGAATACGTTGATCGAGGTATATAATGAGAAGTGGATCCAGGACAAGAACCAGATTGCCGTCAGTACCTCGCAGTTCATCGGTGACCGTTTGAGCGTGATTGAAAGTGAACTGGGCAATGTGGACGAGAACATCGCCGGTTACAAGAGCGAGCACCTGCTGCCGGACGTGCAGGCGGCATCCAGTCTTTACCTGTCCCAGTCCGCCGAGAACAAGAAGGAGTTGCTGGCACTCAACAGCCAGCTATCCACCGCGCAGTATATCCGCAGAGAGTTGAACAACAAGGAACTCAGCCAGTTGTTGCCCACCAATTCCGGCATAGCCAATGTCAATATCGAGAGCCAGATCGGTGAATACAACACGATGGTGCTCGACCGCAACCGCCTGATCGCCAACAGCAGCGAAAAGAACCCCCTGGCAAAGGACATGGCCAACTCGCTGCAAAGCATGCAGCGCACCATCATTCAGTCGGTGGACAATCTGATCGTGTCGCTCAATACCCAGATACGCAGCATACGCCAGCAGGAAGCCGCGACCACCAGCCAGCTGGCCTCCAACCCGAACCAGGCGAAATACCTGCTTTCCGTGGAACGCCAGCAGAAGGTGAAGGAGGAACTGTATCTTTACTTGCTTCAGAAACGTGAGGAGAACGAGCTTTCCCAGGCTTTCACCGCTTATAATACGCGTGTGATTACCGCCCCGAGGGGCAGCATGTTCCCCACAGCTCCCCGGAAGATGAATATCCTCCTTGTGGCATTCGCTATCGGCTTGCTTGTTCCGGCGGTGATTATTTTTATGAAGGAGAACATGAACACCAAGGTACGAGGACGCAAGGATTTGGAAGATCTCAGCATACCTTTCATTGGTGAGATTCCCCAATACTTCAGCAAAGAGAGGAAACTGGGATTCAAGAGGAAGAAGCAGTCCTATATGAAAACCATCGTGGTGAAGGAAGGCAGCCGTGACATCATCAACGAGGCGTTCCGTGTGCTCCGCTCCAATATGGATTTCATGGCGGGCAAGGACAAAGGGCAGAACGTGTTCGTACTAACCTCGTTCAATCCCGGCAGTGGAAAGTCATTCCTGACCATGAACATTGCCATGAGTTTTGCCATCAAGAAAAAAAGGATATTGGTGATAGACGGCGACCTGCGCCACGGTTCCGTTTCCTCCTACGTGGATTCGCCACGGATAGGTTTGACCGACTATCTGGGAAACCGTGTCGAAAACTGGAAAGAAATCATTGTTGCCGACAAGAAATACGACAACCTGCATATCCTCCCCATCGGCACCGTCCCCCCCAACCCGACGGAACTGCTGGAGGACGGCAAGCTGGCCACCCTGATAGGGGCGCTTCGCGGCGAGTACGACTATATCTTCATAGACTGTCCGCCCATCGACATCGTGGCCGACGCGCAGATTATCGAGAAACTGGCGGACCGTACCATCTTCGTGGTACGCAGCGGCTTGCTGGATCGCGGCATGTTGCCCGAACTGGAAAACATCTATCAGGAGAAACGTTTCAGGAACCTCAGCGTGATATTGAACGGCACGGAAAGTGCCGGAGGCCGGTACAGCTACCGTTACGGATACCGCTATGGCTATAGATACGGTTATCATAACGGCTACTCCTCCTACTATGGAAATAAAGGAGAAATGGGGGGGTAAATGGTTGGTTATCAAATAACCGATAACATGTTGTTCTCTTATATAAAAGCATATTACAACTATGTGGCCATTCCGTAAGACAACAACCCTCGCACAGAGTGGCATCCTGAAAGGGATAACCGACTGCCATAGCCATCTTCTTCCGGGAGTGGATGACGGGGTGGAGACGTTGGATGAATCACTCCGGATTTTAGATACGATGGAAAAGCAGGGAGTCAGAAAGGTGTGGCTCACGCCGCACATCATGGAGGACATCCCCAATGAAACCGCAACCCTGCGAGAGAAGTTCCGGGAACTGGAACAGAGTTATAATGGTACGATGGAGTTGGCTTTGGCGGCGGAATACATGATGGACAACCTCTTCGAGGAACGTCTGGAAAAGAATGACCTGCTGCCCTTGGAGGAGGGGAAACGCTACCTCTTGGTGGAAACCTCCTATTTCAATCCACCGATGGGCCTGCTCTCCGTCCTGCAACGCATCCAAAAGAAAGGCTATTACCCGTTGCTGGCACATCCCGAACGGTACGAATACATGCAGAAGAAGGACTACAAGGCCTTGAAGGAAGAACACATCTTTTTCCAGCTCAACGTACCCTCGTTGACCGGGATGTATGGCAGACATGTGCAGGAAAAGGCGGAAGCCTTGCTGAAAGCCAAGGCGTACTACTGTATCGGTTGCGATATCCATTCAGCGTTTTTTTACCATAAATTATTACAATCTGATATTCGTAAAAAGATCGTAATGAATTTTCGGGAAGAATCCTAATTTTCATGGGAATAATATAGATTTAGAAGAAGCTTGGTATGTTACATACTTCTTTCATTGGTTGTCACATATTGTCAAAGTACAAATCTTCTGAGTTAAAGCGACTGTAAATCAATATACATCCTAATGCCCACAATTGTTGTAAGGTTCGAACTATGCAGAAAAGAAACTGGTCGCGGTACGATTTATTATCGTATCTACAAAGGGCATAACCGGCGTATGGAGTTCTCCTCGCGTCTTCGCTTGTCGGCCTCTTCCTGGGATGAAGTCACGAAGACTGTCAAGGGAAATGATCCCGAGGCTTGTCGTCTCCGTACTCAGATTGAAGCCGATCTTAAACTTTTGAATCAGATTATTACGGAAGATGTCGCCGGTTTTCTGACCATGGGTGACATGATAAGTATCTTCAAACATCGGAGAACGATAGTAAGTCCTCATCCGCTTCCTTAAGAATTGGATTGATCAAACTGCGCAGATAAAAATATATCGTTATGAAACTTAATTTTTCCCTCCATTTCAGAACATTCATGACCGGAGCGATTATTTTCTTGTCTTTGGTTATATTGTTAATCAGTTTGCCAGAAGTCGAATATTCTATTTTTGAAGATATTCTTGATGAAGAGAGTGGATTTTATATGTTGTTATTTTCTTTTTGTCTCATCTTTTTTTCCTATGGAATAGGGATGATGTTGGAGATTATATCGAATCCGTTTCCACGAGCTACTTATTTAATCAAACATTTGGATAGTTATTTGGGAATATTTACACATACCGATTCAATTGTTCAGAAATCTGAAGCATATAAGGCTCTTTATCGGATTGATGTAAAAGGGACAATTGGTAATTTGAAGGTTTACAGATACATGTTCACATATATCATATCCCGAAATGATAATCTGAACAGAGAGATACAAGGATGTATTTTCAGGATATATGCCATGTTATCGCTACTTATAGCGGCGGTTTTCTTGCTTGTAGCGATTCTGATACAATTCTTATTTGCAGATATTGATTTTAGTGACGCACCTGCATTTAATGTGACTTTGGTAATTTTATTAATGATCAGTATCATGCTTTTGTATAGGGCATGGCAAAAGAGTAAAAGAAGATTTCTTGATGAGATGGAACAAGCATATTATGTTTTAACAGAGTTCCCTGCAGATGAATAAAATGAATTAATATCGTTTTTATGAAAGGTATCGTATTAGCGGGGGGAAGCGGGACACGCTTATACCCCATCACAAAGGGAGTAAGCAAGCAATTGCTTCCCATATTTGACAAGCCGATGGTTTATTATCCGATTTCGGTCTTGATGTTAGCTGGCATTCGGGAGATTTTGATCATCTCCACCCCTTACGACCTGCCGGGGTTCAAACGGCTTTTAGGTGACGGTTCGAATTATGGCGTACATTTTGAGTATGCCGAGCAACCCTCTCCCGACGGCTGGCACAGGCATTCCTTATCGGAGAAGAGTTCATCGGGAATGATTCCGTCTGTCTGGTATTAGGTGATAATATCTTTCATGGAAACGGTTTTACGGCTATGCTGAAAGAAGCTGTGCAGATTGCCGAGCAGGAACAAAAGGCGACGGTATTTGGCTATTGGGTTAATGATCCGGAACGCTATGGTGTAGCTGAGTTTGATATAAGAGGTAATTGCCTCTCCATTGAGGAAAAGCCGGAACAGCCAAAATCCAACTATGCGGTAGTCGGGCTTTATTTCTATCCGAATAAAGTGGTGGATGTAGCCAAACATATCAAGCCTTCGGCACGTGGGGAGTTGGAGATTACCGCCGTGAACCAGCGGTTCTTGGAGGATAAGGAACTGAAGGTACAGACCTTGGGCAGAGGATTCGCTTGGCTTGATACCGGTACGCACGACTCCCTTTCGGAAGCATCTACCTATATTGAGGTGATTGAGAAACGGCAAGGATTGAAAGTGGCTTGTCTGGAAGGTATCGCCTACCGCAAAGGATGGATTGACCGCGAGAAGATGCAGCAGTTGGCTCGACCGATGTCGAAGAACCCGTACGGACAATATCTGTTGAAAGTGATTGAAGAGGTGGAACGTACAGGGAAAGATAATTTGGATTGACATGGAAGTAATAAAGACAGCGATAGAGGGTGTGGTCATCATCAAGCCACGCATTTTTACGGATGCCAGAGGCTATTTCTTTGAAAGTTTCTCCCAAAAGGAATTTGACGAGAAGGTACGCCCCATCCGTTTTGTACAGGATAATGAAAGCAAGTCAAGCTACGGCGTGATGCGCGGACTGCATTATCAGAAGATGCCTTATACACAGAGCAAACTGGTACGCTGTGTGAAAGGAGCCGTATTGGATGTGGCGGTTGACATACGGGAAGGATCTCCTACATTCGGACAACATGTGGCTGTGGAACTGACCGAGGAAAACCACCGGCAGTTCTTCATCCCGAAAGGGTTCGCACATGGTTTTGCCGTATTAAGCGAAGAAGCCGTATTCCAATACAAATGCGATGAATTCTATGCCCCGGAAAGCGAAGGCGGCATACAGCTGATAGACGAAGCATTGGGCATTGACTGGAGAGTCCCGGTAGAGAATGCCATCCTTTCGGAGAAAGACCTGCACAGGGCATGCTTAAAGGATTCCGTATTGGATTTCAAATACGGAGAAGATTTGTATAAATAAGAAACTTGATATGAACATTCTAGTGACAGGAAGCAACGGGCAGTTAGGCAATGAGATGGTCCGGGTTTCCGGCAAGAGCAAAGAACGCTATGTCTTTACGGACATTGCGGAATTGGATATTACGAAACTGGATGCCGTTCTTTCGCTTGTACGGAAAGAACAGATTGACGTAATTGTTAATTGTGCTGCCTATACCAATGTAGATAAGGCAGAGGATGATGAAAAGACGGCAGACTTGATCAATCATGTAGCTGTCGGTTATTTGGCTGCGGCAGCCAAGTCTGTCAATGCCACACTTATCCATATATCTACCGATTATGTTTTTAGGGGAATCAACTACGTTCCTTTTACGGAAGAGGACATGACGGAACCGACCGGTGTATATGGCAAGACAAAGCTTGCAGGAGAAGAAGCCGTTGTCAATTCAGGCTGCAATTATATAATACTGCGCACTGCATGGCTATACTCGGCATGGGGCAAGAACTTCGTGAAAACCATGCTGAAATTGACGGAAGAGAAAGACATATTGCCTGTCATTTTCGACCAGATAGGCACACCCACTTTTGCCGGTGATCTGGCAGATGCCATAGGTTGGATTCTTGACAGGAGAATGACCGACAAGAAAGGCATTTATCATTTCAGCAATGAGGGAGTATGCTCTTGGTATGACTTTGCGGCAGTTATAGCCCGATTGGCCGGAAACGAGTGTGATGTCCGCCCGATTCATACCTTTGAATATCCGAGCAAGGTGAAACGTCCGCATTATTCGGTTTTGGACAAAACGAAGTTCCGCGAGACGTTCGGTTACAAGATTCCGCATTGGATGGAATCGTTGGAAAAATGTATCAACCAGATAAAAGCACAGAACAATGGGATTTAAACGGAATATACTTATTACGGGTGGCGCAGGCTTCATCGGCAGCCATGTGGTGCGCCTGTTTGTGAACAAATATGCGGACTATCACATTGTCAATCTTGACAAATTGACTTATGCAGGTAATCTGGCTAACCTGAAAGATATTGAGGACAAGCCGAATTACCTCTTTGTGAAAGCCGACATTTGCGACTTTGCCAAGCTCCAGGAGCTGATGAACGGGTACCACGTGGACGGAATCATTCATCTGGCAGCAGAGAGCCACGTGGACAGAAGTATTAAAGATCCTTTTACGTTTGCACAAACAAACGTGATGGGTACACTTGCTTTGCTGCAAGCCGCCAAACTTTATTGGGAGTCGTTGCCCGAAGGTTATGAGGGGAAACGTTTCTATCACATCTCTACCGATGAGGTATATGGGGCATTGGAGCTGACCCATCCCGAAGGCGTGGAACCTCCCTTTACCACTACCGCCTCTTCCGCTGAGCACCATTTGGCATACGGCAAAGATTTCTTCTATGAAGACACCAAATACAATCCGCACAGCCCCTATTCGGCAAGCAAGGCAAGCAGCGACCATTTTGTCCGTGCCTTTCACGACACTTACGGCATGCCAACCATCGTGACCAACTGTTCCAACAACTATGGCCCTTACCAGTTCCCGGAAAAGCTGATACCGCTCTTCATCAACAATATCCGCCATCGTAAACCGCTGCCTGTCTATGGAAAAGGCGAGAACGTGCGCGACTGGCTCTATGTGGAAGACCATGCCCGTGCTATCGATGTCATTTTCCACAATGGCAGGGTTGCCGACACCTATAATATCGGAGGCTTCAACGAATGGAAGAACATCGACATCATCAAGGTCATCATCAAAACCGTTGACCGCCTCTTAGGCAATCCCGAAGGCGCGTCACTCGACCTGATTACCTACGTCACCGATCGCAAGGGGCACGATATGCGCTATGCCATCGACTCTACCAAACTCCAGAAGGAACTCGGTTGGGAACCCAGCCTCCAGTTTGAGGAAGGTATCGAGAAGACCGTCCGTTGGTATCTCGACCATCAAGAGTGGATGGATCATATTACTTCGGGAGAGTATGAAAAGTACTACGAGGAGATGTATAAAAATAGGTAAGGAAATGTGCCGAATTTGATTTTTTTGACTTGTCGGCACATTTTCCTAATGCAATACACTAATGGAACACTTCCCGATATTCCTCGCAATCAAAGCAAGGGCAGGCTTTCTTCACACCGGGCAACTCCCGATGTCCCACAACCAGGGCTTGCGGAAAGAGGCGGTGGAGTTTCCAAAGCAGTTCCAGCAAGGCCACCCTCTGTTCCATGGTCCGGGTGTCGGAAGGTTTTCCGTCCGCATCCAATCTGCCTTCATAGCAGATGCCGATGCTGCAACGGTTAAGAGAAAATATGAAATATGAGATATTTCTGAAACTCATTGATAAGGTTGATTATTTCTGGAATTTCCAATACTTATCAACTGGAGCAATATGGGTATTCATAATAGGCAGTGACCTTCATCTGAGATCTTCTCAGAAAGTAATTTTTACCCTAATTTACATTGCTTTTATGTCATTCAATTATGCAGCACATCTGAGAGGCTATTTGTTTCTTGAGGCTTTCATTGCAGAGATAAAAAATGATGTCATGGATGATTTCAAAACTCAAAAGATAAAACAGCGGGTACAGAAATTGTCCTATAAGAAGCAACGTATAATCTGTAGTGTTGTGTATGTAATTTTATCATGTATAACTGTTTATTTAATTTGGGCATAAAAAATGTACGGAGAATACTTCAACTCAAACAGGCGTATTCCAGAAGAGGAATACGAAAACATAGAACCTGGCACACCAATCGTACTGTCGAACCCGAGTTGGGGCGCATTCAGACAGTTTGCCATTTTTGTCAATACAGAAACGATAGTCTATCAGAAGTATATCAAGCTGGAAGACGGAAGAGATGCCTATCAGATACAAGTGATGTCACTTGAAAACTTTACTAATTATGGTGAGAACGTTCTGTTTGAATACAAACCAAGTTTCGAATATGCTACCGATACAGTAGTGGATAATGCCCTGTCATTTGTAGATGACAACATTTATCTTGGGCTGAGAAGTGTTGTGGGAGATGATTTCGTGTTGGAATGCTTGGTAGGTACTGAAGAGTTCCCTTACGTGCTGCATAGCATGAATATCGGTTATCATTTGTCAGAGGAACGACGAAAATTGGTTAAATACCAGCATCATGCCATTACCATTGAAGGAGGGTGGGTTATTCATTTTGCGTCAACAGACCAAAGTGACAAACCAGTCATCACCCTGCAAAAAAACGCCAAATTACATAATCCGTGCTTGGTCACCCATGACAACGAGTCATTGCCAAGCAGACTGGATGCAAGAAATCGTGCCATGCTGGGGTTGATGGGCATTGTTCAGTTTCATAACTATAACCTTGTTACCAACAACTGCGAGCATTTTGCAAATTGGTGTAAAACCGGAAAGCATAAGAGCAAGCAGGTGTATAAAGCAATCGGTTCAACCGCGTGGTTGGCGTTGTCACTTATCACAAAACGCCCCAATGCTTTGGTGGCCAAAATGATTAAGGACTATCTGTTCTGATACAAACAAGTCTGTGAGAACGAATAATCAAATAGCAAACTACCATGACTTGTCACTTGATGTAGCAAAAGGTATGTGTATCACGTTAGTGGTCATAGATTATATGTTTTTTTCATTCGACAAGTAGGAGTAGATAACATTACTTATGGGGCGTATGAGAGGTATTATGAGGAGATGTATAAAAGAAAGTAACAAATTTAATAGGACGTAAAACAATAGAGTTTATGTAAATTAGATTTGTTATATATCGCGTGTGCGTGTATTTCTGTAGCATGAAATATATCGAACTCAAGTTTCGGATTTAGTATTCACGTAGTTTCCGCATAGGCTTGCATGGCAGTCAACCTTTTGCAGTTAGCGATAATTTGTTCCATCAGGATTTCATCGTCCATGCCAAGCATTTCGACAACAATTGCAACCACCTCCATACCTATCTCTTGCATCCCGTATCAAGATACCGGGTATCAGGGATATGCACCCGAAAAGGTGACCATCATACAGCCCATCAAAAAAGGAAAGATGCTTTCTGGGGGAAGACAAAGAGTTTAACAGACAAGTCGCCTGTATTAGGGTGCGAATGTAAAAACTAATTAACGTAAAATCTAATACAAATATGACATTCAAGCACAAAAGTTACAGTGTCGAATATTTGGTAAAGTAAATTAACTAAATGAGAAGAGAATCAAGGACAAAGAAAAGTCTGTTGAATGCGCGGATGAATATGTTGTGCTACTTCCTCACCTTGGTAGTGGCGTTCTTTACGCGCAAAACGCTACTTGACTATTTAGGTACCGAATTTATAGGACTGACCGGTACACTTCAAAGTCTGTTGGGCTTTCTCAATCTGGCGGAGTTAGGTGTGGGCAGTGCAATAGCATACGTGTTATACAAGCCCTTGTTCGATGAGGACGAGACGAAGATTGATGGTATAATCTCAGTCTTGGGCTATCTGTATCGGAAAATCGGGAGTTGCATTTTTATACTTGGCATCCTGTTGTCAGCCTTCTTGCCATGGATATTCGCTAATACGGGAATTTCATTAACGGTTGTATATATAGGGTTCTATTGCTTTTTGATATCTTCTATGTTCGGCTATTTTATCAGTTATAAAATCTCTATTCTATCGGCTGATCAGCGGAATTATGTGATTACAGGTTTCTTCCAGCTTGTAAATACCGTGAAGGTCATTCTCCAAATGGCATTGGCCTATTATACCCGTAGCTTTTATCTGTTTTTTGCCTTAGAGTTGTTAAGTGGTTTCATTCTTTCCATGTTGCTCAACCATAAGGTTTATCAATATTATCCTTGGTTGAAGACTGATGTAAGAACCGGCAAGGAACTGTATAAGGACTATCCCGAAATAGGGAAATACATCAAGCAACTTTTTACCCATAAGGTGGGAAGTTTTGTTCAAATGCAGATGCTGCCTATTTTGATATATGCTTTCGCCTCGCTTCCCACGGTGGCTCTTTATGCAAACTACACACTTGTTACGCAACGCATTCAAGGACTATTGGGAGGAATACTTGATAGTACAAATGCAGGAGTGGGCAGCTTGATATCGGAAGGTGATCAACAAAAAATATGGAGTGTTTATAAACAACTGTTTGCTTTACGTATGTTTGCTGCCGGTGTGCTGACTTTATGTGTATCCTACCTGATTTCTTCTTTTATTTCACTATGGTTGGGGCAAGAATACATATTGCCTGATATAATAGTGTATTTGATTATCCTCCAACTGTTCTTGCAGATGCTTCGGGGAGTGACAGAACAATTCCTGTTTGGCTACGGACTGTTCTATGATGTTTGGGCGCCTTTGGTTGAATCTGCCTTATTTATTATTTTGTCTATCGTGTTCGGATCCATATATGGACTGCCCGGAGTGCTGGCCGGCCCTGTTGGAGCCACATTGATTATCATTCATGGATGGAAACCTTATTTCCTTTTCACAAAAGGATTCAAGCTTCCTATAACGAATTACGTGAAACTACTCTTGGCGCACCTATTCCCATTATTTATAGGCTACATAGGGAGCATAAAGATGATGGAATATCTCATACCCCTTATTCATGGACTACACAAATGGTTGCATTGGATAATTCAAGCCGCGATATTCACTGTGGTTTTCGCTTGTTTTACATTTACATTATATTACATTGCCTCGTCTGCTTTTAGAACATTTGTTCATCGTTTCTTAAAAAGAAAATAGATATTGATATGAATAACTATATTATTCAAAGTGTTAGCTGCATAGTCCCAGCATATAATTCAGCAATGACAATTCATGCTTGCATTAATGGATTGCTGGGGCAGACGTTTCAGAACATTGAGATTATCATCGTTGACGATGGGTCCAAAGACGGTACTGGAAAACTCTGTGATGAATATGCCGAGAAATATAAGAATGTAAAAGTGATTCATCAGGATAATGGTGGAGTGAGTAGAGCGCGTAATACGGCATTAAAGTATGCAACCGGTGATAGGATCATATTTGTGGATGCAGATGATGAGATTCAAGCTACGTATGTGGAAAATCTAATCGCTGAAGAAGCTGATTGGGTGTTGGGTGGATATATGAATGGGGCGCATATAATCGCTATACAGAGTCAACACTATATAGATAGTGAGATTCCGCAATTTTTTTCTACGCATTTTCATCGTTTATATTCAACGGTGCCTTGGGGGAAACTTTATAAAAGGAGTATAATTCAGAATAATAATTTGAAGTTCGACCCAAATATTCGTTTAGGCGAGGATTTAATATTTAATCTAAATTATTTACTTCATTGCGACAGCGTTGTTACCATATCGTCAACCGGATACAACTACATTCAAGAAGAATTTGGAGCGGATAGATATAATCTGAAAATAGAAGAAATAGAATACACCCTCAATCAAGTGAGTAAAGGAATGGAACTATTAAGCCAAAAGTATGAAAATACAAAATTTACCAGTGAAGCAATAAAACGAACTTTAATCGGTGCATACCCTTTAGATTATATTCTTAATGGTCGATACGATGAATATGAAGCACTTTATTTTAGTACCTTCTTTGAAAAAGACAGAAAGGTATTTTGGAATGATGCAATTTGTAGTCCTTTTATGAGAGGTACAAGAAAAATTAAATATTTAATAAAGAAGCACCAATATGCAATAGCACTGCATCTGATGTTGCAATTGCTTTATGCCTATTGTAAATATTCCATGCGATGAGATTAGCTACATTTGACATTTTTGATACAGTCTTATTACGTAAATGTGGGAATCCGGAAGTGGTTCTTCCTATTTTGGCCCAACGTCTTTATCCAAAAGACCGATATAGGCGCGAAGCCTTTCTTATTTGGCGACACACTGTTAAGGGAGAAACATTTGAGGCCATGTATGCTTCAGCCATTGGTGCAGGTTTAGATGGATATAGTACTGACGAACTGATGCAAATGGAATTGAAGGTAGAGGCAGAGATGCTAATGGCTAACCCTATGATGCAAGACAAAATCAATGACTATCGTAGTAAAGGATATGTTATAAAATTTGTCTCGGATATGTATTTGAGCTCTTCTTTTTTAAAAGAAATTCTGCTTCGAGAAAATTGTGCAGAGGCTACAGATGAGGTTATTGTTTCTTGCGAATGGAGTGCCCGTAAGGACAATGGTGGTCTATTTCGAAAAATAAGAGGTACATATCATCCCGAAACGTGGATACATCATGGCGATAACAAGCGAAGCGATGTGAAGATGGCACGGAAGAATGGGGTGAATGCACGTTGGATAGATACAACCTATACGCCTATTGAGGCGCGGTTGATGTCACAGGCACGGTCGTTTCGCAACGGCTGGCAATTGAAATGGCTGGTGGGCATCAGCCGTATGGCACGGTTGCGTGGCTTAAATACTCCCGAAGCGGTTTTTGCTGCCGACTATGTAGCACCTACTTACTTGCCTTTTGTAATTGACATAATTAAAGAGGCAAAAGAGCAGCATATCGACTATTTGCAGTTCCTCTCGCGCGACGGGTATATTATGTTGGAGATGGCTAAGGCATTGGATCCAGATAATGTGAAACTCAATTATTTATTCGTTTCGCGACGCTCGCTGATACAAGCTTATCTGAGCGAAATGGAAGAACAAGGTTTCTTGGATATCATAGACAAGCATTCGTTGTTGCGTAAGCGGGTAGATGATTTGCTGTGGCTGTTCCAGACCACCCGTATGGAGATGCGACAACGTTTCGGCATCGAGTTTAATTATGACAAGGTTACTACGCAAGTTCAGTCGGATGATTTTTTGCAAAAGATATTCCATCATCCTACGTTTACGCCTTGGTTAAAGGAACAATGCGGCCAGGCATTGCTTCTTGCCCTTGATTATTTCCGTCAGGAGGGAATCTTAGGTAGCAGCCGTTCGCTTATGGTGGATGTAGGATGGTTAGGTACATCACGGCTCATGCTCAACCGTATAGTGAAGGCTCAAGGTAGTCTGCAAGTGCCCACTTACTATTTAGGGGTACGGGCTGATGTCTTGCCTCGTTGCTATGGTGACTATAAACCCTATTTCCCCATGGGGCAACTTGATACTACGGCTACGGCTGTGATAGAGTCCTACTTTTCGGCATCGCCTTATCCAACAACCGTGGGGTATAAGCGTAATACTGATGGGGTTACTCCTTTGTTTCCAGAAGGCGAAGCTATCAAGATACTGACACGGTGCGGATGAATCGCGAAGTCGGTGTTGCGATGGGAAAAATGGTACGTGAAATGAGGGAGGTAGATTCAACATTGCTTTACTTTTGGGCAAAAACTACCATTGATTCCTTGTCGCGACTTTCCGATGCAGTCAATCTCTCACCACTCACTCGTATAGGCGGTTCCGACTTCTTTTTCTCATTGGTCAAACGCTTGTCAATAGGAGAATTGTTCAAGGTGATTTTCTTGGGCGGACGTGTTTCCGGTTTCGACAAGGGAAGTTTATACTATACGGTGGGGAAAAGATGGTATAAAGCACTATTGCCCATTTATAACTTCAGCTCTGCTTGCAGGAGAAAACTTTTCCTGTTGATGATGAGGAAAAAGAAACAATAAGGAAAATACTGACCGAAGATGACAATCCCCGTAATATTATTGAACTATAATTCGTCTACCGATTGCCACAAATGCATTTCTTTTTTGAAGAAACAGGAGGGTATACAGATTGAGATTGTGGTGGTAGACAACTGCTCTGTGGAGGCAGATTTACAAAACTTGCGCACCTTATGCAGCGAGCAAGGCTGTACACTCCTTGAAAACAAAGAGAACCGTGGCTACAATGCCGGTAACAATATAGGATTGCGCTATGCCGCAAAGAAAGGCTATGAATATGCATTGATTGCCAATCCTGATATAGAGTTCCCGCAAACGGACTATTTGGTTCGTATGGTGGAACGGATGCGGCAGGATAAACAGATTGTGGTATGTGGCAGCGACATTGTGACACCGGATGGAGTGCATCAGAATCCGATGCGCCGGGAAGGGCACTGGAGTAGCAGTTGGAACTGGGTGACTGTTCCTTTCAAGAAAAAGAAAACAGATACATACGATTTTATAGACAATTACCGGGAGAGCCATTTTTGTAGTAAGGTTAGCGGTTGCTGCCTGATAGTGCGTATGGACTTTATGCAAAGCATCAGTTTTTTTGACGAAAACGTGTTCCTGTATTGCGAAGAGGCCATACTGGCAAAGCAAGTGGAAAGGGTTGGTAAAAAAACATACTACTTGGCGGATATACAGGCGGTACACCGACATATAAAATCGGAAAAAGGAGATCCGATAAAACGCTATAAGAACTGGGAAAAAGCACGAATTTATTTTATAAAGCGCTATAGCGGCTTTTCTGTTCTTGGAAGATGCATGGCTATATTATCCATACAAACATATATTGCACTATTGATTTTTCATTATAAATCTGCACATAGATAACACTTATGCAAAGAGAAAGATATATGATATGGCGAAGGGACTGGCTATTTTGTGTATTGTGTTGTTGCATTATGAAAATGGTCTGTTCCCTACTGAGGTGAATACCTTTGTCGGTTCTTTTATGATATCGATGTTTTATGTGACATCCGGATGGTTGATGGCCAGTCGGAAAAACATCTCCACAACCAAAGAACTGCTTCAAAAGCGTTGGAAACAATTGGGTATTCCTTATTGTTACTGGACCGTCATAATTCTTGTTTTTGATTTTATTCTCCTGCTTGCAGGGTATTATGACTTAAACCTTATTGCAAGAGAAGCTTATAAATCAGTAACATTAAGAGGAATTGGGACTTTGTGGTTTCTTCCAGCATTGTTTTGGGGAGAGTTAGTCTGGCATTGGCTCTACAAGAAGAAAATATGGATACAAACTGCTGTTTTTCTTGCCATAATAGCTTATATGAATATCTACCATCACATTTTTGATGCTCAACAAGAAACTATCTACCGTATAATCAATGCCCCTTTTAGAACCATGCTCAACATATCAGGAGCCTGCATTGGTATTGCCGGAGGTTACTATTTTTTTCATTTGATAGGGAAAAAGTTTTCAAACTTATCACGGAAACAATTATTGTCAATAGGCATTTGTTTATGTACATCAGCCTTCGTGTTGGTTAACTATTTACCGGAGCCCTTGTCATTTTTCAATATGATTTTGGCTTCATTGATAGGTCCTTGGGGCATTCTTTGCCTTTCAAAAGCCACCCAAGACTGTCGCATTATGAACTACTTTGATTTCTGGGGAAGAAATTCGTTGTTATTGATGGTTACTCACTATTCCATTATAGAGGTTCTTTTTCAATGGGGTGCGGAAGGCGTTTTTCATGAAACTTTCTCGCATTGGGTTTCCTTAGCTTGTTTTTGCCTTTCTATGCCTATTCAGCATTTGCTTGTCCCTCTGTTTGACAAACATTTTAAATCTCTATTAGGAAAATGATTCAGATTGGTTCTTTATTTACACATCGCTCATTGGCAATCGTGTATCTAATAGTGATGTGTACGCAAATTCTCTTTGTAGAGGGATTCGGAGTAAGTCCGTTGAAGATTGTACTCATGTCATTGGCTCCATTTATACTTACCACAAAAGTTCCTTATCTATCCAAAGCTTTTCTCATAGGAACACTTTATATTATAGTGGTGTTTTTTTGTGCCACTATGCAATCTTATGTCCGTGTTTCCACCATCGGATATCTGTTCATGTTCGTTATAACGTTCATCATGTATTATAATCTGGTATATGATGGCGCATTCTCGTTTGATGATTATAGGAAACTCTTGCAGGTGTTTATATGGGCGTTTTTCTATTGTGCCGTATTACAACAACTTTTTTCCGCTGTAGGTTTACGATATATGCCTGTTTTAAATATGGTAGGGCAGACTTATTTGTCACCTATCCATTTTAATACACTTACTTTCGAGCCTTCTTCATCCGCGCGCATATTGGCTTTCCTGTTTTTAGGCTTTCTGCGAATGGAGGAACTGTATTTAGGCAATAAACCCAGTTTCCGCTATTTATGGGACAATCATAGAAAAATCGTATTTGCGTTCTTGTATGTAATGTTATTTATGGGAAGTGGTACGGCAATTATTGCTTTAATCCTCTTATCCTTGTATTTTATTGAAAAGAAATATATTGTTCATATGCTATTAGCATTTTCTTTGGGATATGCAATTTTGACAAATGTTGACTATTTACCCGCGAAACGAATGTTGGTAACCGTAAATGCAGTGATGACATTGGATGTAAATGAAATAACCATAGCCGATAATAGTGCGGCTGCACGTATCAACCCGTTAGTAAACACGTTGACTAATACAGATTTAACCTCGTCTGAAACTTGGTTCGGAAAAGGTACTGTATCTGTGGAACAGAGAAATAATTGGTATTCCACTTTGAAAACAGCCAAAATGGGGAATATCGATCAATACGGACTTATCAGTTTTATTGTAGCAATATCTTTGATTTTTATGTGTTGTATTCCACGTTTTCTATCAGTAGAAACCTTACTTGCTTTTTTTCTGATTGGAATGACCATTAATAACTTCTCTTACATTTGGGGGTGCTATTTCATCTTAGCAACAACGAAATATTTTTATAATAACTATACATCAGATGAACAAGATAATTAACACAAAGCCCATTGCCATACTGATGGCAACCTACAATGGCGAAAAGTATTTGGATGCACAGATAGAGAGTATTTTATCGCAAACCAATAATGAATGGACACTCTATATTCAAGATGATGGTTCGAAAGACAAGACTTTAGACATTATCAAAAAATACTCTGACAATAATCGAATTATGTGGGTTGACAGTGGTTTGACAAGACAAGGGTGTTGTATGAATTTCATGACTTTACTCAATATGGTGGAAAGCTGATATTATATGTTCTGTGACCAAGATGATGTGTGGCTTCCGGAAAAGGTTCAAATAAGTATCGACAAAGTTAGAGAATTGGAGAAAACAAACCCTGACAAACCTATTTTAATCCACACCGATAAGAAAAGGGTGGATGCGGATTTAAATATAATATTGGAGAGTGAATTAAATCGCACCAATCTTCCTATTGAGAAACTGAATAAATTGATGAAAGAAAGGAATTCATTAGAGCAACTCAGATTAGGCACATTTATAGCCGGTTGCGTGATGTGCTTCAACCACAGGGCAAAAGAGGTTTCTTTTCCATTCAATAATTCAAGAATGCAGGATAGTGTTATTGCTATGGCCGTGGCAGCTAACGAGGGAATCATTGCTACGGTTTATCGGCCTACGATGCTTTACAGAATACATACACATAACACTTGTGGCGAAGTAGAAACCTCGATGTTGAATAAGTTGAGAAATATAACTAATACATTGAATGGGAATTTACGAATGTATTATCTTTATAAAGTTTACGGTGGGGGTAATTTGCTGAATTTCATATATTTACGATTTAGAAGATTTGCAATTAGAGGATTTTGAAAAAATAGAAACAATCTTTTATACAAAGAGTGATGATGGATTTAACAGTGGCTATCTGTATGTACAATGCGGAAGTGTATATCGAAAGAACCTTGCAATATATCTATAATCAAACGATGCAGGGCTTCTACTTGCTGATAGTGGACGATTGCAGTACAGACCATAGTACACAAAAGGTAGATGCTTTCTTTGAGCAACATCATAGGCAATATGAATTGATACGTTTGAACGAGAATCAAGGTATTGCTCATGCACGGAATTTTGCAATCAATCATGTAACCACGAAATATTTTGTGTTTATTGATTCTGACGATCTTCCTCTTCCTACACTTATAGAAGAGGAATATAAGTTATTGACCTGTGACCAAGAGATAATGGCTGTTAGTTCTTGGCTGAAATATATTGATAATCAAGATAATGAAATTGGAGGGGGGCTTTTTATCGGCGATACCTCCAAAGAAATGTTCAGGGAACGTGCGCAAAAAAACAAGCTCATCTTTCTTCCGATACAGACCATGTTTGTAAGAAACGATGCGCTAAGAGTGGGAGGATTCCGATTGGATGGCTTTCCGGAAGGCAAACCTCGCTATCGTGACTATTGCGAAGACTTGGATTTATGGACACGTTTGAGCGACCTTTACACCAAGGGTAAAGTAATTGTGACCATCCCCAAAGTACTTTACCTTTATCGAAAAGCAGATACCCTAAGCACCAACCACTTCAATATGATTATCAAAATGCGGTTTGTGAAAAAGAACTTGTTGCTGAGGCGCAGAGGTGAAAAAGAAATGACGTTTATCGAATTTATGAACAGCATGTCGGAAAGAGAAATGCGCAAACTTGAAAAAGACTCTTTGGCAGCGGACTGCTTGCGCAATGGGGTTTTCTATCTGAAAAGTGGCGTCTGGATGAAAGGTATATGGACTTTGATGAAATCCGTATGGTACCAACCTTTATATATCGTGGACAAAATAAACGCAAATTATATCAAGAAATGATGAGAAATATAGCTGTGGAACATATTGAGCAGGTTATCGGTTTCTTGAATGAAAATGCCGATTATGCTGTATTGAGAAATTTTGAGGGACTGCCTGACAATAACAGGAGTCGTGACATTGACATTATCATTACCCGCAAGAGCTATCGGAATATGATAGACCGGCTGGTGGCATTGATAGATAAAAGCGGCTGGAAAATAGTGACTTATCTGCATAGTGACCGATTGCTCACCTTGGTGTGCGGCAAGGTGCTGGGCGACCGTACAGAGTTGGTGCAATGGGACTTCTTTGTGAACACTTCGGTATTCGGTATTTTGCTGATGGATGCCGAAGAGTTCTTGCAATACAAGAAATTTAATGGTTTCTTGCATTATGTGGACGTGGATTGTCAATTTTTGGATAAGTATTTGTACAATAGGGCGGTAGGAAGTTATTACCCTGAAAAGTATAGGGCTACGCGCGAAACAGCTGAGTACTTGCCTTCGGTAGTGGCTAAGGTGAAGGATTTGTACGGATGTGATTCGATAGTCCAATGTGACAGAGTACCGGGCAAACGATTGTTGCTGAAAGCGGTGGCATGGAACTGCCGTCGCAATGTCTTGGCTTTTGTGGGGAACGTGTTTAGGTTCTTATATACTTTTGTGGGGAACTATCTCCGGTCGCGCACCGGTTTCTCCATCGGCTTTACCGGCCCGGACGGGTCGGGCAAGACAACGGTGATTGATACTCTTATTGATAACCTGGGTGATGTGTTTCGCAAGGCACACGCCTATTACCATTTCCGCCCTACGCTGTTTGGCAATTTGGGTGAGGTGGCGCATGCTGCCGGGGTAAAGAAAGAGGTGGACAGGAATTACAGCGATCCGCATCGGGGTGGACGGACGGGTGCGTCCAATTCGCTGCTTCGTTTGACCTACTATTCTGTGGACTATATCTTGGGTTATTGGGCTAAGGTGAAGACGATGACGCGCATCACTCGCCTGGTGATTTTTGACCGCTATTATACCGACATTATCTGTGACAGCCGCCGCAGCCGTATCTATCTCAATCCCAAGTTCCTTTATGGGTTTGGCAGGCTGTTTATCCCATCGCTGGATTATAACATTCTGCTGACTGCCCAAACAGATACTATTTTAGCCCGAAAGCGTGAGCTGGATACGGAGGGCATTGCAGCAATCAATGCAAAAATAGATTATCTGAAGAATAAAAAGGGTTATTACAAAGTGATGAATGAAGGCACTCCACAAGAGGCGGTGACGAAGATTCTTAATATTATATTTGAGAAACAACATAAGAAGAATTTGAAACGATTGAAATAATATGGCAGCGGTAACATTTAAGACACAAGGTTTATGGGCAAAGGCATATTCACGAACTCAGTGGATTCTATCTTCTTTTTTTGAGCAGTGGAAAAATTACGGGTTATCAATCGCTTTTCCAAGCCTTGTATGGTGGATTGGGAATTACACCCATAAGAAAACTATCGGCTTTTGGAGTTTAAAGCATTTGACCCGTAATATGGATAGATATTTTGAAAAGAGAAGAAGATATATAGAGATTATTGAGAAATACAGAAGTGCTACACAAGTGCAATTAAATGACACTATTCCGCTTTCGAGTTATCCTATATGGGTGTTTTGGTGGCAGGGGGCGGGTGCTATGCCTACTTTGGTAAAATGCTGTTTTGCCAAACTTAAACAGCACAATGGCTTGGTCACTTTAATTACGAAAGAAAATATCCGTAATTATGTGAATATTCCGGAAGTTATTTACCGAAAAGTAGATAACGGTGAAATCAGTTACACTCATTTGTCCGATATTCTGAGAATCTCTCTTCTTGCTGAACATGGAGGCATGTGGGTTGACTCTACTTGTTATGTTCCTTATGCCATACCGGATAGCGCGAAAAAAGAGCTGTTTTATTCGCCATCTACCTGTGGACTGGCAGATATGCCTATGTGGTCGAACAGCAGATGGTGCGGCTGGAATTTAGGAACTAATGAAAAGCAAAACGCTTTATTTGCTTTTTTAAGAGATATGCTCTATACTATTAACATAAACGAAGCATGCTTACCGCATTATTTAATATTGGATTATTTGTTGGATTACGCCTATCGCAAGTTTCCCTATATGCGGCAGGTTATTGTGAAGCATAAAGAGTTCAATGTGAAAAGAAATGAGCTGCATTTTCTTCTGAACAAGGTTTATGAAGAGCCTGTCTATCAACGTTTAATCAAAAACGATTGGTGCTTTAAATTGTCATATAAAACACCATGGAAAAAAGAAATTGACGGGAAGATTACTTTTTATGGGAAAATGGTAAATCAATCAGGTGCAGATTAATTGTTCACAGATCTTTACCAAGGTGGACACTCTGCTAATAAAAGGAGGTATATATTGGTACTGGAATGGAATGAATAGCGAGTGGCATTTTTGGGGGGCTACCGATATAGAACTGCTACTATTGTGCCCTTTGTTTATTCTATATTGCCTTTTTTTTACGCAGGGGGCGAATCTGTTACAAACCCGTTTACATCTGTTGATTTATTACTATTCTACTTTCGTAATCGGGGTTGTCATGGCACGGCATGATTTTCTCAATGCTATGTTCAGATACATTGGAACAAAGTGTACAGATTAGGTCTTATGATATAGGCATTGACAGGTGCTTTTGTGATATGAATTGATAATTTTATGAAGATGGTCAATAAAGTAGAAATGAACAGGCTGAAAATATTTATCTCTGCCTACGCTTGCGAACCGGGCTTGGGCAGTGAGATCGGCGTGGGCTGGCATTGGGTATTGGAGATGTCGAAATACTTTGAGCTGTGGGTGCTGACCCGGCAGAGTAACCGGCATACCATAGAGCCGTGGATAGGCGAACACCCGGAATATAGCGACATTCATTTCCTATATTATGACTGGCCAAAATGGGCACGGTTCTGGAAAAAGGGAATGCGTGGGGTACGAACTTACTATAACATCTGGCAGGCATGTACCAATGGCATCGTGAAGCGAACAATGCAGAAGAATGACATACGGATTTTCCACCACCTGACTTATGGCAATGTCATGTGGAAAGTGAGCAGTTACGGACAACGACAGTTCTTTGTGTGGGGACCAGTAGGTGGCATGGAAACAATTCCGATGGAGTATGCCGACCATTATGACCGAAAGTCGAAGATGATAGAACGGATGAGACACATGGCGGTGAGCCTGATGAAACGGAACGCGGGATTCAAACGGAGATGCAGGAATGCGGACCTGATATTATGCAAGACGGATATAACACGGATGCAGATACCGAAGGCGCATCGGGAGAAAGCCATACTGTTTACAGACGTGGCAGTGGACGAAAAACAGCCTGCAACCCGGAAAGAATCCGTGAACTCTTCTGAAATTACGGAGTTTGTCACTGTGGGACGGCTGGATGCCTGGCGCGGCTTCGACTTGGTGATTGAGGCAATGGCGCTTTTTGTAAAAGAGAACCAACGAATTCACTTGACCATTATCGGCAAAGGAGCAGACGAGCAACGGTTAAAGACATTGATTGCACGGTATGGATTGGAACCGTATGTGACAATGGCCGGTAAAGTGGATATGGATACTTATTTTGAATATATGAAGAAATGCGATGCCGTGATAAACGCTTCGCTGAAAGAGGGAGCCGTGACCGTATCGTTCGACAGCATGGCATTGGGGAAACCGCTCCTGTGTATTGATACGACCGGATATACCCGGTATTTTTCCGAAGAGTATGCCATCATCGTGCAACGTGGTGAGAGGAAGATTACCATACAGGAATTGGGCAAAGGCATTCTGACTTTGACCGATAAGGAGAAAAGGGCTGATATGGGAGAACGTGCCCGCCTGGCAGGCAAACAGTTTACATGGCAATCGCGCGGGGAAGAAATACGGGATGCCATAATGAAAGCCTGGAATAAGCAATAAATAGAATGAGCATAGCACATCTTTTGCCTTTCCTTCTGAATGAGGGGGGAAGCAATACTTTCTATACCTTTTCGAACGCTGACGGCAAGCGGTGGCTGATGCCTGCCAAGAATATGCGGACGGCAATGAACCTCTATCAGCCCAGCGGAATAAAAGGAAAAGGGATGAAGGCCTTATTCCCCTATCTTTACAGGCTGGGTGTTGTCAATAAAGCAGTCGGAGCGGAAAAGAAGCGGTATGAATTAGTCCCAGAGTTGGAAAAACTACTATGCCGGTTGTTTGGCACGGGCGACATAGAGTTCTCTATCTTTTGCGGCACTCCATGCGTACATCAAAAGATAACCATGCAAATCAGCAAAGGGGCACGCATATTAGGCTATGCCAAATTCAGTGACAACGATGAGATAAAGCATATTTTTCGGCAAGAACAGGAAACGCTGGACTATTTGGAACAAAAAGGGGTGACATCCGTCCCCCGGTGTTTGTACAGCGGAGAGTGGAGAGACGGGCTGGGGCTGTTTGTGCAAACTACGACCAAGACACGGCACTCTTCGACAGACCACCGGTGGAACGAAAGGGAAATGGCATTCCTTGAAGAACTGCACGAAAAGACAAAGCAGCACATCCCTTTCGAGGAAACGGAGTATTATCGGGATTTGTGCTTGCTCTGCGAGGAAATGAATAACCTGCCGGGATTTGAAACAAGACCCATCGTGGAGGGTGTGAGCAAAGTTTTGAATTTTTATGTTCATAGGGAGGTGGTTTTCTCTTTTTATCACGCCGACTTCACGCCATGGAACATATATGTGGAAAAAGGCCGCCTATATGCCTTTGACTTTGAATACGCCAAGCGTACTTATCCGCCTTATTTGGATTATTTCCACTTCTTCACGCAAACCGCCATTTTTGAGGAACATTTAGGTGCTGATGGCATCTGGAAACTTTTTCAGCATGATAAAGAACGCCTTCAATCTTTGTTCGGCAATCCGGATTTAGCTACACAAGCTATTTATTAGGCATTATAGCACATTACGTGAAGCGTGAAAAAGGCGTGTTTACCGGTGATGTGCAAAGGAACATGAAGTTATGGATTGGACTTCTCAAATATTTATGCAAATGAATAAAAAGTGTATCGTTTGTTTTCACCTTTTCAACGACTACAGCGGAAGCCCCAAAGTATTGAACATGGTGCTTAAAGGGCTACTTGGCAAAGGGAAAAAGGTAGAATTGGTTACTTCAAAAGGCGGGGTGCTGGATGAACTGAACACACATCCTGGTATAAAGCGGTATTCTTATCCGTATCATTTTTCCGCGAACCCTGCGGTGACGATGTTGCGCTACACTGTGATTCAGCTATATACTTTCTTCTTTGCGTTCCGCTATCTGTTCAGAAAGGATGTGGTGTTCTATATCAATACGCTACTGCCCGTGGGGCCGGCTTTGGCTGGTCGGATTATGGGGAAGCGGGTGGTCTATCACTATCACGAGAACGCTTTTATCAAAGGGGCGTTCTATAAAGTGCTGGCCTGCTGTATGCAGAAGTTGGCGCATGAGATAATTTGTGTGTCGGCTTACCAGGCTTCTTTTCTGAAAAGGAAGAAAGGAGTGACTGTGATACCGAATGCATTGCCTACGGAGTTTGTGAGCAAGTTGTACCCCGATGCGGAAGCGGCTTTTGAGCGGAAGACGGTGTTGATGCTGGGTTCTCTAAAAGAGTATAAAGGTACACGCGAATTCATTGAGTTAGCGAATCGTTTGCCGCAATACAAGTTCGTACTGGTAATTAACGACACCCAAGAAAACATAGACAAGTACTTATCCGACAATAAATTAACAAATATTAAGGGGGGGGTAATCTGACGATTTATCCAAGGCAAATTGATGTGGCCATTTTTTATAATGCGGCATCCATTGTAGTTTGTCTGACCAATCCTCGATTAGCTGTGGAAACATTCGGGCTTACTACATTAGAAGCCATGAGTGGCGGGCTTCCAGTGATTGTGCCTACAGTGGGCGGCATAGCCGAAATGGTAGTGGATGGCATCAATGGCTACAAAACGGATGTGCAGGAATTAGACATCATTCAGAAGCAAATAAGAAGAATGCTCGACAACAAGGTTCTTTACCATTCGTTGGCAAAAGAAGCTTTGAAATGCTCGGAAAAATATAAATCGGCTGAAAACCTTTCTATTTTGATGAAATCAATCGATAATGGGAAAGAACAATATTAAGATTCTGTCACGTCAGACGGATGTCTCTACGTTTTACAACAAAGCATCGGTGGTGCTGAACCTATCGGACAAACGTCAGTTTGTAGAAACTTTCGGGCTGACTGCCCTTGAAGCCATGAGTGCGGGACTTCCTGTAATAGTACCGACTGAAGGCGGCATTGCTGAAATGGTGGAAGACGGTGTGAACGGGTATAAGGTTGATGTGCAGGAATTGGAGCGGATCATCTGTCTGATTGAGAAAACGCTCAATGATAAAGACCATTATATGCGTATGGCTAACGAATCATACCAAGCCTCTTTATATTTCAAAGATGATACAATGATTGAAAGAATCCTCACAATCTTGAATGAATAACAACGGAAATCAGGGGTTATACGAATGAAGCGAATCTTCAACTGCCAACCTTCAACGATTTTTATTCTCAAACGGTTCTTTTAGGTTATATTCAGTCCTTGGAGGGAAAAGCGCAAACAATTTTCAGAAGCGGGAAAAGTAGAGAATTTCCATATATTTAAAAACAACTTTTATTTTATTAGATGAAGCGAGTAGCGATTGTGGGCATACAGGGTGTGCCCGCAAAATATGGTGGCTTCGAGACATTGGTGGAGAATATTATCGGGGAGAACTGTTCTCCGGATATCCGGTATACCGTGTTTTGCAGCAGTAAAGATTATGCGGAACGGAGGGATTCTTATAAAGGTGCCGGATTGAAATATATTCCGCTGTTTCATGCCAACGGCATGCAAAGTACGCCTTATGATATCCTGTCGATGCTCTCCACGTTGAAGGGGTATGACACGGTAGTCATACTGGGGGTATCGGGATGTATTTTCCTTCCCGTATTCAGACTGTTATACCGGAAAAAATTAGTGATTAACATTGACGGTCTGGAACATCGCAGAGCCAAATGGGGCGGATTCACCAAATGGTTCCTGCGTACCAGTGAGGCAATGGCGGTGCGCTATGCCGATGTGGTGGTGGCAGACAATAAGGGGATTCAGGACTATGTGATGGAGACCTATCATAAGGAAGCGGTTTTGATAGCCTACGGGGGAGACCAGGTGCTGAGAAATATATCAGAAGAACGGCAGATGGAAATCCTGCGGAAATACGGGGTGACACCGGGCAACTATGCAGTCAGCGTATGCCGGATAGAGCCGGAGAACAACAGCCATGTAATTTGTGAGGCATTTGCCTCCAGCGGGAAAGATATTGTGTTCGTGGGTAACTGGGAACGGAGCGAATATAGCCGTGGATTAAAACAGAAATACGCTGAATACAGCAATATACGAATGGTGAATGCGGTATATGACTTGGACGAGTTGTATGCGCTGCGTAATTGGTGCTGTTGCTATGTTCATGGGCATAGTGCGGGCGGTACCAATCCCTCTTTGGTGGAGGCGATGTTTTTCGGGAAGCCGGTTCTGGCGTATGATGTGGTATATAACCGGGAAACGACTGGGAATAAAGCCTGTTACTTCAAGACTGCGGATGAATTGACGGAACTACTGAACCGGAATACACCGGACGGTACGCCGATGAAAGAGATAGCCATGAGGCGATATACATGGAAATACATTGCGGAACAATATGAAATATTGTACTAAAGAAATATATAAGAACAAAAAAGATTGACAATGAGGAGAAAACGGTATTGGGGGGGGGTGGTTGTATTGCTGTTGCTGCCGGCTTTAAAAGCTTTGTCGCAGGCACCGGTCAGCCCCAAAGTGGAATTGTTTGCAGGGGCGGAATTGCATTATCGGGATATCTTCTACACGAAGATGTACGAGGTTTTGGTGAACCTGACTCCCGGTCTGAAATGGCACATCGGCAACCGGTGGCAATTGGCCGGTCAGGCCATAATCCCCGTTTATAATGATTATGGGGATCGGTATAAGAAGGTACGCCTGAGTATGGCAGTGCTGTCTAAGGAATGGGACTGGAACGGTTCGCAATTCTTGAAAGTGAGCGGTGGACTGTTTGGACGGGAACGCTATGGGCTGGATGTGAAATGGATGTATCCGATTAACAGATGGCTGGCTTTGGACGCACAAGTGGGTGTGACGGGCTTCTGCTCGATGGCTGTAGATTGGGAATGCAGCAAGATGGAGCGAGTGACGGGACAAGCCGGAGTGAACGTCTATCTGGAAAAGGTGAATACGGAATTCCGGCTGCACGGTGGCCGGTATCTTTATGAGGATTATGGCGTGACGGCCGAAGCATGCGTCATTTCAAGCACTGTACGGTAGGTCTGTATGCCCAATACAGTGACCAAGGCAAGGAGAACGGAGGTTTCAAGGTCATCATGATGATTCCACCCTACAAGCGGAAAGCCCGTAAGGTGATGGTACGTCCGGCTTCCAATTTCAGGCTGACTTACGACATTCAGGGACAGCCATACGCTGTGAAAATGTATTCCACCGATCCGGAAGAAAATGAACGTGAAGGGCATTACGACCGCAACCGTCTGCAATGGGGTGCCAATCGGATGGAACCGGACTTCACCAACAAGGAAGGAGGCAGACCATGAGACAAATTACAATTCTGATAATCGGTTGCCTGTTCTTTTTCGGAAGCGGACAACTCTTGCACGCCCAACAATATACGGGCATGAGCGGACTGATCCATGTACCGAGCGGAGAAATGGATGAGGCCGGAGAGGCACGTGTCGGTGCGCATTTTTTGAACAAGGAATTCACGCCGGACAAAGGATTCAATTACGAGGGGAAATACAATACGTTGAGCCATTATCTGAGTATCACTCCTTTCTCATGGCTGGAAATCGGCTATACTTGTACTTTACAGAAAGGGCGTGCAATCGACAATAAAGGACAGGTCTTGGAAGGCAATCCTAAATTACGCTTCAAGGACCGTTACTTTTCTGTCAAACTGCAACCTTTGAAAGAAGGGAAATGGTGGCCGGCTATAGCCATCGGTGCCAATGATCCATACGGTACGGACAGCAAGGAGGGAACCGGGAAAGAAGGAGAAAGTCCTCAAAATGGGGACGGGAAAAGCCAATACTTTTCTAACTATTACATTGCCGCCACCAAGCATATCGGCTTGAAAGGTCACAGCATTGGCATCCATGTGGCGTACCGCCATTGGAAGCGCAACTATAACAGCAAGTGGAACGGCCCGGTGGGCGGCATTACTTATCAGCCTTCTTTCCAAAAGAATTTGCGCTTGATAGCCGAATACACGGGCGATGACGTGAATGTGGGCTTCGACTGGAAACTGTGGAAGCACTTGCTGGTACAATCTTCTTTGCAGAACGGAAAGTATTTTTCGGGAGGGGTATGCTTCTGCATCAACCTGTTGTAAAAGACCGACAATATGGAATATCCCTTGTTGCTTGAATTCCTTGACACCCGGTTGGAAGCTGCCCTCGATCAGGAACGGTTCAATCGGCAGACCATTCACTTGTATCGGTGTGGCGATAGTTGGCTGGCGTTGGAATATTCGCCATGTCTGTTGGAAGAGCAATTCCATTATAAGGACAAGAAACCGTTGATTTTCCACTTGAGGGACGGAAGGCGTGTGGTGATGGTGGAAGTTCCGGCCTCTTATGTAAGGAGGATCGCAGCAGGACATGAGACCGGTCGGCAAGGAACGCGTTGGATGCCGGTCGTCGGGCAAGTGATTATGCCGGATGGAAGGAATGGATTCTGGATGACTGAGAAGGTCCGGAAAACATCTGTCATGAGAGTTATTTATCATTTATAATTAACATTTTAATTCATTTTATTTATGTACAATTTTATGAAGAAAGGGGCTTTCATGCTCCTTGTTGCCTGCCTTGCGATGGGTATGGCAAGTTGTAGTGACGATGACCCCGATTACAGCAATGTAACCCCGCCTACAGTGGCTGTGACACATAGTATCAGCGGACGTGTGACAGGTGTTGACGGTGAGGGTATTTCGGCAACCGTTTCCATGGGCGGGACATCCGCAACGACTAAGGCGGACGGTACATTCGTGTTTGAAAATGTAGCCGCAGGTACTTATACCTTGAAGGCGGAAGCGGATGGCAAGGAGTCCAAAGAGACTTCCGTTACCGTGAGTGACGGGGACAGCAACAATCCGGTGTGGAACGTGGCATTGAGCAATAAAGGAACTGCGATTAACGTAGAGCCGGACGGTTCTGCCAGCGGTGTTGTCACTTCCGAGACATTGAAAGGGAATGAGGATGGAGAGATAGAAATGACATTGACCGCCCCGGCAGGTGCCGTGGAAGCCGGTACGCAAATCATTGTCACTCCCATCTATTCAACGGATGAGGTTGAACAGGCCGCAGTTCGTTCTGCCGTTACGAAAGCGGTTGGAAGTACCTTGCTGATAGGTACGAGAGTCAGCAGTTCCAACGCGTCGGCCGAATTGCAGGAATCTGTGACGTTAGAGTATGACGTGGATCCTGAGATAGCTGAAACCATCACCGCACAGAAATATGTGAACGGACAATGGGTGGATGCGGAATATACGGTAGGAACGGACGGGAAAGTCACGGTGACAGTTGACCAGTTCACCTCCTACTCGTTGTTATGCAATGCCACCATCAGCTCATCGAAAACATCGGAGGCTGTCAGCTTCTCTCCCGACTCATGGGACAACCTGTACGGAAGCGGTGACATGGCTGTTTCATCTGCTTCCTATTCCTACAAGATCGGTACGGATATCAGTTCGTCCGGCACGAACAAGATCACCGCTTACCTGATTGAGATCGTGGCACGTGCCGCAGGAGCAGGTGTGACAGAGGCAACTGGTACCTATCCCATCAATGTGACCCTGCCTGTCGGCACGGCCATGAGCATCAGCGGACAGCAGGAGGTAACCACGCTCACCGCATCCGCATTAGGTCGTAGCGTTTCCGGCAGGCAGTATGGGACGGTATCTGTCATAACCCGGTCTTGGAACCGCCAGCATACGGGTGGAACCGATTGACAGAACCGGTGTAAGATTAGCCTTTCATTCATCCCGATACGGAAGCCCCTGTCTGAACCCGGTCACCGGAGGAGACAGGGGCTTTTTCTATATTTTATCTATCCATTGATTTTTTATGGAAACAGGGAATATCTCATTGCAGTATAAGGTACTTCTAGGATACATGATATTGGTCGTGGCCGTTTGCGGCATGGTTTCCATCCTGTTATACGAACGTGACCGTATGCGTACGATAAGATCGGAGACAGCGGAGATACGCCGGATTTGGCATGATATCAGTACGGCCCATCGCCATATCACCGAACTTGCCACCGACGGGGAGTCCGTCATTGTCTGGGAGGATGCCGACTTCCGTGACTACCATGGAAAGCGCCTGCATACGGACAGCCTGCTGCAAACATTGAAATCGAGTTGTGGCATGTTTGTCCTGCCCGGACAGATCGATTCTTTATGTCATTTACTGGAGGCCAAGGAAGAGCATCTGTCCCACATCATGAAAGCCATCGCCCAGCTGGAGGAGGCAGACAGCCTGCTCGCAAACCGTCTGCCAGTCGTTGCCAGGGAAGCGGTCCGCATCCGGACGGTCACCCGGAGGAAGACAGGTGTCGCTGGCTGGCTCGGGGGGAAAAAGAGTGTACAGGTCCTCGAACCGTCGGAAGGGCTACGGGAATTGAATGACAGGCTGGTTGCCATGCAGGAGGAACGTAACCGCCGAATAAATGCATATGCGGACAGCCTGCGCAGGCAGAACAGGACATTGAACCAGAAACTGCACGTGCTCGTCACCCATCTTGACGGGCAAGCGCAGGCGGCGTTCATCAGTCGTGAGGAAAAAATCACGGAAGCCGGAGATTTTTCTTTCAAGCTGTTTGTCTTGGTAATCGTCTCCGCTTCCTCCTTGCTATTCATCTCGTTCCTGATCATACGGCATGACATCAGGAAAGAAAGGGAAGGGCGGGCACAGCTCCAAAGGATAAACCGTGAGAACGAGGAACTGCTCGGTATGCGTAAACAGATCATCCTGACCATCTCGCACGATATACGGGGACCATTGGGCAATATCAGCAACTGTGTGGAGCTGGCCTCGGAAACCCGTGAGAAGAAAAAACGGGAAGGCTATCTGGAGAACATCCGCCATTCCTGCCGCCATATACTGAATCTGGTGAACAACCTGATGGATGTCTATAGGATCAATGAGACCAGGGATACCCGTAATGAGATCCCTTTCCGTTTGGGCAGCCTGCTAGACAACATATCGGAGGAATACGCCCGGAAAGCGGCCGGCCAGGCCCTGCTGTTCGAGAGGTGTCATGAGATTGTCAACAATATCACGGTGAGAGGAGATGCCGACAAGCTGGAACAGATACTGGACAATCTGCTGACAAACGCCATCAAGTTCACCCCGTCCGGTACGGTCCGTTTCCATACCGGATATGCGGAAGGCAGGTTGCATGTGGAGGTAGGCGATACCGGTATCGGCATGGACAGGGAGACACTGGAGCGTGTCTTCCGTCCGTTCGAGCGTGCGGCGCAGGAGATAAACTCTGAAGGGTTCGGTCTGGGGCTCTTTATCACGAAAGGCCTTGTGAAGGTGCTGGACGGAAACATAGACGTGGAGAGCCGGCCGGGCAAGGGCACGATATTCCGCCTGACGTTTCCTCTTCCGGAAACAACGGAGGATCCGGAAACGGAGGAGTTCCAGGTACAGTCCGCCATGGTACTTCCCAAGCGTGTGCTGGTAGTGGATGATGACAGCATCCTTTTGAGAATAACGGAAGACATGCTCGGACGCCACGGCGTGGAATGCACGACCTGCCAGAGCGTAAAAGAGGCGGTTCTCGCGCTCGACCGTCTGGATTACGATCTGGTGTTGACAGACATACAGATGCCCGTGACCGACGGTTTCGGCCTGTTGAAATTGCTGCGCGGTTCGGATATCGGAAATTCCCGTACCATCCCTGTCGCCGTCATGACGGCACGGGGTGACGGCGACTCGGGTGTCTATGCGAGGTCCGGTTTTTGCGGTTGCATACACAAGCCTTTCTCCTCAAAAGGACTGCTGGCCTTTCTTTCCTCCGTAATGGCAGGCAGAGCTGCCGGTGCGTCCCCGTTTGATTATTCCCGTCTGATGGAAAGTACGGACGACCGCCGGCATATGTTCGGGCTTGTCATGAAAGAGTCGGAAAAGGATCTGGCCGAACTGGAAGGGGCAATGGAGGGGATGGACCGTGAGGCCATGCGGAGGACCGTGCACCGGATGGCTCCGGTCTGGGAATTGCTGGGAGCCGGTGACGTGTTGTCGGACTACCGGAAAATCCTGCATGACAAGGCCGCAGGCGACGAGACGGTCAGAGGGCACACCTTGAGGGTTATGGAGCAGATACGGACACTGATGGATGAGGTGAATAATGAATTAGAGAAAAGGGATGACGGGAATGAAAAAGACCTTACTGGTCGTGGAGGATAACCTGATCCTCTGCGATATTCTTGAGAAATGGCTGCTGAAAGCCGGTTATGGAGTATTGACGGCCACGGACGAGCCTTCGGCACGCCGAAAAATCAAAGGGAACGACGTGGCGCTGGTGCTGACGGATGTCCGCCTCCCCGAAGGGGATGGCATCAGCCTGCTGGAATGGAGCGTGTCCCAAGGGTTACACATCCCTTTTGTGGTGATGACCGAATATGCCTCCATTGCGGATGCGGTGCGTGCCGTCAAATTGGGTGCGAAAGACTACTTGCCCAAGCCTGTCCATGAGGAACAACTGATGGAACTGTTACGGGGATTGGTCGGCCTGCCAGTTTCCGTTCCCCCGAGGAAATCATTCATGAAAAGGTTTAGCGTGGCGGTCCGGGAGACCGAACGGATAGCTTGTCGTGTGGCTCCCCTGGATTGTTCCGTCATGATCCTTGGACCGAATGGTAGCGGAAAAGAATCTGTCGCGCAGCTGATCCAACGGCATAGCGGACGTAAGGACAAGCCTTTTGTGGCGGTGAACTGCGGTTGTATCCGGGGGGAACTCGCCGCATCGGAGTTTTTCGGTCACGTGCAGGGGGCGTTTACCGACGCGAAAAAGGATACCGCCGGCTATTTTGAGGCGGCCCGGGGCGGTACGCTCTTTCTTGACGAGATCGGAAACATGCCTCCTGAAATGCAGACACTGCTACTCAGGGTATTGCAGGAAAGAGTGTATTGTCCGGTGGGCAGCCGCAAAGAACTTGAAGCCGATGTACGGATATTGTCGGCCACCAACGAGGATATGGAGCGTGCCATACGGGAGGGGCGTTTCCGGGAGGATCTGTACTACCGTCTCGCCGAGTTTGAGATATGCCAGCCCTCCCTCTCCGAATGTCCGGAGGATATATTGCCGTTGGCGGATTTCTTCCGTAAGCGACATTCAGAAGAGATACGTGTGGAAACCTCCGGTTTTACCGAACAAGCCAGAATCTCCATGCTTTCCCACTCATGGCCGGGCAATGTACGTGAACTCGGTAACCGGGTAAGGCGTGCCGTATTGCTGGCGGAATCCCCCTCGTTAACCCACAGAGATTTGGGTCTTGAGGCGGCCGTTTGTAAAACAGGTGGAAAATGCAAGAAAGGCTTGATGGAAGAAGCGGAAGAGAAAGAACGAATAAGGAAGATCCTGGAAGAATGTGGAGGTAAGATCAGCCGTGCGGCAAAAATGCTGGGGATGAGCCGTCCGACACTATACAAGAAAATGGAAATGTATGGATTGAGATAGAATTTTCATATGTTTCGTTCATATATAAGCCGGCAGATTCCGTTGGAGAAAGTTTTGCGGCCAGGAAGTTTCCAGCGGGCAGGCTGGAATTCTTCCGTCAGGGGGGATTCCGCCACCATAAGAAAGGGGTAGCGGATAAAGTACCGTCTCGTCCACCAGATTATACCGGAAAAGTCCATCGGCATATTCCGCGCTACCTCCATCTCCTACTCCTGCCAGATAAATGCAATCCTTGTCGTGCTTTTACCTTACATTCGGCAAGGGACATTCAGTAAATCCTATAAAATTAGTCAACTGATTCATACTTACAGTATTGTGAATTAGTTGTTTTTTTGTATCTTTCGATATTCCCCCGCAAATAAGGTTTGACAGCCAAAACGGGGGGGGAATATCCAAACTAAGATATGGCGAGGATACAAAATATTTCAGAGATTCATCCTACTTTGGGATTTACAGAATTCGAATTTCTTCAATTACCCATGCACTTGTCATGATTTGTCGGGTTCCTTTCCTTTTTCGCTTTCCAGACCCAGTCGTTTACGGAGTTCCGGGTCATTTTTGATGCGCCGCATCTCCTCATTGATAATAGCCTGTGCGTCCGCCTTGATCTGGTCGTAATTGCGTTGTATCTGTTGCATCATGATGTCGTTACCGTTCCTGTCCTTGAAGTCGTTGATGACCGGGACTCTCTGATAAGCCTTTTCTTCCGCGCTGATCCTGGCATGGTCTACGACGATTTCGGCATGAAATATTTTCTGTTCTATCCTCTCATCGAAATTATCCGCCACAGCTCCGACAAACGTGCCTTGCGAGAGGTTGGCAATCTTGGATGCCGGAATAAGCGAGTCAAGCTGTGTGTTGATGGAGGTGGATACGTCCTGACGGTTGATGGAAACGGACTGACGCTGTTGGAGCACTTTGCCGAAGCGCTCTGAAAGCGTTTTTGCGGTTTCCCCGACTACCTGTCCGCTGAAAATATTCCCCACCGTGTTCTGGATGACCTTGGATTCCTTTTCACCGTAATCGCGTGTCAGCTGGCTGAAATCCTGAAAACCCAGAAGCACGCCCACCTTGTTGCTTCTCGCCGTCGCGATTAGGTTGTCAAGCCCACGGAAATAGATGGTGGGAAGCTCGTCGATGATGACGGCGCATTTAAGCTGTCTTTTCTTGTTGATAAGCTTGACGATACGGGAATTGTATAATCCGAGCGCTGCCGAATAAATGTTCTGCCTGTCCGGATTGTTGCCCACACAGAGCAGTTTGGGTTCTTTCGGATTGTTGATATCCAATGAGAAATCATTACCGGTCATCACCCAGTAGAGTTGTGGGGAGATCATGCGCGTAAGGGGTATTTTTGCCGAGGCTATCTGGCCCTGGAGCTGGTCCTGGGCATTTCCTTTCCATGCGTCCATGAAGGGGGAAAGATAGTTTTCCAGCTCCGGATAAGAGGTCAGGATGGTGAACAGATCCGAGTAGGGCTTGTTGAGCAGTTCCACCGCGTGGGGAAACGTACAGTAAATGCCGTTCTTGTAAATCTTTAAATACCAGATTATTGCCGCGAGCAGAATGATGGGGGACTCCACGAAGAAGTCCCCCTGTTTTTCGATCCAGGTGCGGTTGAGGTTGAGCATTATCGTATAGCTCGCCTCATACGCGTCGGATATGTCCGTCATGAATTCCGGATTGATGGGATTGCAACGGTGCGACCTGCGTGGATCATCGAAATTGATGACATAGAACCGGGGCTTGACCTCGTATTTGTCCATATTCTTCAATAACGAGTTATAGGCGATGGTGGACAGGTCGTCAAACTTGTAATCGTAGATGTAGATCGCGAAGCCCTTGGCGATAAGCTGGCGGATGTAGCTGTTGACTATCGCGTAGGACTTGCCGCTGCCCGGCGTCCCGATAACCATGCAGGCTCGAAAAATATTGACTATGTTGGCAAATCCATTATGCCACCGCCTGTTATAATAAAATCTTGTAGGGAGATTCACCGAATACTCGTTCTCGATCAGACGGGTTTCCTGCATGAAACTCTCGTTCTCCATGTTGAAGACGTCCTCCATGAGGTTGTGCTTATGGAGCCGGCTCATCCACAGACCCGCCATCAACAGGCCAAGATAACCCGCGGTAAGCGTGCAGATATACAATATGGAGCCCACCGTGTGTGGCAAAGATAGCTCAAGCAGCCACCAGTTCAGAAAAAACAGCACGCTTCCAGCCACCAGGGCCGTATAGATCTTGTGCCAGGTGATTTTTTCCCCTTTGATCCCATGCGTGCCCAGACAGGAGGTGGCCAGCAAAAGCACCGCCAGCAGCTTGGTCCAGAGGATACAGTTGAAAACACCGGTCGTGTTGTTGAAGTTTACCAGAATCCGGTCTATCACCTCAAGGTTCAGATGCCATGCGGTGATACTTGGATAGCAGTACACATAAACGTGTACCACCAAAAGAAAAATACTCACGGCCCTGCCGAACTCCATTATCTTGGCGAGAGCCTCAAATCGTCTTCCTGTTGCATAAAAATTGTGGATAAACGGGTTGATACTTGTTTTGTCTAAATGCCACGTGACTTACGCCCGGCTTTCTTCTTTTTCTTCATGCGGCGTGCGAAAGCCTCCTCCTCGTAATCCCGCAGATTGGTTTCCATGGAAAGGATACCCGCTGCCAGTTCGAGCGCACTTTCCTGTCCGTCCTTGTAACGATGATGCCGCCAGAGCTCCGCGGCGGTATGTCCGTCCCGTTCATTTGCGGATATGCCCTCCAACCATTTGAAATAGTCGTTGAACGCATTTGCGGAAAACTCCTTGCCCATGCGTGAGCCGTTGAACACCTCCCGGCGGTTGTGGTCAATGAAGGTGACACCGTAGATACGTCCCCGCTCATTCTCACGGAAGACCACATCGATACGGTTTTGCCCGAGCAGTTCCACAAACCGTTTCCGTGAATCCGCCAGCCGCAAGGCACGGGCGATGTCCCCCTGTATGGACGGTGCCCGTTTCCCTTCCTTGAGGCTTTCAGGTTCATCAGCATCCGCTTTTCCAACTGTTCATTTCCGAAGCGTTTCCCAAATCGGGAACTCTTGAACGGCGGACTGACCACCCTGCCGGTATCATCCGTGGCCGAATAGACAATGCCGGTGTATGATACACCATTGTATTCTCCCCTGACCTGTTTCGCCTCGATGTTGAGCGTGGACAGTAGCGCGCTATATTCCCCGAAGGTCTGGAAACGGTAGCTTTCCAGCACGGCCTTAAGGGTATTGCCTACCTGATGGCGGACATCTCCCAAGGAGCGTCCACCTTCCTTAGTTCCGCTTTCGGATTCCGCCTTTCCACATCCGCTCCGTTCCGCAGGCCGAAATCCGCTTCCAGTTCCCGGCAGGCGGTCATGGAACGCCGGTGCTCGTAGGCATCGCTGATCTTTTTCCCCTGTTCATCCACACATACACTGACGATATGGATGTGGGTATTGTGTGTATCGGCATGTTTGTAGGTGATGTAAGGCTGGTTCCCATACCCCATCTTCCGCATATAACGCTCCGCCAGTTCTGCCAGCCGCCCGTCAGTCAGCTGGTCTTCCGGTGCCGGTGAGAGGGAGATGTGCAGGACGGGCTTCTCCGTGTTGCGGTTTGCCAGCAGGTAGTTCTCGAAAGAGAGCAATGCCATGCGTATGTCCCCGCTCGGCAACCCCAGCCGGTCGGAGATCATACGGCTGCCGGAAAGGATCTCAGCCGTACCAGCCGCTACCTTGTCGTAGTTATAGGCAAGCACCCCGTAAAGACTCATGCCATGACTTATTTTTGCAACCATTTCCGCTCGTATTCCTGGGTTAGCGCCATGACCTTTTTACAGACGAGCATCAGCTCGAGGCTCAACCTTTCCAGTTTATAGAGCAATGCCCTCGCCCGTTTCTCCCCGAAATTGTTCTTCAAGGCACGTACACCTGGTTGTAGTTATTGCCGACAGCCTGGAACTGTTTGTGGAATTCTGTCAGCCTGATGTAATAGTCCATCGTCGCCTTGTCTATTTTCACGACCTTTATCTGTCCCGAGAAGATGGATTTCTTGATGAACAGCGTGAGGTTGCCGACTCCCGAATCCGCCAGCAACTTTTCAAATCTTGTGTTCTCCTCGGCGTTCAGGCGGAAACTGTACTTGCGGTCCGCCGGATCACTTTTGGGCTTTCTGCCCGTCCTTGTCCCTGTTGTTCTCTCCATACACATGAGATTTTTGGTTTGTACTTTTTTTCTCTTCCGGAATCCGCGACTTTGGAGCGGATTCCCCCGCCCCTCTGGGCGGGCAAGTTGGTTCTTGTCGGACAAAAGACTTTTTGTCGGACAAGGACACAACTTGCTCTGTTCGCTTGAACAGAGAATCCTCCTATGGTCGGATTGCCGCGCGACGTTCACGGTGTGCTGTGGTCCGGCGAAGTCAGTTCCTTTCCATTGTCTGATTCCGATTTTGCAAAATTAGACAGTGATAACCGATTGGTAAACAGCGTTTGATATGACATTTGATGACATCTGACGACATCTGATGTCAGGTAGGGGAAATGTTGGCGGAAGTTTCAAGAATAGCCGCTACTTTTGGCACAGTGCATGAGGGCATACATTGGAACATTGTCCTGTAAGATGTATTGCTTGCCTGCCACAGGTGGTGCATGACGCGAATGCGGTATCATCCATGTATGCGCAATGCCATATATGCCGCATGGCAGTCCTGCATGACGGAACACATTGCATCCGTGCAATGCAGTATGGGGTACATTGAGCTCCATATTACATGAATGCAATGCACCTTATACGGCAACACCCTCCGGCAACCGGCATTACACTGATGCAATATGGTATGCAATGTATTCATGCAAACAGGCAAGCAATGTGTCATTGCCATATACCAACGGATGCATTGCCGTGTGATGAAACGAAAAAATCCAGACAGATATGAAACAAGTTATACACTCTAAATTCAAGCCTATGAAGAGAGAACCTTTATTTGTCGCTTTGAGCAACCAGAAAGGCGGTGTGGGAAAATCCACGTTCACCGTGTTGCTCGCCAGTTATTTCCATTACCTGAACGGATATAACGTACTTGTGGTGGATTGTGATTATCCACAGCACAGCATCAGTGCCATGCGGGACTGGGAAGTGGGGAACATTGAAAAGAACGTGCATCTGCAAAACTTGCTGGTGGAACAGTTCGGAACAAGCGGCAGGAAAGCCTACAGCATCCTGAACTCCACCCCGGAGGAAGCCAGGGAGACGGCCGGCCTCTTTCTCGAAAAGTCGGAGCTGGATTATGACCTTGTCCTTTTTGACCTCCCCGGTACCGTGAATGTGCCCGGTGTCTTCCAATCCGTGATCAATATGGACTATGTATTCACTCCGATTACACAGGAAAGGATGGTAATGCGGAGCAGCATGTCTTTTGTCCTTGCCATCAGGGAATACATGCACCGGCATGCGGACGTACCCTTGCGTGGCATCCATATGTTCTGGAACCGGATGGACAAACGGGTGTCCAAAGGCCTGTATAACGGCTATACCGAAATTTTCCGCTCTCTGAAACTACCGGTGCTGGAGACCGTCATTCCCAGTGCGGAACGCTACAACAAAGATTCCGGGATGAAGGGGCCTCTGTTCCGCAGCACCTTGTTCCCTCCATCTTCCTCCGCACTGAAAGGCAGCAACCTGGACTTGCTAGTATCGGAGATGGAAACCATACTGAAACTTAAATAGATAATATTATGACTACCAAGAGAAGAATGGATTACCGGGTGGACGAGGATGCCTTGAAGCGCATGATGGCAGGGGATGTCACGGCATTGGAGGAAACAGTTCCACCGGCTGGGGCTTTGGAAAAAGAGGCCGTCCCTTTCCGGGAGACGCAAGATAAAAAGGCTTCTGTCAGTCCTTCTAAAAAGCAAACGAGGAAATTTCCGGATGAAGTAACCGGTACCAATGAATACCGGCTACGTTTTCTGGAAGCAAAGCTGGCGGGTACAAGAAGGCAGACCTATGTTAACGATACATTATACAGGACTGTTGCCAAAGTATTGCCGGTCATTGCTCCGGATATGTCCGTCCCGATGTTTTTAAACAGTGTCCTGTCAGACCATCTGGAAAGGTATCAGGACATCATCAACGAGATATATAACCAGGAAGCTACACAAAAACCGATAGAATGGAAGAAATAGTTTATTTATCGATACGGCTCGGCTGTACCGCTTATCTATTATATAAGGTATGGGAGCAGAAGAAGAGAATAGGTAAGATATGTGACCTGCTTTATACTCCCCGTAAGAAACCGGAAATGGAGAAGGACCACCACCGGAATCCGGAAAATGCGGCAGATGTGATGGGTGCCACTCGTTTTGTCTATCTGGATGAGAATGCAGGAAAGACCGTTGCCCCTTACATGAGCCAGCAATTGGAAATGGGAAGCGACCTTATCGGCAAGGATGAGGATATTCCGGAAGATGAAGTGGAATGCAAACTGCCTTTGGAGGAGATGAGAATGCTGAAAGACGAACAGGAAAAACTGGACAGCCGTTCTCCCGAGACGGAAGCCATTGTTCCGGCAGTTACTCCCGCCGACTTGCTCAATGTAGGTGACGTGCTGTTCAATTTGGATGGTGCCGGTTCAGATGAGAACAAATCATACCGGGCCGCCATGACACTGCGTGCCATCCAGGAAACGGACATGTTCGAGTTGTTCTCCTCCCAGATGGAGAACAAGAAACTGATAGAGGAGCTGATGGAAAAGTATGTGGATGAGGAAGGGAATGCTCTGCCTTTAAAAAAAGAGAGGAACGTTTCCAAACCTGTCGCAGACTGGAGGAAGCTGGTCTGAAAAGGCAATATCATGTCCGGAAAATCCTGTACGCGTTGAAGTGTACGGGATTTTTTTATCATGTGCAACGGGGGTATCCTGAATTTGACCGGCTTTGCCGCCCATATCCTTCTCCATTCACTTTACATAAAGCCGTACGATGGATGACATTTGATGACATCTGGTGACATATGATGACACCTCTGAATCACAGCGTATTATTCCCTTTTATCTTCGCCGTCGAATTCAAATTTATGTCTTACCCAAACGATTCGACAATGAAGAAAAGAATCCTTTTTTCAGTGATGTGCGCGGCGATTGCCGCCAGTGCTTTCGCGCAGGGCCAAGGCCAGGGCCTTGCCGGTATCAACGAGGCGACCAGCCTCATGACCTCGTATTTCGATCCCGCCACCAAACTGTGCTATGCCATCGGTGCGGTGCTCGGCCTGGTGGGCGGCATCAAGACCTACGGCAAGTTCTCCAGCGGTGATCCCGACACCTCGAAAACCGCCGCCAGCTGGTTCTTTGCCTGCATCTTTCTGATTGTAGCCGCCACCATCCTGCGTTCCTTCTTCCTCTAAGCGGTATGGAGTATCCTGTAAATAAGGGGGCGGGCAATCCCGTCGAGTTCAAGGGGCTCAAGTCACAATACCTGTTCGTCTTTGCGGGCGGTATGGTGACGGTGCTTCTGGCGGTGGTCATCCTCTACCTGGCAGGCGTGGACCAATGGATATGCATCCCTTTCGGGACCGTATCCGGCGGTCTGCTGGCATGGGCGGTGTTCCGGCTGAACGCCCGCTACGGCGAACACGGTCTTATGAAGCTGCTGGCGGAGAAACGCCATCCGCGCTACCTGATCCACCGCAAGAGAGTTTTCAGATTATTTGCAAAAAGAAAAAAACGACAATCATGAGAAATGTATTGAAAGCGGAAACGCTGGAACGCAAGTTCCCCCTGCTCTCGGTGGAGAACGGCTGCATCGTGAGCAAGGATGCCGACCTGACCGTGGCCTTCGAGGTGGAGCTTCCCGAGCTGTACACGGTGACGGCGGAAGAGTATGAGGCCATGCACTCCACCTGGATAAAAGCCGCCAGGGTACTGCCCGAACACAGCATCGTCTGCAAGCAGGACTGGTTCACCAAGGAGAGCTACCGTCCCCAAAACGGCGGGGAGGAACAGAGCTTCCTCTCGCGCAGCTATGAGCGGCACTTCAACGAAAGGCCGTACCTGAACCACCGCTGTTTCCTGTATCTGACAAAGACCACCCGTGAGCGCAACCGCCGGCAAAGCGACTTCAGCACCCTCTGCCGGGGATTCCTGCTGCCCAGGGAGATTACCGACAAGGACATGGCGGCCCGTTTCCTGGAAGCGGTGGAGCAGTTCGAGCATATCGTGAACGACTCCGGCCATATCCGGCTGCGCCGCCTGGAAACGGAGGAGATTACCGGCACGAAGGAACGTCCCGGGCTGGTGGAGAAATACCTCTCCCTCTCGATGGAGGACGAAACCGCCGTGCTGCAGGACATCTGCCTCAAGCCCGGACGGATGCGTATCGGGGACAAGCGGCTCTGCCTGCACACACTTTCGGATACGGAAGACCTGCCGGGCAAGCTCTCCACCGACATGCGCTACGAGCGTATGTCCACCGACAGGAGTGACTGCCGTCTTTCCTTCGCCGCACCCGTGGGGCTGCTACTCTCCTGCAACCACATCTACTCGCAGTACGTGTTCATCGACAACGCGCAGGAAATCCTGCAGATGATGGAGAAGAACTCGCGCAACATGCTCTCTCTGTCACGGTACAGCCGGAGCAATGCCGTGAACCAGGAATGGACGGAGATGTATCTGGACGAGGCGCATACCAAGGGAGTGCTTCCCGTCAGATGCCACTGCAATGTCATTGCCTGGGCGGAGGATGCGGAGGAGTTCCGCCGTATCAGGAACGACACGGGCAGCCAGCTTGCCATGATGGAATGCACTCCCCGGTACAACACCGTCGACACCCCGGTGCTTTACTGGGCGGGTATTCCGGGCAATGCGGGCGACTTTCCTGCCGAAGAGTCATTCTACACGTTCCTGGAGCAGGCGGTCTGCCTCTTTGCCGGGGAGACCAATTACAGAAGTTCGCCCAGTCCGTTCGGCATCCGCATGGCGGACCGGCAGAACGGCATTCCGGTGCACGTGGACATTTCCGACCTTCCGATGAAGCGCGGCATCATCACCAATCGCAATAAATTTATCCTGGGACCAAGCGGCAGCGGCAAGTCCTTTTTCACCAACCATCTGGTGCGTAACTATTACGAGCAGGGAGCGCATATCCTGCTGGTGGACACGGGCAACAGCTATCAGGGATTGTGCCGGATGATCCACGAGCGCACACGTGGCGGGGATGGCATCTACATCACGTATGAGGAGGACAATCCGATATCCTTCAACCCGTTCTACACCGATTCCGGACAGTTCGATGTGGAAAAGCGCGAGAGCATCAAGACTCTGATACTGACCTTGTGGAAACGGGAGGACGAGGCACCGAAACGTTCGGAAGAGGTGGCGCTCTCGGGAGCGGTGAACGCCTATATCCGTAAAATTACCGGGAATCGGGAGGCAAGGCCGGACTTCAACGGCTTCTACGAGTTCGTTGACGGTGACTACCGCCGGATGATAGCGGAAAAGAAGGTACGCGAGAAGGATTTCGACATCGACGGCTTCCTGAACGTGCTGGAGCCTTTCTATAAGGGGGGCGACTACGACTTCCTGCTGAACTCCGACAAGGAACTGGACCTGACAAACAGGCGGTTCATCGTGTTCGAGCTGGACAACATCAGCGGCAACAAGGTGTTGCTGCCTGTGGTGACGCTGATCATCATGGAGACCTTCATCGCCAAGATGCGCCGTCTGAAAGGAATCCGCAAGGTAATATTGATAGAGGAATGTTGGAAAGCCCTTATGTCCGCCAACATGAGCGGCTATATCCAATATTTGTTCAAGACCGTCCGTAAATATTTCGGTGAGGCCGTAGTGGTGACCCAGGAGGTGGACGACATCATCAGCTCCCCGATTGTGAAGGAGGCCATCATCAACAACTCCGACTGCAAGATTCTTCTGGACCAGCGGAAATATATGAACAAGTTCGAGCATATCCAGCGGCTGCTCGGCCTGACGGAGAAAGAGAAAAGCCAGATACTCTCCATCAACCAGGCGAACCATCCCGGACGTTTTTACCGTGAAGTCTGGATAGGGCTTGGTGGCACCCGTTCGGCGGTCTATGCTACGGAAGTGAGTGCGGAAGAGTATTTCACGTTCACGACGGAAGAGTCCGAGAAGCTGGAAGTGCAACGGCTTGCCGAGGTGCTGGACGGCAACCTGGAACTTGCCATCCGCCGGATGGCAGAGAGAAAACGAGAGGAACAAAGACAAGTATCAACCCCAAAAAGAGAACAATGAGAAACAAATCCCTTATGAGACTGGCGGTGTGCCTGATCGGTATGGCCGCCATGGTATTGCAAGGCTGCTCGGAGAGCGGCACCGACCGTGACAAGCTCTGCGGCTCGTGGAGCAGCGTGGAAGGCAAGCCGGACGTGCTGGTATATAAGGAAGGGGAAGCCTACAAGGTGACGGTGTTCGCCCGCAGCGGAAAGATGCGCCGTCTCAGGCCTCAGACCTACCTGCTGGTTGAGGAGAACGGGAACCTGTTCATCAACACGGGGCACCGCATCGACATCTCCTACAACGAGGCCGCCGACGTGCTGACCTTCTCCCCGAACGGTGACTATGTGCGGAAGGAGGAACGCCCATGAAAGCGAAGTCACTCCTGATCGGAACGGTACTCGCCCTGTGCGGCACCGGCGCCAATGCCCAGTGGGTGGTGACCGATCCCGGCAACCTTGCCCAAAGCATCATCAACATGTCTGACAACATCGCCCATACCTCGAAAACGGCGGTCAATACGGCCGACAGCTTTGCGGAGACGGTGAAGATTTACGAGCAGGCCAAGAAGTATTACGACCAGTTAAAGGCGGTGAACGACCTGATACAGGACGCCCGCAAGGTGCGTGACATCATCCTGATGGTGGGCGACGTGTCCGACATCTATGTAACGAACTTCGGCAAGATGATGAACGACGGGAACTTCTCGCCCCGCGAGCTGGACGCCATCGCCTTCGGCTACACCCGCCTGCTGGAGGAGAGCAACGGCGTGCTGCAGGATCTCAGGCAGGTCATCAACGTGAGCACGCTCTCCATGACCGACAAGGACCGCATGGACGTGGTGGACCACTGCTACTATGAGATGCGCCGCTACCGCAACCTGGTAAGCTACTACACGAACAAGAACATCGCCGTGAGCTATCTCCGTGCCAGAAAGAAGAACGACCTGGACCGGGTGATGCGGCTTTACGGGAATGAAACCTCCAAATACTGGTAGCCATGATGCCGTTGTCGATAGATTTTGCCAACCTGCATACCATACTGGCGACCCTGTATGACGATATGCTGCCCCTCTGCAAGGACATGATGGACGTGGGAAAGGGACTTGCCGGGCTGGGTGCCCTGTTCTATGTCGCCGTCCGCGTGTGGCAGTCGATGGCCCGTGCCGAACCGATAGATGTCTATCCCCTGCTGCGTCCCTTCGCCATCGGCATCTGCATCCTGCTTTTCCCCACGCTGGTGCTCGGCACGCTGAACACCGTGCTCAGCCCGATAGTACAGGGTGCGCACAAGATGCTTGAGGGGCAGACGCTGGATATGGAACAGTACAGGGCGCAGAAGGAGGAACTGGAAAGGGAGGCCATGTTGCGCAATCCCGAAACCGCCTACCTGGTGAGCGACGAGGAATTCGACCGTCAGCTGGACGAGCTGGGCTGGTCAACGGTGGACACCGCCTCCCGCCTGGGCATGTACGTGGAGGTGGGGATGTACAATCTGGAGAAGAAAATCCGTGACGCCTTCCGCAGCCTGCTGGAACTGATATTCGCGGCGGCATCGCTGCTGATAGACACCGTGAGGACCTTTTTCCTTGTCGTGCTCTCCATACTGGGACCGGTGGCGTTCGCCTTCAGCGTATGGGACGGTTTCCAGTCCACGCTCGGGCAGTGGTTTACGAGGTACATATCCGTTTATCTCTGGCTTCCGGTCAGCGACCTGTTCAGCACCCTGCTCGCCAAGCTCCAGGTGCTGATGCTCCAAAATGACATTCTGGAATTACAGAACAACCCCGACTACTCGATAGACAACTCAAATAGCGTCTATATCATATTCATGCTGATAGGGATTATCGGGTACTTCACCGTCCCGACGGTAGCGGGCTGGATCGTACAGGCGGGCGGAGCCGGAAACTTCAGCCGTAACCTGAACCGCACGGCCACGAAAGCGGGCGGTTTCGCTGCCGGGGCGGGCGGTGCCGTACTGGGGAATATCGGGGGAAGACTGCGGGGCAAATAGGCTCTATGGCAACCCGTTTCCGTGAGTCGGGCAACTTGGATTACCGGGTTGGGCGACTTGTCGGAAGGAGCCGCCCGGTCATACCGGAAACATTTATTTATTCATTCAAACCAATCATTCGCTAAATGGAATTCAAGTCATTGACCAACATTGAGAGCAGCTTCAGGCGTATCCGGTTGATGCTGGCTGTCTTTACCGGCTGCTGTGCGCTCGTCACCGGCTATGCGTTGTGGAGCTCGTACCGTTTCGCCGAGAAGCAACGGGAAAAGATCTATGTGCTGGATAAGGGCAAGTCGCTGATGCTCGCCCTCTCGCAGGATCTTTCACAGAACCGCCCCGCCGAGGCGCGGGAACACGTCCGGCGCTTTCACGAGCTGTTCTTCTCGCTCTCCCCGCAGAAGGACGCGATCGAGCACAATATAGGCCGTGCCCTGCAGCTGGCGGACAAGAGCGCCTATCACTACTATGTGGACTTTGCCGAAAAGGGATATTACAACCGGCTGATTTCGGGCAACATCAACCAGGTGGTACACGTGGACAGCGTGGTGTGCGACTTTGCCGCCTATCCCTACAAGGCGCATACATATGCCCGGCAGCTGATCATCCGTGAGAGCAACGTGACCGAGCGGAGCCTTGTCACCTCCTGTTCGCTCCAGAATACGGGACGTTCGGACGACAATCCCAACGGGTTCATCATCGAGCAGTTCACCATACTGGAGAACAGGGATATAAGGAGTGTGGAACGATGAGAAGGAAACCTGCCGTCTTAAAACGTGCGGACAGCCGTATCCGGCTGTTCTGCCGCCGGCTGACCGGAAAGCAGCGCATTGTCTTGACAAGTGTCGTCTCGCTTCTGTTCACGGCAGCTTGTCTGTACTCGGTTGTCTCTTCCGTGTCCCGTTTGGGGGAACGGAAGGGCGACATGAAATCCGGGCATATCCGGCCCGTCATGTTACGGCCGGAAACAACAACCATTCATTCAAACATCCAGAAACATGAAAATGGACTTTCAGAAAATCAGGGAACGGCTGGGGCTGTCGAGTGACAAGCCGCTGACTCCCGAGGAGAAGCGCCGACGCGCGAGGTATATTGTCTATCCGTTCTTCTGCCTGCTGTGCGCCGGATTCCTCCTGCTGGTATTCAGCCCGTCGGAAAAGGAGAAGGCGGAAAAGGAAAAGGGCAAGGGATTCAACGTGGAGATGCCCTCGCCGAAAGATTCGGAAATGGAGGGCGACAAGGTAAGTGCCTACGAGCAGGAAGCACTGGCGAAAAAGGAAAAATGGCGCAGGGGAACCTTCCAGGAGATGTCCGAACTGCTCAACAAGGACAGTCAGGATACTGCCGGCCTTACCGCAGGAAAAGCCAACACGGAACTTCCGCCGGAACTGGAAACGGGGAAATCCCCCGGCTCCGTCCATTCCTCTGCGGAAGCCTACCGGAATATGAACCGCTCGCTAGGTGCTGTATATACCCGGAATGAAAATCAACAAGATGCCGATCTGCTCCGCCGTATAGAGGAACTGGAAAAAGAAAAGAGAACGGCGGAAGGACAGCCGGAAGGACAGACCCTGGAAGAAAAGATGGCACTGCTGGAAAAGTCTTACGAGCTGGCCGCCCGGTACAACGGGAAGCAGCCGGATGCCCCGGCTGCCGTGAATGGCCGGAGCGCCCGGAAAGACAGGACAGCCGTCCGCCCGGTGAAACAGGTACAGAATCAGGTGGTGTCATCGCTTGCACAACCTATGGGCAATGAGGATTTCATCGCCGAATTTGCGGGAGAGAGGAATACCGGTTTCCACACCCCTATAGGCAGGACACTCCCTTCCGGCAGGAATACCATCGCCGCCTGTGTACATGGTACGCAGACCGTATCGGACGGGCAGGTGTTACGCATCCGGTTGCTGGAGCCGATGGCGGTGGACGACCGGCTCATTCCCCAAGGGACGGTATTGACCGGCGGTACACGCATCCAGGGGGAGCGGATGGACATCCTTGTAGAGACGGTGGAATACAAAGGCACGCTGTTTCCTGTGGAACTGGAGGTATATGATGCCGACGGACAGCAGGGAATCCTCGTGCCGAACTCGATGGAGTATGACGCAGCTCGTGAGATAGCCGCGGGTATGGGCACCTCAATGGGGAGCAGCATCAACATCTCGACGGATGCCGGGGCGCAGATTGCCTCGGACGTGGGCAAGGGGGTAATACAGGGCGTGTCGCAATATGTGGAAAAGAAAATGCGTGCGGTGAAAATCACCCTGAAAGCCGGACACCGGCTGTTGCTGCACTCTCCCGAAAAATGAAAAGAGAAAAGAAACCAACCATTTATTCACCAACCAATCAAGAACGCACATGAAGAAGATTCTGATGATGTTTGCCCTGATTATGGGCGCAGTGGCTGCATACGCGCAGCAAAGCAGCGGAGATTATTACGAGGGATTGAGCCGCAAGATCGGCTTCAACCAAATGATTCCCCCGCATGGTCTGGAAATCACGTATGACAAGACCGTACATATAATTTTCCCCTCTCCCGTAAGATACGTGGATTTGGGTTCCCCCAACCTGATAGCGGGCAAGGCAGACGGTGCGGAGAACGTCATCCGTGTGAAGGCGACCCGGAAACATTTCCGCAGTGAAACCAATATGAGCGTGATAACCGAGGACGGCAACTTTTACACATTCAACGTCAAGTATGCCGACGAGCCGTTGCTGCTGAACGTGGAGATGTGCGACTTCATCCATGACGGGGAGTCGGTTAACCGTCCGAACAATGCGATGGAAATCTACTTGCAGGAACTCGCCGGGGAGTCTCCCCGTCTGGTACGGCTGATCATGAAATCCGTGTATAGGCAGGACAAACGCAAGGTCAAGCACATCGGCAGCAAGCGGTTCGGGGTTCAATACCTGCTCAAGGGGCTTTACGCACATGGCGAGCTGCTCTATTTCCATACCGAGGTGAAGAACGCCACGCACGTGCCTTTCGATGTGGACTTCGTAACTTTCAAGATTGTAGACAAGAAAATCGTGAAGCGTACCGCCATGCAGGAGCAGATCATCTATCCGCTGCGTGCCTTCAACTATGTGACCCGTGTGGACGGGAAGAAGAACGAGCGGACGGTGTTCGCCCTGCCCAAGTTCACCATCCCCGACGGCAAGAAGCTGGTCGTGGAGATGTACGAGAAACAGGGTGGCCGCCATCAGTCGTTTGAGGTGGAGAACGAAGACCTGGTACGCGCCGGGACTGTCAATGAACTGAAAGTAAGATGAGTGCCATGAAAAGAAACTTCATCTTTATTATCCTCCTGCTTGCCCTCTTTACGGGGCAGGCGGAAGCCCAGCGCCGGCTGCCGGGGATGAAAGCCGTCCGCTTTACCGCTGAAATGGCCGACGGCTTTTACAGCCGGGCAGACCGCCATGATGCGGGCTACGCCTTTTCGCTGGCTGTTGCCACTTACACAAAGAAGGGGAACCAGTGGGTGTTTGGCTGTGAGATGCTACAACGTAATAACCCTTATCGGAACACGTATGTCCCACTGTCGCAGTATACAGGGGAAGGCGGTTATTATCATACAATCCTTTCCACATCCGGCAAGTCTTTCTTTCTGAACCTCGGCGCTTCCGCCTTGTTGGGCTACGAGGCCGTGAACAACGGAAACCGCCTGTTGGATGACGGAGCCGCCTTGCGCAAGTGTGAGTCCTTCATCTATGGAGGCGCGGTGACACTGGAAGCGGAGGGATACCTGTCGGACAGGATAGCCCTGCTGATACGCCTGCGTGAGCGTTTCATGTGGGGTGGCGCATCCGGCCGCTGCCATTTCCAGTATGGAGCCGGAATCAAATACATTTTCTAACCTTAAAAAGAACAGATACCCATGAAAAGAAGAATCCTTGATATGGTGATGGCCGCCTGCTGCATGGCGGTTTCCTTCCTTGGTCTTGCCGCTTGTGACAATGAACTGGACATTCAGCAGGAATACCCGTTCACGGTGGAGTCCATGCCGGTGGCGGATGAGATAGCCGATGATGAGACGGTGGAAATCCGTCTGGAAATCAAGCCGTCTGGAAATTTTACCGGAACGGTCTATACACTGAGGTATTTCCAGCCTGACGGAAAGGGCAGTCTGAAGATGGAGGACGGCACGGTACTGAAGCCCAATGACCGTTACCTGTTGAACGAATGGAAATTCCGGCTCTACTATACCTCGCAGAGCGACAAGGAGGCGCAGACCATTGACCTCTATTTTGAGGACAACTGGGGAAACTTGCAACAGCTGACGTATGATTTCAATGGAAAGGAAGCGGAGGAAGACAATAATAATACGGAGGCCGCATGAAAAGAATACCGGTTATTATGATTTTTCTGTCACTTGTTCTGTATGGCAAGGCAGAAAATCCCCCGTCTGACAAGGATAAGGCAGTAGCCTGCATCAAGCGGTGGGAAGGCTGGCACCGGGGGAAAATGCCTTACATCGGTTACGGACACCGCCTGCTCCCCCATGAGAAGCTGACCGAGAACCTGAGCGAGGCACAGGCGGACTCGCTTTTGAGATGCGACCTTGAACGGTGCCTGAAGGTATTCCGTAAATATGGAAAAGACTCGCTTCTTTTAAGTCTGTTAGGCTTTAATGTGGGCTGTTACCGTCTGGTTGGAGACGGGAAGATACCCAAAAGCAGACTGATTCAAAAACTGGAAAGTGGCGATCGGGATATTTACAGGGAATATATATCGTTCCGCTGTTATCGGGGAAAAGTCATTCCAAGCATAGAGAGAAGAAGGAAAGAGGAGTTTGAACTGTTCTATATACCTAGATTGAAATTATGCAAAGCCGTGAACGGACGCTTGCCATCGCCGTTCACGGCTTTAGTCTTAGCCACTCTTAATTTACCTTTACCCGGTTCATCAGCTGCCCCGATATTTCGTGCAGCTCCCGGCAGCGTTCCGGCTGCTGTTCCCTCGCAAAGGCGGTGATTCCCTGTGTCAGTTTCCAGAGCGTGGCCCCGCCTGTCACTCCGTCGTCAGGATTGTTGTTCATCAGCAGTTTTTCCACCTCGCGTCCTTCGTTTTTCAACAAGGCTCCTTTCTGCACCAGATTCTTCAGTTCCTTGTCGAAATCCACGTCAATTTCCGATGCGCCTTGAATTTCGATGGCCTTCTGCATGATGGTGTCTTTGCTGTACAGCCCTTTGGTCAGGTCGGAAACTGCCGATACGGTGGTCTGCGTGTCCAGTTCATAGGTCTTTTGGGAAAGGGACAGGGAATCCGGCAGTCTGCCTCCAAGGTGCACCTGCCGCATGACGGATTCCCGGACCATCCCGTTCAGGCACGCCCCGTTGAGCAGGAACGACCGCATGTCCACCGAGCCGTTGCCATAGTCGGATGTGGAGAAGCGTGCTCCTGCGAAGATGATGACCGTCCCGTTCTTACGGGTGGGTATCTCTATCGGAGTGGGCAGGATCGTTTCGCACCATACTTTCGTGTCGCTCATATAGGCGTCGGACACGACCGCCCCCTGTCCTCCCGCCTCACGGATGAAAGCGGTCAGGATGTCCACCGAGTTGAGCCGGCGGTAGGAGTCCGACAACACGCCCCGGACCTCCATGCCTACCGCACGTATCAGTACCCGTGTGCGCTCGGTCCATCCCGAATGTTCGTTCAGGATGGTGGCGCACAACTGTTTCTGCCAGGCATCTCCGGCGGAAAGCTCGCGCAGGTATTTGGCGGGAATGCCCATCTTCTCCGAAATCTGGCTTATGGCGTTGCCGTGCAGGTTGAAGTTCCCTTCGGGCATTGCCATCTGTACCCTTCCTTCCGCTTTGAAGGAGATAACGGGGCGTTCCTTGCTACGTTGGCTTACCCCGATGGGAGCGATGAAATCCTGTGCGATCCGCCCCTCACTGAGCAGACGGTTGATGGTGTCCATGACATCCCCCTGCCTGCCTTCTATCATTCGCCGTACCTTGTTGATGACTACCTGGTTGAGTCCCTGCTGTTTCTGTACCGGTGCAGTGGCCGGCATGACTGTTGCTTCCATATTTTTTGTTTTTAAAGTTGATAAATCACAATTTGTTCTTATGGCTTGTCTTGCTTGTTTTAGTAAATTCAGATCTGTACTCTTCTGACAGACGGATATAATCCTTTTCGCTATATCCGGCCGGTCCGAACAGTTCATAATATCCGGGGAAGGGTTTTCTTTCCGTTTCCGGTATATGCGTGCTGGTTTCCTTATGGCAACAGATGATGTGCCGGACAAACCGGTAGCACTTGCAAAGATCCGCCAGGATGGTGTACTCGTTGTCCGTATGAGGTTCATAATATCCGCAGGAGAGATTGACGCAGGATACTTCCAGCCCGTTCCTTTTCAAGGCCGCCACATCCGTAGCCAGTCCCTGTGCCGGCTTGTAGCCGTACCTCCGGAAATCTATAGCTGAAATGAAGTCATTGGAGCAGAGCTTCATTCCGTTGATTTGTGTTACCATATCCCCGTTCCCTTTCCGGTCACACTGAATCACGAAACGGCAGTCGGAAAAGAAGGACATATCGGCATGGCCGCTGCCTATGCATCCCACCTCCTCCTGTACGAAGAAGGCGCATTTCACCGCCTTGAAATCCTCCAGGCATTTCAGGCAGATCCAGATGCCGTTCTTGTCATCCGCGCCGATTCCAGTCATCCGTTTACGCTTGTGATCATAGCCGACAATCATCGAGTCCGCCACAAGATGGGCCGCATAGGAGCCTGTCTTGCGCCGGTGTACCTCGTCCATGTGCGCCACGACACAGGGGTAGCTTTCCCGGTTGCCTTTGACCGCGTAGATGTTTCCGTGCCGGTCTTGCCGGAAAGGAATCCCCATCCGCCTGAGTTCCCCGATGATGAACCCGGCTATCTTCCCCTCCTTGCCGGAGGGGGAGGAGATGTTGTAAAGAGCCATTAATTTTTCCATGATACTGACTTTTTAGGAGATGAACAACTTTTCGATTTGCAGGTACCGTCTGAACTCCGGTACGGGACGTCCCTTCTTGAAGAGGAAGGACGGATATTTCTTTCCCTTGTATTCCACCGACGTGCCTTTCAGTACTTTTCCGAATACGGTGAATATATAGAACATGTCCTGACAATTCTTGCAGAATGCCATATCCGGAAAGGGATGTATTTTTCCGCATTTGGGACATACATATTTTCTCCTGTTTGCGCACCCTTCCGTGCTCCGGCAGGAGGCTATGCTCGTGTCGCCCTCCGTATTTCTCAGTTCCAGGTTGCCGTCCGTTAGATGGAGGCTGTAGAACGTGTCGAGGTAAGGCACCCCTTTCTTGTGCCACCTGCAGGCGGGCACTTTCACCGTCAATGAAACCTGTATATTGTCTCCGACCGCCCATTCCTGCCCCTCAATGGGATTCAGTACGGTGAAATCTGTTGTATGTGTATAATCGTTGTATCTGCGTCGCAACAGGATGCCCGCCTCCTGCGCCTGCTTGCGGATCAGTTCGGCGACGAATGCGTGTGAGGAATAGATGCGGTCCAGCAGGGAGGCGGCAATCGGTGTGTTTATTGATTTCCACAAGGTTACCTCGTTCCATACGACAGCCCGTCCGAGTATGTTGTTGCTCTCGTCCCTTGCCACAAGGATTTTAGCGCCGGCGAAGTTGGTATAGAAGTCAGCGGCGTTGCGTGCCTTGTCCTCATACCGCATACAGGAACTGTGCAGGCTGGATGTGTCACTGTCGGCGATGGGGCTGTAGTTGCTTTCCAGATAGGCTTCCATGAAGTCGTTCATGCTTTCATGCAGCCTGACCGTGACCTTACTGTCCAGTGAAATGGCGCTACAGAAATAGCTGATCTCATCGGGCTGGTACGGTCCTAGGTTTTTGAACAGCTCGGCAAACGTAGACGGTTCCAGATCTGTTCGGTTCTCCGGAAACCAGGGTGCCTGCGGATTGTTCCGGTCCGGGAAATTGGGATGGCCCAAATCTTTGTTGCATGCCGTGAACACGATCCGGATTTTCTTGAACGTGCCGGCTTCCGTCCGTTTGCGTTTGGTGGAGAAGCAGTTGTAGGTACCGCGTATGATCTCTTCCACCGGTACGTTCTTTTTTACTTCCAAAAGGATGTCTTTGGCTATCACACTCCCGTTTTCCGCCGCATGCATCAGGCGGGATTTCAATTCATTGCTAACATTCAGTTTCATACATCATTCGGTTTATTGTTTATAAATTCTGCCATGTTTATATGGCGATTGTTTCTTGTCCGGCTGCATTTGGCGCAATTTCTCTTTCCGCTTTCTGAGCAGGTCAACGGACATGTTCCTGCTTGTCCGATATTCCTCCTCGCTCATCCGGCGAATGGAAGGAATGCCCGTCTGGGTCAGTGTATGGTTTACCATCCAGCCGTCCATGAAGTTTTCGGGGAAGAGGCTGTCATGGTGGATGACCTCACCTATGCAGCCATGTACGAGCATGTTGCAAACGGTCATCAGGCAACAGGTACGGTTGACATCTTCTGCAACCAGATAATTACCTAGGTGGCGTACATGATATGCCAGCAGTAGCCTTCCGCTTCCGCATGTCGGGTCACAGATACGTTTTCCTGTCGCTGTCTCCCCCGAATCGGTACATAAGACCATCAGGTCGCAGATATCCGGCGGGGTAAAGAACTGTCCGTTCACCTGCCGACCGATTTTGGAAGATATTGCCATGAAGAGGTCACCGAACGCATCAAACCATCCGCCGGATTGCAATTCCCGCTGCATGAGCCGTATCCATCCGGTAAGCATCTCCATAAAATGCCTGTTCTGCTGCCGTTTGTATTTCCAATCCATAAGGGGCGGTGCGCCGGGAGAGAACCCGTGAATGACATAACGCAGGAAATCGTTGAAAACGGATATCGGATCGTAGCCGTTCGAATAGGCGAAATCACAGATCGTTTTCTCAAGCGGACGTATCGCCTGCGGTGTGTTGTATGGTGCCATATTACTCTGATTTTTTATAGATTGTTACTATATGTCTTTTATGGTCAGTCTGTATCCTGACGGGAGAAATGTCAAGGAAAGAGAGATGGGTGTCCGCTTTCAGCATGTTCCATTCCCATGCGGGAAGTTCCTTCCATTCCATACGGTATGCCCAGAGTATGAACAGACCGGGACGGAATCCGTTGAAAAGTTCTCCGTGCAGAATCCCGACCAGCCGCTCCAGTTCTTCCCGCGAGTAAAGGGTGAATGACTCATTCCGATAGACAAAGGCATCAGCCGGTTCAATATCCGGCTGACACTCGATGATGTATCTCGTCCATTCTTTTGTGGTGTACTTTCCGTACAGAGGATCGGGTTCCGTGTATTTCCATGCCCTGACGAATGTGTGGAAGAGGACGGCACCGTTCTTGTGCCTTCCGGTATGCCCCCACATCCGGAACTGTTTGCTGCGTATGCCATCGGGAAGCAGCAATTCCGGACCGGTTATAACCCAAGGGCCTCCTTCCGTATTGTAACCGGTACACTTTTCATTTTCATGGCAGAAAGGTGTCTGTGGGAGAAGGCAAATATGGACTTCCCGGTCATCGCCCCTTTCAATGTGTGCCTGCGGATAATAGTCACCGCCACGGGTGATATAAGTGACAACATCTCCTGCGGTCGGTAAACTGACTCTTTCCCTGTCCTCCCGCATCCTTGAAATCAGCCGGTTCACTTTCTCCACATCACATTCCTTTATGGAGCAGGCACACCCTTCATGCCTGTTGAGCCGGGTCAGACTTTCCAGGTCATAAAAATTAGCGTACTTCATATTGAGATCGTTTTTGTTGATACAATTTGACCTGACGGGCAACCATGTCGCAGAACTTCTGTCCGTTCTCCTTCTCACTTCTGAAATAGGCAATCATGTCCCAGAGATTCTGCTTGAAGCAGCCGGTCCATTTTTCGTAATAGTGACTTCCATAGACCTTTCCGAACGTTTCCTCGAAAAGTGCGGGAGTCTGCCCTTCATCCCCATGGTGGTTGTATTGCCACAGGGAGACAAGCAGCAGCCGGTTATAATCCAGTGTTTCCATTTCTGTTCTTTTTTAAGTAAAACATCGGCCTACATGGGTAGGCATTTTTATTTCTTGATGTCTTTTCAGTCTGTTTTCCGGGGATTGCGGCAAGGCTTGGCGAAAGAAAATACCGCAGCGAAGCGAGGATGATTTTCTTTCAGCCAACCCAGCCCCTGAAAGGGGCCGCCTTGCGCAATCAGCCCGGGAAACAGCTATCTTTACAGCAAGAAATGAAAAAGCAGACCTCGGATTCTCTGTTCTGAAGTCTGCTTTTCGGTCATTGTCGAGTCTCATGTTTTTCAGGTATGTATCTGCCATCCGTGGAACGGCTGCAATGTCACGGCAAACGATCTGTCAGGTATTCCATGATAGAGCAGGCCGCCCACGATACCTGTCCTTCCGTCGGGATAGCGCTGTGTGAAGCCGAACGAGTACGGGGCATGGTCATAGTAGAGTGAGATTTCGCAGGGATAATCAGGGTTTTCTTCCCAGCTTTTCAACCGTTCCAGACATTTTTGAAGCGAGGTGTCACCGATGGATTCGGCATAACGTCTTACATTCTCGAAATGTTCTTCATTCAGGATTTTCATGACTTTTGTATTCTTATCTGTTAAACACGTCCGGCTCCGGGAGCCGGTATTTTTATTTCTCGCCTGCCTGACAGTCCCGTGGCCGTACCCGCAAGGTTTGGCGAAAGAAAATACCGCAGCGAAGCGAGGATGATTTTCTTTCAGCCAACCCCGAAGGGGCCTGACCTTGTACGGGTACACAGGACGCGGGACTACCTTTGCAGGGTGAGAAATAAAATATACGGTTGTTTTTTGTTGTGGGATTTTGTGTGGATTCCTTAGATAATCTTCCTGATTTGTTCGCCATTGCCGGACAAATGCTGTATTTTTGCAATTTCTAATTTCAGGATTATGGAAAACTATCTAAAGAAAGCGGCGGATGCTTTCCTTGTGGAGCGTCCGTATGGTATGCGTGTGGATTACAGGAAGAAAGGGTTCGTGCTGTTTAACCGCAACCTAAACGTATTGGGCAATGTGGAGCATGCCCGTCTGGAAGAGCTGCCTCTGGAGCGGTTCAATGTGGAGGAGATTCCGTTGGATGGTGAAATTGTGGAGGAACACGCGGGATTTACCGACGTATTCTTCTATACCGATCTGACCAGTCCCTATGCCGGATATGTGCTGAACCTACAAAAGCTTAAAGCCTATAACCGGTTGATGTTTCCGCTGGCGATGGCGCTGAACCGCGAATTGTGAGGCCGGAAGATGGCAGCGGTAACAGCCGCATGGAGCAGGCCGTTACCGCCAGGTTTTATTATTTGCCCTCTCTTGCTGTTATAAATGCAAGATAATCGTCCACGGCCTTATGACATCCGGTAAAGTCCGGAGTCCGGTGGCCTTTGATTTTCCGGTAGCTGATGGTTCCGTCCTTATTTATGCCCCTCACATGCCTGTAGAGTGTCCCTTTGGTTCTGATATGGATGTCAAAACCGTCCCTTCCGGTGATTTCAAGGAATGTTCCTCCCGTGATCCATTCCCCGTCCAGGAATTTCTGTTTCTGTTCATCGAGCAGCCGCTGATGTTGCTCTTCCCGCGCTCTGCGCTCTTCCGCCTCATTCTCCTCCCGCTCCCTGCGTTTCTGTTCCTGCCTCCTTTTGTATGCCTCACGGGCTTGCATCAAGGGTGCGGTGTCAAGTCCGAGAGCCTCGAACACGCGGACGGAGATCAACCTGACGAAGGCTCCTCTTTCCGCTCCCTGAAGCGTATCCGCGATCCAGTTCCTGCAATAGGCGGCGGCTTCCTCCCTGCGGTTTTCTCCGTTGAGGAACCGGCGTGAATACTGCCCGCTGGAAAAATAAACGTTTTCAATCCGGCAGACCACATGGAAACAGTCATCGTCCTCATTCCCATATTCGTTCTTTCTCGACAGGGAGAGATATACATTCTCCGCGTACGGCTCCAGTTCCATATAAGGAGCCACGACGGTATTCCCGTCAGACTTGTACTTGAATACTTTTGCTTTCATACTATCGCTCAGTTTGTCGGTTGTTGCATATTTCATCTATGATCTCTTTCCCGCTTCTTTCACCCTTCAGGAAAGCAAGGAAGCGCCTCAAAAAGAGCCGGGCACAGTCAGTTCCCAGCTGGGAGCTTTCACCGTCTTTGGTAGCGCATACCGCAAAACGCCCCAGTCCGAAACTGTCCTGTTGCGGTACGATGTGGTAAGACAGGTCCTCGCTTGCGTTGATGTGCAAACCACGACGGAAAACATAGAAAGTTTTCGGGATTCTTCTGTCGGTATCGATTCCCATACGCTTGTAACCGTGATGTTCCAATAACCGGACCAGTTCCCTGTTTGTCGGAATTGTATGTCCGATCCAGTCCGGCCAGCTTATATTTTCTAGTATGTGTCCGTAATTGTCATATAATATATTGAACTGATCCTGGTATTCATCGTAAAATTCCCCGCTCCCGTTGCACATTTCCTCCAACGCGATGCCGTTTTTACGGACAAGGGCAAGGTCGCCCAGTCCGCACGCGATTTCATTGAGCAGCGTGCGTTCCCCGTCCCTGTCCTTTGCCGTTCCGTAAATTCTAAGCAGGGAATACCGGTGTAGCGCCGAACGGGATGGCATATCCAATTTTTCCCATATCTCATCGTTTCCTATAGCCTGTCTGGTGTTTTCCGGAAGTCCGTACCACCACTTGTCCAAATTGTTTGTATCCATAATTTCTGAATCAGATTGTTTTCAAATTCTGTTTTGAGTACCATGCCTGATACGCGGCGGCATACTCCTGACGTTCCCGCTCCAGGGAATCTCTCATCTCAGGGGTGTACCCGAGCAGGCGGATGTATCCTCCGTTATAGCCGGTGAGTTCGCACCTTATTCCGGCTTCCTCCAGTTTGTCGATGCGTTTTTGGGCCATTTTTGCGCTTGAATATTCCTTCGGCCAAAAATAGAGTTCGCCCCGTGAGCCGAAACAGTCTTCCCCCAGAATTATTTCCCCGGCATACTTCCGGCTTTCGATGAAGCCGAAACGCGCTTTGCCCAATGCCCGGCGCATTGCCTTGTGTGCCGGACCTTCCGGATGCTTGAATACCTCCGGCTTGTCTTTGCTGCCGAGTTTGGGTGGTTCCACCTTGTACGGCTGTTTGTAACTTCCGATTCCGAGCGTCAGGTAAAAGTTGGTATGGAAATAGTCCGTCATGGGGTCGCTGTCATCGAAATTGTATGACATGATGAAATCGTAGATATTCATCATTACTTCTTTTGTCCTGTCTGTCAATGATTTGTCTGAAGCGATACGATAGTGGTTGACATCACCTTGAACTTTTCCGGACTCTTTGGTGAACGCCTCGAAATCCGCTTTCATCAACCGGATATGGATGGAGAGGTAATTCTCCCGTCTGACAGAGAACTTGTATCCCGGATAGGTCTCCTTGAGCCATGCCCGTACCAGTTCCACGATTTCCGGTGCGTGCTGTCCCTTGTAATTGCGGCCTTTCCAGCGATATTCGTTATACACGTACTCGGTGTATTCCTTTGCCGTGGCTCCCGGATAGTCATATTCATATCCGGTTGAAGTCGCAAAGACATCCGGTTTGTCTTTCCAAGCCTCAAAAAGCCTTTCAAACTCGGTGTTCACCCGTTGCATGATTGCGGTGTCGCCACCCTTGTCCGGGTGGTGCTGCAATGCCAGTCGGCGGTACTCCTTCTTCAAGTCCGCCAGAGAGTGTATGTTCTGAAAATAGGTCATAGCCATAAGTTTTTTATGCCCCTGCGAGGCGGTTGATAAAATATTCCCGGTAGTCAAGGTCAAGACCGAGGTTGAGACAGGCCGTTTCCATGTCATCTTCCCTCAAATCATCTGCCTCCTGCAATTCGCGCAGATACCGGATTTCGGAGTCCAGGTATTCCCGTGCTTCCGTTTGACTGCAACCGCATGAGCTGCCGATCAGACTGATAATGTTTCCTCGCATACTGTTTGATTTTTGGGGTTACTGTTCCTTTTTCTGAAGCGTCGTCCGTCATATATCGAGACGGCCCGTTCCACCAGAATCCTGCGGTTGTCTTCCGAGAGTTCCAGGTAGAACCGTTCCGCCGCGCCGAATGTGCCCTTGTCTGTCGCCACGCACCATTTTTCCCAGAAATGCGGGTACATGCCGCCATACACGGCTTTGCATTCCTCCTCGCTCCAGGCGTTCCACATGTAGTAGAAGAAACTGGAGACGGTATTTTCCGCTTGATATTTCATGGTTCTTCTATTTGTGATTCTACATTGTTTGTTTCTCTCAGTTGATGCCACACAGCCTCATACATCTCATGAAGCCAGTCTATGTTCTTTGCGCCGAGTTCAAACGGGCTGTGACACTGCACCTCGTCACCGCTTTCTTTCTCTTCGGCAAGGACGGTCAGGCTGTCCGCCGTTACCCGGAGTCCTGTCACCCTGCATTCATATGGTTCTCCGTTCTTGCCAAACCATATCACCCAGACCGGATCATAATCCTCTTCCGGAAGACGAATTTCTTTCATGCAGTGAGCATGGAGCAACTGCCGTATCGCGTCGATGATGTCCCCCCGCAGTTCCTTGATCCTGCCGCTGAAATCAACGGCTTCTGACGGTAAACTTCCTTTTCCGCCTCTTTCCTGCAAGGAGAGAATCCGCGTGTCGGGATGGATACAGAAATCCCAGTCCAACACTTCATCGTCATCGCGTGTCGTGTGGATATCGCCGCCCAAAACAAGACCGCAATCGTCATTTACCATTCTTTTTGCTTCATCGCGGTCTTCTGCCGCTACCGTGTAAGTGCCCTCGAAGGAATACCTTACTCTTATGTCATATCTTTTCATGATTCTTTCCATTTGATTGTTGATACCAGATTCATTGCCCGGAAGGATTACCGGATATTCAATATTGCGCTAAAGGCATGTGGGTCAAGCCTGTAAAACGTCGGAAGGTTAAGTGTGACCATCGGGTAGCTTACCCAGCCGCTCTGACGTCTATAACCTGTATCCTCAGCCAATTTGTTGGACAGAAGGAACTCCATGGCATCAGGATTGTTGTTGATGTCCACGAATGCCCTGTCAGGCAGTGAGAATGCCGCCTTATCTTCTAAGTTGACCGTCAGGACCGTGTATATCTCATGGGTCACGGGATCTTTCAGAGACAATGCCGGCCAGCCGTTATGGTACATTTCAATCACGATTGAGAGACGGCTTTCCTGATACAGGAAAGTCTCTTCCATGGACGGATGGTCGCATTTGACAATTTCAAAATCATCCTCCCCTTTGGTAAATGTCACCATCGGATAGGATACATCGACAAAACATTCCTCTTCCCGGTAACAGAGATGTTCTTTTCCCTCTGAACGGATTATAGCCAATCGGGTGTTCATATTCGTAACTGGTTTTAAAATTATTGACTTGCAAGTTAATTGGCCGGCATTCACCTGCCTGTTTCTTTAAACGTGTGATTGTCACCGCCTGCGGACATTTGGGAGAGTTGCAGTCTCACCGCCTTGATTTTCCCAATCAGTTCGTCCTCCCTTCGGAATGAGGGGGTACATTTGGTACGCCTCATCCCGGCTCCCCAGGGGATGCCGCCGCATACTTTTCTCAGGCGTGCCTTTTCGCTTTCCAGGGCCGACTCCAGACGGGCCGGCCTGCGTCGCAACGATTCTTCGGTCACAGTTCTCATGATCTCATTGTTTTTTTGTATGGTGACGGGTCGGAAAGACAGTCACCATACCGTCGTTATGTGTCACGTTATATTTTAGCTTTTTCCCTTTTGATGCCTCTCAGGACGTACAACAGGTGCAGGAACAGCTCCCTGTCGTAAATTCGGAAGAAGAACGGCTCGCCTGTTTCCCTGACCGTTCCGGTAAACGACACGGACTCCCGGTTCACGGGATATTGGAGGAAGTTGCCATTTGCCAGCAGGATGTGCTTTTTCTTCATCACTTCGCCTAGGAACTTGTCCATATCGTCGTTTTCCTCATAGCCGGAGAAGTAGAGGAAATGATGACGGCGCAGGCTTCGCAGGATTTTGGCGGTTTCCAGCCTTACATCCCTGCCTGACGATTCGTCCGTTCCTCTCATCAGGTTGCAGATGAACTTCTTCTCGCCATTTATGTCAAGAAACAGATAAGGAACTATAATTATAGAGGCATGCCGTGCGTGGTCAGAGATGACCATCGGCTTTTCTTTCAGGATGTCTCCTTTGAAGGTAATGTTCCGGTAATGGTTGTCCATCTGCCGTTCCAGTTCCTTTCTTGGCGTGGTAACGGAGCGGAGTCCCGTGAAGTAGCGTCCGCCCGCCCGGAAGCAGAACCGGTAGATGTCCGCATGATAAGGCTCTCCCAGGAAAAAGAAATTCCGGGTATGGCGGATGGGGGGCAAGACATCCATGTAGTCGAAATATCTTTCTTCCGTAATCTCACTGAACGGGGCGCAGAGGGATTGCAGGTGGATGCGTATCATCTTGCGGACGGTATTTCCGGACACGGCTATGAGGTACGGGTTCTTTTCCCTGTCCCTCAGTTCCTCCAGTGTCTCATGATGGTAGTCGCCGTGTATTCCGTCAGACATGGTGGTCACGCAGCTGCCGTCAAAACTGCGTGAATCGACTACGAATTTCAGTTTGTCGTTATTCATGGTTCAGATGTTTTGAAGGTTCAACACTCTCTTGGCGGCACTGAGGGCGTTGGAGGTGAGCTGCCGTTGCCATGCCTTGTTTCTGGGTGACCAGCGGAATCCGGAGGATTTCAGCTCCTTTCGTATGTTGTCTTCGGGAATCCTGTCAAACAGGATCTGAAGGCGGTCTTCCCCATAGTTCCATACAAGTGTCCCGCCCTCGAACGGCACTTCCTTGTTTTCCCGGCTTTGCACCGCTTTCAGCCTTTCGCGCATCCGTTCCGCAAGTTCCGGCAATTGGAAGAATTTGTTTCTTGGGGTGATGACGGGTTTCCTTACCCTTGCGTTATATTCGGAAATGAAGTCCACGGCCCTGCGGACGATTTCCACTTCCCCGTGATTGGCGAAGGTGGATACCTTGTTCAGGATGCTGCTGACGAACAGGGCACGGTTATAACCCCGGCATTGTCCGGTGTCAATCCCGTGGATGGTGTCGGCGCTGCTCTTGATGTCGCGTTTGAGCGTCTGCCATGCCTTTTCCAGTTTTTCTTCCTCCGGTCGTGCGGCTTCCTTTTTCCGTCTGACGGCTTCAAGAACCTTTTGCCGCCAATTGCGGAACTCCTCGTAGCGGTTCTGATAGCTTCTGTTCGTATTCTCCTGCCTGTGGTAATCAAATCCGCCCCGTCCCGTCACCATCGGGTTGGCGCAGCGTGAGAGGGCCGAGAGCTGGGCGGATAGCTTTTTCCGGTAGGCGGCGATGTATGTATCCCGTTCCTCTTCCTGCATGAGTTGCAGGTCGTTGTGCAGCTCCTCCCCGTAAATCATGATGTCCGTCTCGCCACGAATCTCCGGGTCGAAGGAACTCCAGGCGTATGCGTCGCAAGCCTGTTTCCACATATCCTCCAGATAGCCAGGATGTTTGAACGCTACGGCTTCCCAGTCTTTGAAGTCCCTGGAATGCAATTCATTCCGATCTTCCGGATTTCCGTACAGGTGTACATAGTTGCCCGTTCCATGATGCTCCTTTCTGAAATGGAACGGTACGGGAGGATGGTCCGTACCCTTTTCCCGGATCATCGTGACCCGGTGCGCATTCTCTGCGGTAAGGCCCGTTACTTGTTCTTCCCGGACCTTTGCTGTTGTTGTTTCAGTCATAACCGTTGCCATTCACAAATTATTTCTACCAGTTCTTCGTCCGCCAGTTTTTGGATTTCCTCGTCCGAGCAATAGCAGGCGATTTCCTCGTCCAGCTTGAAAGCTGCCGGGTCAAGGCTTCTGATGCCGTCCAGCAGTTCCGGCACCAGGCTGTCTGCGGCAATCGTATAGCTTCCGTCCCTGCCTTGTACCTTCCGTGCGGGATAGTTCCTTTCCCGATAAACCAACATTCTCATTTTCGGATTGGCACCCTGCTGTCCTTTGTGGACTTTGCTTGTTGTCTCTCTGTTCATACCTTCATTTTTTTAGTTTGTTTGACATGATCGGCTCCGTGGAGCCGGTTTTTCGGTTTCTTACTTGCCGGACTGTCCTTTGCCGGGGATTGCGCAAGGTTGGCAAAAGAAAATACCGCAGCGAAGCGAGGATGATTTTCTTTTAGCCAACCAGCCCCTGAAAGGGGCCGCCTTGCGCAATCAACCCGGCAAAGGGCTATATTTGCAGGTAAGAAATTGAAAGAATGGCTGGGATTTTCAATTTGTCGGATACAACATGTAATAAGTGTAATGAGCAAATTTAAAAGCATACAACGAAGGTTTTTCAAATATTTTCCAAACTATCGGATATCAATATCATATCGTAAAACAAGCGAAGGCGTGGCATTCCGGAATAAATACATATCTTCGCGTCAAAGGTGATTGATTGAAATGAATACATTCTCTGCTTTTGATACGGGTGTCATGGTAGCTCTCTTGCTGGGTATTGAGTTTCTTAGGAGTGATATCCAAACAATTCTCTATTGTAAAAGAAACGATCCCGGGATTTTTAAGAGCTGCCTGTATACATTGTTTATATTGTTGGCAAGTCTTTATTCCATTGTGGCCGGAGCCATGCTTAACCCCGAGCCCGTACCCGTTTATGAATTGATGCCCGGTTTTCAAATAGGAGTTTATGGTTCTTGCTTTTTGTTTATATTTCTTGTCATCGCCGGTCTTTACCGTAAAATATTACCTCTCGTCCTTTTGGGGTACGCTATGGTATATGTAATCGGTGTACTGATACCGTTACTTGGATATGTAGTGTCCATGATGAATTATTTCGCCAGTACAGGATGATTATGAAGACCAAAGATGTTTTCCAGAGAAAATGGATAACAGACAGTATAACAAAAAGAAGGTATCCTTTTCAGATACCTTCAATGACGGGCCGGTTGCATATTTACCATTCCAGACGTTCCTTCACATTGTTCATCGCCTCTTTCAGGCTGCTGTTCATGACCCGCGCATAATGCTGCGTCATGCGTGTGGAAGCATGTCCGAGCATGACGGACACGTCCTGCAAGGGTACATTGTTGGCGAGCGTGACGGTGGTCCCGAAAGTGTGCCTGGCAACGTGCGTGGTCAGATTTTTCTTTATGCCGCAGAAATCGGCGATTTCCTTGAGGTAGCTGTTCATTTTCTGGTTGCACATGACAGGCAGGCAGCATCCTTTCTTTACGCAGATCGGATGTTCCCTGTATTTCTCCAATATGGCCAGTGGAACGGGCAGCAGCGGGATGTTGCTGATGGAAGACGCTTTTCTGCGGTGTTCCAACTTGACCCTTCCCTTCCTTATCCACCAGTCACCGAGATTGTCCTGTACCAGGTTTTCACCACTCAGAGTGGCGACATCGGAGAACGCCAGACCAGTGAAGCACGCGAAGACAAATATGTCCCTGACCAGCTCGAGCCGTGGGATGGTGAATTTCTTTTTCATGACGGCCTGCAACTCGTCGTAGGTCAGGAATACCGGATCGGTCTCGTCCTGTTCCATCTTGTAACCGTAAAAGGGATTCTTGCGCATCCATTCCTTTGCCAATGCCATGTTGGTGAATTTCTTGAAACATTTCATGTAGCGGACTATCGTGTTACGGCACAGTCCCCCCTCCGTTTTCAGGTAAATGTCAAACGCGCGGATGAACTCCGGTGTCAGCTCATGGAAGGTGATATCCTCCTTGCCGTAATAAGAGGGGATAAGCCGCTGCAATTTCTTCACCACGTTCTTGTACCGGTTGATCGTAACGGGAGAGTAGTCTATGCCTGCCAGTGTTTCCATTTCCTTGATGCCATCCTGCATGGAACCGAGCAATGTACGCATTTCGGTGTCTTTCCCGAAAACACGTTTCAGGATCAGTTTCGGGGTAATCAGGGCCTGTTCCAATACCAGTTCCTTGTGTTTCTCAAGGGCACGTGCGTGTAACTCCGCAATATAGGTATTCAATGCGATGGATGCCCTGTCCCTGCCCTTGCTGCATCCTTTGGCCGCATTCCATAAGTTCAGAGGCACGCTTCTTTGGATACGGGCATCGTCGTAGCTCCCGTTGATGGTTATCCGCATCAGTACGGGGGCCTCACCGTTTTTCAACAATTTCGTTTTGAGCACGAAAAAAAGAATGTTCATTGTTCCTTGTTTCATCACTTTTGTTTTTTTAGAGGTGTTACATCCAATTGTTTCGTCAAAACCGGATGGCATGAGGACGTGAAACGAAATGTTAAATTCGGTGGCTTTTTTGAGGGACTTGTGGAATAGCCATAAAAATCCCATTTTTATCAGGTTCGAATTGCCTTTTGTATCCCGGGTTCGATTCCTTTTTTTATCCCGATGGGAAATACCGAATTTTTAAATTTCTTTCACATTTCTAACTCCATCCGGTCATGTGTGCAAAATTACTTTTTCACACCGGAGATTAAAATTGTCAAATAGTTGAAAAACAATGAAGTATGATGCATATTTATGGCTTTTTCAAAAGCCTTAAAAAAAGCCACTGAATTGGCGAAATCCAACTTCACAAATATGTAATGAAATGCGTAGCGAGGGTAAAAAAAGAACCCTTGAACTATCTCTAATTCAAGGGTTTTCATGCGTTAGAAGCAACTATGTACTTTGCTTTGGTGGTGCCACCAGGAATCGAACCGGGGACACAAGGATTTTCAGTCCTTTGCTCTACCAACTGAGCTATGGCACCTTTTTCGTTTGCGGGTGCAAAGATAAAGAGTTTTTTTTATACCGCAAGGCTTTTTGAGGAAAAATATCTAAAAAAGGTGCCTCTTACTCTATGGAGCGAGGCACCTTACTTCTAAAAATCATTTGTTATCGAAGAAATCAGTCGATATTCGGATTGATGCTGTGCCAGTCTTTGATGGCAGGCAGTACACCCATTTCTATCACCTCGTCACGAAGTTTGCAGAGATGGGCATAGCTTTCTTTCAGTTTGGCTTCTTCTTCGGGTGTGCCGTTTAGTTCCTTATAGTGTACACCGTCTTTGGTAATTTCAGTTTCCATTGCCATCATGATGTGGTCGAAGCCGTGGCTGTGTACATATGTACCGGCAGGCCAGCGGAACGGTTTGCCACCCATCGCTGCAGCTATCATTTCGATGGAGACGTATGCCGGGCTCTGGAAGGAAGAGCGTCCACGGAGGGCGATGATGTTGGCACCGCCTTTGGTTACCTTAGTCTGGATTTCGACCCACTGTTCTTTAGTCAGGGCAGGGGTGCCGATGATATCAAGTAACGGTTTGCCGTCCACCTTGGCGGTAGAGGCATATACAGCCATCTGTTCACCATGACCGCCGTAGGTACGGCAATTTTCGATTTTGTCGGGGGCGATGCCGAAGTGCTTGGAAAGTTCACTGCGCAGGCGGGTGCTGTCGAGGGCAGCCAGTGTGGTCACTTGTGAAGGTTTCAGGCCGGAATACAACAAGGTAATCAGACCGGTGATGTCGGCAGGGTTGAAGATGACAACCACGTGCTTCACATCCGGACAGTAAGCTTTTACATTCTTGCCGAATTCTTCGGCAATAGCGGCATTGCCTTTCAAAAGGTCTTCGCGGGTCATGCCGGCCTTGCGGGCGGCACCGCCTGATGATACCACATACTTGGCGCCGGTCAGCGCTTCTTTGATATCGGAGGTAAATGTGATGTTCATTCCTTCGAATCCGCAGTGGAACAGCTCTTCGGCCACACCTTCCAGTCCGGGGGCATAAGGGTCGTACAGACATAGGTTGGGAGTGAGATGCATCATGATTGCAGTCTGTGCCATGTTTGAACCGATCATGCCGGCTGCACCGACGATTGTCAATTTGTCATTTGTTAGAAATTCCATATTTTTTTTATTTAAAAGTGAATAATGCTTTTGCTTATTGATTGTCACGATACAAAGATAACCTTTTTTAAAGGGAGTTGTTCATAGAAAAAAGTTATCTTTTAGAGCGAAAAGTTATTTCTTTCTTTTCAGGCTGCTGCATTGTGTACAAATTGCTTATCTTTGTTGGAAAAACGAAGATAAGCAAGAAATTATGAGCATTGAGTTAGGAAAGTACAATACGCTGGAAGTGGTGAAGGCGGTGGACTTCGGCATGTATTTGGACGGTGGCGAAGAAGGTGAAATTCTGCTCCCGTCGCGTTATGTCCCCCAAGATTGTAAGGTGGGAGACAGACTGAACGTTTTTATATATCTTGATAATGAAGAACGCCTGGTTGCCACTACTTTAGCACCATTGGTGCAGGTGGGACAGTTCGCATGTCTGGAGGTTGCATGGATTAATCAGTATGGCGCTTTTCTCAACTGGGGATTGATGAAGGACCTTTTCGTCCCTTTCCGCGAGCAGAAGATGAAGATGCAGGTGGGAAAGAAATATGTGATTCATGCCCATTTGGATGATGAAAGCTACCGTATCGTGGCATCGGCCAAGGTAGACCGTTATCTTTCCAAAGAGAAGGCCGCCTATGAGCCGGGGCAGGAGGTGGATATCCTGATTTGGCAGAAAACGGACTTGGGGTTCAAGGCAATCATAGACAATGAATATGGCGGCTTGCTGTACGAGAGCGAGATATTTCAACCACTGCACACGGGCATGAGGATGAAAGCCTATGTAAAGCAGGTGCGTGAAGACGGCAAGATAGACCTGCTGCTTCAAAAAACGGGGCAGGCTAAAGTGGAAGACTTCTCGGCTACTCTGCTGGACTATATCCGTGGGCAGGGCGGACGGACAACCTTGAACGACAAGAGTCCGGCAGAAGAAATCTATGCAACTTTCGGTGTCAGCAAGAAAACCTTCAAAAAGGCTGTGGGAGATTTGTACAAAAAACATCTGGTTGTATTGGAGGAAGATGGAATCGGGATTAGGAATTAGTCCCGGTCATTAGGAATTTCCCTACTTGTAAATAGAGACAATCATTAGGGAGGGGAATTTCCTCTCCCTATTTTTGTCGTACAATAAAAAAAGAAAAGTCATGATACGTCATTTGATATTAAGTGTTTGTCTGGTCCTGGTAGCGTTTCCCGCAATAAAAGCGGCGCCCATAGACGGAATCCGTATAGAAAGTCCATACCGTAGAGTAGTGGTGCTGGTCGACGGACAGCAGGTTTGCCTGCCTACTTTCAGTTGTTTTGTAGCCAATCTGCACGGCAGCTGCCGGGTGGAGGTCTATGAAGAACCGTCCCGTGGGAACAATCCTCGAAGCGGGAAACTTCTGTATGAGGAACGTATACATTGTTCTATCAATGAAGTGAAAGAAATCTTCATTCCGGAGGGCAGCGGCCCGGTGATGTCACCCTCTGCCTTCGAGCAGTTTATGGGCTGATGGAGAAACAGAGCTTCGATTCTGACCGTAAGGAAGTTCTCGACCATGCTTTGCTGACTTCCTGGTTCACTACTGACCAATGCATCCGTCTGATGGATTTTTACCGTTTCGACAGTGAAAAGAAGCTGTTGATGAAGAAGATTTATCCTAAAATAGCCGATAAACCGAATTTTTATTATGCGATAGACAAGCTGACCTTTTCGTCGGACAAGAACGAGATAAATGCTTTCATCAAACAATATCATGAGAAGAATAACTAAAAAAGGAGGGATTATGAAACGGATTATATTTATATTTCTTGCCGCTATGATGAGTACAGCTGTTTGCAGTGCGGCAATGAGCAACAGCAAAGTACGTAAAGAGACCCGCTTTCTTACGGACAAGATGGCCTATGAACTGAATCTGAATACAGAACAATATAATGACGTGTACGAAATAAACTATGATTTTATTTCCGGTATACGCTATCTGATGGATGATGTCCTTCGGGGTGAGGAATGGGCCTTGAACCGTTATTACGACTATTTGGATGTGCGCAATGACGACCTCCATTGGGTATTGAGCAATAAGCAGTATAGCCGTTTTATGCAGGCGGCTTATTTCTACCGTCCGGTTTATGTCAGTGGCGGACGTTGGTCTTTCAGGGTTTACATAACCTATACCAATCATAATCATTTCTATTTTCCGCGACCATATCATTACCGCACGTATTGTGGCGGCCACTATCGTACGCATTATAGCAACAGCTATTACCGCGGGCGCTATCATCATCCGCACTATACCGGTTCGTGGAGTATCCGGAACAATAAGTCATACCACACTACCCGCCGTTCCGACTTCGGTGCTGTGAACATCCGTCCCAACTCTGGCCGTCGACCGGCCACCAGGGACGACGTCTACACCCCGCGGCGCAGCAACAGCAGCACCCGTAGCAATGGCAGGAGCAATACCCGCGAAAACGGTACTGTCCGCGAGAACAGCCGCCGGGATAACAGCCGCCGTGGCAACAGCAGCACTGTCCGCGATAACAGTCGCAGCAGCAATAGCGGCAGCCGCACTCGCAGCAAGGCGGGCAACAGCCGCCGCAGCTCCAGCAAGGAAAAGACGGAAAGCGCCAGGACGGAACGTACAAGACGCTGACCAAATCTTTGTTTCATTAGGTTCATCCCCTTCACCGGAGGAGGCGAAAGCCCTGTTCACGGGCGTTGCGGGTGAAAGTAAGCCGGAAACAGACCTTTCAGAGGGGCTTTCCGGCTTTCGCCTTGTTTCACCTCGGAGGAGCGGATGTCTCTTCTTCTTCTTCCCCGGGCAGCGTCCGCTCCCGTTCCAGCGTTTCGGGACGTAGCGCGTCGGCAGGGAAGTACTTGCTGAGCGGGTAGCGGAAGAAGTCCATCTCCGCAGCCAGTTCCCTCGTCAGCCCCCTGTCCGGCTTGAAGTAGATGCGCGACAGCCGCACCTGTCCGGGTGTCACGTCGTCGGGATGCTCAAACCCGTCGCTCGTCACCGCCACAAGGAAGGTGCCCAGTCCCTTGATGGTTACCGACTCGCCTTCCTTCAGCGCGTCCTTGATGAACTTCGGCAGGTCGAGCAGCACACTTTGCACGTCGCCCGCTGTAGTGCCCTTGCGCCGGGCCATGCGCCGGGCCAGGATGTCCGTCGTCACACCCCCGCGCGGCTGCAGGGTGCGCTGTACGGCATAGTACAGTTGCTTCATCCCCTCGGCGGTGTGGAAGAGCTTCTTCCTTACCAGATAAATCATTCCCATAATCAGTTTCCTTTCATTTTAATATCGACAACCTTGAGCCGGATGCACGGATTTCCCCTATACCCGGCACGCGGTTTTCCGGCAACTGCAATTCCTTTCCTCCGGCTTCGGCATATCTTTGCTTCAGCCCCGGCACATCCTTGCTTTCCGGGTGGAGGACTATTGTCTTGTCTGCACAAGATGGTATCTTATGCAACGTAAGATGCATCTTGTACGGTGTAAGATGCCATCTTGTGCAGCAAAGATAAGGTTTCTCGGGATGAAAAGCAAGGATATTACTGCCATTGAAGAAGGAGCTTATGATGGAGGCACTTATCTACTTCTGGTGCATAATGGGATTGGCTGTTGGGAGAGCCTTTGCTGTCTCCTCCCTCAGCACCACGTTACTGATGTCTATCTGCGCCGCTTCTCCCTCGCTGATGATTCCTTTCTTTACCAGCCTTTCCGCAATGAGGCTGAAGTAGTCTGCCTGGTTCTCCTTCAGCCGTCCGTCTTCGGTGAAAGAGTTGCGCCAGTGCTTGGGCTTGGGGATGATGGAGGCGAGGTAGATGCACTCCTCCGTACTGAGCTGTGAGGGGCGCTTGCCGAAGTAGAAGTCGGCGGCTTCACGGATGCCGTAAATCATCGGTCCCCATTCGGCTATGTTCAGATAGACCTCAAGCATGCGCTCTTTGGAGGTCAGCCGCTCGGTCTCTATCAGCCAGACTATCAGGGCTTCTTCCAGCTTGCGGGCGATGTTCTTGTTGCGGTTCAGAAACACGTTTTTTATCAGCTGCATGGAGATGGTGCTACCGCCGCGGGCAAAGCGGTGCTTTTGCAGGTCGTAGACGAGGGCTTCGCGCATGGCGTCGGGCAAGAATCCGCGGTGATGGAAGAATGCCCCGTCCTCGCTCTGCATGACCGACATCTGGAGCCGTTGCGGAATGCTGTCCAGTGACATGAAGTGCTCCCAGGACGGCCCGACGGGGAAGGTGCGCACGGGCTGGCCGTTCTCGTAGGCCGTGTATTCAAATTCGCCGGACATCTTGCCGAGGTTGGCCTTTCCATGGCTCTGGATGCGGAAGCCCTTTTCCTTCAGTTCCGATTCCAGCTTCAGGCTGTCAAGCCGGGAGAAATCAATGTCCAGCAGGAATTGGTAGGCCAGTTGCCCGGAAACCCGTATGCCTTCAAGATTGCCGAACAAGCCTTTCGGCAGGGAGCTGAACAGCTCTTCGGCCGGAAACCAGGGCTTGCGCACGGAGGCGGTGAAGTGCCATCCTTCCTTCCCCGTATCATCCAGCCGGACCCGTTCGGCCTTAAGATAAGGATGGAAAGTCAGACTGTTGAAGCGTACCAGGCTGGCGCTGTCCAGTTCCATGGCTTGCGGGGTGATGTTCAGACGGAAGTCCAGCTTTCCGTGGTCGAGATTGATGGGGGCAGGGGACAGCCGCTTGTGATGTACTTGCAGCCCGGATACTTCCGATTGTCCGGTGAGGCTGTTCGATTTTCCGCTTGCCTTCTCCTGGAACAGGCTGAATTTAAGGCTGTCGAACTGTACTTCGGCACCGAAGCGGCGTTGGATGTAAGGTACTGTCAGGCGGGGGGCGTATACGTTGACGCAGAGCCGTCTGTCAGAAGGGTTGATTTCTCCTTCTGTGTTCCATTGCTGTGTCAGCGTATCTTCCGTGATGGATATTGCGGAATGGAAATGGTGCTTGTCAATGCGGAACTCCGGTATGCGGAGGGTGACGAAGTTGCTGTCTTTGCGCTCGTTGATGCAAAGATGGGTCATGTTTCCGTCACCGGGCAGCAAGCCGAACAGCAGGTTGAGTATTGTATGGGTGTGCCGGGCATAGTCCGTTGGCATGTGTTCCTGGCCTGAGGGCTGTGCCCCTTCTGCAGACGGGGCTGTATGGGGAGGCAGGAAAAGAAAATCATAGTTTGCTGTGGAGTCTTGTTTTATGAAGTCCAGCTTGAGGCCGTCCATCTGTACATTCCTTACTTTGATGTTTCCCCAAAGGAGTTTCCACAGGCTGATGCGGACTTCGAGGGAGTGCAGGCGGAGAAGAGTGTCGCGGTGTTCGGGGACAACGGTAAAGCCGTGCAGGGAGACTGTACTCAGTCCTTTCATGGTCAGCTTGTCATAGGCTATGTCCAGCTTGTACCGTTGCTCCAGCCGGTCGATGCGTCGGTCTGCTACGTGTTGAAGCAGGCTTCCGCGACAAAGGTACAGCGTTGCCATTGCGAGGAAGAGCATTGAAACGATTGCTGCCGGGACAGCAATTCTTGTCTTGGGCTTAATCATCTGATTATTCAATTTTTGCGCCGCAAAGGTAACCAATTAAGCCGTTCCTTGTCCGATATTGCCGGGGAAATTGCAGGATAAAAAAACTCCCCTCCCGCCTGCATGAGGCAGGGGGAGGGAGAATCAAACACAACAACTAAAATTATACTTCGTCTGTCTATTCAATCGGTTCTCCCTTGTAGAAGTCCAGAATCTTGGTACGGAACAGATAGTCATACTTGGCTTGCAGTTCATCGCTCTGGGATTTCATAAGGTTTTGTTTGGCTTCATTGTATTCTACGGCATTCGCTTTTCCGTTCTCATACTTTTCGCTCATCAGCTTGAAGGACTCTTCGCTGGCAACGGTGGCTGTATGGCTGCTGGTATATTTGCTTTCGGCAGCAGCGGCGTTGTACCATGCTTGTTGGATTTCCTTATAAAGTGTCTTCTTGGCATTATCCAGTTGCAAGGCATAGTTCTCACGTTGCAGGCGTGCCGTGCGTACCCGGTTACGGTAGAGAGACGGTTGAAAATAGGCACGCTGAGGTTGAATCCTACATATTTGTTGAAGTTGTCGTTCATCTGCTGGCTGAAGGTACGGTCGATGGTAGAATAGTAATTCGTACCGAGACTGCCGTTCAGGCTCAGTTGCGGGTAGTAGTTGCTCTGGGCAATACGGATATTGTGTTTACTGCCTTCCAAGCGGAACTGTGCAGCTTGTATGGAAGCCTTACTCACCATGGCTGTTTGGAATATCTCATCCGGAGGAGTGAGAGGGACTAAATCCAGATTGACTGCCGGAGATTCCAGATTGAACCCTTCCGGTGTTTCCAGTTCGATAAGCTGGCTAAGGTCGAGCAGGGCCAACTTATAGTTGTTGTTTGTCTGCACTACATTCATCTCGTCTTGTGCCACACGTGCTTTGGCTTCTGCCAGTTCTGCCGGAGAGGCTTTTCCCAAGTCGGCAAGCCGGCTGATGCGGACATATTGCTCTTTGCTCAATTGCACTTGTCCCAACGCCACCTGGTGGAGCTCTTCATTGAACAGCACCTGCAGGTAGGCCGAAGCTATATTGATGGCAATGTCTTCCTTGGCTTTGTCCAGGTCGGCAATGGCAGCTTTGAGGTTTAGTTTGGCCAATGCATACTGGTGGGGAATTTCCAGACCGGTAAAGATAGGTATGCTGGTATTGACAGACATATTAGTGCCGTGGCTGCTGGTGTTGACGTATACAGTGGAATAGTCTCCCGTATCCTCATTTTTGATGGCTGTTTGCGTACGTCCCCAGTTCCAGCTCTGGCCGGCACTGGCATTCAGGTTCGGCAGTCGTGCCCATTTGGCTGTATTTACTTCGACAGCACTCTGTTCGGCAGCGTTGGCTGTTTGGCGGATACTGATGTTATGCTCGATGGCATAGTCTATGCATTGGCGCAAAGACCATCGTTCCTGCGCCTGCACTGAGATACTACCGAATATTGCGAGGTATAAGAATATCTTTTTATTCATATCGTATATCTTTTTAAGCTATTCTGTTTGTTAATCCTTTTTCTCTGCACCGCGAATCTTATCCTGGGCACTGATACCGCTTTTGATGGCAATCTTTATGCCGTCACTCATGCCGACCTGGATGGGACGGCGTTCGAACTTCTGTACCGGTACGCTGTCCGTCATTACATATACAAAGGTGCTGTCACCATTGAATTCAACGGTACTTTCCGGTACGGCAAGCGTTTTCTGGGCACGGTCCAATACGATTTCTGCGTTGGCAGAATAGCCGGAACGTATCTGTACGCTGTCCGGTGCGGCAATGGCAGCTTTGATTTCAAACTGGTTGGCACCGTTTTCTTCCACACCCTTCGGGGATATGTATTCCAGTGTGGCATCGAACGAAAGATTCTGCAGGGCGCCGATTGTCAGTTTCACCGGCATGCCTTCGTGTACACGGCCCACTTCCGTTTCGTCAATGTTGCCGCGGAAAATCAAATCGTTCATGTTGGCAACGGTAGCGATGGTGGTTCCGTCATTGAAAGTGTTGCTCATGATAACCGAGTTACCTACTTTGATGGGTACATCCAAAATCAGACCGGTAATGGTGGAACGGATCAGGGTACTACTGAAAGAGGCACTGTTCTTGGTGATGCCTTCCTTTACAATTTCCAGGTTATCTTTTGCTGTCTGCAGTTCCTCGCGTGCCTGCTTCACGCTTACTTCCCCTTTTTCGTACTCTTCAGCGCTGATAAGCTTGTCGTTGTACAGCTTCTGGGTACGGGCGAAATCCGTTTCGGCTTGGGCAGCGTTGATTTCCGCCAATCGTACGCGGCTTTCGGCAGAGTTCAATTGTCCCAGTTCGGGTATAACCTTTACTTTGGCAAGCACTTCCCCTTGCTTCACACTTTGTCCTGCTTCCTTGTATACTTCGGCAATGATACCGGAAATCTGCGGCTTGATAAGGACTTCATCTCTCGGTTCCACTTTGCCGGTGGCTACGGTAGTCTTTTCAAGGTCTGTCACTTCCGGAACTATCGTTTCGTATACTGTTACTTTAGGTTGGGACTTCTGGTACAGAAAAACGAATGTCCAAATGAATAAGGCAGCAATTACTACCAATAATGCGATTTTCAGAAACTTCTTTGTTTTCATCTTATATTTACGATTTAATTATTTACGATTGATATAGCCATTATTTCATGGCTTACGGTTAGTGGTCTCTCTATAAGTTTATTCATCCCTGATGGCTGCAATTGGCTTGATTGCCATGGCGCGATAGGCAGGTGCCAGTCCGGCAAGCACTCCTAATGCGATGAGGAGGATGCAGGTTCCGATAGCCAGTCCGAATGAAACCTGGTAGTGGGTTTTGATAACTCCAGGGTCATTGGCGGCCTTTTCAAGTATTTGCAGTACAAATACGGCAAAAGAAATACCTGCCATACCCGCTATAGTGGTCAGCACCATGCTTTCCGAAAGAATTTGTTGCAGAATGTCTTTAGGACGGGCACCTATGGCACGGCGTATGCCTATTTCCGTTGTGCGCTCCTTGACGGTTACCATCATGATATTCGATACGCCGATAGCTCCGGCAAACAGCGTCCCCAAACCTACCATCCAGATTAGAAAGCGCACTCCAATCATCAGGTTGTCCATCATGGAGAACATAGCTTCCGCATTCAGAAGCATGACGGCTTGTTTGTCATCGGGAGCAATGTAGTGCGCCGCTTTTACAAGACGTTCCACTTCGGGCTGCACATCTTTCACTTTTACTCCCGGTTTCATGATGAAACATACTACATGCAGTTTCTTTCCGAGGTTGTAGGTCTGTTGCATGGTGGAAAAAGGCAATGTAATGGCCTCAGAGGCCTGCCCTTGTATATTGACATTGCCTTCGGATGAACACATTCCGATAACCCGGTAATAGATACCATTCACCCGGACATATTTGCCGCAGGGGTCTTCACCGGGTTTGAAGAGGCTTTCATAAACACGTTTGCCGATTACACACACTTTACGTGACTCTTTAATGTCGACATCATTGATGAAACGTCCATAGGTCATCTCCTGATGTTCTATCTGTTCATATTCGGGATACAAGCCTTTCACACTACAGTCGTACTTGTTGTCTCCGTAGACAGCCACTTGTCCCCATAAGGCAATGGAAGGCGTAGCAAGCGCCACACCGTCCACATTGCGTACACGGTCCACATCTTCCATCTCCAAATCCCACCATCGTCCTTTGCGAAAACCTTTATAAGCCTCGCTTGTCTTTTGTGCAGCGATAAAGCCCGAGTTGGTTGCAAATCCTTCGAACTGGGATTTTAGTTCTTCCTGCATGCCCTGGCCGCCACCGATAAGCGCCACCAGCATAAAGATACCCCAGAATACGCCGAATGCTGTAAGCAGGCTTCTCGTTTTGTTCCTTGTTATTGTGATGAGGATTTCCTCACACGTATCTATGTCTATTCTCATAATCTTTAATCTGCTCTAAGTGCTTCAATAGGACTGATACTTACCGCTTTCTTAGCCGGGAAGAACCCAGCCAACGTACCCGCTATGATAAGGGTCAGGGTAGCTTGGATAGCAATACTGAGGTCTACGGTGGGATCGGAGAACATGGTCTGCTGGAACATGCCGGCATCCATCGTCTGGCTACCGAAAGCAGAGTTCATCCATTCTGTCACCCCGATGCCTGCCACCATACCAATATAACCGAATAGCGTAGTGATAGTCACGCTTTCCACAATAATCAGCCAAAGGATGGAGAAAGGTTTTGCTCCCAATGCCTTACGGATACCAAATTCCCGGGTACGTTCTTTCACGGTAATCAGCATTATGTTCGACACGCCGACAATCCCACTCAACAGTGTAAAGATACCGATAACCCAGATTGCAGTCCGGAGGATACCCATTGCATTCTGTGTCTGCAGATAGTTGGTGAAACGGTTCCATATCCATATGGCGCTCTCATCCGTGGGGTCAAAGCGGTGATTGGTGGCAATAGCCTTGCGGTATTCTTTTTCAAAGGCTTCGTTACTTTCTATGCTGTGCAGGTTCTTGGTCGTAAAGATGATGTTATTCAGCTTGTCTCCTTTATTATAGATGGTCTGCAAGGTGGAGAAGGGATATACGCTTCGTTTGCCTCGCGGTCTCCCTGGTCATTGTAGAGGCCTACTACTTGATAGGCCACTCCGCTGGCATTGACAAATTGTCCGATGGGATCGGTATGCGTTTTGCCGAAAAGGATATCTGCAGATTTCTTATGGAGGATGATGACTTTACGCCGGTCTTTCAGGTCGTTGTAGTTGATGAAACGTCCGTCCGCTGTTTTCACGGTTTCCACTTCGGTGTAGTTGGGATATACGCCCAGCAGAGAGATATTGATATATTCTTGTCCGAAGCTGACGTTTACATTACTTTGACGCACGGTGGCACCGGCACTGATGACATTTTCAGTGAATTGCTTCTCCGTGTCATCCATGTCCCGGTTGTCCAGTTGGACGCGGCGTCCTTCTTTCAGACCGTCGTATGACTTGGTGGTCCAGCCGGGGAAGATGCGGATAGAGTTCAAGGCACGCTCCGACGCATTTTGCTCGAAGGCATGTATGATACCGTTTCCGGCTCCGAGCAACACAATGAGCATGAAGATTCCCCATGCCACGGCAAAGCCCGTCAGGAATGTACGCAGTTTGTTGCGTTTGATGGTTCCGTATATTTCTTGCCAAAGGTCTATCATTGATAATTAAAAATTAAGAATTAAAAATTAAAGGGGGAGGGGGCTCTTCCTTTATTATTTCATGAATCCGTCTTTTCCGAACGGGCTTGCATCGTGGTTCAGATTCGTCTCGATGCTACCTATGATACCGTCCTTGATGTGGATAATCTTGTCCGTCTGGTTGGCAACACCGCTTTCGTGGGTCACGACTACGATGGTCATTCCCGTATCGTGCAGCTCCTTTAGAATCTGCATCACCTCTACGGAAGTCTTGCTGTCGAGCGCGCCGGTAGGTTCATCGGCAAGGATAATCTGCGGTTGGGTAATGAGGGCACGGGCGATGGCTACACGTTGTTTCTGTCCACCGGACATCTCATTCGGCATGTGGTGTGCCCACTCTTTCAGCCCCAGGCGGTCCAGATATTCCAGTGCCAGCGCATTACGTTTGCGGCGGCTCACTCCTTGATAAAAGAGGGGAAGCGCCACATTCTCCACTGCGTTCTTGAAGGAAATGAGATTGAAGGACTGGAAGATGAAACCAATCATACGGTTGCGGTACTCGGCTGCCTTCGTTTCGCTGAGGTTCTTGATGAGGGTACCGCTCAGATAATATTCCCCCGTGTCGTAACTATCCAGAATACCCAGTATATTGAGTAAAGTGGACTTTCCCGAACCCGATGAGCCCATGATGGAAACAAATTCGCCTTTCTGAATGTCGAGGTTGATGCCTTTGAGCACATGCAGCGGTGCTCCGTTGTTGTAGGTCTTGTTAATGTCTTTTAGTTGTATCACTGTTTTCCCTGTTTATTGCTTTACTCTTATTAATTTTCACTATTAGACGTAGCAATGCTACGAAAAGTTGCAAAAGTTGCAAACTTTTTTAAAAAAAGATTTTGCAGTGTCGTTTTTCTTTGTGATTTTTGTAACCACGAATGTGATTAACTAACCCTTTAAACAAAAGTAATATCATGAATTCAAACATGGAAAAGCCCTATGTAGTGGGCATTGACATAGGCGGAACAAACACCGTCTTTGGTATTGTAGACGCACGCGGAACTATTATTGCAAGCAGTTCCATCAAAACCGGAGCTTATGAGGACGTCAATGATTACGTAGACGAAGTTTGCAAGAATCTGTTGCCGCTCATTATTGCCAACGGTGGCGTAGATAAGATAAAAGGTATCGGTATCGGTGCTCCTAACGGAAACTATTACAGCGGTACTATTGAGTTTGCCCCGAACCTTCCCTGGAAGGGCGTAATTCCTTTGGCTGCCATGTTTGAAGAGCGCTTGGGTATTCCTACCGCTTTGACAAACGACGCCAATGCTGCCGGTATCGGTGAAATGACCTATGGTGCGGCTCGCGGTATGAAGGACTTTATCATGATTACGCTGGGCACCGGTGTAGGTAGCGGTATCGTTATCAACGGCCAGATGGTATATGGCCATGACGGTTTTGCAGGCGAGTTGGGACATACTATTATCCGTCGCGAAAATGGTCGCCTCTGCGGATGCGGACGCCACGGCTGTCTGGAAACTTACTGTTCGGCTACGGGTGTGGCGCGTTCTGCACGTGAGTTCTTGACTAAGAGTACCGAACCGAGTTTGTTGCGCGACATTCCGGCAGAAAACATTACTTCCAAGGATGTGTATGATGCAGCTGTGAAGGGGGATAAGATTGCCCAAGAAATTTTTGAGTTTACCGGAACCATCTTGGGTGAGGCTTTGGCAGACTTCATCGCTTTCTCCAGTCCGGAAGCTATCGTATTGTTCGGCGGTCTGGCAAAAGCAGGCGACTATATCTTCAAGCCTATCCAGAAAGCCATTGACGACAATGTATTGAATATCTACAAAGGCAAGACCAAGTTACTGGCTTCCGAGTTGAAGGACTCTGATGCTGCTGTGCTGGGTGCCAGTGCGTTGGGCTGGGAACTGAGAGATATCAAGTAATTGATAGTAAGTAAACTGATAAAGAATCCTCCTTCGCCACTTAGTGGTGTAAGGAGGATTTTTTTAAAAAAGAAATCCTTGATAATGTTTAATTATCAAGGATTTGCTGGCTTTTCGTTTTCTGTGAACCGCTTGGGGCTCGAACCCAAGACCCCAACATTAAAAGTGTTGTGCTCTACCTGCTGAGCTAGCGATTCAGACCTTATTGCTGTTAAGCGGGTGCAAAGATAGGCACTTTTGTTTAAAAAACAAATGGATTAAGGGAAAAAGTTTTGAGAACGACTTCTGCTTTTACTCTTCTTGTTGATTATCAGTCTGTTCAAACTTGTGAATTTTTTCTCTGTTTATGATGAAACGTTGATAGTAGGAGAGCATAAGGGTGGTAAGCGGAAGTGCTATAATCATACCCAGCATACCCATCAATGAGCCCCAAATTGATAAAGACAGTAGGATGATGGCAGGATTCAGGCCCGTAATCTTCCCCATGACACGCGGTACGATGAATCCGTCTTGAATGACTTGTACTATTATGAATACCGCAAGGGCCGATGCAATGATAATCCAGAAGTTCCCTCCCGTATCCGCTGCTTTCAGTATGGCCAGCACGATGGTAGGTATAAAGCCGATAATCTGCAAATAAGGCACTAGATTTAAAGCGCCGATGAACAAGCCGAGCCCAATGGCCAGTGGGAAATCAATAATCAGAAAACCTATACTGAACAGAATACCGACACACAATGCCACGAACGCTTGTCCGCGGAAGTATCTGTTCATACCGTCTTTTATATCGTTCATCACACTGACTACGAAAGGCCGGTATTTTTGCGGTACCAGGTGGTCCATCCTTCGGCAATGCTTTCGTAATCCAGCAATATGAAAACTATATAGAGAAGAATGAGGAAGAAAGTGAAGAAACTGAACAGCAGATTGACGGATTCTGACAACAAGGACCAGAGCCGGGGAACGGTTTCCTTGATGGCGTTCAGCATATTCTCTTCCTTGAACAATTGGGTGACGAACTGGGTGTCTATGTTCTCACGAAGGAATTCAGAGAGTGTTTTGGGCACATTGCCGTTGTGGGTTCCGTTGGAAAAGTAGTCTATTACCAAATCTTTTACCCTGACGAATTCGTCCATCATGGGAGGTACAAGCAGATAGAATGCGGTTCCTCCTACAATCAGAATACTGAACAAGGCGCAGAAGATGGATATGACCCGGTTCTTGAGCCTTAATCTGTACTGGAAGAAGGTGACCAGGGGGTATATCAGATAGGCAATGAGCCATGCGATGAAGAATGGCAGCAATACGCCGCTCAGACGCTTGAAGAGCATAAGGATGCCGATAATGATGACACCGAGTATGACACCGCGGATAAAACTGTCGAATGTAATCTTTTTGCGTTCCATAATGCTCTGCATGTTAGATTTGGCACATTGTGCGCCAAGGGTGGATTGGTCTTTTTTTCATATCCGTTTCTATCTCCTCATGTTCTCCTCCCTCTCATCTCCCTGTCTAAGAAGTGGGACCAAGTAGGGACTTGGTAGGGAGCGGGTAGGAGGAAGGTCGGGATTGTCTTTTTTTAATGATGGCTATTGCTCTCTGTCCTTGCTGATGGCGTGTTGATAGCACTCCCGGCATAGCGGTTCATACTCTTCGGTTTCTCCCAGCAGCACTTGCTTGTCATTCTTGACGGTGCGGTGGGAGAAAGAGGCGAGTTGGCCGCATTTCACACAGATGGCATGCACTTTGGAGACTTCGTCTGCAATGGCACACAGTCCCGGCATAGGACCGAATGGAATACCGCGGAAGTCCATATCTAGTCCGGCTACAATGACGCGTATACCATTGTTGGCAAGCTGGTTGCATACATCAATCAGGCCGCTGTCAAAGAACTGGGCTTCGTCAATGCCCACTACATCTATCTCTGAAGTGAACAGCAGAATGCTGGCAGACGAGTCGATGGGAGTGGAGGCTATGGAATGACTGTCGTGCGATACCACATCGGCTTCGGAATAACGGGTGTCTATGGCAGGCTTGAATATCTCTACGCGTTGTTTGGCAAATTTTGCCCGTTTCAGTCTCCTTATCAGCTCTTCGGTTTTGCCGGAGAACATGGAACCGCAAATGACCTCAATTCTTCCCCTGCGTTTGGTCTCTTGTATATGATCTTCTGAAAATAATACCATGCTTTCGAGTGTTATATTTAAGCGCAAAAGTAACACTTTTGTTTGCTTTCCGATATTTTTTCATTATTTATTTCTACATTTGTAGCGTTAACACGGACTGTGTAAAGGATATGCAAACCCTATTAAACGACATAGAATTAGATATTCAGGAATTGAAATGTTTGATGCAGGCCATTTCAAGTGATGCCAATCCGACATTGAAGATTGTGGCAAAACGGAATATCCAGCAGATGAAGGCACGCTTGGAGGCGTTGCAAGAACTGCTTGAGGAGGCGCCAACGGCTGTTGTGCCGCCCCTGGAGGAACTCCCTGCTGTTACTACTCCTTTGGCCGGACCGGTGTCTCCGGTCGAACCGGTCGTCCTGATACAGTGAAGATGGTATGTGAAGAACCGGAAACAGTGCCTATTTTGGCAGAACGCATCAAGCCTGCCAAGGACTTGAGGCATGCCATCAGTCTGAACGATTCATTCCGTTTTGTCCGCGAGCTGTTCGCAGGCGATGCTGCACGGATGAATGAAGTGGTACGCCGTTTGGGTGAGGCTCCTTCTTTGGACAAGGCTATGGATATTTTTGCTTCGGAAGTGCACCCGGATGAAGAAAATGAAGCCGCCGTCGATTTTATGGAACTCCTCAAAAAATATTTCAGCTAAACAACCGATAAGTATGGGAAAACTTTATGTAGTGCCTACCCCGGTAGGAAATTTGGAAGATATGACATTCCGTGCTATCCGGATTCTGAAAGAAGTGGATTTGATACTTGCTGAGGATACACGTACCTCCGGCATATTGCTGAAACACTTCGAAATAAAGAATGCGATGCAATCTCACCATAAATTTAATGAACATAAAACGGTTGAAAGTGTTGTTAATAGAATAAAGGGGGGAGAAACTGTAGCTTTGATTTCGGATGCAGGTACGCCGGGTATATCCGACCCGGGCTTTCTGGTAGTCAGAGAGTGTGTGCGTAACGGCATCGAAGTGCAATGCCTGCCGGGAGCGACTGCTTTTGTACCGGCATTGGTGGCTTCCGGACTGCCGAATGAGAAGTTCTGTTTTGAAGGTTTCCTTCCACAGAAGAAAGGAAGGATGACCCGCCTGAAGGCATTGGCCGAGGAGCGTCGTACCATGGTGTTCTATGAGTCTCCCCACAGATTGGTAAAAGCTTTGACGCAGTTTACCGAACATTTCGGTGCCGAACGTCAAGCTTCTGTTTCGCGGGAAATCTCAAAGATGCACGAAGAAACGGTGCGTGGAACGCTTATAGAATTGATTGAACATTTCACGGCGAACGAACCGCGCGGTGAAATTGTGATTGTAGTAGCAGGAATAGACGATTAAATAACTTCATTAACCAAACGTAAAACGAAAGCGTATGAAAAAGTTAGCAGTTTTAATTGTATGCGCGGCTGTAATGGCTTCGTGTGACAGCTTCTCTGGTGGCAGTAAGAACCAGCTGAAAGCTGAAAATGATTCTTTATTGATGGAACTGACTCAGCGTAATGCTGAATTGGACGAGATGATGGGCACTTTCAATGATATTTCAGAGGGATTCCGACAGATTAATGCAGCAGAGAGCCGTGTGGATTTGCAGCGTGGTGCTGTGGCAGAAGGCTCTTTGAATGCCAAGCAGCAGATTGCGTCGGATATTGAGTTTATCCGTAAGCAGATGGAAGAGAACAAGGAGCAGATTGCCAAACTGCAGTCCATGCTGAAGAACAGTAAGAATAACTCTGCCCAGTTGAAGAGGGCTGTGGAGTCTTTGACTCAGGAGTTGGTGGCAAAGACCCAGCGTATCGAGGAATTGCAGGCTGAGCTGGCTTCCAAGAATATCCGTATCCAGGAACTGGATGCTGCCGTAACCGGTTTGTCTACTGAGAAAGAAGCATTGACTGCCGAAAATGAGGCGAAGGCTCAAACCGTTGCCGAGCAAGATAAGGCACTCAATACAGCTTGGTTTGTGTTTGGCACAAAGAAGGAGTTGAAGGACCAGAAGATATTGACAAATACCGGACTTTTCAAAAAAGGCCAGGTGCTGAAAGATTCTGATATCAACAAGGACTACTTTACACAAGTGGATATCCGTACGACAAAAGAGATTAAACTATACTCTAAAGATGCTGATATCTTGACTACTCATCCGCGGCTCTTATGCGTTGGAGAAAGATGATAAAGGACAGCTGACTTTGAAGATTACAAATCCGAAAGACTTCTGGAGTGTGTCCAAGTATTTGGTAATCCAGGTAAAATAACTCTGTTATAGATTGATACAGAACGGACGCAGGTTATTGGAATTGATAATCTGCGTCTATTTTTATCTCTCTCTTTCCTCTAAATTATGGCATCCCGATATAAGAACCTGTTTTTTGACCTGGACGATACGCTTTGGGCATTTTCCCTTAATGCACGCGATACATTCGAAGAGATGTATCACAAGTATGATTATGACCGTTTCTTTCGTTCTTTCCGGCATTTCTATACACTTTATCAGCATCACAATGTAGAGCTGTGGGAAGAATACGGCAGAGGGCAGGTCAGCAAGGAAGAGTTGAACCGTCGGCGTTTCCTATATCCTCTGGAGGCAGTAGGGGCAGGGGATACTGCTTTGGCCGAGGCTTTTTCTGATGATTTCTTTTCGGTCATTCCCACAAAAAGTCGGCTGATGCCGCATGCGTATGAGGTACTGGAATATTTGGCGGGGAAATATAACCTCTATATCCTTTCCAACGGCTTCCAAGAGCTGCAATGTCATAAGATGCGTTCGGCAGGCATTGACCACTTTTTTAAGAAGATTGTTCTCTCTGATGACATCGGTATCTTGAAGCCTTGGCCTGAAATTTTTCATTTTGCCCTTTCTGCCACACAATCCGAGGTGCGTGATTCTTTGATGATAGGCGATAGTTGGGAGAATGATGTGGCAGGAGCCAAAGGAGTGGGTATGCACCAAGTGTTTTATAATGTAACGGGGAAGGAAGAACTGCCTTTCCAACCGACTTATCATATCAGTAATCTGAAAGAATTGATGCAGATTCTGTGACATTGAAATTTTTAGTTGTACTTTTGTCTGCAGAAACGTATATTATACAGCTATGGACACAATCTTACCTTTCGCTTTACTTTGTTTTACTTCCTTCTTTACGTTGACAAACCCTCTTGGCACCATGCCGGTGTTTTTGACCATGACGCATGGAATGACGGACCGTGAACGACAGTCGGTAGTATCGCGCGCCACTTTGGTTGCCTTTATTACGATTATGGTTTTTACGTTTGCGGGACAGTTCCTCTTTAAGTTCTTCGGTATCTCCACCAATGGTTTCCGTATTGCCGGTGGAGTTATTATCTTTAAGATTGGCTTTGATATGCTGCAAGCCCGTTATACCCCAATGAAGCTGAAAGACGAGGAAATCAAGACTTATGCCGATGATATTTCCATTACTCCTCTTGGAATTCCGATGCTTTGTGGTCCAGGTGCCATAGCCAATGCCATTGTGCTGATGCAGGATGCCCATACCATTCAGATGAAAGGAGTTCTTATAGGAATGATTGCCTTTATTTATCTGATTACCTTTTTCATATTGCGTGCTTCCACACGGCTGGTCAAAATCCTGGGTGAGACAGGAAACAATGTGATGATGCGTCTGATGGGGCTTATTCTGATGGTTATTGCCGTTGAGTGCTTTGTCAGTGGGGTGAAGCCGATATTGGTGGATATATTGAAAGAAGGAGTCCTCTTGAAGTAAAAAAGTCCATATCCAAAGTATATCTCCGGATACAGACTTTTCACACTTTATTACAACACACTTAAAAATCTGATAAATCTATAGATTCTATATTTACTAAATCTGTTATTTCCATTTGAGAGGCTCCCCAGGTTTCTATTGTAACACTGTGTGCTACTTCTTCAGGGTATGTATGTACCAATGGATTACTATAGGCTTCTGTTGTATTATCTCCCCAGTTGACTATTCCCGTGACATTGCCTGTACCACTTAATATAGGAGCTGATACGCTCTTTCCTGAATAGTTCACTTTTAACATGCTATATTGTCCCAGTTGTGAGGGTGTACCTTCTTTATTCAGAGAAATTTTTTCTGTCAAATCGGCTAATACTGTCATGCCATTATTGGTAATCACCAAATGAAAAACATATTTCATGCCTGCCTCAATGTCTGTCTTGGGCAGATTTATGCTATATTCTTTTCCATCTATCAGAAAAGTAGCCGTTATATCCTGACCACTGGATTTGAAGGGTAGGCAAAACATCTGCGGCAGGTCTTTAACCCATTCTGTATCTATTTGTTTGTTGGCAGTGATTGTGTAGTCTCCCTTTTCCGTACTGTTAATGATTCCGGATGCAACGTTCAGGGTACCTTTCACTGGAATATCTGCTATTTTTATGGAACTAAGTGCTCCTGCTCCTTCATATCGGTCTTTTGAGATGTTGAAGGCCAGTACGGATGAGGCATGTTGCATCTTTAAAGCTCCTTGTGGAGATGAATAAGATACTGAAACGGCATTGCCGGAATATAAATAATCTGTTTGTGCAGTGATGTCTACCGGAATGGCTTCCGGTTTTGCCAGATTTGCACTATAGGGATAAAAGGCGAACAGATAAGCTTTTTCATCCTCCTTTAGTTCAACGGTTGGCGATATGCTCCATTTGCCGTTTTCGTAAGAGGCAGAAACACCGGATACCTTATCTGTAGAAGTTACTGAAGATTCGCCCTTGACATAAAGGTTCATTTTATCTCCTGGAGCAAATTCTGTGATGACTGCTTTCGTCTGAATGGAGGTTGAAATGGAGAGTTGTGTACTTTGAGGTTGCGGCTCTTCTTTTTCATCACTACTACAGGCATTGAAGACAACGGTTAGCACCCATGCTGTCATTTTTATAGCTTTCAATGTTTTCATGGCTTTTATTCTTTAGCAAAGAAACCCAATACTGAAATCAGGCTGTCTTCTTTTTTCCACTTGATTTTATTTTCTTTCAAAAACTTTTTCCAATTGTCGGATTGGGATGCTTCCACTGTTTCTGTTACAGTCTTTTTATTCGCTTCAACCACCTTACCGCCAAGGATAAAGTAATAAGCTGTTTCTAAAGGTATTTCAGAACCGTCATTTCTCTCCTGGAGCATTTTACCAAGTTCCGGTTGGTTCAGTCCTCCCAAATCAAGAGAAGAAAGGTCTCGCGAAGCGGAAGAATTAAGGCTGGAACCATAAGCACCCGAACCGGAAGTCATGGAGTTAAAATCACCATATACCAACTTTAACAATGCACAGTCTCCTTTTTGTGCCATAACTTGCATCAGTTTATGATTGGCAAACCAATAAATATCATTGCCAATTTCTACCCGTATTACATCCTTGTCCGAACTTTCAAAGATTTTTCCATCTTGAGTAATATAATGTAGCGTATTGCCTAATAGATGTATATTCAGTTGGGCTTCACTTTTTTGATTCTTGGCAAAATAGATAGTCCCTTGACTGAAATTTTCATAGAGATAAGGCCAGCGGGTGTTGGGAGCAAACTGTGCATTTACCGATATTGTACATCCTAATAATATCATTAATAGTACTTTTTTCATAACGTATTTTCTTTTTTACCGATTATTAATTGAATGTTTTTCTTTCCACCGGCATTACTCAATTGTAGCGTGTAATTGCCTTCTGTAATGTCGCTTACAGAAATGGTCTCAGTGCCATTGGCGGTAATTTGTCCTTCGGCAACCACATCTTCTGTTTCTGTATAATAGAGTAGGTAGGATACTGGTTGAGGAGATTTCAGAGTCAGTTCCTTTTTAATCTTGTCATACTTCATTGATACTTTGGAAGCCGGTGTCTCTTCTGTTTCCGAGGTACTTGCTACATGAATTGTAAACTGCTTAGTGTAAGAAAGTTTGTTACTCACATTGGTAGCGGTAATTTCTATAATCCAATCTCCGTCCTCTTTGTTCAAGGTTTCTGTAGTTTTCAGTTCTCCGTTTTCAACAATAAATGGAGCCTTGATGTAATCGTGCAGGATAATACTGTATTCTCCTCTGACAGAATACTCATAAGTCGGGTTAGTGGCTTCACTTTCTACCGTAATTTTGCCGACAACAGTTCCTGCCGGTTGTTTCTCTTTCACGGTAGTATTGGACAATGCGATGTCACTTGGACTGTCCGAGGGCTGGCGGATACCTACCACTACTCCCTGCTGGGCTGTATAATCCATATCCATGGTGGCATCGCGTAGACCATCCAACGGGAAATAACCGTTGTTTGCGCCACCCCATCCCCAGTTTACGTGATAGAGGCTACCGTCGAATCCGTCCAGATTGAAACAGTGCCCGTATCCTTTTTTCAAATCGGCACCACTATAGCATACGACACGACCGGCTTTCAATTCATTCAAAATCAGTTGCTCCCAATCTCCGCTATAACCGGTACGTGAGTAGTATTTTACAGATGAGGGATAACCGAAATTTCGTATCAGTGCGGCTGGAATATAGGAAGTTTGTGTACCTGAGCCATCTGTTCCATAATCCATCTTAATCGAAACACCGCAATGGTAAAGTAAGCGTGCTACTTCTTGTTTGTTGTTTACTCCTGTTATGATAGCATTCCAATCATAGGCGAGTTCCTTGTCATAATTGATATACATACTTCCATAGTTGGCACTCGTATAGCTATATTCCCCTTGAGGTTTTGCCGGATATTTAGCCACGCTCATGGCTTGTGCCATGGCTACGGCAACACAGCCTACAAGGGCTGTACCGTTGCTATTGGAGGGGCAGTAAATGTTGTAAGGTTTTCCCTGATTCCAATTTACGGTAAGCAGAGGAGCAATTTTGTCGTTTGCGGCACGAGTGACAGGGCGACTATTTAATGTTTCCCAACCCTGATGTTTCTTACCGTTTAACCGCGAATTCCTTCGTATTTGCAGACTATAACCTTCCAGCCACGACTTTACATTGTCCGGCTGTCCGTTTTTCTTGTAGATTCCTTGTTCAGAATAACCTAAAAGTGGGGAAGACATGTCATCTGCTGCTATCAAAGTCCAGCCACCGGGTGTGAACTGTATGATATAGTAAGCAACCTCGTTCTCATACGTGACTGCTGTGACAGACTGCACACTTCCTTTGAAACCAGGAATTTGTTGTGCCATAATCTTTACGGCAGTTTTGGCAGCCACGTCTTTTGTCACTTCTTCGGCATAGGTTGCATTCCAAAGGAAAAGTGAGCAGATTAAGAATAGGATGTGTTTTTTAAGCATAATTAGTTCATATTAGTGGATAACAAAAGAGTCCTATTCTCCATCAATCTTGTCGGATGTGCATGGAAGAAAAGGACTCTATTTTATAGGTTAATTATTTGTTTACAGTGCCCAAAGACTCTATACCAGTAACTGCAACCTTGGTAACTTTTTTGTTGCCGCTAAATAATTGAACGGCGGTCCTGGTTTTGGCTGCCGGAGTGAGTGTCGCTGTTGTTGCTTTTTCCCACCATCCAAGTGCAGATACAAAATTTTCGTCACAGGCCACTACGCCAAAGTCCGTAGAAACAATGGTACCATCTGCATTTACAGTAAATGCTATTTCATCTTGTTCGGTCAGTGAATAAGTTATTAAGCCATAGTTTTGATCTTTTCCAGCCACAACACCGAGCTCATAAAACGAACCAACATAGAACTTACCCGTAGTAATGTCATAACGTCCGGGCAGTTCAGAACCATCCATATAAAGGTTTTTGATGATAACCCCATTTTCAGCCTCAGGATCTTCTATGATGGTAGCTATGCCGGCATCATACTTTTCTCCATCGTATGCAGAAACATAAGTGAAATTGAAATTACCCAGTACCATTTCTTTGGTCATGGCAAAAAACTTCCACCATACGTTTTCAGAGGAGTATGTATTGTTTTGATTACCATAAACATCCGTAATGGCACCTTCTTCCATGATTAAAGAGACAATATCTCCGCCTTGTGGAGCAGATGGCAAATGGAATGTAACAATTTTACCCGATACTGACCATTGGTTTTTATCAAGCTTTATGGTGGTTGAGCGTGTATCATTGCTGTAAACTACCGAAAGCGCCCCTGGCTTAACACTGTTTTCATTGCGGTAAACATCAAACTCAAAAGTAATTTTACCTTCAAATTTTTCCCATTCCGGGAATACGCTTTCTATTTCAGGTGCAGTGAAATAACTGTCTGCTACAGCAAAATTCTCTTTATCTGTTGCTACATAAACACCTCTAAACTTACCGGTATTAACGTTAATGCCACTGCTCATTGCAGTACATTTATTGCCGAAGCTGTCTACAAAGGCACCCGATTCCCAAGAGAACGTCAGGATAGAACCAGCCGGAGCTTTGGGGGCGGAGAATGTTACGACAGCCCCCTCAATACTTACTGTATACTCCTCTTCTGTGAGAGTTACGGCATTGTTAATGTCCCATTCTTTATAATATTGGGCAACGATGGCTCCGTTACTCCTTACTATAGCTTCAGAGAATGTTACAGCTGCAGCTTTTGCTTTGGTATCCGGATTAAAGGTCTTGGCTGCAGGCGCATTGCCGTCGGTTGTTGTCACGCTTACGTTGGTTACAGCTCCGGTAATACCTTTATCGTTGGCTGCCACTGCATAAATCTGATATGTAGTGTTAGGCATACAAAGAGGAGCACCTTTTACACGCATGTTGTTGGTGATTGTCGCGTTCTTTTCTGCACTCACTACTTCACCGGCTATTCCACCGGAGTAACCTCCCTTTAATAAGGTTGCACCACTCAGTTCTTTCGGCATATCTGCTTTCATTACTATATAAGAATAGTATTGTGTACCGTTTGCCGGACTTACTGTAAATGTAAAAGTCGAATCTGCTGTAGCTGTCACATCTATGGAAACGGCAGGGCCGTCTCCATATTTTTCTGTTACAGGGTCGTCAAAGTTGGTGCAACTGGTCATAAACAGACCGATGCCCAAAATGCTATATAATATCTTTCTCATATTCATTTATGATTAGGAGTTATTTTTTTGTTATAGTCTGATTACCGTACATCAAGTTCCACCAGCCGTCACTTGCAGCACCGTAAGCATTTTCTATTCTCAGTTTCGCACCATTCTCAAGAATTGTAATGGTTATATTTTTCCCACTGCTCAATTCTTCACTTTCATCAGGATCCGGACCGGTGAATCCTGCCAATACAACATCCACTCCATTGTCGGAATAACCGATTTTCTGTCCTACCGGAACACGGATTTCAGTTTTTTCTTCATTTACTGTACCGTAGAAGTAGTTCTTGGAAGGTGCGACAAATCCATTGGCTGCAAAATATGGTTCAAGATTACCAATCCAAACTTTATTCAAATCATCTGCATCACGTTCAATTGTAATATCCCAATCGAAAGAGCCGCGACTTGAAAAATAGGATTCTGCAGAAGCAGCATAGGTACCCAAGATGAACAACAATGGATGCTCATCGTCCTGAATGGTTACTTGGCATGTTTTGTTTGCCCCAAGATTTACACCTTGTGGCGTTTTCAAGGAAAAGGTAATAGTCTGGTAGCCCGGATTTGTAAATACATCGTCATTAATGATTTCTAATTTGATATATTGTGTCGGGGCATCTTTGGTAAATGTCAGAGATTTACCTCCGTCTATGGTATAGTGAGTTCCTTCTATTGCAGTGGAACCTTCTGCCACCACTTCAAAATCGACTGTGGTAGATATACCGGAGAGGGAAGTCAGCAGTACCGGAATTTCAAGTGTCCCTTTTTCTTCACCAATACTCATTGTTGCATTTGTGAATGCAACAAAAGCATCCTTATCGTCAAAGGTCGGCTCTTCGTTTATGTTGCAGGATGCAAACAGCAGTGCTCCTGCAGCCAGCAAACCATATATTGATTTTATTCTTTTCATATCTATATACTTCTATTTAATTAATAACCGGGATTCTGTTGCATGTTCGGATTGGCATCCGTTTCGCGTTTCGGGATAGGCATAGCCCATTTTTCGCTGGGGAAAGGAATGTCCTTATTGCTGATGCCGTCATAGTCTGTACGTACTAAAGAGGTTTTGGTACGTGCGTAGTCGTAGGCGATATGTCCCTCGAATGCCAGCTCTTTACGTCTTTCCGCGAAAATGGAAGTCGCAGAAGGAGATGGAGCCGTGGAACCGCGTTTTGCTGCAATAGCTTCCAAATCGGATTGTGCTGTAGCACCTGCAACGTGTGCACCGTTATAAAGTGCTTCTGCCCGGTTCAGGTACATTTCAGAAAGGCGAAGAACGATAATATTGTTTTCTTTGGGAATACCACTACCTGTCTTACCGGCATACTTGGTTGTAAAGTAATCATTTTCATTCATGGTGAACATTTCTCCACGAATATCGCCGTCTTCATAAAGGTCTACCAAATCTTTGGTGGCACTTACATCACCACTGCCTTCTGCTCCGGTTGTGATGTAAGAGATGCCTTCCCAGCCACTGCCGTCCCAATACTCATTCTTATTGGAACCATAAACCTCGAAAATAATTTCTCCGCCTTCCGGGGCAACGTTTGCAGTGAACATTTCTTTATACTTATCACCTTCGGCTAATTTGTATTTACCGTTGTTGATGACTTTAGTGGCATAGTCGGCGCTATTCTGCCAATCGCCCATATACAGATATACGCGTGAAAGCAGTGCCTGGATGGCTGGCTTTGTTACTGCAGCTGCTGCATCAGTAATACCTTGACGGGCATAACCGTCGGACATAATGCTTTCAGCGGTAGTCAAATCGGCCAAAATCTGGTCATATACTTCTTTCACAGTGTTACGTGCAGGCAATCCGTTTTCCGTAACCAGCACTACCGGTACACCCAGACTCTCAGGGGCGTAAGTATAAGGTTGGGCGTAAGTAATCACCAAGTCGAAAAGGCTTAATGCACGCATAAAAAGAGCTTCAGCTTTTGTATTGTTGATTTGCTGTGCTGTCACTTCTGTGCTTTCTTTACCTTCCAAATTATTGATGATATTGTTGGCACGTGATATCGTATAGTTGGCATAGGTCCAGATACTGGAGGTAGAACTTTCATTGTAGTCCCAGAATGGATCTACACGGTATCGTCCTGAGCCGGCGAGTGACTTTGGATTCTTGGCATTGCCACAACGTAACTCAGAAGCCAGGATGAAACTTGCCCCATACCATGTATAACTCTGCATTGGAGAATACAAACCGGCTGTTGCTGCATCCAAGCTTGTATAATTAGCTAAAGTCAACTCGTTGCTTTGCTTCAATACCGGTTCTTCATCCAAGAAGCCGCTGCAAGAAGTGGTCAATCCCGTTGCAAGAACCGCTAATCCTAATATTATTTTTTTCATAATTACAATTTCTTTTTAGCTGATTAATTAAAATGTCAAATCCAAACCGATAACGAACGTCTTGGTTACAGGATATATACCATATCCCAGACCATCGATGCCACGTTCAGGATCCCAAAAGTTTACATCATGGAATGTGTAAAGGTTCAATCCGCTGGCATACACTTTGGCATTTCCTAAACCGGCCTTTTTGATGAGCTGTGTGGGGAATGTGTAGGATAAGGTGATGTCTTTGATTCGGAAATAATCGCCTTTTTCCATAAAACGTGTAGAAGAGAAGTTGTAAGAGTTAGTAGTATTCCCTGCAATCGGTTTTGGCAAGCAGCCGGTGTCACCCGGTTTCTTCCAATAGTTCAATAGGCTTTTGGCTTGGTTCATACTCATTTGGTTACCATCAGACTGTAGGTAGCGGTTTTCTATTATAAGGATTTTATTACCGCCTTTGAACTCACCAACAACACTAAGAGCAATGCCTTTCCAGCTTACAGAAGTATTGATACCACCTGTATATGTCGGTTCCGGACTTCCGGCTTTTATCCATCTGGCTGCGTTGTAGTCATTAGATAATTCGCCGCTTTCCGTTCTCCAAAGAGCTTCACCGTTTACGGGATTCACTCCATAATAGTCTTTTAGGTAGAAAGTGAATAGCTTTTCGCCTACAATATGCCTCAAGCGTGCATCTTCGGAGTAACTCATCATTTCGTCACCTGCAAGTTCCAGAATTTTGGATTTATTGTGAGATATATTAAATCCTGCATCCCATTTCCAGTCATTATTATCAATAATGTTAGCGTCAAACTGGAATTCAACTCCCGTATTGCGCATAGACCCTACATTTTGTAGTGCTGTGTTGAAACCAGATGTACTGGATTGCGCTTTATCCAGCAACATGTCCGTTGTTTTGCGGGAATATACATCGATACTGCCGGAGAAACGTTTCAGAAAACGAAAATCAATACCTACGTTCCATGAAGCATTCTTTTCCCATGACAAGTTGGGATTTGCAGGAGTAGAAGGCCGCATACCGGTGGCTCCGTTGTATGCAGTGGAAGTATAAGTTCCGAATTGTTGGTACTGCCTGATATTATTGTTGCCGTTTATACCATAGCTGAAACGCAATTTGAACATGTCAAGCCAGTCATAGTCTTCCATAAAGCTTCATTGTGGAGGTTCCAAGATGCACCGATTGAGTAGAACAACCCCCACTGACTGTTGCTGCCAAAAAGTGAACTACCATCATAACGGGCAGACAGCTGCAAATAGTAGCGTGAATCGTAGTTATAATCGGCAATTCCGAAGAACGACAACATAGTTTCTGTTCCTTGTGCATAATCTATCAAGAACTTTTCTGCGTTTCCGGACGGATGATAAGGTATATCGGGATTCAAGTCCTGAGACATCTGGTATTGTTGCCAATAGGTATTATGAGTTGCTTCTTGTCCCAATAAAACACGTACGCTGTGCTTACTGAAAATGTCTTCATAGGTAGCTGTATTTGAAGTTGTCAGTAAGCGATATTGTGTTTCAGTTGTTTGTAGCTTAGGATAACCGGCATCATAGTTATGTGCTTCGTTCGACCAGTAACGGCGTCCTTCCTTGAAAGCCATTTCTGCTGCGTTCGTGGTTTTCAAAGTTAATTGTTTGATAGGCTTCCATTCCAAATATATATTTCCACTGAATCGATACGTTTTGTCCCATTGGTCATCGTACTCGGCAGTGGCGCGCGGATTCTGATTGCTGTTTTCAGGAATCTGAGTATAGTGGGTTCCGTCTGCATTGTATGCAGGAGTCCAAGGAAGAATGGTCAGACCTGCAAAAGCCGGATTGGAATAATACAAATCTCCCATTGGTACGTCTTGGCTTTTCATATAACCTAAGTTCAGACGTACACCTGTTTTCAGGTATTTGTTCAATTCATGATCTACATTGATACGAGCTTGTATTCTATTGAAATCAATGCCATAGAATATACCTTCATTATTATGATATGACAATGAATTATAATACTTGGTCTTTCCAGAGCCTCCGGACGCATTGATTTCATATTCTTGCATTTGACCAAGACGGGTAAATTGATCCATCCAGTTTGTTTGTGGACGGCTTAACAATTCATAAGGACGATAATAGTTAGCGCCGCCGGTAGGATCATCTGGATTTCTACCAGCATTGATAATAGCTTGGCGTTGATAACTCAACAACTCTTGTCCACTCATCACTCCGTAATCATTGTCGTTGGCTAAAGAAGAAACACCATATTTGGCACGTATTGTAAAACGGCTCTTGCCTTCCTTACCGGATTTTGTTGTTACCAGGATAACACCGTTTGCTGCGCGTGAACCATATACAGAAGCTGCGGCTGCATCTTTCAAAACAGTAATATTTTCAATATCGTTTGGATTGAGCATGGCTATGACATTACTGGTGTTAGTCAAGTCACTATCATCACCACTCATCACGGCAACACCGTCTACTACGTACAATGGATTATTACCGGCATTGATAGAACTGGTACCGCGAATACGTATACTTGTAGAAGACCCCGGTTGACCAGAACTCTGAGTAATCTGTACACCGGCCATCTTACCGGAGAGCATCTTGTCAATGGAGGATGCTGGAATTTCAGCAATTTGGTCAGACGTTACAGAAGTAATAGAACCGGTTTTGGCCTCTCTTTTCGTTGTACCGTAGCCTACAATTACGACTTCGTCAACTAATTGAGTATCAGACTTCATTATAACTCTTAAGCTTGGCTTTATTGTCACTTCTTGAGTCTGCATACCAATATACGAAATT
>NZ_BAKJ01000010.1 GCF_000614125.1 Bacteroides rodentium JCM 16496
TAAAGGAGAGAAAGGAACACAAATTACACGAATTACACAAATATTTTTTATAGGATATTTATTATCAGCATATTATCTTTCTGCAAATTTGTGTAATTCGTGTAATTTGTGTTCTAATATTCATTTTGACACATCCTCTTCTTCATTCAACTTTTTCAGCCTCAACAACGCCTCCATATAATAATAATCAGCATAAATGATAGAAGCGTCAATTTCCGACTTAGCAGGCCAGTGCCCGGTGGAATGCAACAAGAAAGAAGATTTACTTTTTCCACTTTGATATTTATCCGAACTAAGACTCTTCAACATCTTTATGGCGGCATCCTTGTATTCCATCCCCTTTTCAACAGGCAGATAAGTGGAAAGTTCCAGCAAGGCAGAAGCCACTATAGCAGCAGCAGATGCATCACGCGGTGATTCGGGAATGGACGGATCGTTGAAGTCCCAATAAGGTACATAATCTTCCGGCAGATTCTGAAGATACACATCCGTCACTTTCTGTACAAAATCCAGATAGCGCACATCTTTTGTCTCACGGTAGATGGTAGTATATCCATAAATACCCCAAGCCTGCCCCCGGGCCCACATTGTATTATCCGCATACCCCTGATGAGTACAGCCCCGGATAAAATCACCGGTAAGAGTGTCATAAACCGCTACATGATAAGAAGTATAATCCGGACGGAACTGATACATCATTGTCTTGTCGGCATGAGAAATGGCTATATCTGCCAAATATGGATTACCGCCATTCTTGCCGCCCAAAACAACATCTCCAAGTTAATCAAATTGTCCATTATCGTATTATGTCCACCAAACATTTCTACATTACGCGGCCAAGAAAGAATCGTACCGACGCGGGGATTGAATAAGGTAGCCAAAGTATCGGCTGTATTCAGAACAACCTGCTTATATTCGGGATTATGGGTCAACCGATAACCATTCCCGTAACTGCAGAATATCAAGAAACCCAAATCATGGTCGAAAGCAGGGGTTTCGGAAAGAAATTTCAGAGAAGAAGTGAACTTCTCAGCTTCACTCTTAATCTTTTCATCTCCCGTATATTCATAATCATACCATAAAATTCCGGGCCAGAAGCCACTGCACCACTCATCCTTCGTTGCCTTGCGGCAATTCCAGTCACACTGGTCATCCATAATGTTACGGGGCATCATCGTGTAGTCTATTTTTCCTTCCTTTCCACGCATAACGTCCAAGGTGCGATTCACCTGGCGGTTACAATAATCCAGTTCCTTATCAACATCCAACTCCTCTTTTGAAGTTGAACAAGCAGCAAGCAAACATAATCCCAGGCCTGCCAATAGATTTTTTGTCTTCATATATTTTATTTTTTATTTTTCAATGTGAAACCAGTCAGCATCCACCCAGCCCCTATCCTTACCATAGGGTGCTGTACTAAACAAACCTAATTTAGCACCTATCCACTTTCCCTGCCGGGCTGTGAAAGGTTCACCGGCCGTTTTGAACTTCTTACCATCCAGACTATAATAGAAACGGCAAATACCTTCTTTACCAACCGTTACCCGCAAGTAGATATCCCTTTCATAGTTAGGGAACAGCCCTGCTTCAAGTTTCCTACTCACCGGCAATTTCACCAAACTGATAGCAGTCTCCCGATTCTTCTGCTCAGCATCTTTACAGATGACCTGTTTCAAGACAAACCGCTCACCCTCTTTTTCAACACCTATGTAACAATAATCCCATCCCATCACGATAAGACCGGACTGCTGACCGTCAGCTTTTGCCACAACTTTCAGTTTCGTGGTAGCCGTAAATTCCTCTGCGGGAAATTTCTGCAACAGCAAGTTCGGAACTTCCCAGAAATTCACAAAGTCTTTTGACAAGACATGTCCGTAGACACGCATATATCCCAAATCGGATGTAAATCCAAAAGCATCCTGATAATTAGCATGCCACTCCCATTGTAACCCCAAATCCCGAGAATTGAATTCATCGCTTTCTACCGGTGTCTCCACAACGTAGCTTCTGCCGACATTCGGTTTCCGATACCGTCTCACGGGGTCACCGCAACCATCATTGTCATCATCTTCTCCTATCACAGGCCAGTCATTAATCCATTGCATCGGATTCAGATGAATGACCCGCCCATACATCCCCTTATCCTGAAAATGTACGAACCAGGATTCTCCGGTATTTGTCTCTACCCAAGCTCCCTGATGAGGACCGTTAATATCTGTCTGTCCTTGAGCCATCACTATTTTCGATTCGTAAGGACCGTATACATTCTTGGAGCGGAGTGCCAACTGCCAACCGGTAACTACTCCACCGGCCGGAGCCAGTATATAATAATACCCATTACGTTTATAAAACTTAGGTCCCTCTATCGTATGGTTTACACCGTCATTACCATCAAAAACAAGTACCGGCCTGCCGATAACCTCTGTCCCCTCCGAATTCATCTCACATACCGTGATTACACTATTGAAAGCAGCCCTGCTTCCTGCCCATGCATGAACCAGATATACCTTTCCATCCTCATCCCACAAAGGGGCAGGGTCTATCATGCCTTTACCTGCTTTGACCAATACCGGTCGTTCCCATTCCCCTAACGGATTATCTGTCTTCACCATAAAAATACCGAAGTCCGGATCTCCCCAATAGATGTAGAACAGACCATCATGATAACGAATAGAAGGAGCCCATACTCCCTTCCCATGCTGCGGCTTTGCATAGAACTCTTCCGAAACAAGGGTTCTCAATGCATAATTCACTAACTGCCAGTTCACCAAATCCTTTGAATGAAGAATCGGCAACCCCGGAGTACAATTGAAACTGGAGGCAGTCATGTAGAAATCATCACCCACCGCGCAAACGTCAGGATCGGAGTAATCGGCGTGCAACACCGGATTGATATAAGTACCGTCTTTCCGGTCGGCAACCCATACCTGCGAAACATATTGTCCATACACACCCTGGCAAATCCCCGATGCCAGAACTAATATCAAAAGAACTTTTACCATAACACTGAATACGCATAAAGAGAGAATTACACCTAAACCATTACATTATTTTTCCTTTATAACGCCGATACTTCGCTGCTTCCTTTGCATCTATCGGAACGAAGCGGGCAGCTGCTCCCCCACTTGGCTTCAAGTCAAACGTCATGGTCATGGAAGTGTCCACCAGCAGATAGCTGCATTTCACTTGTGTACGCGTCTTCACCTTATCCCCGCCATCTGTATAGACAGAGGCCAGGTAAGTCTTTCCCTTATCCAGAAAAGATAGAGAGATTTCTTCTTGTGAGCCTTCGTTATTGGTCATTGCCCCCAGGAACCATTCTTCTCCTTTACGACGTACCATTGTTATATTCTTACCGGGAGCGCCATCCAATACTCTCGAATCATCGAATACAGTCTCCAGATTCTCAAACCACTCAATTTCCGGCTCTCCTTGATAAAAAGAAGGCTTGTCATACCAGAAAATGGTTTGCAAAGGACTGTAAAATACAAGTGAAGCCGCCAACTGATGAGCATGTGTAGTCTTCAACCGTTTATCGAAATAACAGATAGTATAATCTGCCGCACCGTTAATCATTCGGGTAAAGGGCAATGTAACATTATGTGTAGCATCCGGGAACTCTTCATTTCCACAGATTCCTTCCTGAGTCAGCAAGTTAGGATATGTGCGACTGAAACCAGACGGTCGGAACTCATCATGGATATTCATCATCAAATGGTTCTCTGCTGCCAAACGCACTAAATCGTGCACCCAAGTGGCCCACCGGTGGCTGGCATACTGAACAAAACCGGATTTAACTCCTACGATACCCCACTGGCGCAATATCGGGAAAAGCTCACGTGCCTGCTTCATCAAGGCGTGCTGGTTGACATACACCCAAATACCTACTCCTTTCTCCCTACCATAAGCAACGACACGAGGCATATCCAATTTTGATACCACTTTCGTTGCATCACCATCGTGCGAAGTACAAGGCAGATACCATAACCAGTCAAAAAGCATATAAGGGATATTATGCTCTGCACAAAAATCAATCGTAGCGATAGCCCCTTCGGTAGTAATGGTCGTTTCACGCATAATCTTACCGGGCTTCACCCAGTCGGCAGCATCTGCTATCTCACAAGGCGGATTCAGATTTTCTATAATGCTGTTGTTCTCCAGCAGCTCGCCGGGAGTTTCTGCCGCCATTATCACTTTCCAAGGGGTAGCATAGTACGTAACAATATCTACCGGACTATACATTACGGAGGTCAATGTATTCGGTTTCTTTTCCGAAGCCAGGAACTTAGTCAGGCACCAATCATCCACATCGGCATCGGTCAAGGCCATCCAAATCCCGTTGGGCAACTCTACGGTCAGGGCACGTTCCACGGGACACTCGATATCATTGATGTCAAGATGCTCAAAAAAAGCCTGCGCCCATTGTTCTGTCCATGCTTTTGAGCCTGCCGGAAAAGTATATTCCGTCAAGTCTCCCACTACTTTATGAAATATCGCTTTGGGATGCTCAGGAAAGAAGTACCGGAAAGCAATACCTTCATTATAAGCACGAACTTCAATATCAAGTCGATAGCCGGAACCATCCTTCTTTGACAAATGCATGATAGCGGTATTATAAGCATCACGTATCACACTGCGTTCTCCATAAAGAGGCTGCCAAGTCTTATCTACAGTCGGCAGAGTGGTAACCGAATCGACTTCCAAATTATCCATCCAGCAAGCTGGTTGTTTCAAACTACGAACTCCAAGTGCCATTTCCCAGATGCGGTTATCCATTTCCAAACCTGCACGTGAGTTCTCTATTACCGGCTGACCTTTGTAGTCTACCTGATAATATATTTCATTTATACCCGGAGTTGTCTGCTGCTGACGAAACGTAACCATCTGCTCACCATTCGGAGACAACAATCTCAAATCTTTGGAGTTATCTGCCCAGCAGAAGCCATACAAAGCAATGCACCAAAAAGAATTCCAACCTTCTTCATATCCATTTATCACTTTTTTATTATGAATACGAATGAAGGTTGGAATTTACTTAATCCAGTCTATAAAATTAGGGATGATTTATAAAAAAACTACGCTCTACCGGTTCAGCAGTCTGTATCTTTCCCACCAGTCCATACTGCCATGCAACAACGGTCACCTTCAGCGGGAAACGGCTTCGGGGAGGGATTCCGGTAAATACCAGCCTGTTTCCTTCCACCTTTGCCGGTCCTTCCTTTACGTAATAATAAACCGGCAGTCCAGAATCGGAAGTTGCACATAAAGGTACAGAGGAAGTTCCTAACGATACATCTTCCATACTTGGAAAGCAGATACTTTGTCTCCGCCCTTCCGTCAAAGGATAGGGAATGTTGATATTGAATTCTTGTACACACTCCTTATACTTATGATCACCGGCCGCACTTGCCACAAATGTCATACTCGAGGTCCGCCTTTTGTTTTCAGTACCCATGCGATAAAAGTCGAGAACAAACGTCGTGTCATCGATCTGCTTTACCGGGCCACAAATGCGGTCGATACGAGGCTTGGCTGCGGAATGGTTGTTAAGCGTTGATGCACGAAGGCTGTCTGTATAGACTGCTTTCAGATGAAAAGTTACACCATCCGGTTCCGGACAGAAAGGAGCGGAAAGTGTCACATGAGACTTCGGATTATACGAAACCAACTTTCCTGACTGCATAAAGCTTACATATTGTGGTAATAGGTCATGCTCCTGCCTATAAATACTTTCTGTCAATTCAGCCATTTCACGGTCAAAATACCAGAAAGCATCATGTTTATCCCCCTTATATTGCCGGTAAGGCGCAGGAACAGCACGCCGGGGCTGCTTTGCCAGACGTGCAGTACGGACTTCCCCTTGAGGTTCGTCGGTCCCCGTACGCCAACGCTCGGCAAGCCAGCCGTCGCGAGGATTCAGTTTCTTCAGTGGCACGGAGTGTTTCGGGTCCATTGTTTCCGGCAATCGTTGTTCCACAGCCTTTTGCAAGAAGACACCTATATATTCTGCTGTACGGTCCGCTACATCAAAATGCCCACGCCCGGCATCACACAGGAAAGAGATACAACTTTCAGGATACATCATCCGAAAAGCCAAAGCCGGATTGACACGCGCCTCCCACCACTCATATTCTCCTTCAACCATCAATCCTGGAATACCGTCGATGTTGCGTGTACGTCCCCACTCCAGATTAGCACGGCCATAGCCACAAAGATTGGTACGCGGCGCATCTCCATGATAGGAAACAATCGCCAAAGTACGTTCCGGATTCCAAGCGGCAAAGTTCCAAGGAAAGGTAGCCATAGCCGAATGCCCCAAAGGAACAATCGGAGCAAATTTCAGTTCCTCGTATCCACTGATATCCGCCAAATCATCGAGAGCAGCAAACAGTGCCTCATTACAGCCAGTAGTCACATCCCAGGGAAAATCAAGGATGGGGGTTATCCAGACCAAAGCTATACCCGCTTCCTGCATCTTCTTTCTGAAATGAGGGTTATCAAACAAGGTTTCCTCACACATATTATGCTGCCCCACCACCACAGCTTTTACCTGCCTGCAGTCAGTCGGTATCCATAAGAAAGCCTCCGGATGAGCATCCGTCTCAGCCGAAACGACCGAAGGTATCTCTACCGACCATTGCCATTCTGCCGCCTTAAGAGAAAAACAGAGAAATAGCAGGACGAAAGTAATCAATTTGTTGTTCATCATATTTTCCTTATGTTTTATATATATCTACGAACGAAGTGAAAAAACCACCCAAAGCCACTTGGATATTCGCAAAAATACGCTTTCTTTTCAATAAACATATAAAGATAAAATTTCATCCGGTTATTAAGTGAATTCTGCCCGTAAAGCGTATTTTTATAATAAGAAAAATATAAAAACATGTATACCTATGAAAGTAAAGAAACTGCTAATCATGGCAGGCATCCTGCTCGGAACTTCCGGCATTGCCTGCGCACAACATCAATTAGTGACCTATCCGGCAGCTCAAGAAGCGGAGTTGAAGAACGATTTCACCGTCAAAGTACGCGAACCTGGCAAGGCATGGAAAATCATCCCCACCTACCCCGTCAAAGTAGATGAAGTAAAGGAAGCAAAACATCATGTGGAAATAGCTTCCATGAGTTACTTCGACTTTGCCGGAGAAGTGGAAGTGTCGGTCACTTCCAACAAAGGAGAAATCAATACCGGCAGGATACGTCCCTTGTCATACGGCATAGCCCCGGAAATCAGTGGCAATACCCTCACCTTCAAGCTCGACCGGCCGCGCAACTTGTCGGTAGAGGTGAATGGAGATATTTTCCACAACCTTCATCTGTTTGCCAACCCGATAGACTGCAACAATCCGTTGAAACCAGGTATGAATCCTAAGAAGCTGAAGAAAGACAGCAACCTGATTTACTTCGGTCCGGGCATGCACCAACTACCGGGCGACACGTTGGACGTCCCTTCGGGCAAGACCGTCTATATTGCCGGAGGAGCCATCGTAAGAGGATGTATCCGGGCAAAGAATGCAGAAAACGTCCGGATTCTCGGACGTGGGGAGGTACATCCCGAAAAACGTGGAGAAGGCATCTACATCATCAACTCCAAAAACATCGAAGTAGAGGGAGTGATTACCACCCAATGCCCCACCGGCGGTTCGGATAGCGTGACCATACGGAATGTAAAAGCCATCAGCTCGTACGGCTGGGGAGACGGGATGAATGTGTTTGCCAGCAACAACGTACTGTTCGACGGTGTCTTCTGCCGCAACTCTGATGACTGCACCACCGTCTATGCCACCCGCAAAGGTTTCAAGGGGGATGCAGGAACATCACCATGCAGAACTCCACACTCTGGCAGATGTTGCCCATCCCATCTTCATCGGCCTTCACGGTGACACCGAAGGGCAGGAAATCATGGAGAACCTGAACTACATCAACATCGATATCCTGGACCACAAAGAAAAGCAGGTGGACTATCAAGGATGCATGTCCATCAATGTCGGGGACAACAACCTCGTGCGCAACGTACGTTTTGAGAATATCCGTGTGGAAGATTTCCGTCAAGGCCAACTCGTCAACCTGCGCATCTTCTTCAACAAGAAGTATTGTGCAGCACCGGGCAGAGGAATCGAAAATGTGCTCTTCAAGGACATCACCTACAACGGGCAGAATGCCGAACTATCCCTGATTGCCGGATATAATGAAGAGCGGAAAGTAAAGAACATCCGTTTCGAAAATCTCCGCATCAACGGAAAAGTGATTTACGACGACATGCCGGACAAGCCCAAATGGTACAAAACGGGAGATATGGCACGCTTCTTCATCGGAGAACATACCGAAGGAGTGACGTTTACGAAGTAATGGCAATAGCCTTGTCCGCATCATCCGGCCAGTAGCGCTCTCCGTGGCAGACAGCATTCATGGCTTGTGCGTGAACAAGGCTATTTCCCATCTACAACAAAAGAACTATTAATCAAGAACTTATCGCTGCAAAGCCAATGCATTCCTTTTGCAGTGGCGCTGCAAAGGTGTTGCAGAACGACTGCAAACCGTAATGCAGTGGCGCTGCAAAGGCGTTGCAGTACGACTGCAAACCGTAATGCAGTATCACTGCAAAGGCGTTGCAGAACGACTGCAAACCGTAATGCAGTAGCACTGCAAAGGTGTTGCAGAATGACAGCAAACCGTAATGCAGCAAGAAGCAGCCGTGGTGCAAAGCACTTACATAGCAGATGAAAAGGTCTTTCGAGTCGGCAGGACAAGCGCCTTCTTCATAGGTCACAGCAAACATATAAGCATCCGTAAACCAACCATCCTATCAAACATGCGTACAACTTTTTTACGATGATATTTGTTCTTATTGAGAATTAGGACTACATTTGTGACTGAATATCAAATCCTCGAACGTATGCAAGCGACTATCACCATCCCCTACGCCATCGCCGACTTTGCCGAGCTGCGCGAACGCGGTTTCTACTATGTAGACAAGACCAAGTTCATCCACAGGCTGGAACATTACAAAGCCCCCGTATTCCTGCGCCCCCGACGCTTCGGAAAAAGCCTGCTGGTGTCCACCTTGGCATATTATTATGACATCAACCATGCCGGTCGATTCGAGCAACTGTTCGGTGACACGTATGTGGGCACCCACCCCACTGACGAACGAAACCAATACATGGTGATGCGCTTCGACTTCTCCAAGCTGGTGCTGGCGGACAACTTGGAAAAGCTGGAAGAAAATTTCAACAATATGCTATGCCCCGGCATCAATATGTTTGTAAAAGGGACAGCCCGATATCCGCGTTTCTTTGAGGGATTCGCTTTCCGTAGCATGGAGAGTGCTTCCGGCATGCTGACAGACATTCTGGACTGGGTGAAAGGGAACAACCTGCCCAAGCTCTACATCCTCATCGACGAGTACGACAACTTCACCAACCAGCTGCTCACCGCCTACAAGGACCCGCTCTACGAGGAAGTCACCACCAGCGAAAGCTTCCTGCGCACCTTCTTCAAGGTGATAAAGGCGGGCATCGGCGAAGGCACCATCCGCACCTGCTTCTGCACCGGCGTGCTGCCCGTCACCATGGACGACCTGACCAGCGGATACAACATAGCCGAGATACTGACCCTTAAACCGGAATTCACCGAAATGCTCGGCTTCAACCACGACGAAGCCTCCGCCTACCTGCGCTACGTCATCGACAAATATGGTGAAGAAAAAGGCAACTTCGAAGAACTTTGGCGGCTGATATTGAACAACTACGACGGATACCGCTTCCTGCCCGATGCACGACCGTTGTTCAACTCCACCATACTGACCTACTTCTTCAAGAACTTCGCCGAACTGAAAGGTGGCATCCCCAATGAAATGGTGGACGAGAACCTGCGCACCGACATCGGATGGATCTGCCGGCTGACCATCACCCTGGAGAATGCCAAGGAGATGCTAGACTCGCTCGTCATTGACGACGAACTCATATACTCCCTGCCCGACCTGCGCAGCAAGTTCAACAAGCAAAAGTTCTTCGACAAGCAGTTCTATCCCATCAGCCTCTACTACTTGGGAATGACAACACTGAAGAACGCATTTAAGATGCGCCTGCCCAACCTGACGATGCGCAGTGTCTACATGACCTACTACAACGAGATGAACCGCATCAGCGACGATGCCCGCCGGTTCGTCCCTGCCTATGAACGTTTTATGGACAACCGCCTGCTAGAACCGCTAATCGAGAACTATTTCCAAGAATACCTCGGCCAGTTCCCCGCCCAAGCCTTCGACAAGATGAACGAGAACTTCATCCGCTGTTCCTTCTACGAGGTGCTGACCCGCTACCTGAGCAATTACTACACCTTCGCCATCGAGCAGAACCTCCATTCGGGACGTGCCGACCTGGTGCTGACGGGAATTACAGGCACTTCGTTCCACAACGATTGCCGTGTGGTGGAGTTCAAATACTTCAAGGCAAGGGATGCCAGGAAGATAAAAGCCCTCACCGCACCACAACCCGAAGATGCGGAACAGGTGAAGGCATACGCCGATGACATCAATCGGGAGTTCTGCAACTACCGGATGAAGTCGTATGTGGTGTACATCGCTGCTGGAAAGGCATGTCGGATATGGGAGGTATGACTTCTGTTAACTCTTACCTTAAATTACGGTCGAAAAGAAATGGTTTGCGAATTTAGTAAAACAGAATTGATTTGCAAAAAATTACTGACGTAGTATAATTGATGCTCATAAAATTACGTGCCCTGATTTTTGCAATATATTTCTATTTGACTATAACTCCCAGCAGAGCAAAGTTGAGTAATTCCCCCAGCCTGTCCGAGAACTTATATCTGCTATCGCTTTGATGCGGATAAAGCAGATTAAGCGAATAAGAATATTAAAAAATCCGATTAATCCGCTTAATCAGTGTCTAAAAATTATCAAAAAAAAAAGCAGACCCAAAGTTTTCGGACAGCCTCCCCCCTTTACCTCCCCCTAACTCTCCAAACAAAAATATTCGCAGAATATTTCTGCTTGACTATAGAGCCTATTTAAAATTTCTTGAAATAATTTCTTATGAGCATTTTCTAAACTTGTCTTCGGTTTTTTCTCCTTTCGCATTTGTCACATAGCCCGCTATGCTCCTCATGCGAAAGAAGAAAAATCCTCAAAAACAACTCATAGAAAAAAGCTCCAAGAAAATTTAAACAGGCTCTAATACAGTAAAAGGCTTCTGTGCCAGTTTCAAGCAGCAGAAGCCTTTTATCACTACAGACCTATTGAGTCAAATCAATCAGTGTTATCAAATCACTACTCAGAATTTTGTTCCAAGCAGGTTTTGCAACAACTTATTCACGATACAACATCAGTGTACCCCAGCCGAGCTGGTCGAAGGCACCGCTATTCGTACCATAACGGCTATTACCATCCACACCGCCTTCGGGACGCATCTTATTGGCAGCCATTTGAGCATATTTATAACCACCGCCCAAATTCTTCACCTTGGCATAGTGGTTGTAAAGTATTTCCCAGCCTGGACGCAAGCTTCCACGCCCTTTATCATCAGCTACCTGCGTATGAATAGCCGAATGATTCTTATCCTTGCAACTGCAATCCACACAATATTTATATTCATCAAACGGCATTTTTGCTTGTGTTATCAGCCATGAACCGGATGCGTTCAATTGGTCATTACCATCACGCAAATTGAAAAGCGCCGTATACTCTCCCATTTTCATCACCGCATTATCGTTGGCAGCAAAGAAATCGAGCTGGGTGACAGACGAATTGCATAGATACAATGTATAAGCCATCTGGCAAAGATTAGCCGTTACGGCTACCGACATCATGGCATGTCCCTGGTCGCGGCCACTTTCCTGGTTCTGGGCAATCTCTTCGCCACTTCCCAACGGGTCTGAGAAAGCACCTTGAAGAAGATTCTTGACACAACCGTTTCCGCCTCCACCATGGAAATAATTTACCACATAGTTCACCATATCATCATTTTCCGTCAGAACACCAATGGCAAAATAAGAGCAGAGATTGACCAAATCCCAATTAGACCAATAGTGATATATGCAATCTTGAGTACCCTGATACCAATGATATTTCAAAAACTGTTCGTTCTTTGAAGCGAAAACATCCAACATCCATTCTTTAAATTTGGCAAAATCCGTAGCAGACCACCCTTCGTAAGAACGCATAATTTCACCGGCATTGGCAAAGGTATATCCTTGTGCACCAGCAGCTAGCATCTGGTTAGCATCATTTGACTTGATGCCCTTACAGGTCTTCACCCAATCGTTCATTACCTTGACCGAAGCATCGGCATATTTGCTATCACCCGTCAGCTTCCACAAAAGAGCCATTTGATAAGCCGCTGCTGCATCATTCATCGCTTCCTGATAGTGTTCTTTACCATCCGAAGTAATACCTGCCCCATCACCACGAACGATATATTCCAACGGAGTAGCCGTATAACCGGGAACCGTATAACGGCTATTCTTCAACAAAGAAAATTCATCTTTTACCACTTGCGGCGCAGTACCGTCATCAAGCATTTTCTTTACTCGGTCAAAATCTACTTGATTGAACATTGCACACGGATGACTATAGGTATATTGCGCTACTACCGGAGTGTAAATTTCCTCTTCATCGGGCATGGTCAAATCAACCGTTCCAAATTCATTCTCTCGGCAAGAGGTCTGCACTGCCACCAGCAGTGCAAGACTTATTGAAGTTAATATTCTATATTTCATAAAGGTTGTTTTCATTTAATTGTTTCATAAGTCAATCCTTCCGAAGTAATATACTTTTTCAAATCATCCATACTCTTGAAGGTTTGCACCCAATAAACATTGTAAGTCACTTGCTCGGTCAATGTAGCAATATCAGCATATTTAAACTGCATAGAAGTAAATTTGGCGACTTCACCAGTAGGCAAAATTCCACCGGTAGCCCACTTTTGCAAAGTCAAGTCATAAATAAATACATGGCTACCATCACTGCATTTATAATCGTGAAGCCATTTGTTGTTATTGCCATCCAGACCACCTTTATAATCGACACCGGCACAAGTACCTACAGCATCAAAAGTGATGTTTCTCGCGGTTACGCTTTCATATTTATCTTTAATATCATCCATACGAATAGCAAAAATAGGATATTTACCTGCATGAAGCCAAACCGGAGTATCCCAGCATTTGAAGTCACCCCGTTGTTTGGTGGCATTCTGTGTATAAGTGGTAACCGTCAGATAACCATCATGCCATACATGGGAAGAGGAAGTTCCATTACCCGACTGTTTAGCGTTATACCACCCATAATTATTCTCATCACGGAAAAGCTCACGAACCAATCCTTCCTCCAAATGCAATGTAATAGCATCACTCTTACCCGTCTCGGGACAAGTAGCCGTAATAGTTACATCGCCAAATATACCTTCACGGTTGAATGTCACGACTCCGCCCTGTACCGTTGCAATTGTTTCGTCACTTGATGTCCATTGGATTAATGATTTTGTACAATCTACCGGCACTGTCGTATAGTTCAACTTAACACTCTTTTCGCCTATTGCAAATACATACCCCCTATCTGCAGCACAACTCTGGTCAATGAACACCTCTTGTGGCTGTACAATCTGATTAACAGTGATTTCCTTGAAAGCTACCACATTTCCACCATCCAAAGAAGTTGCTGTAATGGTAACTTTAGCATGGATTTCATCATTTACCAATCCGGTAACCAATCCATTTGCATCCACTGTAGCAGCTTTTTCATTAGAGCTGCTCCATTTCACAGTCTTATAAGTAGCATTTTCAGGAGCAATAACTACAGCAAACTGAAGGGTTTCACCTGCATATACTTCATCGGCAGAAGAGGCCAAAGTCAACGATTCAGCCTTCACCATCTCATTTACCACAACAACCTTCAATGTAGAAGCAATATTACTTCCCGAATAATAAGCATCAGGTGCCACTTGAATCACAGCATAACCGGTGCCACTGCCACTGACGGCTGTCAAATTGCCATCAGCATCCACCGTAGCCACGCTTTCATTACTCGATGTCCATTTCACTTCCTTGAACGTAACGTCATCCGGTGCAATGATAAATCCTAACGCTACCTTTTCTCCTTTTACCAACGGCAGTGTCATTGCTCCTTGTTCGTCTTTATACACTAGAGGACGTATGTCAGCTGGAAGAACCATCTCTACTGAAGCCGGATAGCTGGCAGCAGATAATTCGGCAAATTCGTCGTCATTACTACAAGCAGTAAAGGAAGCAGAAAGTGCAGTCATCAACAAGCCCCCCAATCCATATTTAAATATATCTTTCATACTCTTCATTTCTTTAAAATCATTATTAATTCCATTATTTTATTTCCAACCCGGATTTTGTTCCAACTGCGGATTGAGCTGCAACTGATCGGAAGGCAACGGATAAAGATACAGTTTGTCATTCCATACCCGATTCGTATAGAGTACAAGAATACCATCTGCATTTACAGATTTTCCCGGATTATTCCAATTGGTTTCAAACCAAGTTCCCGTAAATTGTACTCCCAATTGGTCTTGCGGCATTTCTACTGCCGCCGTGGCCCAACGCTTAAGGTCATCTATACGATGTCCTTCAAGAACCAATTCTACAGTACGCTCACGACGGATTTCTTCACGCATAGAAAGACCGTGTGCAACAACAAGACTATTACTCAGTTTAGGCATCGAGGGATTGACACGCTGACGGACCAAATTCAAAGAGTAGTCCAAGTCAGAATCAGAAATAGTTCCATCCAACTCGTAAGCAGCTTCCGCATAAGTCAACAGAACTTCCGCATAGCGGATTACCGGAAAGTCGTAACTTTCATAATAATCATCTACTTTACGCTCCGTACCCCATTTTTGGCATTGATAACCGCTACCGCTACGAACATTGGCAACCAAACAATCGGTAAGATCGGCATCAGTCCAAGTTGTACGCCACTTTCCGTCATTATTCCAATACTGCTCGCCATGATACAACATCGTGTTGTCCATCCGCCGGTCACGGTTTTGAAATTCATCAGCCACTCCCTTATAGCCCTTAAAATTGGAAGACTTTTCAATAGGAAGCCCATCCGAACAAAGATAGAGTTCAGCCAACTTACGAGTAACATAACAAGCATTACCAACCATCCCATGTGTTAGGTTATAAGCCGTCTTATCACCATTACGATGACGTTTCACAAAAATATACTCTGTATTGTCTGCCTTGGAAAGATTGGCCGGATTACATTGTGCGCCATCTTCCAATGTAAACATATAACGATAACTCTGGTCACCTAACGTTTCATGATAGAAAAGTTTATACTTACCGCTTTTAATAACTTCATTGGCTGCATTTTTGGCAATGGTTAGCAACTCCGTGCTCCGTGCTGTATTGGCTGTAGCATCCCTTCCTCCATTATGAAATTTCTGCCAAGTACCTTCATACAGAGCCACACGTGAAAGCATAGAAAGAGCTATATACTTATTCAAACGTCCAGCTTCCGTCGATGTCTCCGGAAGGGCTCCGGCAGCTTCCTGCAAATCTTTAATGATAAGGTCCACCACTTCACCACGATCATTTTGCGCACCATAAAGTTGTTCAGAATCAGTGTCCAATGGTTCAGTAACGATAATGGCATCGCCATAAATCTGCACTAACTCAAAATAAGCATAAGCACGGAAAAACTTTGCTTCAGCTACAGGAATAGCAATGGAAGCCGGATCACTGAACGACTCAGCATTCTTCAACAAGAGATTTGTATAATAAATACGTTTGTAATTAGTTCCATAATTCCCGTCACTAGAAGGAATCGTATTGGTCCCTTGGCTATAAGTATTTACAGAAGAGCCGCATACTAAGTCCGAACGGTAATCGCTGTGCACATTGTCGCCAATAGCCGTAACAAAATCAGATGTCCAACCATAAAATTGGTCTGCAAAAAGTTGAAAGTTGGAAGCTTTGTTCCAAACAGTGCTGTCACTCAAATTCGCTTTCGGCTCCAGGTCAAGACAAGAAGTTGCCACAACTGTAAAGGAAGAAAGACAAGCTATTTTAATGTACTGTTTCAGTTTCATATATCGATTGTTTTAGAAGGTTAAATTAACACCAAAAGTAAAGTTACGCGTAAAAGGATAACGTTTTACACCCTTAGCAGCTTGCTTCGCATCTTTCGAATCGAAAGCGGCAGCTTCAGGATCCCATCCATCCTTAATTTTGGTTGTTTCCCAAAGATCGGTACCGGTTGCATAAATACGCGCATTTTGCAGCACCTTCGTTTTCTTCAGCATTTTAGCCGGGAAAGTATAGCCAATGGTTAAGTTCTTCAGACGAAGATAACGACCATCCTGTGCCGTGAGTGAAGATGCCTGATAGTTCCAATTGTTGATATTGCTGTCACTCGTATAAGGGGCATAATATGCATTCCGGTTATCTTCAGCCCATGTGTTATCAATAGAAGCGGTACTTGTATTGGTATAATAGCCACGGAAAGGAACAGTCATATTGTCGATAGGACGATAGACAAAACGGTTTGCACTACCCTGGAAAATGACATTTACATCAAAACCTCTCCAATCGGCACCCCAATTAAATGAATAGGAGATTTCCGGTGTATCACTACCCAAATAGATGTAATCTTTCTCATCAATCTTACCGTCACCATTCTCGTCACAATACATATTATCACCCACCCGAAGGTTGGAAGGCATGTTCACGCCATTGTTCTCAAAATATTTGGCTTTATAGGCTTCCAATTGCTCTTCATTCTGAATTTTCCCTGCATAACGTAATCCAAAAATAGATTTTAACGGATATCCCTGCATCGTAGATTTATAACCGGAAGACAATACTGTTGTACCGCCATAATCAGTCAGTTCATTACGAGCAAAAGTAAAGGTTCCCCCTACATGAAAATTCACCCCTGCCACACTTCCGCGATAATTGATAGAACCCTCATATCCCCAGTCCTTGAATTTGCCGGCATTCATTTTAGGAGCCTTATCACCAAGTAAGGCCGGATAAGTAATATCAACCAGCATATTATCATTCTTCTTCAGAAAAGCTTCCACAGTACCGGTCAAGTTACCATTAAGGAAACCAAAGTCCACCGCCACATTGTAATTCTTGATACGCTCCCAATGACGGTTTGTAGAAGCCAAACTACCATCCGTTTTAATGTATGAGATTTTATCCGATCCGATGTAAGCACCATCACCGCCGGCAGAAACCAAATTATAGAACTGAATGCCATCATAATCGCTGATTCCGCTTTGATTACCAACTTCTGCATAAGAAGCACGAAGTTTCAATTCACTCAACCAGTCTACATCTCTCAAAAAAGTCTCTTGCTTCAATCTCCAACCTATTGATGCACCATAGAAAGCAGCCCAACGGTTAACAGGACGGAATTTAGAAGAGCCATCATAACGACCGTTCAATTCAAACAGATAACGACCGTCATAATCATAGTTGAAACGTCCGAAGTAGGACAGAACCGCAGTCTGGTATCTCTTTTCATCGCCGCTCAGTGTAATATCACCCGAACCATGGATAATCTCCAATCCTGTTTGAATATCCTTCGCTTTCACACCAAAGTAAGTATAATCCTTAAATTCATATTGTGCACCCACAGTCAAATTCAACTTATGCTTTTGTGCAAGCGTCTTGTTGGCAGCCAGATAACCGGAAAAAGAGTAGAAATCTGTTCTGGAGCTGGTCTGCGTATAAGAAGAGTTATCTTGTATAGGATCGGTACGTACTACCTTGTTACCCACATAATTATAATAGGTAATCGAATTCTCTACCTTGTCACGTTGAGCCGTACTCGTGTTATAACCGACATTAGCATTGGCAGTGAGCCAGTCTGTCAATTTCCAATTCAGCGTTTCACTAATATTAATGGCAGAAACTACCAGCTTGTTATCACCACCATACTCTGCTTTAGCAGCTGGAGACCCCCACGTACCCCAAGCATAAGGTTTGCCATTAAGTGATTCAAAGGCAAGTCCCGGCATAGGCAAGGTATTGGACAAAACCGCATCTACCATAGTAGGCACCACTTGATTCTGACGATTGTAAGCAATAGAGGATTCCAGCTTCAAATTATCAGTAAATTTGTAGGTATTGTTCACACGGAAATTATAACGTTGATTGTTGTTATCGCCAAATTGCAAAGTAGATCCATCATACAAATAATTCAAAGAAATACGATAGGAAGACTTTTCCGTACCTCCCGAAACACTCAAACTATGTTCCGTACTCCATGTATTGCCAAACAATGTTCCCAGCCAATCCACATCATCTGCAAAAACGAAATCGGACACATCTGTAAAGGCTGCTGTTCCAAAAGGATTGGCAGAGGTTTGCAAGTCAATGTATTGTCCTTTGTATTTTTGTGCCAACTCTGCATATGTATACCACACATTGCCTGTCTGGTCATCATTTCTTAAAGCTGTTTTCAATCCGTTTGCCCATTGATCAAGACTCATAGCCTCCTGCATCAAACCCACAGTTTTGAACGTGGCGTTGCCGCTATATTCCACTTTCACCTTTCCTTCAGCTCCCTTTTTGGTCGTAATCAGCATAACCCCTCCGGCAGCACGCGAACCATAAATTGCTGCGGAACCGTCCTTCAAAAAACTGATTGAAGCAATATCGTTGGAGTTAAGCAAACGAAGATCATTCACACCGTCACTTGCCACACCATCAATAATAATCAACGGATCTGTATTATTCATAGATACTGCACCACGCAGATTCAAGCTCCAGCTTTCATCACCCGGAGCAGAAGAACCACGGGTAATCATCACACCGGCTACCTGTCCCTGCAATGCCTGCAATGGACTGGAAAGGCTTCCCTTACCTTGAAAAGCTTTTTGGTCAACAGCAGTAACGGCACCCGTTAAGGATTCCTTCTTCATTGTACCATAACCCACAACAACAACCTCTTCCAACAACTCAGAATCCTCTTTCAGCACTATTTTCAGGCTGGTTTCAGTACCTTTTACCACAACCTCCTGTGATTTATAGCCTATAAACGAAACAATCAACGTTCCCTTTACGTTACTTAAACTAAAGTTTCCGTCAACATCTGTAATCGTGCCATTAGTTGTACCCTTCACCATTACATTGGCTCCAATAACAGGCTCACCGGTAACATCGACAACCACACCTTTCACCGTACCGGCTTGCATCACCGCCTGCGCACCATTGACATCGGCAAATGCCATCTGCGGACTACCCGCCAACAAAGCTGAAGCCATAGCCGCTGAGAATAAAATTCTTCTTGATGAGAACTTTAGAAACTCATTCTTCATAAACTTATAAATTTAAAATTAACACTATATTATTATCAATACCTAATTAGATACATTGTTTCAAATATTCCCGCACCTCTTTACGACTAATGAAAAGATGGTTTTCTACCGTACGGCGTGAAAGGTTCAGTTCTTCTGAAATATCTGTAACCGACTTGTCTTCAAAACGGCTCATAACATAAATCCTACGACGCTGTTGCGGAAGAAGTTCTATCCTCCGTTTTTCACAAGCCAATAAGTCATCAGCTTCTACACAAGACTCTACATCATTATGACCGGTCTCCACCATATCATACATATAAGAAGTCATCTCTTGCTTCTTATAGTAACGACGCAAATAATCAGTTACCAGATTGCGTGCAATGGTAAAAATGAAACATTTTACAGTATCGGGACGTAGCATCTGTTTATACTCCATCAAGCGCAAAAATACATCTTGGGACAAATCTTCAGCATCTTCTCTACTAGTGATTTTATAATAGATATACTGATAGACTGAATGATGGTAACTCATATAGGAGTTAGATATCAATTGAGTGGATGTAAGCGTAATGTCTTTCATGTTTCAGACCTTGGTTAATTGTTTTACGTTGGTTTAACGATTGCAAATATAGAAGGTAAAAAACAAAAAACACTTCTTTACAGTAGCTAACAAATCTCAACTCATTAGCTTAGACTAGAAGCAAAATAACTATCGGATTATCAACACTTTAATCAATTGAGACTCATAGTATCAATTAATCAATTGAGACTCTAACGGAGGAATTATTCATTAGTCTTGCCTATACTCCGTATGTATTCATTCGGAGTAATACCCATCGCCTTCTTGAAGTAACGGAAAAATGAAGCACGAGAACTGAAACCGCATAATTCGGCAAGGGCACTTAATGTATATTTGGCATATTCATCCTCAACTATCAGCCTCTTGAACTCTGCAATGCGATAGTCATTGATGTAGTCGTAATAGTTACGGTTTAAATGCTGATTGAATAGATAGGAAAGGGTATGTGCCGAAGTATCGAGCATAGCAGCCAAATCAGCAATCTTTAAATCCGGATTAGTATAAACCCTCTTCCCAACCATCAAATTTTCCAGTTCTTTCGCCAATCGACTACATTCTTCCGCACTGACCTTGACAGTTTTGTATTTCTCTTCTGCAACAGCAGGCTTCTCCATTTCAACAACAATAGGAGATACAATATCTACCGGTTTCTCCTCGTTCACCGTCTTTCTTTTTCTACGATACCTCCTCCCTAAGAGACTTATACTCAACACCAGAATGATTCCTCCTCCTATCCCAGCCCACAATCCGAAAGGCGAAGCTATGCAGACCACCATACGAGTTTCCGTTTCCGGTTTTCCCATAAGACGGACTTTAAAGGTATAAGTCCCGGAAGAAAGATTATAATAAGTAACATCTGAATTTCCGGTCATAGTAATCCAGTCCTTGTCTTCTCCTTGCAACTGATATTCATAAGCCATAAAAGCGGGAGAAGTATAAGAAAAATCAGAGAAACAGAAAGTAATATTCTTCTGTGAAGACTCTAATGCAATTTCCAGACCACCATCAGATGTCTGCACCAATGGTGAGTCAGACGGCTTGCCATTGACATAGACATCTGTAATCAGCATAACATAAGGCTTTACCGTTTCTTCTTTCATACGAGACATATCCAGATAAACAAGCCCTTTAGTATTACCAAACCAGAATTTTCCCGACGCATCCCGAACCGGAGGACACAGTGTGAAGATGGAACTGGGAATGCCGTCCACAAAATTATAAGGGACAAAATTATGATGTTTGTCATAACGGAACAGCCCATTACTGGTACCCAGCCATAGCCAATGTTCCTGGTCTTCTATAATAAATACACCATCACGCCCTTCTAAAGGAGTTCCGGGTTGCAGGCGATGAAAGCTGTTCAATGACAAATCTGAAATGAAAAGAGCCCCTTTATCTGGGAAGAAATAAAGGTTGCGGTCAGAATCTTCATAAACGACCCGCACTTTTTCTTTATGAATGAACCTTCAGGAAAAATATCTGTCCGTAACTTGGCAGAGGAAGGATCCCAAATACACATGCCGTTCTCAGTACATACCCACCCTTTACCGGTTGAATCAAAATGAATCTCATACACATTTCCTTCCGGCAGTTTGGAATTGGAACTGGTATAATGGGCAGTCAACTTCCCCTCCCGATAACAATAAATACCGGCAGAGGTTCCTATCCATAGCATTCCGTCCGCATCTTCCTCAATGCAGAAAACATGTCCTTTCTGAAAAGGAATTGTCTCATCGGGCGCAAAATCATGAAGTGTCAAAGTAGAAGGATTAAGGATATACATACCACCACCATAAGTGCCTATATAATACTCACCTTGATAGAACCGGATACAGAACACCATACTGGAACGCATCTGTGAGGTGCGGAAGCTTTTAAAGCGTTTATGCTGCTCATCAATATAAAACAAGCCATCACGAGAACCTATCAGCTTCTCGTGACCACGAATGGAGACAGCACGTATAGGCATATCCTTCGAATCGAAAAAGGGAGGAAAGGCATACGTTGAAAACAAGTCATTCTGATAGAGAGTATAGTCAAGACCGAATTGATAGAAACCAACCCAGACAATCCCTTCACCGTCCACCAGCAATGAATAGACCGAATTGGAACGCAATCCTCCGTCACTTCCCGTTTCATGCCGCAAGGAGCGTACTATTTTTCCCTGCCCGGTATCAATGAAATGTACGCCATTTCCATCTGTACCTACGTATAGCAAGTTTTCACCATCAGTGGATAAGGTAGATATTACATTACAGCCCACACCAATATAAGCTTTGAACTGAGAAGTACGGGTATCAAATTCAACGATACCCCGATCCATTGTAGCAAGATAAAGCATTGCCCCAATCCGGGCTACATCATTGAATGCAGAAGCATCTTTACTGCTGGAATTATCATGATAAGCCGTAATGTTCTTATCCGACAGATGCAAAGAGACAAGACCGCTTTTCGTCGCCAACCACAGCATCTCCTGCTCTCCTTTGCACATCCCCAAGATAGCATTGGCGGAAGAGAAAGTATTCTTATCCAACAAAACTTGTTCAAGCTTTCCCTGCCTATAAATAAACAGTCCTTTTTCAGTACCGATATAGAGTTCTCCGTTACTTGACAAAAGAGTATATACAGGACAATCAATCCTTTCAGGGACAATACGTTCCAATATATTTTGTTCCCGATTCAGACGCCAAAGTCCCATACCGTTTCCCATCCATATCTGCCCGTCATCCATTCCGGCTATTGCATTGACTCTTTTGAGTTTTTCATCAGTACCGGTTATCTGATAATGTTTTATATGGACTCCGTCAAAGCGGTCGAGCGAACTACCGGTACCCAGCCAAACGTAACCATCGGCATCCTTATAAATGGCGTTTACCAACAAGTCCGTAAGTCCGTCCGAAACAGATAGGCCCCGGAAAGCAAACGAATGCGGATAGGCAAATACGCTGACCACCAACAGTAACAGAATAATAAATATGTTTTTCAGTTTATATTTCATCAAATCTGTGCCACAATTAATCCAGCGCAACAAATATAATGAAAAATCCGATAGTGTTTTTTACTCTCTAGAGAAAAAAGCAAAACATCTTAAATCATCGTATCGGAAGTTTCGTCTTTTCCACAGCAGGTGACAGTCTGTACTCTTTATTGTCCACAAAGACAGAGCAACAGCCCGAAGCAGTATAATACCAACCGTCTGCATACCGTTCCAAAAGGACATTGACCGGTACAGACGATTTAATTGTAGCAACGGGAGTTTTCAATAACGTTCCGTTTCCTAAAAAGAATACCGAGCGCTCTGCCTGCCTCTTTCCCCAAAGAGCATAAGATGCAGCAGCATTCATGGAGTCCATCTTGCAAAGATGTAGTGGATTATCGGAGGACAAGATGTAATCAGTACTGCCGTCTTTCTGTTCAACCTTGATACCTACATGACTACCGGATTCTTTACATTCCACTTCCGAAAAAGTAACGGCAGAAATGACGCCCGGCTCTTTAACCGACGATGGTTCATAAACAGCCACAAACGGACGCTCCCAAGCTTCTCCTGCTTGCCGGGCAACAAAAGTCAGGGTGGGCTGTTTCTTAATATCATATGGCATACCCGGTGTACGGCTATATCCTTCTGTCATGGGAGATAAAGCAGTAAAGACTTTCCTTTGCGCTTCCCCCTTCATCCAAAGATTCATGGAAATATCATCTCCGGACTCCTTCATTTCAATGGTAAAGGTAGCCTTCACATCCTTGTCTGTTTCGGCCATCTTTTTATCATAAATATAGGAGTAAGCATACAAATGAGCTCCGGCAAAAGCCAGTTCTTCAGTGGGCTGCAAATTTAAATCCATACCATCCGTTCCGGTCAGCGTCATGGTCTGTCCCAAATTGTGATAGAAATAATCGTGCATCTTGTCTCCACCCTCCACTTTACGGCTACGGAAAATATCCACATAATACCCGGTTTCGGGCCCGGTAGTTACAATTCCCATCAAACGGGTCTGGTCGGAACAGCTTTCCGGCTCACGAAAGTAGACCTCGCTATACGTAACCGGAAAAAACACTCCTTTCTTTGCAGCAGTGGTAGGAAAGCAAGAATTCATACGGAAAGCATGATTGCTTTTCATCACCGGATAGCTGGATATACCATCCACACAGACTGTATTGTGACTGGGAAATTGAGAATAATACTCTGCATAATCAAGGCCACTGTACAAATATAGTCCGATACCGGCATCAGGACCGAGAACATATCCTTTGCCATACAGCTCCATAGAGATGCCATTGGCATGCATATGGTTGCCCTCACTGCCATTCATGGAAATCATAAGACTGTGGCGGGGATTCATGCCATTGCGTTGTACTAACCATGACACATTCGAAGCATAGAACAACGGCGATACATAATCCTCTATTTTCCCGGCCTTAATATCCGGATTCAACGCCAGCGGCTTGTCATCGAAAAAAGAATTGACAGAAACACGGATGTTTCGTTTCTCTCCTGCCTTACCGGCATCAGGATTCAGACACTTTAGCAAGGCCGTAAAATAGTCCTCTTGCTCTTTCTTGCCATTAACTTGGGCATTTTCTATCATACGGACTATGGGAGTGGTATTCAGATAACCGGGATGCGTATCGCCAAACCCGCATATCATACGATTGGGAAACAAGTATTGAGGAGTAGCTGCCACAGCTTTCGGTATAACCGATAAATCTTTCGTAAGGTCAAAACCCAGATTACGGTCAAAGAGGCTGGTGAAATTAGCGTAATCATTCAGCACGACACTGCTATATCCGGGGCATTCCGCCCAAATACCGGTATTCGGGTCATATCCATAACCGGCCAGCCGTTTCAAGCTCCACTGACGAATACTGGAATGGTTGAGCACATAATCTATATAATATTCCCGACCTTTGCCATCAATATAAGACTCATTATCTTCCAGTACCATACCGATATCCATGACATAGCGTGCCTGCATCAAATTCCAGTTGTTATGGGGTACTCCATTGTCTATGATGTTATCTGCCCATTTCTTGAAAGCACCGGCATAAACACCCAATTTATCAGCATAATGGGCACGCAAATAGCCATAGAGGAAATCATAAAGAGGCACTATCTCATGGAGGATATCTTCGTGAATGACTTCAAAAGAAGTCATACCGACCAAAGTCTGCTGATGACCATGGTTCAAATCAACGGGAACATTGCGATAATAGATACCTTGCATATAAGTATCAAAAACTCCCGCAGCCAACCTTGCATATTTCTCTTCATCTGTCAGCCAGTAAAGAAAAGCAGCATCACGGGCAATCCCCATGATTTCACGATTCAGGCTCTCGATATTACGTCCGGTCTTGGAAGGATGCACACTCTCCATAGGGCGTCCAGGCAAGGAATTATTACAGAAAGTGATGTTACCTTCCACATCGTCGTCGTAGGGCACTACATCTTCAAGCCTAGGACGACCATGAGTGGCAAAAGTCCCACGGGTACCGGTATAACGTACTGTGGGAACCGGTGCCTTTTCTCCACCGGCATGGTCGAACGTTTCACCTTTTATATATACATCTGTGGCATGAGACTCCCAATACATGGCCAAACGGGAAAACAACCATTCCGGTTGTGCTTCCGTCAGCCGCGTATATACATCGGTCCTTTTCTGCAATTTTTCGAATATATCTTTCGCCCAAGGTTCATCATTTATCAACTTCAGCGTGGCTTCCTTACCTTTCACATCGGTTAAATAACGCGGATGTTCCTGTGATAGCTGCAGTTTGTTTGTCTGAGCGTGCAACAATAATACGGAAAAGGAGACTGCAATCAATAAAAATATTTTTTCATGGCATACATCTTTTCCCTTAAATACGAATAATGTATTCTTTACACTCAACCGGGAATACATTTTTTCGAAACCGTCGGGCCTAAAAAGGAAACAGCAACGGCAACACAAATACCATCACCACTCCCATAATAATCTGCAACGGGAGCCCCACTTTTATATAATCCATGAATGTATATTGTCCTGCCGGCATCACCAGTGCATTGGGCGGTGTAGAGAACGGGGAAGCGAAACACATGCTTGCCGCAACCGTCACAGCAAACAAAAACGGAACGGGACTTACTCCAATCTGAATCGCACTTTGAAGAGCAATAGGGGCCATCAACACTGCCGTCACCGTATTGCTGATGAACATGGTCATCAATGAAGTGGTGAAATAGATACCTGCCATCAACACAATAGGACCATAACTGCCCAATCCACTTACAAGACTGTTGGATATATATTCCGAGGCACCGGTTTTTTCAAGTGCAAGAGACATGGGGAGCATGGCTGCAAAGAGTACAATCGTTTCCCAGTTTATCGTTTTATAGGCGGCTTCCACATTCCTGAAACATCCCGTCAGCACCATCAGCAAGCCGGCAATCATCACCGCTGTCACCGGGGCCACCGGAATAAAGTCGAAGACCATCATGGCAACCATCAGCACCATGATAGCTGCAGCTATGGGCGCCTTATAATCCAGTGTCACTTTGGCGGCTTCCGCCAAAGGCTGCCCCAATACCACCCAATCGGAATCTTCCTTGCTTATCCGTGCGATGTCCTGCCATGCACCCTGCACCAGCAAAACATCACCACTATGCATACGCTCACGCCCCAAATCGCGCAAGATATATTCCTTCTTACGACGGATGCCCAGTACATTTACATTAAATTTATCACGGAATCCCGCTTCCTTCACTGTCTGGTTCACGATATTGGAAGAAGGCATCAACACGATTTCGGCAATTCCAATGTCATAAAAGTCAAGGGACTTGTCTGCTTTGGAGGCTTCTTCAGTGGTATGCCCGTCGAGCATTTCCATTAAAAAGTCTTCAGCAAAACGGTTTACGTTCGACACCTCTCCCGTAATATAAAGCACGTCGCCCACCCAAATAGTCGTATCGGGTGATGCCAATTTCTGGGTAATAGTTTTCAGGAATCTATGTTGGGAAGAGTCTACACGCCGTACTTCAATGATATTCAGGCCATACTTGCGGCGTACATCCAAGTCTATGATGGTTTTTCCTATCAGACGGGAGTCGTTGACAGCCTCAAACGGAACAGATTGCTGGAAAGTCCGTACTCCTGCACCAGTTGGTTCAATGATTTGCCCGACAATGTTCCGTCATTCTTTTTGCCTTTCTTGGAGAGAAACCATTTGGTCAGAGGCATTAAAACCAAAGTTCCCACTATCACGCACACAATGCCCACCGGCAAGAAGGAGAAGAAAGACAGCGGTTCAAAGCCTGCTCCCGTCAATGCATTCTGAATGACCAAGTTAGGAGGTGTACCGATAAGTGTCATCATACCACCCATGCTGCTGGCAAAAGCCAAAGGCATCAATAGACGGCTAGGATTCATTCCGGCACTCAGTGCCAAGCTCACCACGATAGGCAGCATCAAAGCCACCGTTCCCGTATTGCTCATAAAAGCACCAATGGCAGAGGTAACCAGCATAACCAGTAAGAAGAGTTTCAGCTCGCTTTTGCCTGCCAGCTTTAGAATACGCGAACTTATCATTTTAGCCAGCCCGGTCTGAAAAATGGCGCCGCCCACAACGAACAAGCCCACCATCATAATCACCACCGAGTTGGAGAAGCCGGAAAGGGCCTCTTCAGGAGTAAGAATCTGAAATATCAATAAACCAATCAGCGCACAAAGCGCCACAATGTCCGAACGGACTTTGCCTGCTACAAAAAAGGCAGCGGAGAGAACAAGGATAATAAGGGTAATCAGCATAAATATGTATATTAAGAATGCACAAATATACTTATTTACGCATGATCACACAACCCCTTACTACCTCAAATTACTGATTTAGAACTCGAATTTTTCCAACTTCATGGCAGCCAGCCCCTGGATTTTGGGCACCAGGGCCACAAAATGGTCCGCTTTTTCATGGGCAGACAATGACTCTGCATCTTTCCATGTTTCACAAATCATAAGAACATCGCTGCGAGTGGCGCTCTCAAACACATCATAGGCAATGCATCCATTGTCCTTCAAGGAATATGCGACCAGTTCTTTGGCAGATTCCAATACTGCGGCACGGTTCTCCGCACTTACCTGAATAAAAACATTTAATCTAATCATACTTGTATAAATTTTAAGTGCATCGCAAATTTAAGCAGAATAAATCTCTCCACCAACAAAAGTAAATTGTTATTAATTCCTTTCCCGCCGGATGAACCAATCTCTGGCAAGTATGTTGTCTCATCAGAATTGATTCTAACTTTAACTATTAAAAACTGACTTGATTATGAAATGTAAAGATTCTAATTTCTGGATCGGACTGGGAATAGGTTCGGTTGCCGGTGCATTGGCCTACCACTTCTCCCGTACGGAGAAAGCTAAAAGGCTGGAAGATGCCATATGCCGTGCCATCCACAAAGCAAGTGGCGAAGCCAAGGAGTTCATCAACACTGCTGAAGAAGAAGCATTGCACGTTGGCACCAAAGTAGCGGACAAGATGGCCCATGAGGCCGCAGAGAAAGCTGACAATCTGAAAAACAAAGTTCACAATTTTGCCGATGCCAAGAAATAAAACAAGCACTTGGAAACTTCTGAAGGGGTGTGTCTAAATTCACCACAGATTACACGGATTTGCACAGATAAGCATCTTTGATTATCGGTAGATTAAGCTCATTCTGTGTTAATCCGTGTAATCTGTGGTGAATACCAGTTTCGCCCCCCCCTTTGCATATCGCCCCATCAGCTCTGCAGACTGCGCCGATTCAAAATATCATTCATATGCTCCAATGCCCATCCTACCAAAGATTCAATATGCGGCATCAGGCTACATCCGGTTTCCGTAAGGTTATACTCCACACGGGGAGGAACTTCCGCATAGACTTTCCTGACAATCAGCCCGTCCGTCTCCAATGAGCGCAATGTAACCGTCAGCATCCGCTGGGAAATATCCCCTATGGTTTTCTGTATATCGCAAAAGCGCATCGTTCCATTCGCTTTCAGTGTGACCAGCACAAGCATTGTCCATTTGTCTCCCAACTTGCTCAGTACATCCCGTACCGGACAAGCATCCATACGATGAAAATTTTCCATTCCTTTATTTTACCAATCAGTTCAACCTCAGCAATGGCGGCTTTATGCTTAGTGTCCGGCATTGCACCACAAAAGTAATAAACTTACTCAAAATAACTATCGTTTCATACAATAATTAAAACATTCTTTATACTCGTAAATGCATCCGCCTCATCCGGATTATTTGTATTTTTGCAACATCGTTTCCTATTCATATGTAACTGCAAGACTCTTATGAACGTAAAAATAGAAGAAAGCTGGAGAAAACGCCTGCAAGAGGAGTTTGACAAACCTTATTTTGAGAAGCTGGTAGCATTTGTAAAAAGTGAGTACGGGCATGCCAACGTGCTACCTCCCGGCCATCAGATTTTCCACGTCTTCAACTCTTGCCCGTTCGAGAAAGTGAAAGTCGTCATACTCGGACAAGACCCTTATCCTAATCCCGGTCAGTATTATGGAGTCTGTTTTTCCGTACCGAAAGGAATAGCCATTCCCGGTTCTCTGGCAAACATATTCAAGGAAATACATCAGGACTTAGGAAAGCCCATTCCGACTTCCGGAAATCTGGACCGTTGGGTAGCGCAAGGCGTGTTTCCTATGAATTCCGTCCTCACAGTACGTGCCCACGAAACCGGCTCGCACCGGAACATGGGATGGGAAACCTTCACAGACGCTGTTATCAAGAAACTGAGTGATGAACGGGAGAATCTTGTATTCATGCTTTGGGGAGCATACGCCAAAGAAAAAGCCGCTTTAATCAATAGCAGCAGACACTTGATTCTGACTACCGTCCATCCGTCCCCACGTTCTGCCGAATACGGATTCTTCGGTTGCAGGCACTTCAGTAAAGCCAACGATTTCTTACGGAGCAGAGGGATACAAGAAATAGACTGGTAACACGCTACAATACTCCGCTAACTCCGCTTCCAAACAAAGCAAAATCCCCCAGGCACGGGTCGTCCGGAAAGGCCTCTGCCAGAGCTTCAGTAATCCGGCGGGCATTCTTCAAAGAAAATGTTTCTGTCTCGGTGAGTCCCAAAGCATAGGCCACACGGCAGACATGCGTGTCCAAAGGCACAATCAGGTCCCTGCAATCAAATCTCTCCCAAATACCAAAATCCACTTCCGGACCTTTCCTTATCATCCAGCGCAAAAACATGTTCAGTTTCTTCTGGGGACTCTTCGCCGAGACTTCTAAAAATGCACATAACCTTTCCATCGGATTACCGGCATACGTACATAAGGCATCCTCCAGACTGTCAAAAGCAGAATAGGCAGCATGCAAACGCCTGAAATAAGAATGAAAGTCAGCATAAGAAAGCATTCGGTAAAAACTGTTTCTGTCCGTAGCAGGGAAGTCCTTCTTCCATTGGCAAGATAATACGTATTGATGAGGCGATACCCCCATCAACCTATGCAACTCATCAGCCTTTTTCAATATCTGTTTACGGTTGCCGAAACTCATGATGGCAGTCAGCAACCCACTGATTTCAATATCCTGCTTCCGTTCATAGCGATGTGGAAACTGTACGGGGTCGTTCTGAATGAAGCCGGCGCAATGATAGGCCGCCGCCCACTCCCAAAGTTGTCTTTTAATCTCCTCGGTCATCTGCAAGCATTTGTTTTTTCATCTGAAATGCAAAGATATTGCAAATCGAATGCAAAACTTTCATGCTTGCACGAAAAAGTTGTGCCGGGATATAGCTTATCTTATTTAAAGATATTGCATTTATAGCAACATCGGACAAGTAACCTATTTCTTTTCCTCCTATTTTTGCAACATGAAAAAGCCCAATAGAGCCATGCTGCAGAAAAAGACAACCCAGGAGGAATACCAAAAGTGCGTGAACGCAGTAGTGGATTATATAAATCTGCACCTCGGAGAAGAAATTGACCTGAAATCTTTGGCCAGGATTTCCCATTTCTCTCCCTTCTACTTCCACCGTATCATGAAAGCTTTCCTGGGTGAACCCGTCGGTACGTTCATTGTCCGGACGCGTACCGAAGCCGCTGCCCGGTTGCTTCGTTACTCGGACATGCCGATAGCGGACATAGCCTACCGTATAGGCTACTCTTCGCCTTCGTCACTGTCAAAAGTATTCAAGCAGTTCTATGGCATTTCACCATTAGAGTATCGTAATAATAAAAACTTTGTAATTATGAAACCAGCCATTATTCGTCCGGAACTGGAACTGAAACACGAAATCAAAGAAGTTCCTGCCCGCAATGTGATTTACATCCGCCTCTTTGGCGACTATAAACTGAACGACTATTGCAGCGCATGGATGCGCCTTTGCCAGTTCATCCAGGAAGAAAAACTGCCTATGGGAGAAGTGATGCCCTACTGTATCTATCACGATGACCCCAAAGTGACACCCGCTGAAAAGCTGCGTACCGATGTATGTATGGTCCTACCCTCATTTGCAACGGCCAAAGGAGACATAGGATTTAAACAGCTCGCGGCAGGCCGCTATGCCATATTCCTATACAAAGGTCCATACGAACATCTGCAGGCCGTATACGATACCATCTACGGGAAGTATATCCCCGAAATGGAATGTAGCTTACGGGATGAGTCCAGTGCTGAACGTTACCTGAACAACCCCGCAGATACGGCGCCGGAGGAACTGTTGACAGAAATTTATATTCCGGTAGAGTAGGCAAACTGTTCTGCCGGCGCCATCAGGATTTCTCCCCGGAAGAGTTTAGGAGCCGGGCAGCGAACAAGTATTCGTTCCGCCATGGAGTAAAAATCGTTCCACCATGGTGGAACGATTTTTACTCCGCGGTGGAACGATTTTTACTCCGCGGTGGAACGATTTTTACTCCGCGGTGGAACGATTTTTACTCCGCGGTGGAACGATTTTTACTCCGCGGTGGAATGATTTTTATCTCATGATGGAACGAATAAATATCAGGCAAGCCGGTCGATACGATATTAAATACCCATATCTATACTGTATTGTAAAAAAGGGACATTCCTTTGTCTGTATGCTTGTTTTTATTCACTAATTTTGCACGACGCAATGCGAATCAAGTAATTGATGCAAACAGATAATTTTAAAACCTCCATTAAAATCAAGATAAAAGATGCACAATGCTTCCATAAAAGGGTTTATATATGCGGCTCTCTCCTCTGCCACCTTCGGGCTGGCTCCTTTCTTCACCATTTCATTACTCCTTGCGGGCTTTTCCTCTTTCGAAGTATTGGCCTACCGATGGGGAATAGCTTCACTTGCCCTGGTCGTTTTCGGCATTATGTTGGGCGAGACATTCCGCATCAGCAGGAAAGACTGGGGAACGGTGTTCATCCTCAGCCTGCTCCGGGCAGCTACCTCCTTCAGTCTGGTCATCGCCTACCAGAACATAGCCAGCGGAGTGGCATCCACCATTCATTTCATGTATCCGCTGGCCGTGGCACTGGCCATGATGGGCTTTTTCGGAGAAAAGAGGTCATTCGCCATTCTGTTTGCCGTGTTGGTGTCACTAAGCGGAGCTGGACTTTTGTCATCCGGCAAAATAGACTTTGAAGGAGGAAACACGACCATCGGGCTGATTGCTACCGGTCTGTCCGTATTCTTTTACGGAGGATATATCGTAGGAGTAAGGAAGAGCCGTGCCGTGCAGATTCCCTCCACTGCATTGACATGCTACGTAATGGGGCTGGGAGCCTTGTTCTTTATTATAGGAGGATGTCTGACCGGAGGCATCCGGCTGGCCAATGATACCCACACATGGCTGAATATTCTCGGACTGGCACTGCCGGCAACAGCCATATCCAACATCACCCTGGTAAAAGCCATTAAACACATCGGCTACACTGACTTCCGTCTTCGGGGCTTTGGAACCTCTGACAGCCGTAGCTATCGGTTGCCTGATATTCAATGAAAGCTTCACACCGGCCAGCGCCATCGGCATGGCGTTGATAATAACGGCCGTTACAGTCGTGGTGGTACACGAAAAGAAAAAGGAGAGCCAGAGTTGATTGTCCTTATTTCGCCTTTTTATAATCCGTGATGAAACCCTCCATCATCCACTTGGCCAAAGCCTGGCGGTTCGAACTGATTACAAAACGGCGCTGGTCAAAAGTGTTCTGGATATTTCCCAATTCCACGAATACGGAAGCGGGAGAAGTATTGGCTAGCACATAAAGATTGCGTGCGCTGACAGTTCCGGTAAACCCACGGTTAGGCTGGTGCTTGTCATATTTCGATTCGAAAGTTTTCTTCATGGTCTTAGCCAGACGCTTGCTGTCGGGCTTGCTTTTAGAGTGGTAAAAGAACACATCGGTCTGATGGCTCTTGCTGCGACTGTCCACATGAAGAAAAATGGCACGGCAATATTTATAGTTCTTGCGGTCCTTCTTGTAAAGCTCATTGATTTTGGCGCAACGTTGCCGGAGACGTGCCACTTGGTTCAAGGGTATGGGAGTTCCCATGCATGTCTCACGTTTGCTGTTGGAAAGGTACTTGTCATCACGGATTCCGTCTTTGGCATCCTGGATAATGATACGGACTTCCGCCCCCTCTTGCATCAGGTTACGGGCAAGACGCAAAGCCACATCATAGGCATACTCATCTTCATGCAGCTCTATTTTACCGATTCTGCCGATAGCTCCGGGGTCGGGGCCTCCATGTCCGCTCACTACATAAAAACAAGCGCCCTGCAAACGGTTGGATGTCACTTTTACATCGGCAAGCGCTTTCCCGAACAAAGGTTCATTGATTGTCTTCTTCCCATTGCCGGTCGGCTTTGATAATGGGGGCAGTACATACTTCACTCCCAGCCGCAATTCCTCCTTCCCTTTAAGAAGTTTCTTGTTCAGCTCCAAAAACTCCTTATAATAGGCTCTCCCCGGGCGCTTGTTACGTTCCAGGAAAGCAGAGATTCCTTCTCCACATCTCGGACTATCGCGCTCCTCCTGAGCCGAAGCATTAAAAGCAAACAAAGTGCAAAAGAGGATGGTCAGTAAACAAAGTATGCGTTTCATATTCCAATTATTCATCATTTATTCGGTTCGCTACAAATTTCCAGCCGCTAATTTATAGCATTTTACCATACTTAAGCACAAAATTATAATTTTTCCCTACTTTTGCGACAACTTACGCGATAATAGATAAGAAACTTTTAAAACATATAGCATTATGGCAAAGCAATTCAAGCCGGAGACGCTGTGCGTACAAGCCGGATGGACTCCTAAAAAGGGCGAGCCCCGTGTACTCCCCATCTATCAAAGTACAACTTTCAAATATGATACCAGCGAGCAGATGGCACGCTTGTTCGACCTTGAAGACAGCGGCTATTTCTATACCCGCCTGCAGAATCCTACGAACGATGCAGTAGCCGCCAAGATTGCCGCCCTCGAAGGTGGTGTGGCCGCTATGCTGACATCCAGCGGACAAGCAGCCAACTTCTATGCCATTTTCAATATCTGCCAGGCAGGAGACCATTTTGTTTGCTCCTCTACCATCTATGGCGGAACATTCAACCTCTTCGGAGTGACTTTGAAGAAATTGGGCATCGACGTCACTTTCGTCAACCCGGATGCCAGCGAGGAAGAAATTTCCGCTGCTTTCCGCCCCAATACCAAGGCCCTATTCGGCGAAACCATCTCCAACCCTACGCTCGAAGTGCTCGATATAGAGAAGTTTGCCCGCATTGCCCACAGCCACGGCGTGCCCTTGATTGTGGACAACACCTTCCCTACCCCTATCAACTGCCGCCCGTTTGAGTGGGGTGCCGACATCGTAGTACACTCTACTACCAAATACATGGACGGACATGCCACAAGCGTAGGTGGAGCCATTGTAGACAGCGGTAACTTCGATTGGGATGCACACGCCGACAAATTCCCCGGACTGTGCACACCGGACGAGTCTTACCACGGACTGACTTATACGAAAGCCTTCGGCAAAATGGCTTACATCACCAAGCTACAGCCCAACTGATGCGCGACCTGGGCAGCATCCAGTCTCCACAAAACGCATTCCTGCTGAACCTGGGTCTGGAAACACTGCACCTGCGTATGCCCCAACATTGCAAGAATGCACAAGCGGTAGCCGAGTATCTTGCCCAGAACGATAAAGTGGCTTGGGTGAATTATTGTGGTCTGCCGGGTGACAAATACTACGAGCAGGCACAGAAGTACATGCCGAACGGCTCTTGCGGCGTTGTCACCTTCGGCTTGAAGGGCGGACGGGAAGAGTCTATCAAGTTTATGGATTCACTGAAACTGGCGGCCATCGTGACTCATGTGGCCGATGCACGTACTTGCGTGCTGCACCCAGCCAGTCATACACACCGCCAGTTGACAGACGAGCAGCTGATGGAGGCAGGTGTACGCCCCGACCTGATTCGCTTCTCGGTAGGTATAGAGAATGCAGAGGATATTATTGCGGATATAGAACAAGCGCTGAACGCTTGATAAGGATAGAAATTTAAAAACTTTCTTGATATTTTTTTAGGCGCGAATTACGCGGATTTCACGGATTTAGTCCATTACATCCACGTAATTCGCGCCTAATATTACAACAATTATTTTACCTGCCACGTTATCGGCAAGCTTTCCTTTCCTTGATAGAACGTCTTTGCCTTCAATACCGAAGCATCGCATTTCACCGGCTCCTGCCACAAAGCAGACTGGGCAGTAGGTTCCGACCCATCAGTCGTATAACGTATCTCAGCCCCATCAATGGCCACATTAGCAAACAGATTTCCCTCTTCTATCCATAAACCCGGCTGAGGCAAGCGGAAGTTAATCCCATGCTTTGCCCAATAAGGCATTTCACTCTTGCTGATTTTCTCATAATAAAGTGCCAAAGCCTGATTGAAAGCCTGCTCCTCCCGTATACCGGATAAATTTTCCCATGCCGGATGGGCATTCCAGCCACGTTCTGCCAGCCCTAATATTTTTGGGAAAAGAAGATATTCCACGCCATCAAAACTACGGATAGTTTCGGCGAACAATTGCCCTTGTACACCCATAATATGCTTCTTGCCTATCTCTGTCAAAGCAGTCTTCCCCTTTTCCGCATTATTCAAATCAATGGGATTGCCTGCCATATCCACACGCAGCGAACGATAAATGCTGAAAGGAAGCATAGAGAAAGAGACAGACTCATCCACATAACCTCCCCAATCGAGTCCACGCTCGTCCGGATGACCATTGTAAGCCATATCCATATAGAAATTGCCCACGTTGCAAAGGATGACCGGGTAACCGTTATTGGCTGTCTGATAAACCACTTCATCAGAGCCCGGTACAGTATTCCAGCAATATACACCGGCAGCCTGGTCCCTCAACTGTTGATGAGCCTCTTCGGTATGCCCCAAAGCAACTTCCTGCCAACCACTGAATTTCAGTCCGTTCTTCTGCATCACATCCGCCATTTGCGTAATGAAATACTCCGACAAATCATGAGCTTTCGTCATGCCTTTCTCCTTCATCAGTTCCTGGCATTTCGGGGAGCCCATCCACACGCCGCGAGGCACTTCGTCACCACCCAAATGCACTGTGTACAGTGAAAGACCGGCTTCCTGATACATTGCATTAAGTTCCTGAATCACCTTCTCCATAAAACGGTAAGTAGAAGGCAAGGCGACATTCATCACATTGTCCGTATAATATTGTACAGAAACATAACGTGAAGTATCTTCCGGTTCACTCAACATATATTCTGTAGCTTTCCCCGGATCGGTTTCAAAATATTTGTTATAGCGTGCCTTCATGGAGACAATGGCAGCGCGGGCATGCCCCGGAGATTCTATTTCCGGAACAATGCGGACATGTCTTTCGGCAGCATACTTCAGCAAATCAATAAATTCCTCGCGGCTATAATATCCATTACCTACAGTCTTTGCATCAGGGTCATAGCCACCGTCATAACATGGGTAGAGGCACTGGCTTTCGTCAGTGGTATGCCCGCGACGGCTACCCACAGCAGTCAGTTCCTCCAAACCGGGAATCTCCAAACGCCAGGCTTCATCATCACAAAAATGGAAATGCAGGACATTCAATTTATAAGATGCAAAAATATCCACCAGTTTCTTCAAGTTCTCCGGAGCGGTGAAATTACGGGCAATATCTATCATTTGTCCACGATACGCCAAGTCCGGATAATCCCGAATGGAGACTGCCTCCAGCAAATAAGGTGTCTGCTTGTCCTTCAACATTGACAAAAGTGTCTGTGTACCATTAAAGATGCCATGAGGAGTGGCAGCACTGATTTTTATCAGGTTGTCACCTATATTGATAGTATAATATTCATCATTTACGGCCTCCTTCCTATCAGGCAGTTCTTCCAGCACAATCTTCACGGAAGCATTTCCGACAACTTCCAAACCATACAAACCTGTCAGTTTCTCTTTCAACAACTTGGCTTCACCGGCAAAGTTCTCCGGAAATGCCAAAGCTACCTTGCCTTCCAATACGACATTATCGCCTTCAATAGCTACCGCTTTCTTTACAGACGGAAGAATGTCTGACTGCGCCAAAGCAGGAGCACCAGCCAAGCGAAGATTGGATTCATAAATCTTAGTCGCATCCGGATAGCCGCTCATTGACTCGGGAGAAGGAAGCGGCAGCGCCTTCAAAGCCACGGGCAACGGACTGCCCTCTTTACCATCCACAGTCTCCACCCAATAAGTTCCTTCCGGTACATGGGAGTTCCGGTCCAGCTTGTAAGTGCAAAGGAAAGTGATCCGCATGGAATCACCGGGAGCCAGCGGAGCAAATTCGTCTGTCGGATACATTTTGAAAAAATTACCGTTCACTACCTCTACCTTCACTTCAGAGGCTCCTTCCTGCTTCACCCTCGGGGAAGCTGTGAATAGTAAATCGTCCAGTTCTTTTTTAGAGGTTTTTGAGAGATATTCTTGAGAATAAAGGTATTCTCATAATATCCGGGTTCGATGTCACTTGCACCCATTTCCCAGGTCAGAGCAACCGGTGCCTTAGGTTCATTACTCGTTTTACATCCAGCAAATAGTGCCATTACACAAAATAATAATCCTGCCAGAGGAAGTTTCAAAATTCTCATGCAACTCATGTGTTAAGTTAATAAATGGGGGTAATCTCTAAAATCTGATGCCAAAAATAAGCATTTTAAGCTAATTAACTGATAAAAGTAATAGATTTTATTGACAGCGAGCTACAATTTAGAACTTTTATACCTACATTTGCAGCCAAATTATAACCAATTTAACTATTCTACCATGGCTAAAATAACCAAAGAAGCAGCCTTGCTCTACCATTCGCAAGGCAAACCGGGTAAGATTGAAGTAGTACCCACCAAGCCTTACAGTACACAAACCGATCTTTCTCTCGCCTACTCTCCGGGCGTTGCAGAGCCGTGCCTCGAAATTGAGAAAAACCCGCAAGATGCATATAAATATACAGCAAAAGGCAATCTTGTTGCAGTTATTTCCAACGGTACTGCCGTACTTGGGCTGGGTGATATAGGCGCCATGCAGGCAAGCCGGTCATGGAGGGTAAGGGACTGCTGTTCAAAATCTACGGCGGCATCGATGTTTTTGACATTGAAGTCAACGAAAAGAACGTGGACAAGTTCGTGGAAGCCGTCAAAGCCATCGCTCCCACTTTCGGCGGCATCAACTTAGAAGACATCAAAGCTCCCGAATGCTTTGAGATAGAACGTCGCTTGAAAGAAGAGTTGGACATCCCCGTGATGCACGATGACCAACATGGCACAGCCATCATCTCCAGCGCAGGATTGTTGAATGCTTTGGAAGTGGCAGGCAAAAAAATAGAAGACGTAAAGATTGTTGTGAACGGAGCCGGTGCTGCCGCCATATCATGTACAAAACTGTATGAGGCATTGGGTGCCACGCACGAGAACATCGTGATGCTGGACTCCAAAGGAGTAATCAGCAGCGACCGTGAAGGACTCAATGAGACCAAACGTTACTTTGCCACCGACCGCCGCGACATCCACACACTGGAAGAAGCAGTTCGCAATGCCGATGTATTCCTCGGCCTTTCTAAAGGTAACGTTTTGACACAAGACATGATACGAAGCATGGCCGATACACCTATCGTCTTCGCCCTTGCCAATCCCGTGCCCGAAATCTCTTATGAAGATGCCATGGCTGCCCGCCCCGACGTATTGATGTCCACCGGACGCAGCGACTACCCCAACCAAATAAACAATGTAATCGGGTTTCCTTATATCTTTCGTGGCGCATTGGATGTAGCAGCCAAAGCCATCAACGAAGAAATGAAACTGGCCGCCGTGCATGCCATCGCAGACTTGGCCAAACAACCCGTACCCGACGTAGTGAACGAAGTCTATCACGTGAATAACTTCACCTTCGGTCCCGACTACTTCATTCCAAAACCCGTCGACCCACGCCTTATCACTGAAGTATCCATGGCAGTGGCAAAGGCAGCCATAGAAAGCGGAGTGGCACGCAACCCCATTACCGATTGGGAAGCTTATCGCCAACACCTGAAAGAACTGATGGGGCAAGAAAGCAAACTGACCCGCCAACTCTACGACACCGCCCGCCGCAACCCGCAACGTGTGGTATTTGCCGAAGGTATCCACCCCAATATGCTGAAAGCTGCTGTGGAAGCCAAGGCTGAAGGTATCTGCCATCCTATTATATTGGGCAACGACGAAGCCATCGAGAAGTTGGCAAAAGAACTAGACCTTAGCCTTGAAGGTATCGAGATAGTAAATCTGCGTCATCCGGATGAAGCGCCACGCCGTGAACGCTATGCCCGCATTCTATCTGAAAAACGTGCCCGCGAAGGAGCCACTTACGAAGAAGCCAACGACAAAATGTTCGAACGTAACTACTTCGGTATGATGATGGTGGAGACGGGTGAAGCAGACGCTTTCATCACAGGTCTTTACACCAAATACAGCAATACCATCAAGGTTGCCAAGGAAGTCATCGGCATCCGTCCGGAATACAAGCATTTCGGCACCATGCATATCCTGAACTCCAAAAAAGGTACATACTTCCTAGCCGATACGCTGATTAACCGTCATCCCAATGCTGAAACGCTGATCGATATTGCCAAGCTATCGGAATATACCGTCCGCTTCTTTAATCATACACCGGTAATGGCCATGTTGAGTTACTCCAACTTCGGTGCGGATAAAGAAGGCAGCCCGGTAAGTGTACACGAAGCAGTGGATTATATGCAACAAAACTATCCTGACCTTGCCATTGACGGAGAAATGCAGGTGAATTTCGCCATGAACCGCGAAATGCGTGATGCCAAGTATCCGTTTACGCGCTTGAAAGGAAAAGACGTAAACACACTGATTTTCCCGAACTTGAGTTCTGCAAACTCTGCTTACAAGCTGTTGCAGGCGATGGATACGGACTCCGAACTGATTGGTCCTATCCAAATGGGATTGAACAAGCCTATCCATTTTACCGATTTTGAGAGCTCCGTGCGCGATATCGTTAACATCACTGCAGTAGCAGTTATCGATGCTATCGTAGACAAAAAGAAGGCAGCCAAATGAGACGACCGTTATCAAAATTCCAAATAGTTTGCATTGTGCTGCTTTGGGCAGCACTTTGCTACATTGTTTTGATATCTGTCGAACGAATTGACGGTCCAATCATCCTAACGCTTGCCATTTCGGCGGCTTTAGTGTTTATTCCCGTCATAAAGTCTCTAAAAAGAGGATAAATAATATCTTTTTATTCCATTTTACGGTATAAAACAATAAAATTGTTGTTTTATACCGCATTTTCTTTATAAAATGTTTGCTCGTTTCATTTTTATGTGTACTTTTGCAACCGCAATGAGAGGAAAAGGAAACAAACCGAAAATCGAATTGTTTTAGGTAACATATAGTAGCAACCAATAAAAGAAATAGATTATGAATGCAGCTAAGGTATTAGAAGACCTGAAAAGACGGTTCCCCAACGAACCGGAGTATCATCAAGCAGTAGAAGAAGTTCTTTCTACGATTGAAGAAGAGTATAACAAGCATCCGGAGTTTGACAAAGCCAATCTGATTGAACGTCTTTGCATCCCCGATCGCGTTTACCAATTCCGTGTTACTTGGGTAGACGATAAAGGTAACGTACAAACCAACATGGGCTATCGTGTACAGCACAACAATGCCATTGGCCCTTATAAAGGCGGTGTTCGTTTCCACGCTTCTGTAAACCTGAGCATCCTGAAGTTCCTTGCTTTCGAGCAGACATTTAAAAACTCATTGACAACTCTGCCTATGGGTGGCGGTAAAGGTGGTTCGGACTTCTCTCCGCGCGGCAAGTCAAATGCTGAGGTCATGCGTTTCGTTCAGGCTTTCATGCTGGAGTTGTGGCGTCATATCGGTCCTGAAACAGACGTACCTGCCGGTGATATCGGTGTAGGTGGTCGCGAAGTAGGTTTCATGTTCGGTATGTATAAGAAGCTGGCTCATGAATTTACGGGTACTTTCACCGGTAAGGGCCGTGAATTCGGCGGTTCGCTGATTCGTCCGGAAGCCACCGGTTACGGTAACATCTACTTCTTGATGGAAATGTTGAAGACTAAGGGTACCGACCTGAAAGGCAAGACTTGTCTGATTTCCGGTTCCGGTAACGTAGCTCAATATACTGCTGAGAAAGTATTGGAATTGGGTGGTAAAGTATTGACAATGTCCGATTCTGACGGTTATGTATACGATCCGGAAGGTATCGACCGTGAGAAGTTGGATTACATCATGGAGCTGAAAAACCTCTATCGTGGACGTATCCGCGAATATGCTGAACAATATCCGGGTGTGAAATATGTGGAAGGAGCCAAGCCTTGGGGCGAAAAGGCTGATATCGCTTTGCCTTCTGCCACTCAGAATGAATTGAATGGCGACCATGCCCGTCAGTTGATAGCTAATGGGGTAATGGCAGTATCCGAAGGCGCCAACATGCCCTCTACACCGGAAGCCATCAAAGTATTCCAGGATGCAAAGATTCTGTATGCTCCGGGTAAGGCAGCCAATGCTGGCGGTGTATCAGTATCCGGACTCGAAATGACTCAGAACTCCATCAAGTTGAGCTGGAGTGCAGAGGAAGTGGACGAGAAATTGAAGAGCATCATGAAGAACATTCACGAAGCTTGCGTGCAATATGGTACAGAAGCTGACGGTTATGTAAATTACGTGAAGGGTGCCAATGTGGCCGGATTTATGAAGGTGGCAAAGGCTATGATGGCACAAGGAATTGTGTAAGGACTAAAGCCATAGTACAACTATAACAGAAGAAAGGTGAGGGGCTCAAAGCTTTTCACCTTTTTTCTGTTTAATAATATAGAAGAAACAAAATTTTGTCTCTTTTCCAATCCATTGTCACATAAATCAGATACTTTTGCGGAAGTTAATGAAAAAAGACCATCATCATTGAATAAAATCAAACGATTATGAATACTACAGAAATCCCCGTACTGCTGTTAACCGGTTACCTGGGCAGTGGCAAAACGACGTTGGTAAATCACATCCTTTCTAACAAACGCGGCATCAAGTTTGCCGTTATCGTCAATGACATAGGCGAGGTGAACATTGACGCAGACCTTATACAGAAAGGTGGCGTGGTGGGAAAGAAGGACGACAGCCTGGTAGCTCTGCAGAATGGCTGTATCTGCTGTACGCTGAAGACAGACTTGATAGAGCAGATGTTCGAAATCATGAAGATGCAACGCTTCGACTACATTGTGATTGAGGCGAGTGGCATCTGTGAGCCGGAACCTATTGCCCAAACACTCTGCTCCATTCCTCATATGGGAGGGGCGTATACTAAATACGGTATTTGCCGCTTAGACTGCATTACCACCGTGGTGGACGCCTTACGTCTGCAAAGTGAATTTTCTTGCGGAGATGACTTGACACGCAAAAGCATTGATGAGGAAGATATAGAGAACCTCATCATTCAGCAGATTGAGTTCTGTAATATTATCCTGCTGAACAAAGCAGCAGAAGTACAGCCCGAGGAATTAAAACGTATCAGGCAGATTATCCGTACCTTGCAACCCGGTGCCCAAATTATAGAGTGCAATTATGCAGATGTAGACCTGGATAAGATTATCCATACCCACCTCTTTAACTTTGAACGTGCCGCAACTTCCGCCGGGTGGATTCGTGGCATAGAGCAACAAGTAAGCGAAGAGGAGGAAAAAGAGGCGCATTACCATCATGAAGAGGGTCATCATCACGAAGATGAACATCATCATGAAAGCGAACATCATCACGAAAAATGTCATCACCACCATCACGAAGGAGGTGAAGTAGAAGAATACGGCATTGGCACATTTGTCTACTACCGCCGTCCCGCATTCGACATTCATAAGTTCGACCACTATGTCGCTACCAAATGGCCCCGCAGCGTTATCCGCGCCAAGGGTGTCTGCTACTTCAGCCACAACCGCGACATGTCCTTCCTCTTTGAACAAGCAGGTGTACAGAAGAAAATAACTGAAGCCGGACAATGGTATGCCACCGCCCCCGAAGAAGACATGATAGAACTGATGCGCCAAGAACCGGGATTGCTAAGAGACTGGGACGAGCAATACGGCGACCGCATGCTGAAGATAGTATTCATCGGACAAAATATGGATAAAGAGCAAATCATCCGCGACTTGGACAAATGCCTTGAATAACTTCCTAAAAAAGTGCTCCCCGTCATTCCGATCTTAAGAATAACGGGGAGCATCGTCCCACGCGCGTAACTCTATTTTAAGAATCAGGAACCATATCAATTCTCCGTAAAACGGAACATTTTGAAATACACCTTCTGCTCTGTGTCGGATACATTCACCAGCCTCATCTTCGCAACGCTCAAATCCTTGAGAGATGCCTTCACCTGCGTTCTGTATCCCGGTTTCAAATCCACCGCCTGCCAGTTTGTACCATCCGAAGTTACTTCCAGTTTAAACTTAGAATTAGCTACCTCCGCATCTCCCAAATCAATAAGTACCGAACTCAACTGGCGGGCATAATCCATCGAAATGGTCAGTACACCGCCTGCCTGCCAGTTGATGACTTCATTGGACGGAATAATTGTATTCACCTTTCCCTTCTGCTGAATAGGAAGCGAAGCCAACTGATTCACGTCGCTCTTCAACGTGTAGGGAGAATAAACAGCCTTTGTATCAAGCCCGGCATGGAACGCAGCATTATAGCCCGTTGTCACCGCTTCGAACAAAGCATTGAAAGTAGGCATCAGATGCAGGCTGCCGCTCTTTATGCCCGCTTTATATTGGGCATCCGTCTCACCCATCAGCACCAGCAGGGCGCGGGCGTGTTCGTAGCTACCTACAAATTTATCCTTCTGCTGCCGCAGGCGCATCATGTTCAGCACCTCCGCACCATACTCTCCCACTTGTTTGAACTGAATGAGCCAAGGCTTATTTCAGTTATCAACGGACGATTCTCATTTCCCGACGCAAGCAATCCATCAGCGGCAACGATTATCTTCCGGCATTCCTCAGCTACCTGCCGATAGGCATCTTCATCTATCTCACTTTTCTCTTGATAGGCTTTCAACAAGGCAGAGAGAGCAGGCTGAATGGCAACGGACTCTTCACGGCGGAAGCGATGTCCATTCTGTCCCGGGTCGGAATTATGAGCAGCGAAGATTTCCAAATATTCGGCATGAAGTGGCATAAGGTCTCTGACTGCATGTTTCCAAGAAGTTTCACTATCATAATTCTCCATATTCCAAGTATAATCAGCTACACTGTACAGAGAGATTTTGGAGGCCTCGGCATGTTCCATCGGATTGGAAACAAAAGCAGACATATCATCTTTTATATCAAGCCCGTTTCCATAAACCGGCCCTAGCAGCAAATGGTCTTGTACATAATCCGAAACGGGGAAATTCCACCAAATGTACGCCTTACGTTTCAGCAGCGGATTGACGAAGTCCAACGTAGACTTATCTATAGTAGTAACTACCATATCACCAGTCCACATCACCTTGATACCCTCGTTCAACTTATCACCAAGCGTAGTGAGATAGCCTCCCTCCACATCGGTCCATGACTTGTTGTACTCTGTGGGACACAATATCAACGGTGCAACATCCCGCTTGACTTTTACAAAATGGTCATCAATATAGTTCAACAGTTCAGCCTGCTTGTCCGCCTTTGTCCCCTCACCCGAAATATCATCAAAGAAAACGGCAAAACCACGCACACCCAACTGGTACATGCTTTCGAACTTCTGCAACAATAACGAACGGTCTTCTTCATTCCAGCGAATATCCTGGCCCGGATGAATGGCCCAATAGAAAATGACATTGTTCTCCTTCGCCCTATTCACCAATACTTTCAACTCTTCTCCTTCTTGAGTAGGATAAGGCTTGCGCCAGTTGGGAGTCCGGTGATAAGGATCGTCTTTCGGTCCATAGATATAGACATTCATTTTGTTCCGACCATAAAAATCAAGCTGGCGTATACGCGCCTTCTGACTCCAGGGAGCACCGTAAAAACCTTCTACTACACCCCGATAGGGAACATCAGGATAGTCCGTCACTTCAGCCAAAGGCAGCTTGTCTAAAGCAAGCAACTGCGCAAGAGTCTGTACACCATAGTACGCTCCACGTTCGTCAGCACCGGCTATGACGATGCAGCCTTTTTCTATTTTCAGGAAATAACCTTCGGATTTGCGTGGAATCCTATGTTGGTATTTCTTAATAATCTTATCTCCTTTCACTCCTATATATACACGGAAAGAAGCGCCAAGCACTTCTTCCGGCATCAACGAACGGAGTAAAGGCAACGCAGGTCCGTCCTGCAAAGAATTGCCGGAAAGGATCTGGTATTGTCGGGGAATATCAACAGAATCTTTTTGCGTAATATATTCTTGGGGAGTAGGTTGCAAATGAAACTCTTGCGCACAAAGCGTCGCTGTCGTCAGTATACCGAATGCTCCCAGTAACAGTAGTTCTTTTCTCATGACAAAAGATTTTAAAAGTTCATACTTGCAGGCAAGGTATCCACACATAGAAAACGGAGCCTTTGCCCAATTCCGATTCCACCCAGATTCTGCCATTCATTTGCTCTGTGATGGATTTACAGATAGACAATCCCAAGCCGGTACCTTGCGCAAAAGGATTCACTTTCTTGAAACGGTCGAATATTTCTGTCTGCTGCTTCGCATCGATGCCGATACCCGTATCTTCCACATAGATTTCCAGTCCTCCATTCTTGCAGGTGTATCCCATCTTAATGTATCCATGTTGGGTAAATTTAGCGGCATTCGCCACCAGATGGGTGATAATTTGGACGATGCGGTCACGTTCAGTCTTGACTGTCAGTTCTTCGAACTGATTCTCACAGATAAATTCCACATTCGGGTTACTTACCTTCGCATTCATAAGCACCGCAAGTTCACCGAACATTTTAGGGAAATCAAATAAAGTTTCCTTAAAGCTCATACAGCCGGAATCCAACATTGAAAGATTCAGGACATCATCAATAAGAGCTAACAGGAGATTGTTGTTGAATGCGACAATGCGAGAGTACTCTTCTTGTTGTTCCTTGTTTTCCGCCTCGACGATAAGCTGGGAAAATCCGACGATGGAATTCAGCGGAGTCCTGATTTCATGACTCATATTAGCAATAAACCGCGACTTCAGCCTATCTGCCTGTTCTGCCTTATTCAGTGCATCCTGCAGTTTTTCCATCATCTGGTGCTGTAGTGTGACATCATTGCCTACACAGACCAGCAATCTCTTCCCCTTGAAACTAAAAGAGAACTTGACTGTCTGTAAATGAGTACTGACACTGCGATCCGGAGAAGTCACTATTTCATGAATCAGCATCGGAGCTTCTTCCGTATATGCAGACGCTTCCACATCATCCTTCCGGTATTTGTCGGCTTCCTCTTTCGGAAATATTTCATAATCCGTCTTGCCCACCAACGACTCCTGGGAAATATTACACATCTGTTCGAATTTCCTATTGATAATATAGAAGCGGTAATCATCCTCTATATCTTTGATGAGAATGGCCGAAGGAAGTTCATGAAAAATGGCCCTCATCATTTGATGGGTTTCTTGTTCAGCCAATTGTTTCACTTCCTTTCGTAACAAATCCAGCTCTTTCTTCAGCCGTTTGTTTTCTTCCCTTAAAGCTTGCTCCTCTATTCCATTCATAGCAAATGCGGATATTCATTCAATTTCAACCCAAGGTTGACAATTGTCAAAAGTAAGCAATAAAAGTGAAAGCGCCACGCAGATACGAAAGTTTTTTCATTGCAATTTCATGCTCTTTCATTTATATAACTCCAGTTGACTCCCGGCCATGAGTAATGTAGGGCAAATGAAAGAGCCGTGACTGCAACTCAGCATACACTGCCGGATGCAGGAAGTAGCGTACATCTTTTCCCTCCTCCATGGCCCGACGGATAAAAGTGGAGCTGATTTCGAATACCGGAGAAGAAACAGTCCGTACATTCTGCGGTAAAGAGGCGGTCTCTACCGGATAGCCGGGACGGGGATAGACCAGAAGATGATTTTCGGCAATAATGCGTTCCGACTCGTACCAACGGTGGAACAGCCTCCAGTTGTCCGAACCAATGACAAGATGGAAAGTGTGTTGGGGATAAGTCCGTTTCAGCGCATCCAACGTATGAACAGTATAAGAAGGCCGAGGCAGATGGAACTCAAAATCGGAAGCGCGAAACTTGGGATAACTCTCAGTGGCTAGCTGCACCAGCTTCAGGCGTAACCTGTCATCCATCAGTTCATTTTCTTCCTTCAGCGGATTGTGGGGGGTGACCATAAACCACACTTCGTCCAGGTCCCCGTATTCGCAAAGATAGTTGGCGAGGGCAAGGTGTCCGATATGTATCGGATTAAACGAGCCGCTGAAGATTCCTATATTCATATTATTTAAGTGAATATCTGTGTGTATCGCTACCACCTCCCCCTCGGGTACTCCTCCTCCCCGGAGGAGCATTGAATAGTACTACGACGGAAGAAGAGGTCTGTTAAAAGTAACTTACAAAGAGCATCCTTTCAACGCACGCCAGGCAGCCCAAGCATTGAAAATCGTCACTACAGAGATAAGAAACATTGAAACACTGGAACGAGGCTCGCCATGATGTATATACAATACACCCACAACAAGGGAGCAGACGAACAGAACGCTATTGATAATCAGCAATGCCTTGTTCAGCTTCGGGCTGTTCTTCCTCCTCGGTGCCGACAGGTTGTGCACTCCTCCACGTTGTTTCATTCGTTCAAGAATTGAGAGATTACTTTCAATGCTTCCGCTTTGGCCGTCTCCAGGTCATCGTTCACAACCACGGTATCGAACTTCGGTGCAAAGCCCAGTTCGTATTCGGCTTTCGCCACTCGGTTCTCTATCACTTCGGGAGCATCTGTTCCGCGCCCCACCAAGCGTTTGCGCAATTCCTCCACTGAAGGTGGCTGAATGAAAACAGACAAAGCACGCTCACCATAGAATTTCTTGATATTGCAACCACCCACTACATCCACATCGAACACTACATTCTGTCCGGCGGCCAATTGCTTTTCCACCTGCTCCTTCAGTGTTCCGTAGAAGCGGTCTTGATATACCTCTTCGTACTCCAGAAATTCATCATTGGCTATGCGACGACGGAACTCGTCAGGAGTCAGAAAGAAATACTCCACTCCATCTTTCTCCGTTCCGCGGGGCGGGCGGCTGGTGGCTGAGATGGAGAATGCCAAGTTCAGATTTTGAGTCAGCAGATAGTTGATAATCGTTGACTTGCCGGAGCCCGAAGGGGCTGAGAATATGATAAGCTTTGCCATCTACTTGATTTACGATTTGACTATTTACAATTTACTATTTAATACTACATGACGTTCAGTACCTGTTCCTTGATTTGCTCCAGCTCATCCTTCATCTGAACGACAATCTTCTGCATCTCCGCATGATTGGACTTACTGCCCAAGGTATTGATTTCGCGTCCCATCTCCTGGGCGATGAACCCTAACTTCTTGCCTTGTCCGGTTCCGGTTTCCAGCGTATTGATAAAATATTTCAGATGATTGCCAAGACGCTGTTTCTCTTCGTTCACATCCAGTTTTTCGATGTAGTAGATGAGCTCCTGCTCCAGGCGGTTCTTGTCATAATCCACACTCAAGGTCTTTTCCAGTGCATCGGTAATACGTTCCTTCACTTTGGCTACACGCTCTTTCTCGTAGGGAGCGATAGTCTCCAACAAATGGGAAATATTGGCGATCTTCTCACGGAACTTCTTTTCAAGGGCAGCTCCTTCCTGCTTACGGAAGTCCACCAGCGCACCGACGGCCTTTTCCACAGCCGAATAGACCACAGCCCATTCCTCCTCACTCAGTTCCTGCGTATCATTCTTCGTCATCACATCCGGCATACGGAGTAACGTGGCAAACCAGTCCGTCGTATCCGGCACAGGTATCCCCAGATTTTCTGATATAGCACAAATCTGCTTGTAATATCCCTCCACCAATGTCTGGTTGATGGGGGTGGCACTTTCCGCACTCTCTTTCTTTTCTATCCAAAGGCTGAAATCCACCTTTCCGCGTTCTAGTTTCCGTGATATTTCATTACGGATTTCCATCTCCTTCTCTCGATAAAGCGGAGCAATGCGGGCAGATAAATCCATTGCCTTACTATTGAGCGACTTTATTTCAACGTTGATTTTCTTATCAGGCAGTTCGACGGTTGCTTTGCCGTAGCCTGTCATAGATTGTATCATAATGTTATAGTTTTGCGCAAAATTACACGATTATTTTAATTAGTGAAAATAATCACGTAAATTTGCCACAATAAAATCAAGAATAAAAGTTATGTCATGTATCTTGCATATTGAAACGTCCACTTCTGCCTGCTCCGTAGCCGTGAGCGAGGACGGACAGAACGTTTTCAAGAAAGAGGACCTGAATGGCCCTTCACACGCCGTTTCATTGGGAGTCTTTGTGGACGAGGCGCTATCTTTTGCCGATAGCCATGCCATGCCGTTGGATGCAGTCGCCGTGAGCTGCGGTCCCGGTTCGTATACCGGGTTGCGTATCGGCGTGTCGATGGCAAAAGGTGTCTGCTATGGACGTAACCTGCCACTTATCGGGCTGGAGACCCTGAAAGTCCAGTGTGTGCCGGTATTGCTCTACCACGATGAGTTGCCCGACGACGCACTGCTCTGTCCGATGATTGACGCCCGCCGCATGGAAGTCTATGCTGCCATCTACGACCGTGCCTTGAAACCGGTGCGCAACATTGCAGCCGATATTGTGGACGAAAACTCCTACCTGGAATTCTTAGAGCAACATTCCGTCTATTTCTTCGGTGACGGTGCAGCCAAATGCAAAGAGAAAATCACGCATCCCAATGCACACTTCATCGACGGCATCCGCCCGCTTGCCGGCATGATGTTCCCGTTGGCAGAGAAGGCAATAGCCGAACAAGATTTCAAGGATGTGGCCTATTTCGAGCCCTTCTATTTGAAGGAATTCGTAGCCGGCACGCCAAAGAAACTTATTTAGGGTTTAGCGATTAGGGATTAGGGATGAATACCATGCGGTATCACTGCGTAGCCCATTAATCATTAATCACTAACCACTAATCGCTAAACCCTAATCACTAATCATTGAACATTAATCACTAATTAAAGATGCAATATAACACTCAACAAAAACGGATGCCCCTGCCCGAATACGGTCGCAGCATCCAGAATATGGTAGACCACGCGCTGACAATCGAAGACCGTGCAGAACGCCAGCGTTGCGCAAACACAATCATCAACATCATGGGAAACATGTTTCCCCATCTGCGCGATGTGCCCGACTTCAAACATAAGCTGTGGGACCACCTTGCCATCATGGCCAACTTCCAATTGGATATAGATTATCCGTACGAAATTATCCGCAAGGACAATCTGAATACCAAGCCGGAGAGCATCCCCTACCCCAGTACCAAAATCCGCTACCGCCACTATGGCCGTACACTGGAAGTACTGATAAAGAAAGCCATCGAATTTCCGGAAGGAGAAGAGAAGCAGAACTTGATAGCGCTCATTTGTAACCACATGAAGAAAGACTACATGGCATGGAACAAAGATACCGTCGATGACCGTAAGATTTCAGATGACCTCACCGAACTCTCTGACGGAAAACTGCAAATGACAGACAGTATCGTCCGTCTCATGGCCGAACGTATTGACCAGAACTACCGTCCGAAGGTGAACAACCAGAATAACCGGAACAACAACCGGAACAATAAACGAAAATACTAAATTGAAATGATTAGCGATTAGTGGTTAATGCCATGCGGCATCACCATGCAGGCCACTAGTCACTAATCACTAACCACTAATCACTAATTTCATGGCATCATTTGTAATCGAAGGAGGACACAGACTTTCCGGTGACATTTACCCCCAAGGAGCAAAAAACGAGGTGTTGCAAATTATCTGCGCCACATTGCTCACTGCCGAAGAGGTGACTGTGCACAATATCCCGGACATACTGGACGTCAACAACCTTATTCAATTGATGCGGGATATGGGAGTCAGCGTATCTAAAAAAGGCATTGACACTTACAGCTTTCAAGCTGCCGACATTGATTTCGCCTATCTAGAAAGTGACGCGTTCCTGAAGAAATGTTCCAGCCTGCGCGGTTCCGTCATGCTGGTGGGGCCGATGGTGGCACGTTTTGGCAAGGCCATGATTTCCAAGCCGGGTGGAGACAAGATAGGACGCCGCCGTCTAGATACACACTTTATCGGTATCCAGAATTTAGGAGCCGACTTTGTCTATAATGAGGAGCGTGGCATCTACGAAATCTCAGCCAAACAACTGCATGGCAGTTATATGCTACTCGACGAGGCATCTGTAACGGGAACCGCCAATATCGTAATGGCAGCCGTCCTTGCCAAAGGCAAGACCACCATCTACAACGCCGCCTGCGAACCCTACGTGCAGCAACTTTGCCGAATGCTGAACCGGATGGGAGCCAAGATAACGGGCATTGCCTCCAATCTCCTGACCATCGAAGGAGTGGACGAGCTACACGGTACAGAGCATACCATCCTACCCGACATGATTGAAGTGGGCAGTTTCATCGGTATGGCTGCCATGACCCGTAGTGAACTGACCATCAAGAACGTCTCCTACGAAAACTTGGGAATCATCCCCGACAGTTTCCGCCGACTCGGCATCAAGATGGAGCAGCGAGGAGACGATATTTACGTGCCCTCACAAGAGACGTACCAGATAGAGTCCTTTATCGACGGCTCCATCATGACCATTGCCGACGCGCCCTGGCCCGGACTGACACCGGACTTGCTCAGTGTGCTGCTGGTGGTTGCCACCCAGGCAAAAGGCAGTGTACTCATTCATCAGAAAATGTTCGAAAGCCGTTTGTTCTTTGTGGACAAGCTGATAGATATGGGAGCGCAAATCATTCTCTGCGACCCGCACCGCGCCGTTGTCATCGGTCACGACCACGGCTTCAAACTACGTGGCGGCAACATGACTTCGCCCGATATCCGTGCGGGCATCGCCCTGCTGATAGCTGCCATGAGTGCGGACGGCATCAGCCGCATCCACAACATTGAGCAGATAGACCGTGGGTATCAGAACATCGAAGGACGACTGAATGCACTCGGAGCAAGAATAACAAGAATTGAATAAGATGATAAAGAGAGAAGAAGTATATAAGATAGGTATATTCAACAAGCCCCACGGCATTCACGGAGAACTGTCGTTCACTTTTACGGACGACATCTTTGACCGGGTGGAAGCCGAATACCTCATCTGCCTGCTGGACGGTATACTGGTGCCTTTCTTCTTGGAAGAATACCGTTTCCGCTCCGACACCACCGCCCTTGTCAAACTGGAAGGCGTGGACACGGCAGAACGCGCCCGCATGTTCACCAATATTGAGGTCTACTTCCCCATAAAGCATGCGGAAGAGGCAGGACCGGGTGAACTGAGTTGGGACTTCTTCGTCGGTTTCCGTATGGAGGAAGCACATCACGGCACGCTGGGAGAAGTGACGGACGTGGACACATCGACCATCAACACACTGTTTGTGGTGGATTATCAGGGAGAAGAACTGCTGGTGCCGGCACAAGAAGAGTTTATCATAGACATTGACCAGAAGCACAAGGTTATCACCGTAGACCTGCCGGAAGGTTTGATAGCTTTGGACGAAACAGAAGAGGTATGAAAAAGAAACGGAGAAAAGCATTTTGGAGCAACATCAAGTTCAAGTACAGACTGACGATTACGAACGAAAATACCCTTGAGGATATTATCACGTTGCGCGTATCCAAGCTGAACGGGCTGTCCGTATTACTCTCCGTGCTGTTCGTATTGTTTCTCATCGCCTCCTTGATTGTAGCCTTCACCCCGCTGCGCAACTACCTGCCCGGATATATGAACAGTGAAATCCGCGCCCAGGTAGTGGAGAATGCCTTGCGCGTAGATTCCCTTCAGCAACTGGTGAACAGACAGAACCTTTATATCATGAATATCCAGGACATCTTCCAGGGCAAGATAAAGGCGGATACCATACACTCCATCGACTCGTTGACCAACCTGCGCGAAGATTCGCTCATGGAACGCACACAACGGGAAGCCGAATTCCGCAAGCAGTACGAAGAGACAGAAAAGTACAACCTGACGAGCATCACCGCCCGACCCGAAATAGACGGACTGATTTTCTACCGCCCCACACGCGGCATGATTTCATCTCCCTTCAATGCCGAAACAAAACACTTCGGCACGGACATTGCCGCCAATCCGGGCGAAAGCGTATTGGCCACACTGGACGGCACCGTCATACTGAGTACCTACACTGCCGAGACGGGTTATCTGATAGAAATACAGCACAACCAGGACTTCGTGTCAGTCTACAAGCATTGCGGCTCTCTGCTGAAGCGGGAGGGCGATGCGGTGAAGGGGGGCGAAGCCATCGCACTGGTGGGAAATACCGGCGAGCTGTCCACCGGCCCCCACCTCCACTTCGAGCTGTGGCATAAGGGCAGGGCTGTAAATCCCGAGCTTTACATCGTATTTTAGTCTCCAAACAGTAAATTGTAAATAGCATAATAGTATATGAAACAGATTGCCATACTCGGTTCTACCGGTTCCATCGGTACACAAGCGTTGCAGGTCATCGAAGAACATCCCGACCAGTACGAAGCATACGTATTGACCGCCAACAACCGCGTAGAGGAACTCATAGCCCAGGCACGCAAATTCAAGCCTGAGGCAGTGGTAATAGCCAACGAATCGAAATACACGCAACTGCAAGAAGCGCTTGCCGACCTGCCCATCAAGGTATATGCCGGCGCAGATGCCCTCTGCCAGATTGTGACCGAAAATCCCATCGATATGGTATTGACCGCCATGGTGGGATATGCAGGGCTGAAGCCTACCATGAATGCCATCCGCGCCCGCAAGCCGATAGCCCTTGCCAACAAAGAGACGCTGGTGGTGGCGGGAGAGCTCATCAATGACCTGGCACGCTTCAGCGGTGTCCCCATCCTGCCCGTCGACTCCGAGCACTCTGCCGTTTTCCAGTGCCTGGCCGGTGAGATAGGCAACCCGATAGAAAAAGTGATATTGACTGCCTCCGGAGGTCCGTTCCGCACCTGCACCATGGAGCAACTGACAACCGTCACCAAAGCGCAAGCACTGAAACACCCCAACTGGGACATGGGCGCCAAAATCACGATAGACTCTGCTTCCATGATGAACAAAGGGTTCGAGGTAATCGAAGCTAAATGGCTGTTCGGTGTACGTCCCGACCAGATAGAAGTTGTGGTACACCCGCAATCCGTCATCCACTCCATGGTACAGTTTGAGGACGGTGCCGTGAAAGCACAACTGGGAATGCCGGACATGCGCCTGCCCATCCAGTACGCCTTCTCCTATCCCGACCGGTTGAAAGCCTCCTTCCCGCGCCTGGACTTCAAGCTGTGCACGGAACTGACGTTCGAGCAACCGGACACCACCCGTTTCCGTAACCTCGCCCTGGCCTACGAAGCGCTACATCGTGCAGGCAACATGCCTTGCATTGTTAATGCCGCCAATGAAGTGGTGGTAGCCGCCTTCCTGCAGGACAAAATTTCGTTCCTTGGCATGAGTAACGTAATAGAAAAGACCATGTCGCGCGTATCCTACTTACAGAAGCCCACCTATGAAGACTATGTGGCTACGGATGCCGAAGCCCGACGGATAGCACGAGAGCTGTGCGCAGGGAGAACGGATTCTTCGCCATGCTTTTGAATGACAGGCAGCAATGCACGTTTTATCGAAAATAATGATTACCTTTGAAGCACTTAAAAAGAATAGAGTGTATGGCAATGGAATATAATGCATTGATGCGCAAACTCCCGATAGGGATACAGACGTTCGAAAAGATGCGCGAAGAGAGTTATCTCTATGTAGACAAGACTGAACTGGTATGGAGACTGGCCTACACCTCCACTCCCTACTTCCTCAGCCGCCCCCGCCGCTTCGGCAAGAGCCTGCTCCTCTCCACCTTCGAGGCCTATTTTGAAGGGAAAAAAGAACTTTTTAAAGGACTTGCCATCGAACAGCTGGAGAAGGAATGGAACAAGTATCCGGTATTGCACCTGGACCTGAATGCGGAAAAATATGACGCACCGCAACGGCTGGAACAAATCCTCAGCAACCAACTGACACAATGGGAGTCCAAGTATGGCAAAGGCGAAGATGAAACGACACTTTCCACCCGCTTTTCCGGCATCATCCGCCGTGCCAGCCAGCAAGCCGGCTGCGGTGTCGTGGTGCTGGTCGACGAATACGACAAGCCTCTGCTGCAAGCCCTGGACAACACCGAACTGCTGGAAGACTACCGCAATACGCTGAAAGCTTTCTATGGAGTACTGAAGAGCAGTGACCGGTACCTGCGCTTTGCCTTCCTCACGGGAGTCACGAAATTCTCGCAAGTCAGCGTCTTCAGCGACCTCAACCAACTGAACGACATCAGTCTGAAGCCCCAATATGCCACAGTATGCGGCATCACCCGGCAAGAGCTGATAGACACCTTTACCCCGGAACTGCAGTTCTTGGCCAAAGCCAACCGGCTGACCTGGGAAGAAACGCTCGCCAAAATGGAGTCCACTTACGACGGCTATCATTTTTGTGAATTTGCCGAAGGCGTGTTCAATCCCTTCAGCGTACTGAATGCCTTCGATGGCCTCAAATTCGACAGCTACTGGTTCCAGACCGGCACCCCCACCATCCTTGTCAAGATGCTCGAAGAGACGGAATATGACCTCCGCACCCTCATAGACGGTATCGAAGCTCCAGCCTCCACATTCACCGAATATAAAATGGATGCAAGCAACCCCATTCCGCTGATATATCAAAGCGGATATCTGACTATTAAGGATTATAATAATCGCTTTCGGAGTTATTTGTTAGCATTTCCAAATGATGAAGTCCGTTATGGTTTTCTGAATTTTCTCATTCCATTCTATACCCCAATAAAAAATGACGATCAAAGCTTTTATATCGGCAAGTTTGTGAATGAGCTGGAAAATGGCGATTACGACTCCTTCCTCACCCGCCTCCAAGCCTTCTTCGCCGACTTTCCATACGAACTGAACGTGAAGACCGAGCGGCACTATCAAGTAGTGTTCTACCTCGTATTCAAGCTGATGGGACAGTTCACCCAGGCAGAGGTAAAGAGTGCCAAAGGCCGTGCGGATGCCGTGGTGAAAACCCCGAAGTACATTTACGTCTTTGAATTCAAACTGAACGACACAGCCGAAGAAGCCTTGAAGCAGATTGAAGAAAAAGGTTATCTGATACCCTACCAAGCCGACAGCCGTGAAGTGGTGAAGCTTGGTGTGGAGTTCAGTGCGGAGGAGCGTAATATCAGCCGTTGGCTGGTGTCGCCCACCATTTAATGTATTATAAAAAACATCTGCTCATTTGACACGTTAAATAAGAAAACGTACCTTTGCGAAAATTATAGAAATCGTAAAACAGCAAATAATTAGATGGAAACATTCTTGATTCGTGCCCTGCAACTCATCATGAGCCTTTCACTGCTCGTTATCATCCATGAGGGGGGGCACTTCCTTTTTGCGCGTCTGTTCAAGACGCGGGTAGAAAAGTTCTGCTTATTCTTTGACCCTTGGTTCACATTATTCAAGTTCAAGCCCAAACACAGTGACACGGAATACGGTATCGGGTGGCTACCCTTAGGTGGCTATGTAAAAATAGCAGGTATGATAGACGAATCTATGGATACCGAACAGATGAAGCAACCCATGCAGCCATGGGAGTTCCGTGCCAAGCCGGCATGGCAGCGCCTGCTGATTATGGTAGGCGGTGTATTGTTCAACTTCCTGCTCGCATTGTTCATCTATTCCATGATACTTTTTACTTGGGGCGACGAATATATACCGGTACAAAAAGCCCCATTGGGTATGGACTTTAACGAAACAGCCAAAGCCATAGGCTTCCGCGACGGCGATATCCTGATATCTGCCGACGGGGTACCGTTCGAACGCTATGACGGCGACCTGCTGACCAGTATTGTCGATGCCCGCCAGGTAAGCGTATTGCGTGACGGGGAAGCCGCTTCAGTCTACATCCCCGAAGACATGATGAACCGCTTGCTGGCAGACAGTGTGCGTTTCGCCAGTTTCCGTTTCCCTTATGTAGTCGACAGCCTGATTGTAGGATACCCTGCCGCTTCCGCCGGTCTGCAAGTAGGTGACAGCATCACCCACTTGGATGGAAAGTCAATAGCTTACTACGACTTCAAAGAAGAGATGCTGAAGCGCAAGGAAGCCAATGCATCCCATGAGGTAACCTTGACATACGTCCGTAACGGTGTGACGGATACCTTGAGCATGACGACCAATGCCGACTATGAAATAGGCGTGGCAGCACGTACGGCAACCGATAAACTACTGCCCGTTGTCCGCAAGGAATACAGCCTCCTTTCTTCCTTCCCTGCCGGCGTATCTTTGGGGGTAAAGACTCTGAAAGGCTACGTAGGCCAGATGAAATATCTCTTCTCCAAGGAAGGAGCCAAGCAACTCGGAGGTTTCGGAACCATCGGCAGTATTTTCCCCGCCACGTGGGACTGGCATCAGTTCTGGTACATGACGGCATTCCTCTCCATCATCCTTGCCTTTATGAATATTCTGCCCATCCCCGCACTGGACGGCGGACACGTGTTATTCCTCATTTACGAAATCATTGCACGCCGCAAGCCCAGCGACAAGTTTATGGAACGTGCGCAGATGGTGGGCATGTTCCTCTTGTTCGGTTTGCTGATTTGGGCAAACTTCAATGATATACTGAGGTATTTCTTTTAAGTAGTGGTGCTCAATTAAGCCGTTATCGGTTTAGCTATATATATCCCGGCAGACAACCTATCCGCCGGAATAAAAAACAATCTTACTCAAAAGGGGCGACACTTATAAGACTATATTTTAGTTCTACAAATTAAGTCTTATCAAGGATACTCAAAAAATGCTGATAACATGATAGGTATTATCTTCATTCATGTTATCAGCATTATCATATTTCGGTTTTATGTAGCCCAATAGTTTACATCTGCCTCAACTGCACCTTCCTGGTTATAGGCTTATTGACTTCATAAATCTTATTGATAAGAATCTCCATTTCCTGCTTGCGTGCATCGCGGACAGCCTCAGACATCAACCGGGTATAGGTATCTCTATGTCCTTTCACCCAGCCATTCTTTTCGACATTATCATCCATCACTTCAATCGCTCTTCGGTCATTGGCAAAAAGTAGACCTTTCTGCTGGAAAAAGCCAAATTGCATCCAAGCGTAGTCACGGAAAGTTCTTTCAATCTCCCAACGATATTCATTGAGATGCATCACCACTAATGCTTGCTGGTATTGGGGGGTCTTTGTTTCCTTAGCCAAATTGATGCCCGCTGCCAGTTCACCAGCATTCCAGATACCAATTTCCTCACCGTCAATAAGCAGTTTATAATTGCCTTTCAGTCCGGTTACTTTCAGCATTTCACGATTCATCTCATCCATGAAGGGAACTACTTTCATGGCTTCTGCCTGACTTTTACTCTGTTCCCATCCACGAGGGATAGTATCCAAAGGATAGGGTAAAGATTTCGCCAAATAGTCGAAGCTCAGTTCCTTACCATTCCTCTTAATGTTGGAAATTGTACAGTTCTCAAACGTTACTGTTTGTTTCTTATTGGCATCAATTTTCACATTTGCCACATCCTTACCAGCAAATCCCTGAGCTTTCAGGAAAAGATATGCCATCACCATGTGCCCGTCATTATCAGGATGGATACGGTCGCGACCGCAAAGGGTGAATGAAGGATTTTTCTGTTGGAATTGACGGTTTATAGTGGTCATCGGTTCATTCAAGTCGGTGAATTCCCAATTGTTCTCCGCTGCAGACTGTTTCTGATACTCAACAATTCTCTTAATGGTTTCATTCTTCGTCCTGAAAGGCGCATTGCTTTTCAGTTGAACTGTTTCATCGTAAGGAGAAGTCCCCAACATCACAATGCGAGTATTGGGAAGTTCTTTAAAACGCTTCTCCATCTGTTGGTAGTTCTTGATGCTCTCCTGATATTTCTGTTCGCCGAATTCTTTGGGGTTATCACCATTATATTCGAAATAACCGGAATCATTCATTCCGAAAGTGACCATAAGTACGGTTGGCTCCAGGCAGAAAATATCACCATCCAGACGCTTGTTCATATCAAAAGCCGTATCACCGCCTATACCGCCATTGAATACGCGGAGATTCATATTCGGGAAACGGGTCATGTAATACAGCCAAATGTACGAATGATAATGTCCGCCATCTGTTATACTATTTCCTAAAAAGACTGCTCGGTCGCCTTCCTTAAAAGGCTTTACAGTCTGGGCAAATGCGGTAGTGCAAAACATGCATGTTGCCGCTACCAATACTAAAATCTTTTTCATGTTTCAATGTTGTTTATAAGGTTCTTTTTTTAATCCTCATTTTGAAATAAGCAAACTCAGCGGGAGAGTTCTTAGCACCGTTGTGCAATAGTCCAGGGCGTTGTACCCTATCCCAACGAATTAAATCATTGCCTTCCGAAGAAGTATTGTTCACTAAATTCCAAGTCTTTCCATCCTTACTCCAGAAGAAATGAAAAATGTATCCTCGCTCCACTTCTGTTTTCAGATAGATTTCCTTATCTAGATAAACTGTTTCATAGAGTACCGACTCTACATTATCTTTGACAACTTTCAAGAGCAACTTATCTCCAGAAGTTCCCCAAACGACGTGGTTCTTATCATCGCCATACAGCGTCAAGCCTTTCAGACTTTGATTAGCATTGACCACCTTCGTCTCGCAGGTATAATCAGGAGACTGGGAACGCAGGCAGAGCGCCGTACCATGCTCACCTCCTCCTTTCAAAATGCCAGATAAGGAGAGTTGACCTTTTTTCACAACCGCATCGATGTCCGAATATGGGTAATTCCAATTCCACTCTACCTTCAGTTTATTTCCCTGAAAGTTATCTTCAAAGTCTAGCAACGGCTCTTGTCGAGTTCCTGCAAAAGGTACATGCTGCTTCGCTACAGCGAGGTGTCCAGTCTTAAATCGTATCCAATGGTCATCCGTCATTTCCAATTCTTGCAGGATGGGCTGGCGTCCGGTATAGAAGCCTGCACCATTCAGATAGGCATGACACATATAGAACATACGTCCGTCGGGGGTCATAGCTATCGTGCCATGGCCACATGACATATAATCACCTTCACCTCCATGCAAAATGGGATTTCCTTGATATTTCTCATAAGGACCACAATAATTCTTAGAACGTGCCACATACACATCATAATCACTACCAGGACCGCAACAGCCATGAGCCGAATATATAATGTAATAATAATCTCCATGCTTAAAGTGGCACTGTCCTTCCATTCCTTGGTCTTCACTGTCTACCAATAAGGAGAAAGGTTCACCTTCCAAACGCAGCCCGTCAATAGAGAGTTTGCATCCCAGTAGTTCTATCGGACGCTTATCCAACCCATAGGCTTTCCAACTGATATACAACTGCCCGCTGTCGTCATAAACAAATGCATCAATAGCTTCCGTACCATATTCTACTATAGGCCCGTAATCAGTAAATTCGTGCAAAGGAGAATCAGAGGTAGCAACCCCGATATATGAGATTCCGGTATCCTTCTGACGGGCGGTATAATAACAATAAACCTTATTATTGTGATAAAATAATTCCGGAGCCCAAAAAGAATTGGAAGTCCATTCCGGTTTCTTCGCAAAGATATGGCCTATCTGCTTCCAATTTACCAAGTCTCTGGAAGTAAACACTGGATAGTAAGGAGCCCACTCCGAAGAAGTACCTGTAGCATAATACGTATCATCTATCCTAATCATGGAAGGATCAGCTACGTCTCCTCTAATCACAGGATTTGTAAAGAAAAACTGTTCCTGAGCCACCAACGGTAGCGCAAGGCAAATACACGAAAGAAAAATACCAAACTTTCTCATAGAGATTTATTTCTTAGACGGATTATATACAGCTACCGCTACACGGGAGTCGGCACAGCCGTAATACAAATACCACTGTTGATTGTGGAACACAAGTCCTTCAATAAATACCGTTCCAGCAGGATATTGCCCACTCTTTTCAAAGTCCGATTCCGGCACATAGAATGGCTTGTCCAAACGATCAAGCAACTTAGTCGGATCTTTGGCATCAAACAAAGCCTGGCCGGCACAGTAAGAGTTCGCTGTGTATAACGTATCTCGCTCCGCTCCATCAGCATTCTTACCGTTGTAGAATAACAAGATACCTTTATCTGTCATGATAGCTGGAGGTCCACATTCTGTCAATGAACTATCGAACTTACCCTCACGTGGAGCGATTACTTTCAAAAAGTCTCCCTTTTCATCCAACATAGGTATCCAGTTCACCAGGTCATTAGAAGTGGCTACATTTACAAATTTCTCCCCCCAATACATCCAATATTTTCCGTCGATTTGAGCAATTACCTGTTTTCCATCCACTAATTTGGTTACGATAGAAGCAGACTTGGAGAACTCATCAAAGAAACGTCCGTTATAAGCTTGAGCAAAAACTGGTCCATGCTTCTCCCACACTTGCAAGTTACGGGAAGTAGCAACAGCCAAACGTGCCAGCTTTCTGTTCCATTGTGTATAAAGCATCACATAAAGACCGTCTTCAGTCACAGCTATACGTGGGTCCTCGCAACCACCAGTCCATTCAAGTTCCTTTTGGTTATCATCGGACGGATAGAATACCGGTATAGACATTCGTTGAAAATGCAAACCGTCATCGGAGTACGCATATCCCAAACGAGAAGTACGTGAGCCGATACCGACAGCTGAATTGTCTTCGGCACGGTAGAGCACAACAACCTTTCCATCATAGATGGTAGCAGCGGGATTAAACGTATCACTTGCTTCCCAAGCTACCGAATCCTGCCTCATCGGGCAATAAAAAAGACTGGTTGTATCAGGAGAAATAATAGGATTAATGCCCTCAGGACGTTGGAAATCTACCCAAGCCCAATCTGGGAGATCCACTACTTGCTTTTTTTCTGCACACGAAGAAACAAGTGCAGCACCTATTAATAAGGCTATATTAAAAAAGAATCTTTTCATACCATTACAATATTTATGGATTGAACTTAATTAAGGAAAAGAAGGAGGAACTATTTTAGTGCCCCATTTCACATCCGGTTTACTCGAAGTAACATAATCTATGAAAGCACCCTTGCTGAGTTGTTCCCAATCAATCCAAGTGCTTTCGCACGGTTTACCATCCAGTTTCATAGACTTGATATAGATATTTTTCTCAGAGCCGCCTTTTATCACGATATCGCCTTTGGGCAAATGCACCTTTACGGAAGAGAAAATCGGAGTATTCACCGTGAAACCTCCGATACCAGGAATCTCGGGATAAAGGCCGATGCAAGCAAAGACATACCATGCCCCCATCGTACCTAAATCATCATTGCCCGGAAGACCATCAATTCTGCTTGAATACTGTTCGTTCAGCACACGGTTGACGATTTCCTGCGTCTTGTAAGGAGCCCCTACCCAATTATATATCCAAGGAATATGGAAACTCGGTTCGTTACCAGAAGCAAACCAAGCGTCATTATATCCGGCATCCAAGCGGACAAAAAACTCATCCAAGCGTACTTCCGCCTTTTGGTTACCGCCAATAATCTCTATCAGGCCCGCTATGTCATAAGGTACCATCCAAAAATAATTTTTATAGGTAGATTCTCTAAAGTCTTCACTCAGCGGTTTCCAGGAACCATCTGGATGACGCGATTGCAGCCAACCGGTTTCTGGGTTATACAAGTTCTTCCAAGAACGGGCAAAATGAAAAAAACGCCAGCTGGCAAACTCATCGCCTACGGCACGCAGAGCAAATTGTCCGATAGCAAAATCGGCGGAGGTATATTCTAATTGAATGGAAGCATTATAGTAGCCCTTATCCAAATATTGCTTCAAACCTGGACGGGCTTCCACATCCTGCGATTTGGCTCCTGGAGTTTCGGCACCCTTCTGCATAATCTTGAAAATGGGTTTCGGATCGTAATTACGGGCTCCAAAAGCATATGCATTGGCAATCAGGATAGGACTCGGATCACCTTGCATCACACCTGTCTCCACATTTGCCATCACCCATCGTGGGAAAACGCCACCGGACTGCTCAGCAAACAGCTGATGGGAGATGACAATATCGGAAGCGACTTCCGGGTCGAGTATGGACAACAATTGAATCTGTGTACGATAAGTGTCCCAGTTACTAAAGGAAGTGTAGTGCTTAGAGCGAGACTTATGCACTTTATAGTCTGCTCCCATATACTCGCCATTCACATCACTACATACATTCGGGTGTATAAAAGAACGATACATATGGGTATAGAACTGAGCAGTACGATCAGGATTGGTACCTTCGACTTCAATCTTACCCAGATAATGGTTCCATCGGGCTTCTGCCTGGTCTTGTATTTGTTGAAAATCCCAGCCGGTATTCTCCACTTTCAGATTTTCGCGAGCATTCTCTACTGAAACGTAAGAAATACCAATTTTATATTGGATATTCTTTTTCCTACTTACATCGAAAGTAAAAAAGACGCCTGAGTACTCGCCTTCAGCGAAAGTTGTATTCGGCATCAGTTCGTCTCTTTTCCAAGTACCCGATTCTAAAGCATCTGCATCGAACTCTGCAACGAAATAGACTTTATATGGAGTGCGGATGCCGCAAAAATACCCTCCTTCAGCATATCCTTCGCACTTATTTGGTGCGGTTATCACAACAGCAGCTTGTTCTATGGGAGTGGCAGAAATACCTCCGCCGATAATCACTGTACCGTACTGCAGGTCTGCCGGATATTCATAATTTGCCATACCGGTTCTTTCGGTCACAGTCAGTTTGGCCCTAATGTCTTCTTGTACTATAGCTTCATAATAGCCGGCATGTCCTTGTTCTTCAGTGACATTGATACGATAATTCAAAATATTGTCAGGGGACATCTCCAGTTTTCCTTTTACTGGAAAAGTCGGGAAATTACCCATATGTTCACAACCTCCGCCACTTAACTGGTTGATTACGAATCCGGAGCGTTTTGAAAAATAAGAAGGCGTAAATTGTACCATACCGTAAGGATAGGTTGCCCCCGGATAGAGATAACCTGAGGTTAGTCCTACGCCTTTAGTACCAATCAACGTATTGACTTGACGGGCATAATTGCCCGTCGCAGCTTGTGATGCAATTATTCCTCCCCAAATAAGAGAAAACAATAAACTAAATAAAAATTTAGACTTCATTTTTTATATGCTTTATAGTACAACTTTATCAACACTTATCTTTTTGACAAAGAGAAAGGGGCTGCATATTTTGAAGTACATCTACTTTTATTGGGCTGGCTTCCCATTTCAAATTTCAGTACTCCACCGTCTATTATATCACTATAATGAATATAGTTCTTATCCAAAACTCTTCCATTTATAGTAGCAGACTGTATATACACATTCTCTTTGCTATTCTCCGGAGCCTCGATTATAAATTTGTTTCCGTTCTCCAAGGTTATGGTAACCTTCTTAAACAGAGGGCTGCCAATTACATATTCATCTGTACCCGGACAGACTGCATATATGCCAAGTGAACTCAGGATATACCATGAAGACATTCCCCCCTGGTCCTCATCTCCCGGGTATCCCCTTTCGGTAGAGTTGTACAATCTTTCCACAATCTGGCGCACCCAATACTGTGTTTTCCACGGTTGGCCGGCATAATTATACAAGTAGGGCATATGTTGAATCGGCTGGTTACCGTGAGCATATTGTCCCATATTGGCCAGTTCCATTTCTGTCATTTCGTGGATGACACCACCATAGGTACCAGGTTTGATGGTACTGGGCAAAGTAAATACAGAATCTATCTTGGTAGTAAACTTCTCATCGCTGCCAAATAAATCAATCAAGCCTTGTACATCATGGAATACAGACCAGGTGTAATGCCAGGCATTACCTTCACAAAAAGGTCCACCCCACTCCAATGGATCAAACGGCTCTTGCCATTTACCATCGCTCCCTTTGCCACGCATAAATCCCATAGCAGGATCGAAGACATTCTTATAATTATACATCTGCCGGGCAAATACTTCCTGATAATGCTTGTTGCCAATCATCTTAGCCAGTTGATAACCGCAAAAATCATCGTATGCGTACTCCATCGTTTGGGCACTTGCTCCCATAGATTCGGGATAAGGAACATACCCCAGTTCAAAATATTCTTTCCAGAATCCACGCCCGTTAGCACCGCCCCAAGGACCTTTATTCATTGCTTCGTGAGCATAGGCTTCCAACGCCTGTTCTGGGTCGAAAGAACGAATACCTTTCGACCAAGCATCTGTCAAGAGTGAAATAGAATGATTTCCCAACATACCACCCGTTTCACCCGGAGCAGACCAGGAAGCAACCAGCCACATTGTTGTTGTGCTGCAAGGAGCGCATTCATATAGCGTCCCTGCATAGTAGGATGAAGAATATTAGTCAAAGGAAACTGAGAACGGAAAGTATCCCAGAAACCATTGTCCGTGTACATATACCCGTCGTATATCTTTCCGTTGTACGGGCTGTAATAATAAGGTTCTCCATTCACTTTACGTTCGTAGAACTTACGGGAGAAAAGATTGGCGCGGAACAAACAAGAGTAGAAAGTCCTCAGTTGTTCATCTGTGCACCCTTCGACGATGATTCTGTTCAACAGTTCATTCCATATTTTCCAGCCTCGGGCCTTAGTTACTTCCAAAGTCTTATCTGCACCCAATTCTTTGTTCAGAGTAACCAATGCTTGTTCAGCACTGATGTAAGAAGAGGCAGCTTTAGCTTGTACTTTTGAGCCTTTCTTGAATTTGATATATGCACATATCCTTTTCCTGCTCCATCCTGCTTTTTGGGAAACATCTCATCTTTCTGATTTTCCCATACACCATAATCCTCAAAAGGTTTATCAAACTGAACTACAAAATAATTGCGGAAAGATTTCGAATCATTCACAAACCGCTGATTGTTTACCCAGCCGAAGATCTGTCTCTTAGCCGGTTCTATTCTTATTTCACTTTGGTCGATATATCCGTCAATCACCAAATAGGCGTCTCCCGCCGAAGGATATGAAAAACGCAAATGTACCCCACGCGTAGTAGGAGCCATTTCGGTAGTAACGCCGTTATTCAACGTCACTTTATAATAATGTGGTTGTGTTATTTCATTGTCGTGGCTGAACTTGGCTGCTCGTTTGTCTTGATTGACTACCAATTCACCCACCACCGGCATAAATGAGTAGACTGCATAATCACTCATCCACGGACTACACTGATGTGACTGGCAAAAACCTCTGATGCTGTCTACAGCATATTGATACTTCCATCCCTCTCCATTCGGACCGGTTTGTGCCGACCATGTATGCATGCCATAAGGCATCCCAGTTGTGGGATATGTATTTCCATAACTCAACCCAAAGTGAGAATCAGTACCTTGCAGGGTATTTACATACTGTACCAGATCTTTCAACTGAGCATACATCTCCGTTGAGAAGAAAAAGAAGATTATCAAATATATAAGTCTATTCATGCTTTTCATTCGTTGTATTACTATTATTAGCCTATTCGTTTTAACTGTATCTTATGAGTGACCGGCTTATTTATTTTATAAATCATTTCAACAATAGCATTCATATAATTACTCCAAACTTCACGTATTTCAGGATACATCGCTTTGATATACCAATCATAGCTTGCTCTGAGAAAAATATCTTTGGGTAAATACTCTTTAAGTTTATCAATAGCCTTCTGATTATCTGAGAATAAGAGTCCTTCTTTCTTCAAAAAGGAATATTCCGTCCACAGATATTCCCTAAAACGTTTCTCGATTTCAAAGCGTTCCTCATTCAGATACATAATCTTGGCAGCCTGCTGATATTGAGGGGTAGTAGGATAATCTGCCAAATTAATCCCTTGAGCCAACTGGTCGGATGAAATATCATCTATCAACTGATTGTCTATAATCAATCGGTAAATGCCTTTATCCAAGTTGGTCACCTGAAAGTATTCCTGATTGAACTCTTCCATAAACGGTACCAGCTGCATTGCATCACGTTGTGATTTTCTATCTCCCCAACCATGCCTCGAAATGGAGTCGAGAGGATAAGGAAGAGAGTAAGCCAAATAGTCGAAAGCCAAATCGTTCCCTAGCTTCTTCAACCCTGATATTTTACAGTTCTTATGGGTTATCACATTTGAGTTATGCGCATCTATTGAGATTTCTGCAATTTCATTTCCCGCCAATCCTTGCGCCTTCAAGAATAGATATGCCATAACCATCTGACCATCATTATCCGGATGGATTCTATCTATCCGGCAAAAAGAGAATGTGGAATCTTTCGCTTGTTCTTTCAAACTTATTTCCTGCATAGGTTGGTTGAAATCAACAAAACCCCAACAATTCTTCTCTGCCGATGCACGTTGGGCATCTATTATCTTCAGAATAGCATTGTTCTTCTGATGAAGGATGAAATTATTGAACCTTGAAGTTTCATCATAAGGAGAACCACCTATCATCACTTTAGTAATCTTATCCTTAGCCAACAACCACTTCTCTATTTCCCGGAAACTGTCCAATGACTTCGTTATCCGTTCTTCCGAGAGTTCTTTGGCATTGTCCTTCAGATAAATATCATAGCCAGTATCATTCATACCGAAAGTAAGAATCACAAAAGTGGGCCTTCTATCGAAAACATCATAGTCCATCCGGTCCTTAATATCCCATAAACACTCTCCACCGATCCCGGCATTCATAATCGTAATCGGCCTATTAGGAAAACGAGTCATGTAATACAGCCAGATAAACGAATGATAATGTCCGCCATGGGTAATACTATTCCCGACAAATGCTACGCGTTCCCCCTTTTTGAATAGGGGAATCTGAGACTGTGCATGCAAGCAACAGCCACCGGCACAGAACAATAATAACAGAAAGAATATCTTCATATTCAAAATAAAGAGGGTGTATCAAAAGTAAAATTCACATTCCTTTCGTCTTAGACACACCCTCACTTTTTATTCACACGTTTCTTCTACTACAAAATCATCGTTTGTCTCATTATCCAGAATAACAACACTCTTATCCTTGTTTGTGAAATGTACTTGCATACTCAGGATAACAACATCTTTAGGCAAATCAAAAAAGTCTTTCGGATAAATATATTTCTGGAATGAAGTAACTTGCCCCAAATCACCCAATGGTTCCATCAGTGTTTTACTACTTGTTTCATCTACAATTTTCTCTTTCTCCACTCCATTTTCTTCGTATATGACTTTTCCTGCGAGATAGGCATCACCACCTTTGAGACCTCCTTCAGTCACATAGTTAGGCTCATTATATCTGATAGAGAAAATATCACCAAAACCGAAAGTAGCTGGTACAAATGATATAGCAGGATCAGCAGTGAAATCCATCATCGGTTCGTCTCCGCCGGTTACTTCAAGAACTTTAGCGACCTTTACATAATCATCAGGATACTTTTCATTGTTGAATCCAAATGCTTCACCACAGAATGTATATCCCATATAGAATTTGATAGCTCTCGGACCTGTATGAAGTTTAATATTTACTGTACCATTCACTTCTTTTTGATCGGGATTGGTATCATTTATCTGGAAAGTAGTGGCAGACTTGAATACTACCCACTCTACCGGTCCCGTATTATCCAATATACCAATTTTACTCTGGAACGAAGAAGCCCATGGCAAAGCATCCGATGGGTTCTTTTCTCCAGCCCCAACAAGTACCATAGGTTCATTGGTAACAGTGTTACCGGCAAAGGCTGCTGTGGTAGAAAGTGTCAAGGTAGCATTATTAGCCACATTCCAGCTTTTGGGCACCAATATACCGAATGCCAACTTACTGTTACCATCCGTTTCGGCAACAATCTTAATTTTTACAGAGATATTGATATCACTGTCCACTTGTGCATCGTCAGGATGAATAACATCCTCTATTGTCATACAAGTGATAACAAAAAATGGTACTACCAAAAGAAGCAGTAACTGCATATATTTCCTCATCGATTTCATATGTATTTTATTTATTTGTTAATACTCTTAAACGTGTACTTATAATCCAGTGACGGGCAATCCAGTTGGAAAGGAATGCTGAATTCACCATTCTGATAATAAGCGATGACATTCTCTGTTCCGGTAATGCGCAATTCATTAGGAAGAGCTTCGGTATCTAAATAGCAATCGATTCTGCCCTCCGGAATTTCAAAGTTATATGGAGAAAAAGGTACGTCTCCATTAGAAAAAGTTACTCCGCTAATCTTACTATCAGTATAGTGTATGGTCAACCTGAATGTATCGAAGAATGCAAATTTTGATGCAATATCTATACCGTTAATATTCACATCATCATATTGCATTACTTGTCTGATACCATAGTTTATATCACCATCAGCGGGATAATCCTTACTCATCTTTACCCGGTCATCTGTATCGCAACCTGCAAGAGAGAATAGCAATGAGGCTATTGCAAAAATCAATATATTCTTTTTCATATCTTATTTTTTAAGTTTTATTTTTCTAATATCTTATTTATATCCACCCAGAAGAACCGGGGACGATATGTACTTACATCGCTGAATTGCTCCGCAAAAGTCTCGGTATTGACATTGTAACTTATCAATATCATGCCGTCTTTCTCGAATTGCGGATGAGCCATCGCATTGTAAGTAAATAAGTGTGGAGTATTCTGTTCGTATGTCTTGAAAATAAGCTGTTTGTTTCTCCATGGACCACTAGGACTATCAGCTATAAACGTATAGATTTCACCGGAGTTAAACGTCTTCTTCTGTGTGAGCAAAACGTATTTGTCACGCAACTTGAACACATTGAATTGTGAGGAAACCGGTACACTTGCCAAACCTTCCAATTTTACAGCTAATGAAGCATCCGTATTCCAACCGGAACCGGTATAATACTCCCAATTCGTATACAGATTGTTCATAGTAGACCTTGCGACCAACACTTCGGAAATGGGATTCGCATCATTCTTCACATCTACCTGAGCATAAATGTAAACATAATCCTCCTCTTTCAATGCTGCCATTCCATAATGAACATCTTCAGAACCATTGAAAGGTATAGGAGTAGTCCTCACCAAGTTCAAACCAGGCAGGCTATACTCCAGGATATGGGTGGTTTCGTACATGAAGCCCCACATACCGTCTCCCCCCTGGTACATCAATGTCTGGAATATGTAGAGTTTATTGCCGTCTACAAATCCGTGCCCGGGCCAATACCATTTCTTTTCATCAGGAAATTTGGGAGGAACAGCAGCAGAAGATTTTTTGTTGCCATTGGCTCCGTAAATAGCACTGACTTTTCCATTATCATACACAATATACGTATTCCGGTACATATGGTCTGAAGTAGAACGCTGTCCATTGGAAACGGTTCCAATATACGAATCGCCCATCAGAAATATGCTTCTACCATCAGGTAACAGAACGGAATACATACCGTCTCCACCCGTAACACTGCCTTGATCGGGAATGATTACTTTGGATATTTCCTTGTCAAGACCATCAATCCTTGCTTGGATCGAGGTTGTTTTCACAACCTCGTCATTCTTAATTAATGAGATGGATACGGATACTGGTTCATTATACGGTATATGAGTAAAAATGAATTCTGTGTTATTCTTACCAACGGTTTTGATTGTTTGGGGATTATCCAATTCAACTCGGTAGCTATCGAAACTAACTTTTGTATCAGTAAGTTCCCAAGACAAGTGCAGGGTATCAGCATTCGAAGAATGGTGATTTTTATGAAATTATCATCTTCCCCATTTTCAAAGGGGTTCTTTATTGTACCGCCACCATCCGAGCAGGAAAAGAGGAAGCACAAGCAAAATGCTAAAAGGGTCATATATTTGAAACTACGTTTCATATTTAAACTATTTATTCTCAAGTTCTCTTTGACAGTGACGCGTTATTAGTCTCTTTTCAGATTAGGATTCAATCTTTTCTCACGGATAGGATACGGCAATAAGAGATCTGCTTCTTTGAATGCAGCTCCATGTCCGGGAGTCTGATAACCAATCATATCTACAATGTTACCCGTAACCACATGCAGTGCTTTATGAGTTCTCAGCATATCGTACCATGTATGTCCTTCAAAGCAAAGTTCCCAGAATCTTTCTTTCAAAACGTCATTCACATTTATAGATGACGGTCTTGACTCCGTGGGCATTGCTCTTTTTCTTACAGCATAATAGGCATCTACTGCATCCGCATTATTTGTTGTACCGCCATCTACCTGCGCTTTTGCTTCAGCAAGCATCAACAGCACATCGGCATATCTCAACAGTGTATAATTGGCACCCGACTTACCGGTGGTTGCAGCTTCGTCATCCCAGAATTTATAAATATAAGGTCTTCCCAATTCAACGATACCAGAATTGTCGAGAGCCTGGTGCTCCGTGTAATAAAAAGCTTGTTCTTCTAAACGCTTATCTCCATCGGGGTATGTACTATAGAATAACAATGTAGGAACCAGTGCACCTCCGTATGCTGCATTTGCCGAAATAGCTTTTGCAGGTGCAGGATAAGGCAACATATCACCATGAACAGGAGAACCAGCATTATCAGCTTCCCTTTGAATGGAGAATATATGTTCACCAGTATTCTCTGTGGTTCTCAGTTCTTCATATGTATCGAATAATCTGAAAGCTCCGCTCTTATATACTTCGCTGGCTTTTTCGAATGCCTTCTGATAACATTCGCTCTTCTGCAACGGATATCCTGCCATTGCCAAGTAAACTTTAGCATGCAATGCTTTTACAGCCCCCTTGGTAACTCGACCGCTGGTACTTGTCCAGGGGCAGTTTTCCATAAGCTCACCAGCTTTTGTCAAATCAAGGTCAATCTGAGAATAAACACCGTCAATCGATGTCAATTCAATTTCTACATTTGCCAAACTCTTTGTACTAGTAAGTTTCAAAGGAACGGGACCGTAGAGCTGTACCAGATTAAAATAGTAATAAGCGCGCATAAAATAGGCTTCACCCAGCAATTCGTTTTTTCTGTCCTCAGTTAAAACACCATCGGCAATAGCTTCGATACCTTCAATAGTACTATTACAGTTTTCGATAGCTTTGTAATCTGTTTCCCAAAATTTCTGTACATATCCGTTATTCTCCGCAATAGTCAGGTTGTTAGCTTGAGACATATCTTGAGAACCTGAACCGCGCAGACGTTCACCATAACCCGACAGATACTCTAAAAAGATGAATGTTTGTGAACCGGGTTCTATATCTCCATTAAAGATATCATCCAGGAATGTGTATAATCCATTCACCGCAGCGACAACTTGTCCTTCATTCTGGAAGTATGAGTCGGGGGTAAGAAATGTCTTCGGTTTCTCTTCAAGGAATGCATCGCATGACGTTGCAATCACCATTAGGGTAATCAACCCACATATATTTGAATATATTTTCTTCATAATCGTCTATATTATTTTCTTAGAATACAACCTTTATATTACCAGTAATAGTCGTCGGACGAGGGTAAGCATAGAAATCAATACTCTGGCCTGTATCCGTATTGAATGCACCCACTTCCGGATCATATCCGGGATATTTCGTCAGCACAAACAAGTTTTCAGCAGAAACTCCGATAGATAAGCTGTTGAATGCTTTGAATGCCCTCAGCATCTTAGGACTAAAGGTATAGGATAATGAAACATTACGAAGTCTCACGAAATCGCCTTTATGAAGCATGTATGAGTCTTTTTCATTTTCTCCAAAATAATTATCCGACGGAAGACGTATTGCAGCAACCATTGTATTCTGATTCTCGGGTGTCCATGCGTCTAGTATGGATCTAACATTGTTGCTATACAACGGTCTGTTCTCCAACATAGAGTTTGTTACATCCATAATCTTGAACCCATAAGTATAATTCAGGTCGACCATCAGAGAGAAACCTTTATAAGTAAACGTATTTACCATCGTCAAACTTCCCTTTGGTGTACCGTTACCCATAATCTGGCGGTCTTCTTCGTCAATCTTATAGTCTCCATTCACATCTTCGTACTTGATGTCACCAGGTTTCTTACCATATTTAGCAGCTTCTGCCACTTCAGACAAGCCCCAAGTACCCAGTCTTTTATACACATAATATGATGCCCATTTTTCACCTTCTCTGGCGATAGTATTATTTCCGGTATCGATAGTCTCCCCATTAATATCTTCAACCACAAGTTTATTGGTAGAGAATACCAAGTCTGTCACCCAAGTAAAATCACGAGTTTGCACATTATGTGAAGTGACAGTCGCTTCAAAACCTTTGTTTACAATTTCACCAAGGTTAGTCCATGTAGTTGAATAACCGGTAGTGAAAGGAACTTGTTTCTCAAACAACAAATCTTTGGTAGACTTCTGATAATAATCCAGGATAAATTCCAAACGATTATTCCATAAACTCATATCAAGACCGACATTAAACTGATGCGAAGATTCCCACTTCAAATCCTTATTACCCAAGTTACTGAAAACAACATAAGAGGTAAGTGCTTTGTTGAAGATGGTAGAACCATTGCTATATTGTGAGATGGTTCTGTAGTTCGGAATAGAAGCATTTCCTACAATACCGTAACTGGCTCTCAGCTTCATCTGGCTGATAACATCTTTTACAGGCTGGAAGAAGTTTTCTTCTGAAATACGCCATCCGGCAGATACTGATGGGAAATATCCATACTTATTATTAGTGCCGAAGTTGGACGCACCGTCTGCTCTGAACGTAAAACCAAGCAAATATCTGTCAAGGAAGCTATGATTCATACGGAAATAATATGAGTTCATAGTATTCTGATTCATACCGGACTTAGGCTCGTGCCATGTAGTTCCTGCCGACAAATTGTGATAGTCAAACGAATCATCGAAATATTGCTCGGAACCTGCTGAAAAATCCTCTGCACGGTTATAATACCAACTGGCTCCCAACACAAAATTTGAACTGAGTTTACCACCAAAAAACGTATCTGTATAAGTGAAATAGTTCTCATTGGTTAGTTTCTGAGTTTCTGCATTTCTGATATCGGCATATCCGCCATTGTTCTCACTTACGTCAAAAAGTCCAGCTTTAGCATAGCTCATTTCTTTACGATTGCTCACCTGATAGTCACCTTGAATAGTCAATGACAATTTCTTAGTAATATCAAGAGTAGCATTCAAGCTAAACAAAGAAAAATTGGATTTCCATTCGTTCTTTCTATCCCGAAGTAGTAACAGCGGGTTTTCCGCAGTTTCTGACAATGGATAATCATGCTTACGACCCCATGTACCATCCTCATACTTAATAGGAACAATAGGCGGCATTTCAATCATGTTTCTAAGAGCGCCCTGATTGAACGAACCTTCCATATCATTATTATTGCCTTTCTGGCTACCCATCGTTCCAACAAGTTGGATATGGAGCCAATCTTTAATCTTGGTTCTTACATTCATGGTAGCAGAATAACGTTCGTATTCGCTCTCCTTAATCAAACCTTCTTGATTCTGATAACCTATACTGGCATATATGCTCGTATTATCATTTCCTGAAGAGAAGGAGAGAATATGGTCATTGGTAATGGCTGTTTGAGTCACCTCTTTCTGCCAATCCGTATTATACTTCGGTGAAGCAATCAAAAGTCCTTTATCATCGTACTGATAATTGCCAGAAGCATCCTTGGCATAATAAAATAAATTTTCATAAGGAGTTGTCAAGTGAGGCATAGTCTGTCCGCTATATGCATAAGCACGTTTCTGTACCTCCATATATTCATCCGCATTCAGCATATCGAGCTTTCTGCCCATGAAACCGAATCCAACTTTACCATCATAAGTGATTGAACCTTTACCTTTCTGCCCTTTCTTTGTAGTGATAAGAACAACACCGTTTGAACCCTGCGCACCATACATGGCTGTTGCGGCAGCATCTTTAAGAATGTCAATAGATTCTACATTAGCTGAATTAATAATATCGGGATCTACACCGATTACACCATCCAACACATAGATAGGGTCTTTTCCAGCATTGATAGATCCCATACCGCGAACACGTAGAGATGATGACCCACCAGGTCTACCGGACATAGATACATTCTGCACACCGGCAACTTTACCTGCCACACTCTGCATAATATTGATAGCCGAAGGTCTATTATTCAACTCATCCCCCTTTACGGAGCTCACCGAAATAGACATATCCTTTTTAGAACGGGTACCATATCCGATAACAACCACATCATCAATCAAAACGGCATCCGATTCCATTTTCACATTGAACTGCGACTTATTGCCAATCGGAAGTTCTACAGTCTTCATTCCCACATAAGATAATTGCAATATTCCTGCATTTGCGGGTACTTTCAATGTAAATACACCTTCCAAATTAGTCGTTGTGCCCAATCCCGTGCCTTTCACAACAACAGCGACTCCAATTAATGGCTCACTATTTTCATCTGTAACCACACCAGAAATCGTTCTTTCTGCCTGCTGCAAGATGATGTCTGAAGCAGCATTTGTCCGAACTCCACCACATAATAGCAGAGCCAACAAAAACATCATTTTTACAGTTCCAGGAAATGCACTAAGTGCATCCGCTCTTTGTTTTCTTTTCATACTAGTAAACAATTTTTTAAATTAATAAAATGCTTTACCTTATCTATAGGTTAACTAAAAATCATCTATATTCCCCACTTCTCGTTGGGGGTATCCCCCATATATAGTTCCAAAACACCACCCGCTACAATATTCGCAAAATCCAAATAACATTTATTGTATTCCTTACCGTTCAGCAAAGCTCGCTGTATATATATGTTATCTGCACTATTATCATGAGCAATCACAACAAAAGTTTTTCCCGAATGATATGTCGGATCAAGGCGGAACTCTACCTTATCAAAAATAGGACTTGTAATTTCCATACGCGTATTACCCGGGCAGGAAGGATGAATGCCGGAAGCAGTCAAAACATACCACGCCGACATTTGTCCAACATCTTCATTGCCAACGATACCTTCCACTTTATTGGCATATGCTTTCTCGCAAGTGTAGCGAGTCCATTTTTGCGTATACCAAGCACAGCCAATTGATTGAATAGGAAAGGAACAAAATGTACCGGCTCATTGGCATGGTTATAATATTCATTCCACAGCATATTAGAAGGAGTTTTGTTAAAAAAATCAAGCAAATCCGCAATCACTTTTTCCTTGCCGCCCATCAATTCCACCATTCCCGGAACATCATGCGGCACAAACCATCCTTGTTGATAAGGATTTGCTTCTATACAACCATATCCTTCTTTCAGACGTGCATTCTCCGGCCATGCCTGCCACGTACCATCCGCATTACGAGGACGGAACCACCCTTTTTCGGCATCAAAAATATTGTGATAAACTTGTCCCTTTTCAGCATAGTTCTTTGCGTCATCTTCTTTTCCTAAAGCTTTAGCCAATTGGGAAATACACCAGTCAGTGTAAGCATATTCCAAAGTATGCGAAATACTCACCGGTCCCGGAGTATAGCCCAACGAATCGTTACCAAAACGATGGGACGTATTGATGGCATACTGATATGCCTTCTCTATATCATAGGTACGAATTCCTTTTATATAAGCATCTGCCAGTACAGACAAGGCTGGGTTTCCCAACATACAACCGGAATAAGAATTCATAAACTCCCAGCGTTCATAATATTCGCGTCCACTTTGTTCGGCCATTGTAATTAAAGAATTCAATTCATCACTAACCAAACTTGGATTAACAATAGTCTGTAAAGGAAACTGGCTACGAAATACATCCCATCCACTAAAGATGGTACGCTTAGTAAAAGTATCGTCACTTGTATGTATTTTATAATCACCGCCTATATAGCGTCCATCCACATCCGTATAAATACGGGGATCAATCATTGTATGATACAAAGCTGTATAGAAAATAGTTTTCTCATCTGTTGTTCCCCCAGCTACTTGCACACGACTAAGTTCTTTATTCCACAAATCATTGGCTTCCTTCTTTACCTGGTCAAAATTCTTAGACGCAATTTCTTGTTTGAAATTATTAGCAGCACCTTCCATATCGACAAAGGAGATGCCAACTTTCATTACAACTTCTTCTCCTTCCTTCGTAGGAAATTCCGTATAAAATCCAAATGCTTGCCTTCCAGCTCTTTCACCCCCTTTATAATCGGAGCTTCCGAAACACGTGCCAAATACGGTATACTCACGACTTCATCGCGTTTCCGCACCCAATTATCAGGAATATCTGCACTCCAAAAGCCATAATCAATCAAAGGTTTATTGAATTGTGCATAGTAGTAGATGGTATATCTGGCATTTCCGTCGCCATTTCCCCAGCCACCGCCTTCAGGCGTACACTTCATCCAGCCCTGAATAGTATAGTCATCTACCACCTTGATATATTGGGACGTAGATGTTCCCCCTATTCTACGTGCCAAATCTATCTGAATACGGGATTGCTCATTGGCGGGATAAACAAAACGCAATATGCCGCATCGCGGTGTTGCACTCGCTTCTACTTTGATTTTATAATCACTTAATTCAACCGTGTAATAACCGGCACTGGCGGCTTCAGAAGCTTTGTCGTAAATAGAACGATAGCCTTTTATACTATCATTGCCTTCTTTACCAGCAACTTTCCACAACTCACCCGTTGTAGGCATCACGAGAAAGTTTCCTAAATCACCAAACCAACCTATCCCACTCATGTGGGTAAAGGCAAAGCTTCTATTGTTTTGTGTTCGGTACTATAACCGGAACCGTTATCTCCCCCTGTTATGGTGTTCGGACTTAGTTGTACCATACCGTAAGGAGTAGTAGCTCCGGGGAAAGTCTTACCCAATCCATGATAAACCCCGGCAGCTCCCACACTGGTACTGGCACCGATAAACGGATTCACATAATCTGTTGGAGTCACTTCTGCCGTCACCTTATCTGTTGATGAGCAAGCAGTCATCCACAAAAAAGAGCAAGCAATTAAAAGATTTACAGTAGCTTTATACATATAAGATTAATTAATTATTTATATAAACCAAGAGTCTGAGGAGCCCCTCCAACTCCCACAAATAAATCAATTCAAGACAAAGGTTTTTAAACCGAAACGAGGCATTGACACCAACATCTCTGTTCTCCCAGAACGCACTTCTATTTTCTTTCTTTCAATAGACTTTCCATTCAGATCCACCTCTTCTACACTGGATAAAGGCATACCCAAAGTAACTTTGCATTGTGTGTTCTCTCCTTCGACATTAAATAAGCGTAGTACAATCTTTCCATCCCTCAGCTGGGCGGAGCTTACCTGATAACCGGTGTTTTGCAGGTCGACAAATGATTTTGATTCCAACTCTGCCAATGAGTGATAAGAGCACAACAACGGTTCATTCCACTGGTCACTATTAGTAGCAATGGAAGCCTCATCCCATTTGCCACGATGGGGAATAATGGCGTATTTCATCTTCAACGGAGCAGTGATTTTGTAATCAGGTCCCCACAGTCCTTGACCAGAGTATTGGGCAGTCAATCCCAACGGATAATCTTTTCCATAGGAATAAGAAGTCGTGTGATTTGACAATAAAGCCAGTGCATAATCTCCTTTTTGTTCCACCAGATCAACCCAGTGAAGGATGATATTATGTTTAATTTGATCCCAAGAATTGAAAAAAGTATCCTCCAATTTACTTTCACAGACATCAAACGGAGCATCTTTATATATACGAGGAGAAGCAAGTTCTACCGGAAACAACACACTCAACTTATACCTATCATCGCAATATGCTCTGCGGTTATCACGCCAATTCTTTTCTTTATACTCACCAATACCTACATTACCCTTCCAATCAACAGTCAGTTCAAAATCAATACGCTTATCTCCCTGCGTAAGAGTAACAATCTGTGTAAACGGATGCGAAGCAATTTCACCTTCAATCTTTACCTTCTTTTCGTATACGTTATCCCTCAAAACAGTCAGCTTCGCAGGAGTCTCCGTAGAAGAACGGAATTTACCCTCTTCAAAAAAAGTGCCCCCTCAATTCACCTAAAGCATATTCTCCCGTTTGCTTGGCAAACTCTTTATTCCCTTCTTGCTTAGCAATCAAGCTTTTAATTGTTCCTCCCTTCGATAAATCAAAAACTATTTTATACAATTCGTTTTCGACTACATATTCCCGTTCATTCACCTTTCTATTCTCCGAATCTACCTTTCTACCTATTTTCCTTCTTTTGATGCAATACGTAGAATAACCGAAAGGAGGAACTTTTGCTTCAAAAAACAATCTTATATTTTCACCTTCTTTTTCTATTGAATAACCTACCTTTTTTTGTTTCCAGTCATAAATTTCCCACTCAGCGTCTACATATTCACGTGGAAGCAAAATATCTACAACTTCTACTCTTTCACTTCCCAACGTATTGTAGACGCGTACATATCCTTGCTGATTACCGACAACCGCACTCCCTTTATCAAAACTCCGCATAGATGCCTCAACAATTCCATCAGCTATACTGTTTGTCTGGTCTGTCCATCGTTTGATAGCATCTGCCCATGTACCCTGCTTGTTCAACCTATTGTAAGGAACAATCCATGAATCGTGGTGCTGGGCCAACATCAAAGTCCGCCAAGCCTCATCCATATCGGTCTGGGCATAGCTATACCCATTCATTAAATGAGCCATTACTGACATCTTTTCCGCCATCACAATCTTATTCTCAGAGGTACGCACTTCCTGGGCAATCCTTTGCATCACCTGACTACCCCACATTAGGTTCACGTGCACATCTTCTTGTGATAAATGCCAATCATCATCTGTTTTACCAGTAGAAATATTCTCAAAGTAATCCCTCCATCTTACATAAATAGAATTGCTTTTATTTTCACCCAGCCATGGACCATACTTCCATCCTGCATCCTGAAAACACATCCCTACCGGATGTTTGATTCCTGCATCACGACAAGCCTTCAGATAAACTTCGGAATTACCCCAAGCCGTTGTTTGCCATGTCGAATTCTCCTCCAATCCCTCACAAGCATAACGAGGAACAGCCAGAATAGAAGTGCCGTCCGGCCCTACCCAATTCACCAGTTCACCGCCATAAGCACCACTGTATCCTCCCCAACAAGTATTGGGACACTTAATTACAGCATACTTATATCCGAATAATTTAAGAATCTGTGGTAAACAACTTGTGAAACAAGGTTCCTCCACGGAATAAGTAAGGAAATCAACTTTAGGAAAATGTGTATTTATTTTTGCTATACCATATTGAAACTGCCTAATAATACTTTCACCTGAGATGTTGTAACAGTAAGGCTGTGCATAAGTAGGATTGGTAAATTCAACTTGTTTGCTGACAGCTACTGTCTCAAACATGCGATAAGCCTCAGGAGTCCGCACTTGAACAGTGTCCCATGTTTCAGGTTCCATCTCTATGCCAATCCGCCAATCCGGATGCTGAGCCAATTGGTCTACTATGAATTGAGTTTTCCACTCTATAGGATAATGCCCATATATACCTCCATGATACCCATCAACGAAGTAAGCTTGTTGTGCCAGAGTCTGCACCGCCCACAAAATTATCATTAATATGATACTAAGTTTCTTCATGATATTTTAAATCTTAATATATTGTTACTACTTCTCTATATTTTTTTCAGCCTTCCATCATTATTCACATCTGATAATTTTTTTTCTTTTTTTCCCAGAAATCAATTTCCCGAAAAAATATTTATATAAATCATCTTCTATGTCTTGTTTTTCCTCATATAGGAACGATTAGATTAGCAAATACCACTAAAAAGCTCCTATAAAATTCAGAAAAACTATGCGGCCAGACACATACCTAGCTTCACTCTCAACTTTTTAAGTGCTATGCTCATCTGACATTCAACTGTATTAACTGAAATTCCCAGCCGTTCAGAGATTTCTTTATACTTCAATCCTTCCATACGACTCAATAAAAAGATATCACGACATCGTTTCGGTAAACTATTAATTGCAATACGAATCGATATTTCCATATCATTTTCTTCCGATATATCAGAAACTGAGAACCTATCCAAAGATTGTAGCTTTATACCCCATTCTATTTCAAAGGAAATCTGCGCATTCTCAACATATCTTTGCTCAAAAATTTTATGTTTCAGGTAATCCAGACATCGATTCTTCACAAGTCTGAAAAGATATGCATTCATATTATCAATGTAATCTATAGAATCCCGTTTTTCCCATAAGTCAGCAAACACATCTTGAGTTATGTTTTCTGCATCCTCAGCCTGCATTACAAACTCCCTTGCAAACCGAACTAACTTCGGATAATAAATGAGGTATAATTCTGAAAAGACCATAGTTGTGTTTTTTTAGATTAGCATTCAGTTACCAAAAATCTTATGATGCAAATATAGAAACTGAAAAAGCCTACTTCTTATAGAAAGTAGGCTATAAAGTAGATGTTTTGAAAATACTAAATTCTATATACAACTATAATTCAAGGCATTACAAAATATTAATTTTAGGAGTTTGGTAAATCGAATAGACTCACTTTTGAGACAAAGAACCGAGTTTTTTCACTTCTTCTTCAAAAAGATTACTATCAAGAATTGACGTCCTTTTCACTTTACTCTTATAATTATAGATTGTTTGGACAGAGTAATGAAGAAATACGGCAATTTGTCCGACATCGGTAATTCCCAGTCGGATCAAAGCAAAGATACGCAATTCTGTATTTAACTGGTCTTTTTCCAACCGATACTGTTCGTCAGGTATCAGAAGAGAATTAAATTCCTCTACAAAATGAGGGTATAACTTTAGGAACGCTTTATCGAAATTGGCATATAATCCTTCCAATTCCTTCTCAAAAGGACGGGAAGAAGATTTATACAATTCATCAACCTGCCCAGTTTTTATTTTCCGATTCACATTCTTCCTATACTCATCAAGCTTGTTGATATAAATAGCACATTGATTCATAAAGTAACCGACGTACTTCTCCTTGATTAAATTCGCCTCATCCAAATTCTTATTCAACAATATCAGCTCCTCATTCATTATATTAAGGTTCTTCTTAGCTCGCGATACTATTTTGGTCTGCTTGAAAGTAAAAAACAAAGTAATAGCAAGAGCTATCACAAACAAACTGGTGAGAAGAATATAAAAACGCAGATTCTGTTTCTGTTTCTCCAATTTATATAAATAAGTATTTTCAATAATAGGATGAATACGGGCTATTACCGTGTTTTTGAAACGGGAATTATAGAAAATGGCATCGTCCAATGCTACTTTTATATAATTATAAGCTCTATCAATGTCCCCTTCATGATAAAGGTTGACTGCCAGAGTCAACAACGCTTCATTCTCTTTTACAGCCAACTTAGTATCTGCTATGGCAGCCAGCATTAGGAATTTTTCTTCCTCTTCTTTTTTTTCCGCCAACTTATACAGTCGAGCAAGCCCCATCGCCATCATCGCATATTCATGAGTCTCAGGTTTCTGTTTATCGTATATCTTATACAGAATTTGAAGAGCTTCATCAAGTTTACCATCATACTGAAGTTTCACAGCCTTTTCTTTCAAATACTCATCCGATTGAGGTCCAAGATACCCATAACCGTATCCCTATATGCCTCCTTCAGTTGCACATATTCCTCCGAAAATCTGGCATCATCCGTATATTTAATAATATTCTCGTAATAGCGGATACGGTTCCAACAATATAAAGACTTTAAATTAACAGACAAATTATCACACTGAATCAATTTGAGAATATCATTCGCTTGTACAAAAAGCCCTGACAAACAATAAACAAAAGCTAACTGAAGCTTACTCTCTAATATATATTCCTGATTCCCCATTTGTTCAGCAATTCCTATATTCTCATGAATATATCGTTCTGCAGAGTCACAAACAAAAGTTTCATACTGGTGAATAATCTCTATATTTAAGTGATACAGATTATTTAAAGTATTTTGTTCTGTCTTTTTCAGCTTCAATTCCTCTATCGTAGCCTTCTTTCTTTCAGTATATACAAGGCGGTCAGAAATTATTTTATCCAAAGCTTTTAATAGAGAGTCATTCTCATTGCGCGCACAAAGCTGCAACACAGAACTTATTATGAATAGTATAAAGCAAAGTGTGTATTTCATATATAAATACAATTCGTTGGCAGAATTAAATATTTAAAGATTTATGTTTAGAAATATTATGTGCATTTTTGATTTCTGGCAAATAAAAAGTAAACAAATTCTTAATTTACAATTGCCTTATGCAAAACTGATATGCAATATTCGCAAAATTCCTTAATATCTGCAAGCAAATGAAGGATAACTTAATCAATGAACAAGGAAATATATACGCATAGGGGTTATTCCTATATTTTTCGGATCGGTTTGAATAATTTATGGTAGAACAAAGGAAGATAACTATATCAAAAACGCATCATCCGTTTCATGTGAATGGATGATGCGTTTATATCAAACAAGTAGAGTATTTTCTTTAGGCAAACTATGAGTTTGGCCCACATATACCATCTGTTTTTTCTGTGTCTTATACCAAATGGCCGATCCACTCTTCTCGGTCGCCCGGCAGCAGGTCTATTACCGGAACTTCAACCATTGTATAGCAACCCGGCTGCTGACGCATAGCGGCACGCGCCACACATACCAGCACTTGTGCCGTGAGGGCAGGATTGTTGATACGCATGTTGAAGTCAAATAGCTGGTTCTGCGTCTTGCCGGACACACCCTTACGGGTCAAGTTTACCCCATGACCCATGTCGAGCAGTGCATCCACACTCGGAACCAATTTTACATGTGTTTCGTCATTCACGAAGTACGGGTCGGCTTTGATGGCTGCAGCCACCTTGTCAAATTCGTAACCATCCTTCAACTCGATGTACACCATACGACGGTGAATGCCGGTTCCTGTAGGAATAGTCATGGAAAGGGCGGCTTTCACACCTTCGATGGCCTTTACAGCCACGGTGTGTCCCATGCTCATGCCAGGACCAAAATTAGTATAGGTAATGCCTTTCGGAGCAATGGCTTCCAGCATAGTGCGGACAATGGAGTCACTACCCGGGTCCCAGCCGGCAGAAATGATGGATACCGTATTATGCTTTTTAGCCTCTGCATCCAGTGTGCGGCGCAAGGCAGTGATACCCGTATGAATATCGAAACTGTCCACAGTATGAATACCTAAAGCAAGGATCTCCTTTGCATACTCTTCCACTTTGCGGGTAGGCGTACAAAGGATAGCAACATCCACGTCTTTCAGTTCCTTGACATTCTTCACAACGGGATATGCACTCAGTTCCGCAGGACAGTTTTCAGCTCCGGCACGGCGTACTACACCGGCAATTTCGAAATCGGGAGCTGCTTGCAGGGCTTCGAGCACATAATGCCCGATATTACCATAGCCAACGATGGCTGCTCTTACTTTTTTCATTCTTTTTATGAATTTATTTATCAGTTTTCTACTTTATCAGCGCAAAAGTAAGCATTTTAATTTATTATATCGGCAGAACTCCCTGCTGTTTCACACAGTTTTTCTTTTTTTAGTGAGTGAAAGTCCAATAATAATTCATACATTCGCAGATGATATGTACGCAAGGCGCATTTTGGGCCGACAAGTAAAAGAATTATGATAGAATACATCAGAGGCGGAATTGCCGAACTAAGTCCGGCAACCGCAATAATAGACTGCAACGGACTGGGATACGGAGTCAATATTTCATTGAACACGTATGCCGCCATCCAGGGCAAAAAAGAATGCAAACTATATATATACGAAGCTATCCGTGAAGACGCCTATATCCTTTACGGATTCGCTGACAAGCAGGAACGCGAACTATTCCTGTTGCTCATCTCCGTTTCAGGCATCGGCGGAAATACAGCCGCATGATTCTCTCGGCACTCTCGCCATCCGAACTGATAAATGTCATCAGCACGGAAAACGCCGCTCTGCTGAAAACAGTCAAGGGTATCGGCTGAAAACAGCCCAACGGATAATTGTGGATTTAAAAGACAAAATCAAGACCGGCAGCGTTGCAGCCGGCAACGCAGGGACCATAGGTACACTGGTATCGGCAGCCAACGCACAAGTACAAGAAGAAGCCGTAGCTGCCCTTACCATGCTGGGCTTTGCACAAGCCCCCTCACAAAAAGTAGTGCTTGCCATTTTGAAGGAAGAACCAAACGCACCGGTGGAACAAGTCATCAAATTGGCATTAAAAAGACTATAATATTTATCTAAAACAAACAAATCATGACAACAATCAACATGCAATATTGGTTGGGAAGCAACGAACGCACCCACATACTGCCAACGGACAAATGGTACCTCGACTTCTCCGCAAGCACCCTGCCCCTCATCAAAGCCTCCCCACTATTCAACAAGGAAGACCTGCGCACCCAAATTGACGCAGCCATCTCCCTCGGCATATACTTTCAAGATGCCATTGCCCAAAGCGGAGGCTGGAAACTTTTCTCCAAAGCCTTTCAGGGAGTATACGGAACTTACCTGCCGTTCTATCCGCTGACCAATGAGTACGTACCCGATGAAATCAATTGGGAAGACATTGCATTCGTTCTATGGACATTGAAAGCCCACTACGCCTTTGGTGGCAGAGATTACACCTTGTTCAGCCCTTATGACAAGGACCTGCTTGCATTGAGCCAAAGCGCCTATGAACTGATGGATGCACGTTTCGAAGAAGCTCCCATCAGCGAGGGAGAATCTTCCTGCCTCTGGGTGATGGGACTTGATTTACTGGATATGCCCATTACTCCGCTGCCAGAAGTCACTCCGGAAACCAGACTGAGCAAAGATGCCGCCCGCTGTCTGGAATACAGCCGGGGGAAACCGTTGCTATACTTCACCGATTACAAGGAGCTTTGCACTTTCTTTGTCGATGTCTTGGGATGGGAAAACAAACGGTCCGCATTATTGCCCGACCTGGAATACAAAAAAGAGTTCGTGATTTATGCCAACGCCAAAGGTATGCTCGTAGCCCACAACGTGGCCGCCTATTTCTGTGAAGAACATAACCCGATGTACGATGCCAAACGTGCTGCCGCAGAGGGTTACAAGATGTTCTGCCAACCCGGAGAGTGTCCGTTCGACCTGCTGAAATACGGAATGACCAAAGGAATTCTACCCGATGTGGAACTTCCCTTCCTAAAAGGAAAAGAAACACTGCATCAATATTGGGACTTTATAGCCCGCTACTACTTATGTGAATATTATGAAGGCGAGTAACCATTCCGGCATAAAGCCCAAACGGAGCAACAAGGCCAAGCCAACCGGAAAACGGATTGGCAAATCCAAACCTTCGAAAGCGAATAATCAGCTTAACAGGAGGGTGAAATGATGGGAAATTTTCAAAGTTCCACAATCTCTTCCTTACACAACGTCAGTTTCTCTACTCCTTCCGCTGTTACAGCCCAAGAATTCTCGATGCCGACAGGACCAATGCCCGGCAAAACAATTTTCGGCTCCAATGCAAAGATCATGCCCGGCTCCAGTTCCTGCTTCATACGCGGAGCCAATACCGGCATTTCATTGATTTCCAAGCCAATGCCATGACCGATAAACTTGGCCTTTTGAGTGGCTCCCATAAAGTTGCCGGCAAAGCCTGCTTTGGTGACAATATCGATAGCGAGGTTGTAAAGGTCCTCACAAACAGTACCCGGTTTCGCTTTATCTACAACAGCCTCTTGTATGTCCAGGCAAACCTGATGGGCAACATATGCCTTTTCCGGCAACTTTCCGATAGAGAATACACGGCTCATGTCGCCCATATAGCCATAGAAATTGCCTCCCATATCGACCATAAAGCTCTGGCCGGGCTGCAACAGTGCACCGTTCACACTGATAGGCAGTGACGGGTCAAGTCCTTCGCCTCCCAGAGCAAAATCATAGGGGGCAGGCGCAGTGGCATTGTCTCCTGCCAGCAGACTTCCCATAAAAATCTCCATACTTTGTCCGAAGGTACGGAAAATACCCAGACAACCTTCCAGACGCATCAGGCGCTCTATTTCGATGGATAACTGGCGGTCTGTCATTCCCGGCCTATAAACCGAGGGTATTTGTTCGTAAGCCTTGGCATGTGCAATGCCGGAACGACGGAACATCTCAATCTCTATTTCAGTCTTGACGCTTCGGGCCTTCCGGATAAGTGCCGTACCACAAGGAAGCACCTCCGTTTCGGGGAAACACGCTGCCAAACGGTTATATTCCGTAAAAGACAACTCATCCCCCTCCAGCATCAACCTGGCAGGCATAGGCAACCCGCATTCCTTCAGCAAGTCGGGCAGTTGTTCCGGTTTACGGATAGGATGGATATGTTCCCCTTCGATATTGTTGGGACGTTTGATGAATAAACGGGCGGGAGCATTCAACGGCAGATACAAGTAACCGCTGACGACACGTCCGTACGTATAGATTAAGTTTACATTGCAAGCGATAAGAGCGGCATCAATTTCTTGTTGAGCCATGAGAGAGCGTATTTTATCACGTCTCAGTTTCAGTTCCGGTAGTAACATCTCTTTGTTATTTATGATTTCGAGATGCAAAGATACAACTTTTTAATTGAGAATAAAAAAAGTACCGCCCCATACCTTCACAGGCGTAGGGCAGCACAAACCACAAATACAAATACAACTAAACAAAGTTTCTCTCTTAGATAATTCCCTGACCCATCATGGCATGAGCCACCTTCATGAAGCCGGCGATATTCGCTCCCTTCACGTAGTTGATGTAGCCATCGGGTTCTGTCCCATATTTTACGCATTGAGCATGAATTCCGTGCATGATAGCGTGGAGTTTTTCGTCCACTTCGGCTGCACTCCAGCTGAGATGCATGGCGTTCTGCGACATTTCCAGTCCGCTGGTAGCCACACCACCTGCATTGACAGCCTTGCCCGGTGCATACATAATCTTATTTTCAATGAAAAGGTCGATAGCTTCGGGTGTACATCCCATATTGGAGATTTCGCCTACACATGTCACCTTGTTGTCAATGAGGTGTTGTGCATCTTCGCCGTTCAGCTCGTTCTGGGTAGCACAAGGCAGAGCGATGTCCGCTTTCACTTCCCAAGGGCGTTTGCCTGCCACGAAAGTAGAGCCGGGGAATTCGTCGGCATACGGTGCCACGATATCGTTGCCCGATGACCGGAGTTCCAACATATAATCTATCTTTTCGCCACTGATACCGTTCGGGTCGTAGATGTAACCGTCGGGACCGGAGATGGTAATAACCTTGGCACCCAGTTCGGTAGCCTTGGTAGCAGCACCCCAAGCCACGTTTCCGAAACCGGAGATGGCCACGGTCTTGCCCTTGATGTCAATGCCTTTTGTCTGCAACATTTGGTTTACGAAATACAAGCCACCGAATCCTGTTGCTTCGGGACGAATCAGCGAACCGCCAAATTCCAGTCCTTTACCGGTAAATGTGCCCGTAAATTCACGAGTCAGTTTCTTATACATACCGAACATATAGCCCACTTCGCGACCGCCTACACCGATATCACCGGCAGGAACATCCATATCCGGGCCGAGGTGACGCCACAATTCCAACATAAAAGCTTGGCAGAAACGCATGATTTCAGCATCGCTCTTTCCGCGCGGAGAGAAGTCGGAACCACCCTTACCGCCACCCATAGGCAATGTAGTCAAGGCATTCTTGAAAGTCTGCTCAAAGCCCAGGAACTTGAGGATAGAAAGATTTACGGAAGCATGGAAGCGAATACCGCCTTTGTACGGGCCAATGGCATTGTTGAACTGCACACGATAGCGAGATTCGTCTGAACTTCCCCCTTATCATCCACCCACGTTACGCGGAAAGTAAAGATACGGTCGGGTTCAACCAAACGTTCTATAATTTTCGCTTTCTCGAACTCAGGATGTTGGTTATAGATATCTTCGATGGAAAGAAGAACTTCCTTTACGGCTTGAAGATATTCAGACTCGCCGGGGTGCTTTGCCTCTAAAGAGGCCATGATACGTTCGATATTCATAATATTACGTTTTAAAGGTTATTACCTTGTTGACTTCGTGCTATTCAAACAAAATGTCAATGAATAACACCGCAAATATAGGAAAACTTTTCAAAACAGCTAAACTTTACGGTTATATTTTGATTAAAGAATGATAAAATGTCAAATTCCCCGGTATTCTTTCCTCATCCCAAAGTGTTCCATTCTTCCGTTTTCCAGCCAACAATTCGCTATAACGGTATAAAAATAGAAAAAATAGAAAAAGAAAACAAACAAAATGACAATAATGTCATAATTCCGGGTTTAAAAAACACCTTCCGAGGTTCACCTTCCATCAAATTTCGCTGCTTCGGATAGTTTTTAGAGCTTTTATGGCAGTTTTCAAACCTTATTCTGACTAATAATGGCTAACATTGCAACCTAAACCAAAGGTTAACATCCACATGAGAAAGACACTATTATTCTTATATCTTCTGTCCGCCGGTAGCATTGCCGCATACGGGCAAACCCGCCTGACCCAAGACCCCGAACTGGAACGACAGCTCCATGAAAGCGGACTGGTACACCAACCCCTACCCCTAAACATCGAGCACTCTTTCGAAGCCAACGGATGGAAAAAGGAGGTCCTGCAAAGCACCCCTCTCACCCGCTCGGCAGGTATAGAGGGATGGAGTCATTCCGGCGCAGGAAGCATGTCCTTCAGTACGGAAAAGACCGTTTCCGGCAAAGGCAGCATCAAACTGCAATTCCCTACATTCACCGGAAAAAGAGCGATCGGCTCTCCTTCCGACCCCGACTATGCCACCTATGGAAACAGCGGTGTCACTTATCATCTGGACGGTGCCAACCTGGAAAAATACAACCGCATTGTATTTTCCATCTACCCCGACTGCGACGGGGCACGTATCGTCAACATGAACCTCACATTCCATAATGCAGCTACTCCTGCCAAGAAAGGGTACAATCCACCTTCGGGTTCGCATCTTATCAACCTTGTCAACAAGAAGTGGAACCAATGTTTCCTCGAAATAGACGAGTATCAGCGCGATAAAGTAATGTCCATAAGCTTCAGTACAGCCCTCAAAGGCAAGGACCGGACAACGGGAGATTCGGCAACCTACTACTTAGACAACCTCCAGTTGCAGACAGTGAAAGCCCCCGAGAAAGTCAGCGGATGGATACCCGCCGATGGAAAAATCTCCTATTCGACAACCGGCTATGCCGTCAACCACCCTAAAACCGCCCTTATCAACACAAGCGTCACCATAAATGCCGGTAAACGCTTCCAACTGCTTACCACGGACGGAAAAGTGGCTTACGAAGGAGACATCCGGGAAGAGACAACCACCCTCGGACGATTCGGCCTCATCGACTTCACCTCCTTCGACCATCCCGGAGAGTATCGGCTGAAAGCCGGCAATTCATTGACCCCTACCTTTCGGATTGGAGAACGGCTTTGGGAAGATTCACAATGGAAAGTGCTGAATTTCATCTTTTGCCAACGCTGCGGGCATCCGGTTTCCGGCAAGCATGCCTCCTGCCACGCAGACCTGATGTCCCGGCATGACGGACGCAGTATCTCCTACTCCGGTGGATGGCACGATGCGGGCGACTTGTCCCAGCAGACCCTGCAGACGGGAGATGTGGCTTTTGCCTTACTCGAAGCCTACAATAAACAAAGAAACACCAACCCCGCCCTCGCCGCCCGCCTGCGTGAAGAAGCGGAATGGGGAGTGGAGTTTATGCTAAAGAACCGCTACGGCGATGGTTACCGCGCCAGCAGCATGGGATTGCTTATCTGGCAAGACGGTGTGTTCAATACATTGGACGACATATCTTCCGTACGCGTGCAGAACATGGCATTCGACAATTTTCTCTATGCCGGATATGAGGCGTATGCCTCCATGACGCTGGACAACGACCCGATGCAACAGGAATATCTTCTGCGCGTGGCCGAAGAAGATTTCGCTTTTGCCATGGAGAAATTCAAGAAAGACGGTTTCGACCAGTTCGTCCAGCCTTACGAACACAGTTACAACACTTCGAAAAGTCAGTATATGGCTACCATCTCCTGGTCGGCAAGCCAATTATACAAGCTGACCGGAAAACCTTCTTATGCGGACATCGCCGCCGAATACATCCGCTACACCCTCGACTGCCAGCGCACGGAACCGCTGAAAGACAAAGACGGGACACGCGGATTCTTCTACCGGGACAAATCCCGCAAATCCATCGTACATTACATACACCAGTCGCGCGAGCAGGTCTATATGCAGGCCATGGTGATGCTTTGCGAAACCCAGAAGGAGCACCCCGACTACCCTAAATGGGTGAATTCCATACAACTATATGGAGACTATCTGAAAGGAATGATGAAGTATACCCATCCCTACGGCATGATTCCAAGCGGTGTTTACCATGCAGAGGAATATAAGGATACCACCAACTTCTACGCCCTCCATCTGTTTCCGCCTGCCAATGCCAAGGAACTGTACACAGAGCAAATTAAACGAGGAGTACAACTGGACAAGGAGCACTACATGAAACGCTTCCCCGTGTGGTTCAACATCTTCAACGGCAACACCGCCATCCATCTTTCCAACGGAAAGTCCGCCGCCATCTGCGGAAACTTCCTGAAGGACAAGGAACTGCTCGACATCGGTCTGGAACAGTTGTACTGGACCGTAGGCAAGAATCCTTTCGGACAATCCTTGATTTATGGAGAAGGACACAACTATCCGCAACTGAACACCTTCTCTTCGGGCGAAATGACAGGAGAGATGCCCGTCGGTATCCGTACCCTGGGCAACGACGATGTCCCCTATTGGCCGCAAACCAACAATGCCTGTTATAAAGAGGTATGGGTTACCTCGGCAGGCAAATGGCTGTCTCTGATTGCGGAACTTACAACTATCGGCAATTGATAATTGACAATGAATTCTAATCATCAAACATTAATCACTAATCACTATCATCATGAAACATCTGCTTATTTTATTGTTTACGGCTTGCACCCTGCTGACGTACGCACAAGCCCCCGAAGGTTATCCGGCAAACTATGCCAAGGCTCCCCGCTTCAAGGCCCTGATTTATTACACTCACCATGCGGAAGAAGCACACGTACAATTTGCAGAACAAGCAACCGCTTTCTTTAAGAAGCTCAATTACGGTGACGGCTTTGTTCTGGATATTACTACCGATTTCTCAAAATACCCATACGAGAAACTGAAAGAATACAATGTCATTATCATGCTTAACACATCCCCCAACACCAAGGCCGAACGCGATGCTTTTGAGCAATACATGGAAAACGGAGGCGGCTGGATAGGTTTCCACGCAGCTGCCTACAACGACAAAAACACGCATTGGCCCTGGTTTGTTAAGTTTCTTGGTGGTGGGGTGTTCTATTGCAACAACTGGCCTCCCCAGCCGGTGTTGGTCGAAGTCGACAACGAAGAACATCCCGTTACCAGGAATCTGCCTGCATCATTCGTAGCTCCCGCCAGCGAATGGTACCAATGGACTCCCAGTCCCCGCCAGAACAAGGACGTAGAGGTGCTCTTGTCCCTATCTCCCAAGAACTATCCACTAGGTATCAAGGATGTAGTGAATTTTGGAGACTTCCCCATCGTGTGGTCCAACAAGAATTACCGCATGATTTACCTGAATATGGGACATGGTGATGAAGAGTTTATCGACGGTACACAGAACCTGCTATTGGTAAATGCTTTCCGCTGGGTAGTGAGCAAAGACAAGAACGGTGACCCGTTCCTCAAATAAATGCTCCTCACAACAGCATTCAAAAGAAAAAACAGGGCACACATACCCACAATCTGCTCCAAAACAGAACACTTTTATACCGAAACAGGTGTTTTTCGAAGGGAAAAAGCATCTGTTTCGGCTGTTTTATATAGATGCCCTTGCCGAGCCCTATAGGCCGGAATGATAGTTTCTCACTGTCGGAACCAATAGTTTATCTTATTGAAACCTTTGGTTTTATTAAGCGAAACTAACAGTTTTATTAAAGGAAACCAATAGTTTTACTTGTAAAAACTTTCTGTATTAAGCCTCGAAACTAAAAGTTTCATTCTGAGAACTAAGATTATATCTATTTCCACGACCCACAAAACGAGCATGCAATAGCATCCTTTACAAAGGTTGGAACGCGTGATGGATGGTTGTAATGTTTTTTATCTATCACGGGGATCTATCACGCTTTAATTAACTTATAATCAATAAAATAGTCTCTTCGTGTGATAGCATGACAGATGTTTTGCCGAAATAAACCTTGTGAGAGATACCGCCACTGCCTACACATAAAAATCCCCAGTATTCCAAAAGGAAATACCGGGGAATCTTCAGAAAATCGCCTTCCTTAAACATGTTGTAAACGGTACTCGGCATGGTGTTCTGCCATAACCTTCGCCCAATCCGCCCTGCTCGGCACTTCTCGGGTCAACAATGTTACGACCGCCCAAAGAACGTGCAAGACCAAACCCTTCACCGGAGTTATTGCCGGCATAACATACCTCAAAGATAGAATCGCGGAGACACTTACCAATGCCACCTGATATTTAATCTCATCACGATGGAACAAAATAATTTTGGCACGAAGCAGCTTGGCAGCATCCCGGCAAACACGTCCCTGCTGTGTAGCACTGCGCTGGGGCAGATACTTAGTCACTTCGTCATCCAAGTCACCCATCATAAACTCATAAATCTCTTCACGGGTTCCTTTCAGACGGCATGCCGTCTACTATATAAAGCGGATCGGAGTTGTTGACCGTACCGGTACCCCGAATGCGAATCTTTGATTCCGCACCAGGCTGACCTGAATTAGAGATAATCTGTACACCGGAAACTTTACCTTTCAAAGCATTCTGAATATTTGTAGGATTACCTTTCTAAAGCCCACTCAATAGCATTTCTGAACATGGTCGTAAACCCTTCCGTTTCGTACAACTTACTACTATGCCCTATCTGGAAATAAACATTGCGTGCCTTTTTGCTTTCATTGACCCAAACCACCGGATGATCACCCATCTTGATGTCCGATGCAGGCGTGTAGCTCGATTCGTCTACATTGGCCAGTACATGTACATTGGGGCGCGGGCTCTTGTCATAAGTATACCACTCGTCATCGGGCACCACGAAAGAGGCCGGAACACCCTTCATCACCGGATGCTGCTTATCTTCCACAATCAGCGTACCGTCGGCCAGCGGAGCTATGTAGTTCTTGAAACGTACACCACCCATGAAATCAGAGAACCATTGCCACATGGGATAACCGTCGAACTCGCCCAGCAAAGTAGCATGATGGAAACCGATCCAGCCGCCACGGCCTTCTTCTATATACTTGACGAACGCATCTTCCGCTTCCTTCGACCAAGTATAAGGCGGGAAATCCAATTGAATAACCAAGCTGAACTGCGACAAGTAAGCCTCCGTTATGTTCCTGGCATTGTTTATCTCGGTAATACTGAAATTCCCCTTTGCACCTTCGGCCACCAACCACTTCAAGCCGGCATCCGTAAATCCTCCGTGCTGTCCGCCACGTTCCGTCAACATTAGTACCTTCGCCTTGTGCGGCTTGCCCAATAGGTTTTCTGCTACCGTACGGCGCAAATCACCCTGCTCATTGTCTCCGCTATAATCCCAATACATGCCTCCCAGCAAATCCTTATCCAGAATATACTGACACTTGATGGCAAGTGAACGGGGATTCTCAAAACCAAATACCAACGTATCATTCTTATCGGCCAGATAAGGCACTTGAGCCATCTCATCCCACTTTTCAGTATATTGGGTATCCGTATTTCCTACCTTATTATAGTCTTGGAAGCTGGGATAACCGTCACCTCCACGACCATAGAAAGGCATCCCCATCACCAGCTTGGAAGGCGGTACGCCTGCTTTCAAATGTGCGGTAACGGCACCGTCCGAAGTAATATCACCACTATGTCCCGACGGATAAAGCGCCGAATGGTGCTTGGGAGCGGAAGCCATGTCATAAGCCATGATATTCACAAAATCAACGAAGGGCAAGATAGCCTTGAAGTCAATGTAACGGGCAGAAGCTACGGTGGCAAGTGTCAGTTCCTTTTCATTGCCGATGGCAGCTCTGATATCCTGCATCAGAAGTGTAAAATACTCCGTATCGTCCGGTGACGAGGATATATTTGCCATAGAGCTGGTGGGATATTCCCAATCGATGTCAATGCCATCCAAAGCGAACTCCTTCACCACACGGTCACAGTCCGCGGCAAAGGCACGGCGATATTCATCATTGGCAGCCATCTCACTGAAACGTCCGCTTCCCCAGCCGCCGATGGAAAGCAGCACTTTCAGCTCCGGCTTCTGTTTTCTCAAATCAACAATCTGCTTCAAACGCTTCTCATTGTCAATCTTGACGCCATTGAAATTCTCGTTTACATGCCCGAACGCATAGTTGATATGCGTCATGTACTGCGGGTCGGGCATCACCTCACTCCACGAAGTGACGTAAGCAACCACGACCTTTGAATCGCGGGAAACTGCAAGTGCCTCTTCTCCGGACTTAACGCTACCGCATGAAGCCAATACGCCTAAAGCGACAGCCATCATCATTTTAATTTTTTTCATAAGTACTATCTTTAATTACAAATTATCGCAGGTCTGACGGACCCGTGAACCTATCAATGCATAATACAGCATAAACGCTTCTCCAAAGAGAACGATGAACCATGACCATCTCCAGCCTCCAAGAACATCAGCAAGCACTCCTTGCAACAAGGGCAATATGGCACCGCCTACCACTCCAATCATGAACACACCGGAAGCCACCGAAGTGTATTTTCCCAAATGGGCAACGGACAAGGTAAAGATAGCTCCCCACATGATGGAATGGAACAGACCTACTGCCGTGAGCAACCACGGATTATTAAGAAGAATGGCCAGTAGGGCGAGTACTCCTGCCGATACCGTGGTAACCGTCAACTGTACGCGGGGAGAAATCCTGCTCAAGCTGCTCCCCACCAGGCGGCCCACCAGCATACCACCCCAATAGAGCGTAGCCATCAGTGCCGGAGAAGCATAATCCATCTCGATGGCGTACAGATTGATATTGGCTCCGATACAGACTTCCACTCCCACATAAAAGAAGATAGCCACCACCCCCAATGTCAGATGACGGAAGGACCATACACTTTTTTCCAGCTTCTCTCCCTTCTCTACCCTGGTTCCTTGGATATCGGGCAAAGACAATTTCATCAACAACAATACAATCAAAGAAATAACCGCCATCAATGCCAGGAACGGAACCATCAGCTGGTCAATCTGAATGTCCTCCATAGACAGACCGCCAAACACGACACCAGTCACGAAATAAGGAGCAAGCGTAGTTCCCACAGAATTGGCGGAACCGCCTATAGCCAAACGCTGAATGGACTGGGTACCCTTGACATGGCAAGCCGTCAGATAAGGATTTATAACCACTTGCAGAATGGTGGCCGAAGCTCCTACCACGAAAGAACCCAGTAAGAAAATCAAGAACCCTCCAGGGATAACATTATTTCCTGCATGCCAATTCGCTTCAGGAAAGTGTACTGTGAAATAGGAAGAGGCAAAGAACAAACCAAGTCCCACAATCATCACCAGCAATCCACGCATCAATGTTCCTTTATATCCGTATTTGCTAATCCACGACGAGCCTACCCCTCCACAAACCGGATAAGCAAGGAACCAGGAGAAAGTAATCAAAGTAGCAAAAGTATTTTTCAACCCGCCCACTTCCGAAAGAAAAGTTTCTTTTAAAGGCCCCTGAAACTGAGTATTGGCAGTCGTAAGGAAACCTACAATAAAGAACAAGAACACCATCGTGATGAATGGCCCCATATAGTTTATTTGTTTTTCTTGTTGTGTCATAGTATTTTGTTCATTAATTCGAATAATCAATTATCAGCCACCTGCGAGGCTGCTTAGTGGTTAAGTGTGCTTGCCGCCGCCTCATCCAGCAGAAATTCACAGTTGGGATGAAGCTGAAGGATGGAAGCAGGAATATCTGTTGTCACAGGCCCTTCAAGCATCCGCTTGACAATATCCGCTTTATTAGTCCCTTTGGCAACCAGTACAATCCGGCGTGCCTGCATAATGTTCTTTATTCCCAAAGTAGCTCCTCCCAACTCTTTATCAGGAGGAGTGCCCGTTTCTCTACGGATGCGTTCTTCCAGTTCCACATTCATCCGGGTCACCCATGCTTCACCACCAAAGGGAGATTCCGGCTGGTTGAATCCCAGATGTCCGTTCTCACCCAACCCTAAAATCAGCAAATCAATACCGCCACGGTTCGCAATTTCCTGCTGGAAATCCCTGCATGACTGTTCAAAATCACCAGAAATGGTAGGCAGCATCAAAAAATTCTCTTCCTTGATGCCCAATGTATCCATCAACTCCGTTTTCAGCATCGTGTAGCATGCTCCGGCATATTCGCGCGGCACATTCGTTACCTCATCCAATCCGAAGAAAGTAACGGTATCCACCTTAAACGGATATTTAGTATAGATTTCTCCCACCAACCGATGAAGATTACCGGTAGTACGTCCCGTCGAAAGTCCTATCACACTCTCCGGTTTATTCAACATCTGCCCGATGATGCGCCATGCAGCCGTGCAGTCAAACTCCTTTTCATTCTTTGTTATTGTTATTTTCATATTCTTAATCATTAATTCCTAATCACATATTCATCGCCACCGCGCCGGCCCCCAGAAGCCCGATAAATCCGGGATTCAGTTTCGTAATGACAACCCCGTTGCTGACAAAACGCATGGTCGTAGGATGAAGTTTCTCCAAAATCTTCTCGTGCATATACCCGTCGGCCACAATGCCTCCACCCAACACCACCGTGTCCGGGTCAATCACACGTACCAGATTCATGATAAGATTGGCAAGCGCCTCAGCTGCATTCTCCACCAGCACCGTACAGAGGGGGTCACCTTTCTGACTAAGTGCAAACACCTCACTCACAATCACCCGTTCCCCTTTTTCAGCCGGAATGTGCAGACTGGTTTCATACTGATTACGAAGCAGGCGGGCACAATTGTCAAAACCTATGCCGGCAGCAATCGCCTCCACACAGTCCATCCGTCCACAACCGCATTTAATGCCTATGTTCACACCTACACGCACGTGTCCCACTTCGCCGGCATTGAAATGGCTGCCACGGATTTGTCTCCCATTTATCACCGTACCCACGGCAATGCCCGTACCTACATTTACATATATAAAGTTTTTGGAAATTTGTCCGAATCCCCAGACGCGTTCGGCTCTTGTAGCGCTCTTCACATCATTGTCTATATGGCAAGGCATGCCATATATATCCGACAGTTCCTTTGCCAACTCAATCCGCTGTGTCCTGCTCGGGTCAATCTGCAGCCAGACACCTTCGTTGGGATCTACACGCCCTATCAGCCCAACACCCATCGCTACCGGTTTCTGGTCATACCAGCCCACGGTACGGATATAATCATCGAGCGACGACTTGATGATTTCCAGCGCAGCCTGCTGATTAAAGTAACCGGAGTCATATTTCTTATACCTCAAAATGTTGCCACGCTATCCATTTCGCCAATCAGCAACTTCGTGCCTCCTAAATCAAGACCTAAATACGTTTCCATTTTTTATATGCGTTTTTTAATATTGTTTACTGTCCACAATATTACGCACTATCAGGGAGACAAGGGTTTATTCTCTGACAAAAAAGGTTTAATACTTGTCAGCAGTGGTTCAAAAGCAGCCTTCATGGCTCTAAATTTTGCTGGGACTGGTACCAAACTGCTTTTTGAAGCATGTACTGAAATATTTCGGGTCAGAAAATCCGACCATATTCGCCACTTCCCCTATCGAATATTTCCGGGAAACCAGCAGTTCTTTTGCCTTGTTCAGGCGGACAATGCGGATGAAGTCATTCGGTCCCTGCCCTGTCAGCGTCTTTATCTTATTGTAGACAGAAGTGCGGCTCATGCCCAGCATCCGGCAGAAGTCATTGATGGAGAATTCCGAATCGGACAACTCCTCCTCAATCACTTTCATAACCTTGTCCAGAAACTCCTTGTCCAACTGGCTGGTATAATCGGTCTCTTCGGGCTGCGCATCCATCGCCAACACGGTTTCGCGCAAATGCTGCCTATTCTGAAGAATATTCCTGATACGCACTTTCAGCACAGACAAGTCGAAAGGCTTGATGATGTAGTCATTGGCACCGGCCTCCAGTCCGAAGATGATATTTTCCCTCTCACTCAGTGCGGTCAGTAATATAATAGGTATATGGCTTGTATCTACCGATGATTTCAGAATCCGGCACAATTCATCACCTTCCAGTACCGGCATCACAATGTCCGAGATAATGATATCAGGATTGATTTCCCTTGCCGTCTCCAATGCCTTTCCGCCGTCGGACACGGCAACTACCTTATATTCGGAAGACAAACTGTCCACCAGATACTCCCTCATATCCGCATCGTCCTCTGCCAGAAGAAGGACATTCTTCCCGGCACGTTCCGTTTCTTCATGCACAGCCCCGGTAGCGGCCTGAGCTTCTTCCTGGCCGTCTGCCTTCGCTTCCACTGCCACGCTCGCCTTTATCCTCTGCGGGAAAGTTACCGTAAACGTAGTTCCCTGTCCCTCCACGCTACTGAAAGAGATGGTGCCGTGATGCTGTTTCACAATGCGGCGCGTAATCATCAGACCAATACCCGAACCGGTTTCCTCAAAGTTCATGGCATTCTGGGCTCTATAATATTCGTGGAAAATATTGCCCTGCTCCTCTTTCGGAATGCCGATACCCGTATCCTTCACTTCAATAGTCCACTTCTTTCTTGCAGTCTTCACCAGTATGTGAATGACTCCCTTCTCTGTATACTTCAAGGCATTGGAGAGCAGATTGTCTATGATATGATCCATCTTCTCCCGGTCAATCCAAACCTTAGGCATATCCGGCTCCACCTCCAACTCTATCCCGACGCTCTTCTGCATGGCGGCTAAGTGAAACTCTGCCGTTTTTTCCTCCAGATAAGCCTTAATGTCGTATGGAGAAACCTTCAGACACTCCTCGGCATGCAGTTCCGTTTTCTGCAACTCAAGCAGTTGAGTAATCATTCCCATCAGTTTTTCCACATTCTTCATTGCCACCGCAACGGTTTTCTTACCCTGCTCCGGAAGTCCCTCCTGCGCTTCGAGCTCGCTCAGCGGAGCCTTTATTAAAGTAACCGGTGTACGGATATCATGGGCTATACTGATAAAGGAACGTATCTTGTCCCTTATACGCCCCTCGTTCACCTTATGCCTCCTATACTGCACAAACATGTAGACAAAGACAGACAACAAGATGAAATAGATGAGCAGCGCCCACCACGACACCCAGTAAGGATTATGAATGACAATGTCCAGACTTCTTTCTCCCACCTGCTGCCCGGTGTACTTATCAAATGCCCGCAAGCGGAATACATACTTACCGGACGAGAGATTCATATAGCTCACGTTCCGCACTGAATTGGAGTGTTCCCACTCTTCATTGTGATTTTCGAGCCTATACTCATATCTGATACGATGCGGGACTGCAAAGTTGATGGCAGAGAAGGAAATTGAGAAGGAGTTTTGATTATACTTCAAATCTATTTTCCGGGTATCATTGATATTCGTTTGCAAAAGAGAGCCTTTCATTCCCGCTTTGACCGATTCGTAAAGCAGTTTAAAGTCTGTCAGAATCAGCTCAACAGATACACGAGGCCCTAAGTCCAAAGACGGAAGGAAGGAAAGAACCCCTTCTGCGGTACCGAAAGCAAGACATCCATCCTTCAACTTAAGGGCAGCATTCGGGTTGTAATATCCCCAGCTGACATCCAAAAAATCATTGGCACTGATGATAATATCCCGGGAACAATCCAAGCAATACAATTCCTTCTCCGTACTGAACCAGATACGCCCTTCGTTATCCTCCAGCAGACTATTGATGGAATTGGAAACCAGATTGTCATCTACGGTATAGGCATGCGCCTCTTTCCCATCCGGACCAACACGTATAAGGCCTTCCCCGTCTGTCGCCAGCCAAATATCACCGGATGAAGACTGCATCAAGCAACGGATAGGATAATGCAGAGAGATGTCTCCAAAAGTCTGATACCACTGCGTGTCTCCCGACATCTTATCAAAGACGGCCAACCCGCTGCAACCGGCAATCAGTAATGAGTCCCCCTTACCCGGCTTTATGTCACCTATGCAATCAATCGGGTAATATGTATAAGTATCCGTCCGTATATCGTAACGGGTAAACTCTCCTTCAATACCACCGAACCAGATATAATCCCCTTCCGCATAAATGGCATAAACATAGTCGGTGGCTATTCCCTTCTCCGGATGTACATTTCTTTTCTCTTTCTTCTGTACCCGTCCGGTCTGTTTATGAATACAATAGACACCGATACCATAGCCACCTACCCAGATGTTTCCCCCGGGGTCTTCGGCAAGCGCCAATACCACTTTGCCACTATATTCCGTACCGTCCAGATAGTGGGTCCATTTGCGTGACCGGGCTGATAGAGGCTGACGCCGTTGTTTGTACCATACCAATAATCTCCCTCCGAGTCCTGAAACATCACATTTACATGGTCCGACTTCAGGGAATTATCATTATTGCGTTCGTGCCTGATTCTATAGACATCCGGCATCTCCGGATCCAGATAGCTGATACCATTCGTAGAAGTGCTAATCCACACAACTCCGGATTCATCCACACAAATATCGGATACCGTATTACCACTCAAGCTTTTGTCATCATCCCCGTTATTCATATAATGGTTCAAAAGTTCTCCGGTAGCGACATCCATACAAAAAACACCTGCACCATCGGCTCCCACCAGCAGCAAACCGTCCTTTGTCCTTGCAAACGAACGGATAGGTACATGAGGAATCCGGTCGTTCAAGGGATGTATCTGCCCGTCGGGACCGTCAAGCACAAATACACCGTTTGAAAAGGTACCGATGAACAGCTTCGCTCCGAAGACATAGAGCGATTCCACATGCATCTCTGTATGCAGGTCAACCGGCCTCGTCTCAAAAGACGAAGAACCTGCCGCTCCTGCCTTCGTCAGCCGGAAGACACCTTTGTCGGTGCCTGCAAAAAACACTTCATCTCCCATTTGGACCATGCAACGGACAGATTGCCCCTTCAATCCGGCAAAAGACAGCCCTGCACTTTCTTCCCAAGAATAAAGCCCCTTCGACATACACAACCACAAACGGTTTTCGTCATCAAACAGAATATTATGCAATACCGGAGAAGGCAGGTAATCGGCCAAATCCACACGCAATTGGAAAGAGTCTGTCAGTTTGTTGTATGCATAGATTTTTCCATTCTTCAATGCAACCCAGACAATACCCTCCTTATCACACATCATGGTAGTGGAAGACTGGATATTGTCCCTGGAATCAACCATTCCGTCCAGCTTGTAATGTTTGATTTCATTCCCGTCATAACGATCTATCCCGACATGAGTATACACCCAGACAAATCCGGCTGAATCCTTGTTTATCTGGAATACTTGCCGGCTGCCCAATCCCTCCTTGATACCCAAGGTGCGGAATGAACCGGCAAACAAGTCAGCGGACAAAAAAACGGACATCCATAACAGCAGAAATGTACATGCAACGGATTTATATGGAAACGGATATGGAGCAGACATAGGTCATATATTGTTTTTCGGATGCAATATTACGCATAAATATAAAAAAACGGTCGAAAAACTATCCGAATAGGTTCGATTTCTATTACTTTTGCCTTCCGAAACCAACAAATCATGAGAAGCCATGCTCAGTAAGTTCAAATTAAACCAGCTCTATTTCAAGGACACACAGTTTGCCAACCTCATGACACGGCGCATTTTCAACGTCCTTCTGATAGCCAATCCTTACGATGCCTTCATGCTGGAAGATGACGGCCGCATCGACGAAAAGATATTCAACGAATACACTTCGCTTTCCTTGCGCTACCCTCCCCGTTTCACGCAGGTTTCCACTTGCGAAGAAGCACTGACACAACTGTCCTCCATCTCTTTCGACCTCATCATCTGCATGCCGGGTACGGGAGACAACGACAGCTTCGACGTGGCACGATACATCAAAAGCCTATATGAGCAGATTCCGATGGTGATACTTACCCCTTTCAGCCACGGCATCACCAAGCGCATTGCCAATGAAGACCTCAGTCCCTTTGAGTATGTGTTCTGCTGGCTGGGAAACACCGACTTGCTGGTTTCCATCATCAAGCTGATAGAGGACAAGATGAACCTGGAGCACGACGTCAACGAAGTAGGTGTGCAGCTCATCCTGCTGGTGGAAGACGGCATCCGCTTTTACTCCTCCATCCTGCCCAATCTGTATAAATTCGTATTGAAGCAGAGCCAGGAATTCTCTACCGAAGCACTGAATGCCCACCAACGCACGCTGCGCATGAGGGGACGTCCCAAGATTGTACTGGCACGTACCTATGAAGAAGCCTTCGGCATCTACCTGAAATATAAGAATAATATATTAGGTGTCATCACCGACGTGCGCTTCCCCCGCGTAGAACGGGGCGAGAAAGACGGACTGGCCGGTATCAAGCTCTGTGCCGCCATCCGCAAGGAAGACCCGTTTGTGCCCCTTATCATACAGTCCAGCGAATCGGACAACGTAGCGTATGCAACCAAATACGATGCCGCCTTCATCGACAAGAATTCCAAAAAGATGGATGTGGACCTGCGCCGCATCGTATCAGACAATTTCGGCTTCGGCGACTTCATCTTCCGCAACCCGGACACGCTGGAAGAGATTGCCCGCGTAAAGAACCTCAAAGAGCTGCAGAACATTCTTTTTGCCGTTCCGGCAGAATCGTTCCTTTACCACATCAGCCGCAACCACGTCAGCCGCTGGCTCTACTCGCGTGCCATGTTCCCCGTGGCAGAGTTCCTGAAGCCCATCACCTGGAACAGCCTGCAAGACGTGGATGCCCACCGCAGAATCATCTTCGAGGCTATCGTGAAATACCGTAAGATGAAAAACCAGGGAGTGGTGGCAGTCTTCAGGCGCGACCGCTTCGACCGATACTCCAACTTTGCCCGTATTGGCGACGGTTCGCTGGGAGGCAAGGGGCGCGGACTGGCTTTCATCGACAATCTGGTGAAGCATCATCCTGAGTTCGAAGAGTTTGAGAATGCCCGTGTCGCCATCCCCAAGACCATCGTGCTCTGCACCGATGTGTTCGATGAGTTTATGGATACCAACAATCTGTATCAGATAGCCTTGTCCGATGCCGACGATGACGTCATCCTGCGCTACTTCCTCAAAGCCAAGCTGCCCGACCGCCTGGTGGAAGACTTCTTCACCTTCTTCGACGTGGTGAAGTCGCCCCTTGCCATCCGTTCGTCCTCGTTGTTGGAAGACTCGCACTACCAGCCCTTCGCCGGTATCTACAACACCTATATGATTCCCTATCTGGACGACAAGTACGAGATGCTGCGCATGCTGAGCGATGCATCAAGGGAGTATATGCTTCGGTCTACTTCCGCGACTCGAAGGCCTACATGCAGGCAACGAGCAACGTTATCGACCAGGAAAAGATGGCTGTCATCCTGCAAGAGGTAGTGGGCAACCAGTATGGTGACCGCTACTACCCCAGCATGTCCGGCGTGGCGCGTTCGCTCAACTACTACCCCATCGACGACGAGAAAGCGGAAGAAGGTATCGTCAACCTGGCACTCGGCTTGGGCAAATATATTGTGGATGGCGGCATGACGCTCCGCTTCTCGCCCTATCACCCCAACCAGGTGCTGCAAACCAGCGAAATGGAGATTGCCCTCAAAGAGACCCAGACCCGCTTCTACGCCCTCGACCTGCGCAATGCCGGTCACGATTTCTCCATCGACGACGGCTTCAACCTGCTGAAACTGCACGTCAAAGAAGCGGAAAAGGACGGAGCACTGAACTACATAGCCTCCACCTACGACCCTTACGACCAGATTATCCGCGACGGGCTTTATCCCGGCGGACGCAAAGTCATCACCTTTGCCAACATCCTGCAACACGACGTATTCCCCCTGCCACGCATCCTGCAACTGGCTTTGAAATACGGAGAGCAGGAGATGCGCCGTCCCGTAGAGATAGAGTTTGCCGCCACCATGAGCCGCGAGAAGGACAAGACCGGCACCTTCTACCTGCTGCAAATCCGCCCGATAGTCGACACCAAGGAGATGCTGGATGAAGACCTTACCGCCATTCCAGACAACCAGGTACTGCTCCGTTCCAACAACTCATTGGGACATGGCATCATGAACGAGATACATGACATTATCTATGTGAAGACAGACGACTATAGTGCCTCCCACAACCAGGAGATTGCCTGGGAGATAGAGAAGCTGAACCAGCAGTTCCTGGACGAAGGCCGTAACTATGTCCTCGTAGGTCCCGGACGCTGGGGTAGCAGTGACACCTGGCTCGGCATCCCCGTGAAGTGGCCGCACATCAGCGCCGCCCGCGTGATAGTGGAAGCCGGACTGACCAACTACCGGGTAGACCCCAGCCAGGGAACCCACTTCTTCCAGAACCTGACCTCCTTTGGAGTGGGATACTTTACCATCAACGCCTTTATGAATGACGGCGTATACAACCAGGAATTCCTGAATGCACAGCCTGCCGTACACGAGACGAAGTACCTGCGGCATGTACATTTCCGCCAGCCGATGGTGGTAAAGATGGATGGCAAGAAAAAACTGGGAGTGGTGCTGATGCCCGAAGAATAAATCAGTCCGTCAGCCGGTGCAGCACAATCATCACCACCTCTGCGGGGGCAAACATGCGGATGGCCTTCTGCGAAGTGCCGATACCGTTGGTGACAATCATCGGGATGTTCTTTGAATTGTACTTCAGCCCGGAGAGGAACCGCTGCCCGTAGTGCGAGGGGACTATCGGCGCATAAAGCCCGAACAGCGTCACCTGCCCGCCATGCGTGTGTCCGGCCAGGATGAGGTCGGAGTTTGTCACCGGGACGTCCTCGGCATAGTCCGGCGTATGCGTCAGCAGGATTACAAAATCGTCGGGCGAAAGGCCGAGTGTGGGCGATGTGCCGTTCTTGGCCAAGTCAAAAGGATTGCGCACGCCCGCCACAAGAATCCGCTCGCCGCCACGCCGCAGGGTGTCCACCTTATGCTCCAGCAGATGCATGCCATAATGCCTCATCTCGCGCACGATGTCGTCATAGCAAGCCTCGTAGTCATTGTTGCCAAGCACGGCATAGGTACCCAATGGCGTCTTCACTTGCGCCAGGGCAGCCATGACGGGCGGCACGTACCGGCAGCCTTCGTGAAAGTCGCCGCCAATCAGCAGCACGTCGGCCTTCTGGTCTATGAGCAGGCGGACCAAGTCCTTCAATCCCTCCTCCTTCAGCAGGCTTTTGTAGTGCAGGTCGGAGACAAAGGCGATGCGGAAGCCCTCGAAGGCGGCAGGCACGTCGCGATGCGTGAAGTCGTACGTCTTAATGCGGCTGACGCCCTTATAGGCCGAGCCTACGTGGGTGGTTTTCGATGTGATTCTTGTGCCCCGCTGCACAATTGCCTTTTGCACCGGTGCCGTTTTCTTTATCTGCTGTTTCTTTGCCCTGCCCTTCGCCGGCTGGCGACGGACATTACGCAAATCAGACTGGTCAAAGGTGAACATCGGCGAAAGGCGGGCAGGCAACCCGATAGTATCGCCAAGCTGCGTGCTGCCTGCCTGCATGACTGGCTGCGGCAACGACACGGTAATCATCCGCTTGGAACGGCAGGAAGACAAGAGCAGCAGAGAAAGAATGGATATGTAGACTAACTTCTTCATCATAAGTGGGTGCAAATATAGGGATTTTCAGTATTTTTGCTGACAGATGCCGAACTAAATTGGAACTACGATGAACGAGATTAAACAGAATTCACCCTACGCATGGTTTCTCGCCGCCCGCCCCAAGACGCTGACGGGAGCCATCATCCCGGTATTGCTGGGCAGTGCCCTTGCCTTCAGCGACGGACAGTTCAAGACCGCACCCGCCCTGCTGTGCGCCCTCTTTGCCTGCGGCATGCAGATTGCCGCCAACTTTATCAACGACCTTTTCGACTTTCAGAAGGGAACCGACCGACAAGACCGGCTGGGGCCGCAACGCGCCTGCGCCGAAGGCTGGATTACGCCGGCCGCCATGAAAACCGGCATCGGCATCGCACTGACGCTGTCGTGCCTGGCAGGGCTGGCAGTGCTGTTCACCGTCTGGGGGCAGCTGCCCCACGGAGGCTGGGAGCTGGTGGTGCTGGGCGTGGTGTGCATACTGTTTGCTTTCCTCTACACCACACTGCTCTCCTATCGGGGCTGGGGCGACGTACTGGTGCTGGTGTTCTTCGGCTTCGTGCCCGTATGCGGCACCTACTACGTGCAGGCCTATACGCTGAATATGGATGTGGTGGTGCTGTCGCTCGTCAGCGGCCTCGCCATAGACACCTTGCTGATGGTGAACAACTATCGCGACCGCGAGCAGGATGCCGTGAGCGGCAAGTGTACGCTGGTGGTGCGCTACGGCAAGAAGTTCGGTGAGAATATGTATCTGGCACTGGGCATCGCCGCCGTGCTGCTCTGCTTCTGGTTTGTCTACACGGGCAAGCTGACTCCGCTGGAATTTATCTGGGCTCCCTGCGTCTACCTCTACATGCACGCGCTGACGTGGCGCAAGATGGTACAGATAGGCAGCGGTAAAAAGCTGAACAGCATACTGGGCGAGACGTCGCGCAATATGCTGTTCTTAGGATTGCTGTTAGCGGTGGCGCTGAATTAACCCCTACCTCCATACATCTGTTCGTAATACTTCTGATAGTCGCCACTGGTCACTTCTTCCACCCACGACTGGTTGTTCAGGTACCATTCAATGGTCTTGACGATACCGACTTCGAACTTCGTCTCCGGATACCAGCCCAGGGCATTGGTAATCTTAGTGGGGTCAATGGCATAGCGCTGGTCGTGCCCCAAGCGGTCTTTGACGAAGGTGATAAGGTCTTCGTTTATCCAGCTGACGTCAATCGTGCCGTCGGCGGCCTTTACTTGTTTCTTCAGCACTGCGCGGTAACGGGGTTCTTCCTCCATCAAGCGGCGGACGGTGGCAATGGTCAGCTTCACGATTTCAAGATTGGTCTTTTCGTTGTGACCGCCTACGTTGTAGACTTCGCCTTCCACACCCTCGCGGACAACCAGGTCGATGGCCTTGCAGTGGTCCTCCACGTAGAGCCAGTCGCGCACGTTGCTGCCGTCACCATAGACGGGGAGGTTCTTGCCTTCGAGAATATTCTTGATGATAAGCGGAATCAGCTTTTCGGGGAAGTGATAAGGACCGTAGTTGTTGGAACAACGGGTGATGGTGACGGGCATCTTATAGGTGTCGTGATAGGCCATCACTACCATATCGGCACTCGTCTTGCTGGCACTGTAAGGGCTGTGCGGGCAGAGCGGGGTTTGCTCCGTGAAGTAGCCTTCGGCACCAAGCGAGCCGTAAACTTCGTCGGTAGACACTTGGTGGTAGCGGACGCCTTTGCGCCAAGTGGGATAACCGGACTCGTCCTTGCCCGTGACCCAGGCACGGCGGGCGGCGTCAAGCAGGTTTTGTGTGCCCAGGATGTTGGTCATCAGGAAGAGCTGGGGATTCTCTATACTACGGTCTACGTGGCTCTCGGCAGCAAAGTTCACTACGTAATCGAATTTATACTTGGCAAACAGTTCGTCGGCAAGCACGCGGTCGCAGATGTCACCTTTTACAAAGAAGCAACGTTCGTCGTCAATGTCATTGGCAATGGTGCCCAGATTGCCTGCGTAGGTCAGGGCATCCAGTATCACCACTTTAATATCATTATGTTTTGCCAGGATGTATTTAATATAGTTGGCGCCGATAAAACCGGCGGCACCGGTTACGAGATAAGTCTTCATGAGAATTAAAAATTATAAATTAAAAATTAAAGTCAGCGGGCCTTTATAGGAGAACTATTCTCCTTCTCTTTTTGGGGAACAAAGAGTTCATCGCTTCGATTCCGCCAGTTCCATCAGGTATTTGCCATATTCGGTCTTGCCGAGCTGTTCGCCGAGGTGATAGAGTTGCTCTACATCTATCCAGCCCTTGCGCCAGGCAATCTCTTCGATACAGCTCACGCGGAAGCCTTGACGGTTCTGGATGGTGGCGACAAAATTGCTGGCCTCCAGCAGGCTGTCGCAGTTGCCGGTATCGAGCCAGGCAAAGCCACGGCCGAAGAGCTCCACTTTCAGCGTGCCCTCGTCCAGATAGAGACGGTTGAGGTCGGTAATTTCGTATTCGCCACGGGCAGAGGGCTTCAAGGAGGCGGCTTTCTCTGTCACGGTGGAGTCGTAGAAGTACAGTCCGGGGACGGCATAGTTGCTTTTAGGTTCTGCGGGTTTCTCTTCCAGCGAAATGGCTTTGCCGTTGGCATCAAACTCCACTACACCGTAGGCACGGGGGTCCTTGACGTAATAGCCGAAGATGCAGGCACCCTTGTCGATGGAAGCGGCACGCTTCAGCATGGCGGAGAAGCCTTGACCGTAGAACATGTTGTCGCCCAGGATGAGGCAGCCCGGCCCGCCGTCCAAGAACTCCGCACCCAGCACAAAGGCTTGTGCCAGTCCGTTGGGATTGTCTTGTATCTTATAGGAAAAGGACATGCCGAGTTCTTCGCCGGTTCCCAGCAGCTCGCGGAACATGGGCAGGTCACGTGGAGTAGAGATGATAAGCACTTCGCGAATCCCCGCCAACATCAGTGTAGAGAGCGGGTAGTATATCATCGGCTTGTCGTAGACGGGCATTATCTGCTTGGAGATAGCCTTGGACAACGGATAGAGACGAGTGGCACTGCCACCTGCAAGAATAATTCCTTTCATATTTCAGTTCTTTTTCGGTGATACTTCAAAATGGAGAATAAAATAAGAAGGAGGACGATGCCCCACGGCTCTACTTGCTATTCGGGCACAAAGATAATGGAAAAATCCGATTCGGCGAAGGCTTGGTTTCATCTTTTTGCTTCATTGCTTTACTTACCCCGGTACATTGTTTTGCTTACTTCAGTACATAACGACCGTCACCCCTTGATGAAACGGTCTTTACCGCAGCGTGTAACGACCTTTACCCCGGTGTGTAACGACCTTTACCTCGGTGTGTAACAGCCTTTACCTCGGTGTGTAACAACCTTTACATCATAGCGTAAACAATCGGTAAATACAATCCATTGGAAATAAACAAACTACATCATCAACCAGCAAGTTCTATCACCTCCAAATCTTTGAACGTTCCCCCGTCAATGGCAAAGCGTACCATCGTACGCACCTTATGGAAACCTTGAATGCCCGCAGCGCCCGGATTGATGTGGAGTACATCCAACGTCTTGTCATACTTCACCTTCAGTATATGCGAGTGCCCGCTGATGAACAGTTTTGGGGGACGCACCAGAATGCTGCCCTTGATGGAAGGGTCGTAGTTGCCGGGATAACCGCCGATATGCTTCATCAGCACCTCCGCCCCGTCCACCGTGAAACGGAGAATCTGCGGATAGAGCTGCCGTATCTCCTGCCCGTCAATATTGCCATACACGGCGCGGAAGGGACGGAAAGCCGCCAGCCTCTGTGCCACTTCCAGCGACCCGATGTCGCCGACGTGCCATATTTCATCACATCCCTCAAAATATTGCAGGTACTTTTCATCCCAGTAGCCATGCGTATCCGATAATAAACCAACTTTTGTCATCTTTCCTTTGTTTATTAGGACAAAGGTAATTATATTTGGGGAGAATACAATGTGGTAATGTGCCAATATGCCACATTAACACCTTAATACCATGGACAACAGATATTTCAAACGTGACATCAGCTGGCTTTCCTTCAACTACCGCGTACTGCTGGAAGCCGAAGACGATACGTTGCCTCTATACGAACGCATCAACTTTATTTCCATATACTCTTCCAATCTGGAAGAATTCTACAAGATACGCGTGGCCGACCATAAGGCCATAGCCACCGGAGCCTCGCAAAGCGATGAAGAGACTGTGCAGTCTGCCGCCGAACTGGTAGATGAAATCAACCGGGAAGTCAACCGCCAACTGGAGGAACGTATCCGCATCTACGAACAGAAGATACTGCCCGCCCTGCGGAAGCACCACATCATCTTCTACCAAAGCCGCAACGTAGAACCGTTTCACCACGACTTCGTGCGCAGCTTCTTCCGCGAAGAGATATTCCCCTATCTGGCCCCGGTGCCCGTAAGCAAGGACAAGGTGATTTCATTCCTGCGCGACAACCGTCTCTATCTGGCCGTACGGCTTCATCTGAAAGGAGCCCCCGCCGGTTCTCCAAACCGCATCCAGTATTTCGTGATGAAACTGCCGTACAGCAAAGTGCCGCGCTTCATCCAGCTGCCCAAGGTGGGGAAAGACTATTATCTGATGTTCATTGAAGACATCATCAAGGCCAATCTGGATACCATCTTCCCCGGTTATGAAGTGGACAGCAGTTATTGCATCAAAATTTCACGCGATGCGGATATTCTGATAGACGATGCCGCCAATACCTCCGAAATCATCGAGCAGGTGAAGAAGAAGGTAAAGAAACGCAAGATAGGCGCCGTGTGCCGTTTTGTATACGACCGCGCCATGCCCCAGGACTTCCTCGACTTTCTGGTAGATGCCTACCGCATAGACCGCCGGGAGCTGGTGCCGGGAGACAAGCACCTCAACCTGGAAGACCTGCGGCATCTGCCCAACCCCGACCAGACCGTCCGCCCCATCAAGAAACCCCAGCCCATGAAGCTGACCTGCCTGGACGAACGCGAATCCATCTTCCGCTATGTGGAGAAGAAGGACCTGCTGCTGCATTATCCCTACCACTCCTTCGACCACTTCATCCATTTCCTATATGAAGCCGTCCATGAACCCACCGTGCGCGAAATCATGGTGACCCAATATCGCGTGGCAGAGAACTCCACCGTCATCAACACCTTGATAGCCGCCGCACAGAACGGAAAGAAAGTCACCGTCTTTGTGGAACTGAAAGCCCGCTTCGATGAGGAGAACAACCTCGCCACCGCCGAGATGATGAAAGCCGCCGGTATCAATATCATCTACAGCATACCGGGACTAAAGGTACATGCCAAAGTAGCCCTCGTACTACGCCGCGACAAGGGAGGGCGCAAACTGACAAGCTACGCCTACATCAGCACCGGCAACTTCAACGAAAAGACCGCCACCCTCTATGCGGACAGCGGACTATTCACCTGCAACCCGGTGATTGTAAACGACCTGCACAACTTGTTCCGTACGCTGCAGGGGAAGGAAAATCCGGTGTTCCACCGCCTGCTTGTGGCCCGCTTCAACCTGATACCGGAGCTGAACCGCCTCATCAATCACGAAATAGAACTGGCCCGGCAAGGCAAGCAAGGACGGATTATCCTAAAAATGAATGCCTTGCAAGACCCCGCCATGATAGACCGCCTCTACGAAGCCTCGCAAGCCGGTGTAGAGATAGACCTCATTGTCCGCGGCATCTGCTGCCTCATCCCCGGGCAGGAGTACAGCCGCAATATCCGCGTGACACGCATCGTGGATACCTTCCTGGAACATGCCCGTGTATGGTACTTCGGCAACGGCGGCGCACCCAAGCTCTTCCTCGGCTCGCCGGACTGGATGCGGCGTAACTTGTACCGCCGTATCGAAGCTGTCACCCCCATTCTGGACCCGGACTTGAAGCAGGAGCTCATCGATATGCTCGACATACAACTGTCGGACAAACGGAAAGCCTGCTTTGTGGACGACCGGTTGCAGAACCGCTGGAAGTCGTCACGACCGCAAAAGGAGAAGGTACGGTCGCAATATAGCTTTTACGAATACTTGAAACAAGGGATTAAGGATTAGCGATAATTATCAATCGTCAATCGCTTTGTAACATTTCTGTAACATGTATGACATTTCCCTGCAACACCAAATTCTTTCCTTTGCAGCAGGAAATAAAATACATGTCTATGGAAACAATTTATCTGGGTATCGTCATCTTTCTGTTTGTACTCGCGATTTTCGACCTCGTGGTAGGTGTCAGTAATGATGCGGTCAACTTTCTTCAGTCGGCTGTCGGGGCAAAGGCGGCATCCTTCAAAACCATGCTCTTCATTGCAGGCGTGGGTGTATTCATCGGAGCAGCCTTATCCAATGGTATGATGGATATAGCACGGCACGGCATCTACCAACCACAGCATTTCTATTTTGCCGAAATCATGTGCATCCTGCTTGCCGTCATGTTGACGGACGTTGTACTGCTTGACGTTTTCAACACGATGGGTATGCCAACCTCCACCACAGTTTCAATGGTGTTCGAACTTTTGGGAGGTACATTTGCACTGGCCCTTATCAAGGTATACAGTAACGATGCACTGGGACTCGGCGATCTCATCAATACCGACAAGGCCTTGTCGGTCATTATGGGTATCTTCCTTTCCGTAGCCATCGCCTTCTTCTTCGGTATGCTGGTACAATGGCTCGCACGTATCATATTCACCTTCAACTACAAAAAAAAGATGAAATACAGCATCGCGCTGTTCGGTGGTATAGCCGCCACTTCCATCATCTACTTCATGCTGATAAAGGGATTGAAAGACAGCTCGTTCATGACTCCCGAAAACAAACAATGGGTAAACGACAACACCGGTCTGCTGATTGCCGGCTTTTTCGTTTTCTTTACCATCTTGATGCAAATATTACATTGGTGTAAGGTAAATGTCTTCAAAGTAGTGGTTCTTATGGGTACTTTCGCACTTGCCTTGGCCTTCGCAGGAAACGACCTGGTGAATTTCATCGGCGTGCCCCTTGCCGGTTACTCCTCATTTGTAGATTATACAGCCAATGGTACAGCCGCAGGAGCCGACGGTTTCCTGATGTCCTCACTGCTCGGTCCGGCAAAAACGCCTGGTACTTCCTCTTTGGAGCCGGAGCCATCATGGTATATGCCCTCTGCACCTCTAAGAAAGCACACAACGTCATCAAGACCTCCGTCGACCTCTCCCGCCAGGACGAAGGTGAGGAAAACTTCGGAAGCACTCCTATAGCCCGTACACTGGTGCGCTTCAGTATGACTATGGCAAATGGCATCTCAAAAATCATGCCCGAAAGCAGCAAACGCTGGATTGATACCCGTTTCCAGAAGGATGAAGCCATCATAGCCGACGGCGCCGCTTTTGACTTGGTTCGCGCCTCCGTCAATCTCGTATTGGCCGGTCTGCTCATCGCCTTGGGAACTTCCTTGAAACTTCCCCTTTCCACCACTTACGTCACCTTTATGGTAGCCATGGGTACATCGCTTGCCGACCGTGCCTGGGGACGTGATTCGGCGGTATTCCGCATTACGGGTGTGCTCAGCGTTATCGGCGGTTGGTTCATCACTGCCGGAGCAGCGTTCACCATCTGTTTCTTCGTAGCACTGATTATCCATTTCGGTGGTACGGTTGCCATCCTGGCGCTGATTGGTCTGGCAGTCTTCATGCTGATTCGTAGCCAAGTGATGTACAAAAAGCGCAAGGAGAAAGAAAAAGGCAACGAGACTCTGAAACAATTGATGAAGAGTACGGACAACAACGAAGTCATCGAATTGCTCCGTAAGCATACCCGTGAAGAACTGGTGAAGATTATGGAATTCACAGAAGAGAATTTTGAACGCACCGTCACTTCCTTCCTACACGAGAATCTACGCGGACTGCGTCGTGCCATGGGCTCAGTAAAATTCGAGAAACAACTCATCAAGCAGATGAAGCGTACCGGAACACTTGCCATGTGCCGCCTCGACAACAATACCGTACTGGAAAAAGGACTCTATTACTATCAAGGCAACGACTTTGCCAGCGAACTGGTGTACAGCGTAGGTCGTCTTTGCGAACCTTGCTTGGAGCACATAGACAATAACTTCAAGCCGCTGGATGCCATTCAGAAAGGAGAATTTACAGACGTAGCCGAAGACATCTGCTATCTGTTGCAAGTATGCCGCCACAAGCTGGAAACGAACAATTTTGATGAACTGGAAACAGAAATCCGCAAAGCCAACGACCTCAACGGACAGTTGTCCCACCTGAAACGCGAAGAACTGCAACGCATCCAAAGCCAGAGCGGCAGCATCAAAGTCAGCATGGTATACCTGACTATGATACAAGAAGCCCAAAACATTGTGACCTACACCATCAATCTGATGAAAGTAAGCCGCAAGTTCCAGGCCGAAGAATAATATTACTTAGAAACTGTTTTGATTTTATTTGAGCATTTTACTAAGTTTGATTTTTGAGGATTTTTCTTTTTTCTCATGAGAAGCATAGCGGGCTATGTGACGAATGTGAAAGAAAAAAAAAGACCAGAAAGAAACTTAGAAAAAGCTCATAAAATACTTTTTATAGTAGAACAGAAATGATTTGCGAAAAGAAAAGCGAATAGAGAGAGTATCTTAA
>NZ_BAKJ01000009.1 GCF_000614125.1 Bacteroides rodentium JCM 16496
AAAAAAGTTTTTTAGGGGGGGATGCGCTTTGGGCGATGGGATAATGCATTGCCACTGCAAAGCAAGTGCATGCTTTTTGCAGTGCTACTGCATTCAGCTTTGCAGCGGCGCTGCATCACATATGCAGTGTCACTGCAGCATATATGCAGTAGCGCTGCAACACGTTTGCAGTCACACTGCAGCAGATGTGCAGCGGTGCTGACCCGGTAGGTGTGTACGGGATTGTATCATGTTTCGTTAAAAGGATATTATAAAGTATCCTTTGAATGTCGTATTTTTGTCTATCTGTAATTTAGAGTAGTCAAAGAAAACTATGAAACACACTCGTATGAAACTAAAAACAGCGGTGAAGAACCTTCATGAAGGCTGGAAATTCCGGCAGGCGAGACTGACCAATTGGTATCCGGCTACAGTTCCGGGAGTAGTCCACACGGACTTGCTGCAGAACAAGATTATTGAAGACCCGTTTTTCCGGCTGAACGAACGGGGATTGCAATGGATTGACAAGGAAGACTGGTTTATGAAACTTGCTTTACTCTTGCTGCCGACATGATGCGGAAAGAGAATATGGAGCTTGTGTTCGAGGGGCTGGATACTTACGCTGACGTTTATTTGAATGATGAATGTATACTGAAAGCGGACAATATGTTTCGCCGCTGGTCTATCCCCGTCAGGCAGTACATCAGAGAGGAGAATAATATACTGAAGGTGTACTTCCATTCGCCGGTAAAGATAGACGTCCCCAAATGGGATGCACTTCCCTACCAGTATCCGGCATCCAATGACCAGTCTGAAAACGGGGGCTTGTTCAACAAGAAGATAAGCATTTTTGCCCGTAAGGCGGGTTATCATTATGGCTGGGACTGGGGGCCGCGTCTGGTTACCTCCGGCATCTGGCGTCCGGTGTATATCAGGGCTTGGAGCGATTCAAGAATCAACGATGTGTTTATCGAGCAGAAGGAAGTCGGTGCAGGCAGGGCCGTGATTGCCGGACATGTGGAGCTGGATGCCGATAAGGATATGGACGGAGTGCTGGTCACGATAACGGACGAGGCTACCGGAAGAGTGCTTGGCGAGCGGCAGGCGGATTTGAAGCGAGGCACCAATCGGGTGACCGTTGATTTCGTTCTTCACAAGCCGAAGCTGTGGTGGAGTAATGGACTGGGGGAGCCTTTTCTTTACCGTTTCCGTACGGACATCATTGCAGGCGGGGAATTGCTGGACTCTAAAACCGAAAGGGTGGGCATACGCTCTTTGAAGGTGGTGCATCAGCCGGATAAGGACGGGCATACTTTCTATATAGAGCTGAACGGGTGTCCGGTTTTTGCCAAAGGAGCCAATTACATCCCTTCGGATAACTTCCTGCCGCGCGTCACTCCCACGAATTATAAAAAGACGATTCTCGATGCCGCCGGTGTAAACATGAATATGTTGCGTGTCTGGGGTGGAGGTATCTATGAGAACGATGTCTTCTATGATTTGTGTGATGAGTATGGAATCATGATTTGGCAGGACTTCATGTTTGCCTGCAGCATGTATCCGGCAGAAGGCGCCCTGCTCGATAATATCCGCCAGGAGGCGGTGGACAATGTGAAACGTTTGCGCAATCATGCCTGCATTGCTTTGTGGTGTGGAAACAATGAATGCCAGGATGCCTGGCTGGGCTGGGGCTGGAAGCGCGAGATAGAACGGCAGAACAAGGAATATGCCGACAAGATTTGGGCACAGTACCGGCAGCAGTATCATGTCACCTTACCCGGGGTGGTCAGGGAGTATGCACCCGGAACCTTCTATTGGCCTTCTTCTCCTTTCGCATTCGAGGGAGAGATGTCCGGTACTACTGACGGGGACCGTCACTATTGGAGTGTCTGGCATGGTAAAGCACCCATTTCCGATTATGACAGCGAGAAATCCCGCTTTTTCAGCGAGTACGGCTTTCAGTCTTTTCCAGAGTTCGAGTCCGTCAAGCGTTACGCTCCTTACCCCGAAGACTGGGATATACGTTCCGAGGTGATGATGTCCCATCAGCGTGGTGGCGACCATGCCAACGGGCTGATTGAGACTTATCTGTTGAATGAATATAAAAAGCCGCGTGATTTCCGGGCATTCCTTTATATGAATCATGTGTTGCAGGGAGATGCCATCAAGACGGCCATCGAGTCGCACCGCCGCCAGATGCCGTATAATATGGGGACACTTTTCTGGCAGCACAACGACTGTTGGCCCGTAGCTTCCTGGGCGAGCCGTGACTATTACGGACGCTGGAAGGCGCAGCACTATTATGTCCGCAAGGCCTATGATGACATCCTGATTTCTCCGGTAGTGGAGGGGGATGATTTGAAAGTATATGCAGTGTCCGACCGCTTGGAGAATACTTCCGGCCGGCTGCAGCTCCAGGTCTGCCAGTTCGACGGAACCGTGGTTCGTCACTGGGACAAGTCTGTCGGCATCTCCGGCAATGACAGCCGTGTCTGTTTTTCCGCACCGCTTGCCAAGCTGCTGGAGGGGACGGACAGAGGAACGGTATATGTCCGCGTAGACTATACGGACAAATCGGGCAGGGTGTACCATAACAACTACTGTCTGGGCAAGCAGAAGGATATGATTATCCGAAGGTGGATTTGCAGACCGAAGTCCATTCCATTGAAGGCGGATATGAAGTGATGGTATCGGCAGATAAGTTTGCCCGTGCCGTATGCTTGTCCGTTGCTGACAATGAAAGTGTGTATAGCGACAATTATTTTGATGTCCAGCCGAAGAGCAGCGTGCAGGTGCAGGTCAGGACACGATTGTCTGCCGAAGCGTTCAACGGTTCGTTGAGGCTGACTTGCCTGAACAATGAATTCTGATAAGTTATGGAAAAATAAAGCGGAGCAACCTATTGAAATGTCACTCCGCTTCTCATTGAGATGTTGAAAGATGTGTTTTCAGGAGATTTAGTTGTTTCCTTTTTTAATGTCTATGGTCATGAACCGTTCACCGTCATATAGACTTTTTACACGGATGTTCAGCCCTTTTTTCTCTTTCAGCTGTTCCGCTATATTGTCCAGCTTGAAGGAGGCCAGTCCGGTGCCCAGCGTGAGCTGGCTGTCATTGTAGGCATTGTGGCGGAATTCGAGATTGACGTAATCCGGTTTGTCGTTTTCGCCGGTGGATGCTTCATTGATGACCAGGTTCAGCATGTGCTTCTTATCTTCGTTGTTGCTGTGGTAGAATTGATATTTGATGTTCAGATACTCGCCCGTAATCCATAAATCCGTGGCGTTGATGTTGTCGTCTCCGATACTGTCCGCCTTTTCGGCAGGCATGGAGTAGATGTCTTTGGTCAGAATGTTTTCGATGTGCTTTATTTGGGCATTGTATTCGTAGCCTGGAAGTTTCTCTTCCAGTTCGCGGAAGTAGATGAAAGCTCTCTGGCCGTCTATTACGGCATAGTCGTGAACATAGGTTGTGTCACTGGGATATAGTTTACTGCCTTCGTCCAGTGAGAAATAGTAGTCTTTTCCTTCGATGACCTTTACCGTACCTACGGCGAACAAAGTGTCATATTTGTCATCCCAATCGTCCAGGCATGATTGCAATACAATGGCAGTCAGGAATAAAAGCATGAATGCTGCCAATGTCATTCTCAGTTTCTTCATAAGTGGTAGGTTTTAGCTCTTTTTCTGTTTAAAACTTATTTTTGTATTCAGGAAATGCGGTGAAAAGCTAAATACTGCGTAGTATACTGTTAAAGAAATGAAAGTATGATTTTCTTCTCTGCCTGATGCAGTATTTTTGCGCCGGTTGCATTTATAAGGTAAACACGTGTTAAAAGAGAGAATGGAAGAACAGGAATTGGCAGAACGCTGTAGGCAAGGAGACAATCTTGCCCGCAAAGAACTGTATGAGCGCTATGCGGGACGCATGCTCAGCGTATGCCTCCGTTATGCAGGTGACCGGGAGACTGCCCAAGACCTGATGCATGACGGTTTTCTGAAGCTTTTTGATTCTTTCGATAAGTTCACTTGGCGGGGAGAGGGTTCTCTGCGGGCATGGATGGAACGCGTAATGGTGAATACGGTATTGCAGTATTTGCGGAAAAATGATGTGATGAATCAGTCATCGGCCTTGGAGAATGCACCCGAAGCTTATGAGGAACCGGAAGGTTCGTCAATAGATGTCATTCCTCAAAAGGTACTGATGCAGTTTATCAGTGAATTGCCTGCCGGCTATCGTACCGTATTCAACTTATATATTTTTGAAGAGAAATCCCATAAGGAGATTGCTCGACTATTGGGAATTAATGAAAAATCCTCTGCCTCGCAGTTGACGCGTGCTAAAGCGACTTTAGCGGCAAAAGTACGTGAGTGGATGAAAAGAAATGATTAAATGAAGGAACGTATGGAAGATGAATTGTGGTTGAAAAAGATAAAGGACAAGCTGGAAGACTATTCCGAACCGCTGCCGGTTGCCGGATGGGAGCGGTTGGAAAAGGAATTGTCCGTTTCCGGAGCTCCGATAACCGGATCGCATAGGATGATACCTTTCCGTCGCTGGGCGGTGGCCGCGGCAGCTGTGTTGCTGGTGGCGGTATCGTCCGTCAGTCTGTGGCTGTTGCAGAGTCCGGTAGGGCATGAAATGCGGCATACGTCAGTGCCCGCTTTGGCTGTGGCTCCGGACGTCTTGCCGGAACAGACGGTACCTGCCGTACGGGCTAATTCCATAGAGCCTGCTTATCGGGCACATGGAAATGCATCGGCACCCAATAGGGAGGCAAGTCACCCTTTGGTTGCACAACATATCAGAATATCGCTTGGCGATGAACAGCAGGAGGAAATGTTGCCGGTTGAAACAGCAGATGAGGCTGTCGGTATTGGGCAGCAGGCAGAAGAACCGGTAGTGGAAGATACGGACCATGAAACTGCAATGCAGACAGAGGAACCGGAGAGAACAAGGGAAAACCGCTATCGTCCGTCAGGCCGGGACAAACTGCATCTTCCGGAAAAAAACAGTTCTGGCAGGGATGCTAAAGGATGGGCGGTTGGCTTGTCCGTAGGAAATACTGGAGGTTTTTCATTGGCGAATGAAGGGGAAGCGAATGTGATGTCGGGCTACATGCCCGGAAGTCCTATTTATGGCGGTAACGTAGATTTATCCTCTACGGCCAATGGCATTGTTACTATTCCCGACGGGCAGGAACTGGTTTTTAAGGATGGTATGCCCTATCTGCAAAGACGCGAAAAGGAAATTGCGGATATAGACCACAAACAACCGCTCAGTTTCGGTGTTTCGGTGCGGAAAAACTTGGCGAAGGGCTTCTCTGTGGAAAGCGGGCTGACGTATACCTATCTTGCTTCTGACGTAAGGTATGAGGGCAGCTCGGAAAAGATAAGCCAGAAGCTGCATTATATTGGCATTCCGGTACGGGCCAACTGGAACTTTGTGGATACAAAGAACTTTACGATGTATGTTTCGGCGGGGGGTGCCATTGAAAAATGTGTGTATGGCAAGATTGGTACTGAGAGTGAGACTGTGAAACCGGTACAGCTTTCTGTCATGGGTGCTGTCGGTGCCCAGTATAACATAAGCAATAGGGTGGGTCTGTATGTGGAACCGGGAGTATCTTATTTCTTTGATGACGGTTCGTCGATACAGACTATACGCAAGGAGAACCCGTGTAACTTTACGTTGCAGGCCGGCATACGTCTTACTTATTGATGGCAGGACAGACATGTTTTTGTCCACTTTCTTGTAGATTCAGAATTTTCTTAATAACTTTCGACCGTGTTTCTTCGTTGTTGGATGAAGGGACACGGTTTTTTATTGATTGAGAAGAAAGAAAGTTGGTCGGGACGTGCCCGGCAATATAACAAACACGTAGTAAAATAGACAAAATGAAGATTAAAAAGAAAGTAGCCTTAAGCGGGCTATTGCTTTGTTGTGCAATCACGGCAAAAGCACAGGTGTGTATTACTCCCCAGGCAGAGCAGCGTGCCAGGGAGTTGGTTTCTCAAATGACGCTGGAAGAAAAAATCGATTACATTTCCGGTCCCAAATCTTTTTATATCCGGGCTGTACCCCGGCTTGGCATACCCGAAATCAGGATGGCCGATGGTCCGCAAGGCATACGTAACAATACTCAAAGTACCTTGTATCCTTGTGGCATCTTGTCGGCTTCAACATGGAACCGTAAGTTGGCTAGAGAACTGGGACATGGTTTGGCCCGGGATGCAAAGGCCCGTGGGGTAAGTATTCTGTTGGGGCCCGGAGTCAATATCTACCGTTCTCCTCTATGCGGGCGAAACTATGAGTATTTTGGTGAAGACCCTTATCTGACGGGCGAAACTGCTAAAGAATATATCTTGGGAGTGCAGGAAGAGGGAGTTATGGCTACGGTGAAGCATTTTGCAGCCAATAACCAGGAGTGGAGCAGGCATCATGCCAGTTCAGATGTGGATGAACGCACGTTGCAGGAAATTTATTTTCCCGCGTTCCGAAAAGCTGTGCAGGAAGCAGGAGTAGGGGCGGTCATGGATAGCTATAATCCGCTGAACGGGGTACATGCCACCGAAAACAGCTGGCTGAACATTGATGTACTGCGCAAGCAGTGGGGATTTAAAGGTATCCTGATGTCTGACTGGACATCTGTATATTCCGGTGTGGGAGCCGCTAATGGAGGGTTGGATTTGGAAATGCCCGTCGGTAAATTCATGACCAGGGAAATTCTTATTCCGGCATTAGAGAATGGTATCGTGAAGGAAGAGACCATTGACGCCAAAGTCCGGCATATACTCCAGACATTGATTGCTTTTGGAGCACTTGATACTCCGAGAGAAGATAAATCTATCGATAAAGATAATGCACAGTCTAAGGAAATTGCACTTGACTTGGCGAGAGAAGGAGTAGTCTTATTGAAAAATGATAACGGTACGTTGCCTTACCGGAACGGTAGAACATTGGTAATCGGGCCTAATGCCGATATTATTCCCACAGGAGGAGGAAGCGGATTTGTCACCCCTTATTCGGTAGTGTCACTCTATGACGGCATGGTTCAGTTGAAGGGCGGCAGACAGATAGAGCTGTTGTCTGACAGCATTCTTTATAAGGATATGTCCCAACAGATCTATACGGATGACAGTTTTACGCAAAACGGTTTTAAGAGCGAATATTATAATACTCGTAATCTTACCGGAGAACTCTTTCAAGCTGCCATAGAGCCTGCCATAGACTATGCCTGGAAATACGGTGCACCGTTCGACGGCATGCCGATAGATCAGTTTTCTGCCCGTTGGACGGGAGTTTACAAGGCTGACAAGGATGGAACTGTCAAGTTCCAGCTGGCTGGCGATGACGGATACCGTCTGTTTGTAAACGATAAGCTGATTACCGGAGATTGGGGGAACCATTCATTCAGTACCCGCAGTGCATTTATGCAGGTCAGTGCAGGGAGATATACCGGCTGCGTATTGAATATTTTGATAATGTGGGTGAGGCGACTGTCAGTTTCCAGGCAGGAATGATGGATGAGGAGCGTTTGGCCTCTTCACTGAAGCATGCCAGGAATGTTATTGTATGTGCCGGGTTCAACAGCAGTACGGAAGGTGAAGGGTTCGACCGTCCGTTTGCATTGTCATACGGGCAGGAATATCTCATTAATAAAGTGGCTTCATTTCATGATAATGTGGCTGTAGTAGTGAATGCCGGAGGTGGAATAGATTTCTGCAATTGGGGGCAGAATGTACAAGCTATTTTGATGGCATGGTATCCGGGGCAGGAGGGTGGAAAGGCCCTTGCCGAAATCATTACGGGCAAGCTTTCGCCAAGTGGCAAACTACCAGTCTGCATCGAGGAGAAATGGGAAGATAATCCGGTATATGGTAATTATTATGACAATCGCAATGTACCTCATAAACGGGTGCAGTATGCCGAAGGTGTTTTCGTAGGTTATAGGGGATATGACCGGAACGGAAAGCAGCCGCTCTATCCTTTCGGGTATGGACTGTCATACAGTAGTTTTGAATACAGTAATCTGAGTGTTGAGAAGACGGGTGGAAACCGGGTTACGGTAAGCTTTGACATCAAGAATACCGGAAAGATGGATGCTGCGGAAGCGGCTCAGGTATATGTGCGGGATGTGGAATGTTCTGTTCCGCGTCCATTGAAGGAGTTGAAAGGCTACGATAAGGTTTACTTGAAGAGGGGTGAAACCAAGCGCGTCCGGATATTGCTGGATGAGGAAGCCTTTGCCTACTATGATGTGGAATCACATCGGTTTGTAGTGGAAAAGGGGGCTTTTGAGATTCTGGCAGGTCCTTCTTCAGCTGATTTACCATTGAAGGCAACTGTTGTTTTATGATAAAATAAATATCAAAACAAGAATGGCAGTATGAAAAAGATAATAATACTGATGGTTTGTCTGTGGGGACTTGGTAACACCTTTACCTCGGCACAAACTACGGAGAAGGAGAAATTCATCTCAGGCTTGATGAAGCAGATGACGCTGGACGAAAAGATAGGCCAGCTTGCACAATGCACCTACCGGGGGAATTTTACCGGACCCGACGGTGGAAATATTCCTAAAGAAGAGTATGTCCGGCAAGGCAGAATAGGCTCTATGCTGAATGTGATAGGAGTAAAGGATATACGCCGTTATCAAGAGCTTGCTTTGCAATCGCGTTTGCGTATTCCTTTAATTTTCGGACTGGATGTTATCCACGGCTATCGTACCGGATTTCCGCTTCCGCTTGCCGAAGCTGCAAGTTTCGATTTGGCCATGATTGAGGAAGCTGCACGCTACAATGCTTTGGAAAGTGCCGCCGATGGTTTGAACTGGGTTTTTGCCCCGATGGTGGATATTTCGTGGGACGCACGTTGGGGACGCGTCATGGAAGGGGCCGGTGAGGACCCTTATTATGGTTCGCGGGTAGCGGAGGCGCGTGTCAGAGGCTTGCAAGGAGACGATTTGGCGGACACGACGACTGTCATGGCATGTATGAAACATTTTGCCGGATATGGTGCACCGATAGCAGGAAAGGAATATAATAGTGTGGATATGTCAATGGGCCACTTTGCCAATTTTTATATGCCTCCCTATAAGGCGGCCATAGAGGCGGGAGCAGCTACCGTGATGAGTGCTTTCAATGATTTTAATAATATTCCTTGTACTGCCAATGATTTCTTGCTCAACCGGCTATTGAGAGAGCAGTGGGGATTTAAGGGATTTGTTGTGTCCGATTATAATTCGGTAGAGGAATTGGTGAACCACCGTTATGCTGCTGACAAGAAAGATGCCGCAGCCAAAGCGTTGAATGCTGGTCTGGACATGGAGATGGTAAGTACCTGCTACTTGACTTATCTGAAGGAGCTTGTTCAAGAAGGGAAAGTAAAGGAGAGTGTGCTTGATGATGCAGTACGGCGTATATTGGAGAAGAAATATGAGTTGGGATTGTTTGAGGACCCTTTTCGCTACTGTAATCCGGAAAGAGCGGCCAGAATACTCAATGCGCCCGAAGTCCGCAATGCTTCGCTCCGCATGGCCGAGCGTTCCGTTGTATTGCTGGAGAATAGGGAATCTGTGCTTCCGTTGACGGCACAGACGAGGAAGATAGCTTGATAGGAGGACTCTCAAAATCCCAGTACGATATGGCAGGCGCTTGGGCCGCCACTACGGACCGGAGCAAAGTGGTGACCTTGTATGATGCACTGGTCCGGAAAGGACTGGAGGTGAACTATGCTGAAGGCTATGATATGAAGAGCAATCTGTTGACCGGATTGCAGGAAGCATTGCAGGCTGCTGAGGCTTCGGATGTCATTGTTGTGGCGGTAGGCGAGAGATTCGGTCAGAGTGGCGAGAAGGCTTCCAAAGTGAATATAGCCATACCAGAGGGTCAGCAGAAGCTGGTATCGGAACTGGCAAAGACTGGAAAGCCTGTCATTGCTCTTGTCATGTGTGGGCGTCCGGTAATCTTCAATGAGATAAGGGAACATGCTGATGCGGTGCTGTGTACTTGGTGGCTGGGAAGTGAGGCCGGCAATGCCATATGCAATGTGTTGTGGGGAGAGTATAATCCTTCGGCTAAATTGCCCATGACATTTCCTGCACACGTAGGACAGATTCCCATTTATTATCAGAATAAGAGTACCGGCCGTCCTACCGCATTGCAACAGACTTATAAGGCATCCTATATCGATGCTTCCACTGAGCCTGCCTATCCTTTCGGATATGGGCTTTCGTACACGGATTTTGGATATTCTGATTTGAATTTGTTGCCGGGCAAGGCTGCAGGCGTCCATACGGAGGTGTCGGTAAAAGTGACTAATACCGGTAAGTGTGCAGGAGAGGAAGTAGTCCAGTTATATGTGCAGGATAAGGTAGCCTCTGTTACGCGTCCGATAAAGGAATTGAAGGGCTTCAGGAAAATTCATCTGAATGCGGGTGAAAGCAAAACTGTAGTTTTTCAGATAACTGACGATGCACTGGGATTCTATGACAATGAGATGAATCATACTGTAGAACCTGGTGATTTTGTCTTTATGGTGGGTGGCAGTAGTGATGATGTACAGCAGATTACCTATAACTTGAAAAAATAGGATTCTTGTCCTATCAATGAAAAGCGAGAGGATGTGTCGAAACTGGGTTCACCACAGATTACACGGATTTGCACAGATAAGCATCTTTGATTATCAGTAGATTAAGCTTATTCTGTGTTAATCCGTGTAATCTGTGGTGAATTTTGACACATCCCTTTGCTTTTCTGTTTTAGTTGGTTATCACATTCGTGAAATACTCTTTGAACAGTTTTTCTGTCCGTTCCAGTTGTTCCGGAGTATTTTCCTTCACTTCTTTCAATTTGTAATCCCATCCCATGGCTTCGTATTTGTGAACGCCCAGACGGTGATAAGGAAGTATTTCCACCCGTTGTATCTGCTGGTATTTGCCAAGACTTTCCCCCAGCAGGCGGGTGTCTTCTTCCGAATCGCTGTAACCGGGGACCAGTACATAGCGCAGCCAGAAGGGGTGTTCATGTTCTTCGAGCCAGGCAGCGGTGCGGAGTGTCTGTTCGTTGCTCCGTCCCGTCAGCGTACGGTGGCGTTCGGGATTGAATTGCTTGATGTCCAGCAGCACGAGGTCAGTCAGGCTAAGAAGCTCTTCCACCTTTTCATTCCAGATGCCTCCGTTACTGTCCAGGCAGATATGGATGCCGTTCGCCTTCAGCTCCTTGAAAAGAGGAATCAGCGCTTCTGCTTGCAGGGTAGGCTCACCGCCGGAGAAAGTAATACCTCCTTTCTTTCCGAAGAATGCCTTTTGGCTGATAGCCATTTGCAGAATCTCTTCCGGAGTGGTGGAAGTGCCTCCTTTTACATCAATCGTATCCGGATTGGCACAATACAGACAACGGAACGGACATCCTTGCAGGAAAACGACGAGCCGGAGACCCGGCCCGTCGAATGTTCCCATACTTTCGTAGGAGTGTACGTTTATCATATTACATTCTTTCGTGGAATGAACGGCTGATGACTTCCAACTGATGCTCGCGGCTCAACTTCACGAAGTTCACGGCATAGCCGGAAACGCGGATGGTGAGTTGCGGGTACTTTTCGGGATGTTCCATGGCATCTTCCAGCATCTCGCGGTTCAGTACGTTTACGTTCAAATGGTGGGCACCTTTGGTGAAGTAGCCGTCCATCATGGTTACCAGGTTCTCTACACGTTCTTCCGGTGTCGGGCCCAATGATTTGGGAACGATGGAGAAAGTATTGCTGATGCCGTCCTGCGAGTCACGGTAGCGCAATTTGGCTACGGAACTCAAGGAAGCGATGGCACCGTTCTTGTCACGTCCGTGCATCGGGTTGGCACCCGGAGCAAAGGCAACACCCTTGGCGCGACCGTCGGGAGTGGCGCCGGTCTTCTTGCCGTACATCACGTTGGAGGTGATAGTCAGCAAGGAGAGGGTAGGACGGGCATTCTTGTAGACGGGCAGCTTCTTCAGTTCTTCGCTGAAGTAGTATACTAAATCCACACCGAGGTGGTCTACACGGTCATCGTTATTACCAAAGCAAGGGAAAGAACCTTCCATATCAAAGCCCTCTGTCAGGCCAATGTCATTGCGGCGGGCAGTGACTTTGGCATATTTGATGGCAGAGAGGGAGTCGATGGCGATGGAAAGTCCTGCCACACCGTAAGCCAGATTGATGCGCGGGTCGGTATCGATGAATGCCATCTGAGCCTTTTCGTAATAATACTTATCGTGCATGTAGTGGATAATGTTCATGGCTTCGTTGTATACGCGGGCTATTTCAGTCAGTACCTTCTTGTAGTTGGCCATGACTTCCTCAAACTTCAGTGTCTCGCCGGTCAATACGGGAATACCTTTCACCATGACGGTTCCGGTATTTTCGCAACGTCCGCCGTTGATGGCGAGCAGCAGGGCCTTGGCAAGGTTGGCACGTGCTCCGAAGAACTGGATTTGCTTTCCGATGGCTTGGTAAGATACGCAGCAGGCAATACCGTAATCGTCACAGTTGCGCACTTCGCGCATCAGGTTATCGTTCTCGTATTGGATAGAGCTTGTATCTACGGAAACTTTGGCACAGAAATCCTTGAAACCTTCCGGCAGTTCCGGGCTCCACAGTACTGTCATGTTCGGTTCGGGAGAAGGACCGAGATTGTATAGGGTTTGCAGAAAACGGAAAGAGGTTTTGGTCACTTTCACACGTCCGTCGTTGAAACGACCGCCAATGGCTTCGGTCACCCAAGTCGGGTCTCCGGCAAATATGTCATTGTACGACTGCATACGCAGATGGCGTACCATGCGCAGCTTGATGACGAACTGGTCTATCAGTTCTTGTGCAAAAGTTTCGTCAATCTTGCCGTGAGCCAAATCATATTCGATGAAGATGTCGAGGAATGAAGATACGTTGCCCAATGACATGGCAGCACCGTCTTGTTCTTTCACGGCAGCCAGATAAGCCATATATACCCATTGTACAGCTTCTTGCGCTGATGTTGCGGGGCGGCTGAGGTCGAGTCCGTAGTATTCGCCCATCACTTTGATGTCTTTCAGGGCCTTAATTTGCTCTGCTACTTCTTCACGCAGACGGATACGGGCTTCGGTCATGGGACCTGTCAGATTGCGCAAGTCTTCTTGCTTGGCTTCGATAAGTCGGTCGATGCCATAGAGTGCCAGACGACGGTAGTCACCGATGATACGTCCGCGGGCATAGTTGTCGGGAAGACCGGTCAGGAATCCCAATGAACGGAAGGAACGGATTTCTTCGGTATACACATCGAATACGCCGTCGTTATGTGTTTTGCGGTAATGGGTGAAGATGTCTTTTACTTTATCGTCTACTTCCACTCCGTTTTCACGGCATGCCTTTGCTACCACGTTGATGCCTCCGAAAGGTTTGATGGAACGTTTCAGCAGTTCATCAGTCTGCAAACCGACAATAAGTTCATTGTTCTTATCAATATACCCGGCTTTATGAGAAGTGATGGTAGATACGGTGGTATTGTCCAGTGAACGGACGCCATTGTTGTTTCTTTCTTCTTCGAGAGCCTTCAGACAGATGTCCCAGATACGTTTGGTACGTTCGGTAGGTCCCTGCAAGAAAGATGCATCCCCGGTATAGGGTGCGATGTTTTTACTGACGAAATCACTGACATTGATTTCTTTGCTCCAAAGCCCATTGGTGAAGGTTTTGTTCAATTCCATAAAATTTGTTTTTGTTAGTAGGTTAGATAATGTTATCCTTTAGAGCGCGCAAAAATACTGAATAAATTCCGTAATTTTATAAGAGATACTTCTCTTTTTATGTTGAACAGCATAAAATAACTATTGTTAGGTAGTGAATGCCCGAGGGGAGTAGAGATGTTAAGACTATCTTTATATGTAGTTTATGAACTGAAACAAGAATCGGATAATAATCTGCATTATTTACAAATGATGTAGGTTTAAGGAACAGTCGTATTCTGAACCTAATTCAGTCGTATAGTGAATGCCATTCAGTCGTATACTGAATAGGGCTCAGTCGTATACTGAATGTGCTTCTCGATAAGTGTGCTGATAACCAATAAGTTGTAAAATGTCGTCTTGTCTTTGATAAATCTTAACAAATAACCTAAATGCCGTTATGCTCGTTCCGCAGCGGGTATAAACAAGAATTTTGGTATAATTGCTCTGTTTTTTGTGCAGAAAAGTTTGTAGAATAAAAAATGATTTGTATCTTTGCACCGCTTTAAGAGAAAAGTACTTCTGAAGAAGAGGTTTTGGAGAGGTGGCAGAGTGGTCGATTGCGGCGGTCTTGAAAACCGTTGTGCTGCGAGGCACCCGGGGTTCGAATCCCTGTCTCTCCGCGAAAGTAAAAAAATGAAATTAGTAAGTCCTTGAATTTCAATAATTCAGGGACTTTTCTTTTTCTGGTACTCTCCCTGCCTTTTATGTTCGTTCATCGGAGCTATTTACGTGAAGTGGGGATATGACGGAAAAAGGTTGAGGCTCACTGATAAGATTTAGGTTGTTTGTTTCTTTTCTGATACAACTTTTAGTATCTTTGCGAAACAGCAGTTTTTTATTGTGACAGAAAATTGCATGTGTTTTGTTAACCATATAGAAAACTAAAAACAACCAGCGTATTATGAACCAGGAATTATCCATGAGCCCCAATCTATTGGTGGCTGCCCTTCAAAAACCGGCTTCCGAATTTACGAAAGCAGACATTGTTTCCTATATAAAGGAGAACGACATTCGTATGGTGAACTTCATGTATCCTGCGGCAGACGGGAGACTGAAGACATTGAACTTTGTCATCAATAATGAAGCATACCTCGATGCCATACTTACATGCGGTGAACGCGTAGATGGTTCCAGCTTGTTTCCGTTTATAGAGGCAGGTAGCAGTGATTTGTATGTAGTACCGCGTTTCCGGACCGCTTTTATAGACCCTTTTTCCGAATTGCCCACGCTGTCAATGCTCTGTTCTTATTTCAATAAGGATGGTGAACCGTTGGAAAGTTCTCCAGAATATACCTTGCGTAAGGCATGTCAGGCATTCACTACGGTTACGGGGATGGAATTTCAGGCTATGGGAGAATTGGAATATTATGTCATTTCTGAAAATGACGGATTGTTCCCGGCTACCGACCAGCGTGGTTATCACGAATCGGCCCCTTATGCCAAGTTCAATGATTTCCGTACGGAGTGTATGTCATATATTGCGCAGGCAGGCGGACAGATAAAGTATGGGCATTCTGAAGTCGGTAATTTTACGCTGGGCGATAAGATTTATGAGCAGAATGAAATAGAATTCCTGCCGGTGCGTGCCGAGGAGGCTGCTGACCAACTGGTGATAGCAAAATGGGTTATTCGTAATCTGGCCAACCAGTATGGATATAACATTACTTTTGCACCGAAAATCACGGCAGGAAAAGCTGGTTCCGGATTGCATATACATATGCGTATCATGAAGGACGGGCAGAACCAGATGCTGAAAGATGGGGCACTCTCTGAAACAGCCCGTAAGGCCATTGCGGGCATGATGAAGCTGGCTTCTTCCATTACGGCTTTCGGTAATACAAATCCTACTTCCTATTTTCGCCTGGTTCCTCATCAGGAAGCACCGACCAACATTTGTTGGGGCGACCGCAACCGTTCGGTATTGGTACGCGTTCCGTTGGGCTGGTCGGCAAAAACGGATATGTGCATGTTGGCAAATCCGTTGGAGACTCCAAGTCATTATGATACTACACAGAAACAGACGGTGGAAATGCGTTCGCCTGACGGTTCGGCCGATTTGTATCAATTGATTGCCGGACTTGCTGTAGCCTGCCGTTATGGATTTGAGATAGACGATGCTTTGGGAATTGCAGAAAAAACATATGTCAATGTAAATATCCACAAGAAAGAGAATGAAGATAAGTTGAAACAACTGGAACAGCTTCCTGACAGTTGTGCCGCTTCTGCCGATTGCCTGGAAAGACAGCGTGCTGTCTTTGAGCAATATCATGTGTTCAGTCCTGCAATGATTGATGGGGTTATCTCCAAACTGCGTTCTTACGAGGATAGAACCTTGCGTGCAGAAATACAAGACAATCCGGAGGAGATGCTGAAATTGGTCGAGAAGTATTTCCACTGTGGATAGATGGAATCAATGCCCCCTCTTTCCCTATTAATGGTCGTGAGGTGGGGATTAAAAAAGAGAGTATTGCATTACTTTGATGGTCAAGTGGATGCAATACTCTCAATTTTGAGCCGCTAGCCAGACTTGAACTGGCGACCTACGCGTTACGAATGCGTTGCTCTACCAACTGAGCTATAGCGGCAATCGTGTTCTGTTTACGGGGCGCAAAGATACGTTTTTAATTTGAAAGAGAAAAATAAATCGGCGATTTTTTTAGAAAAGTTTGGGTTAGGTGTTATTTGTCGATTATATGGTTTAATCTTTCTCAATAAAAATTGGATAATAAAATGAAAAGAAGCATCTTTGCATTTGCGTTATAGGGTAATAAGTCTGATACTAATTATGAATCTGAAAAAATACTATAAATACTTTTCCTCTCGCATTGCATCTAAATGGACGGTATTATTTGTGGATATTGTTATTGTTGTAATATCTATATTTTTCGCATATGTCTTGCAATATGGATTGCTGTCTATAATATATAGGAAGTCTTTGTATATATGTATGATGCTATTTGCATTATTGTGTAATATTTCTTTCTTTTGTGTTTTTCGCACATATGTGGGGGTTATACGTTTTTCTTCTTTTGTAGATATATATCGTGTTTTTTTGAGTCTAACATCGGCTTATGGAATATTGGGTTTGGGAAATTTCTGTTGGTCTGCTCTTGGTTTAGGGGAAACTTTGCCTAATAGTATTTTGTTTATGGCATACGTACTCACATTTTCCCTCATGGTTTGTGTGCGTATTGCAGTGAAAATGCTTTATGAGGCTATCGCTTTTGATGTGCGTCATTGTACGAATGTCTTTATCTACGGATTTCGAGGAACAGGGGTTAATGTCGCAAAATCTTTAAGAGTCGCTCGTAGCAATCATTATCGTTTGCGCGGATTCATTTCAGATGAGCCCGATATGATAGGCAGGCATACCATGGGGTGCCGGATTTATCCGAATAACGAACGATTATACGAATGCATGAAGAAGAAAAATGTGAATACAATAATTGTTTCTCCGGGGAAAATTGTAGAGTTAGAAAAATCCGGAATGTTGGATAAATTGCTTTCGCACGATATCTATGTGATGACAGTTCCGCCATTGAGTGATTGTATAAACGATGGGGGAATGAATGTTCAGACAAAGGATTGGCTTAGGAAAGAATCCATACAAATTGACACAAGGAGGATAGCTGTTCATGTAGAAGGGCATAGGGTAATGGTTATAGGAGCTGCTGGTGCTGTAGGACGAGGCATTATACGTCACTTGGCTGCATTGAATCCATATCAACTGATTTTGGTAGACCAAGCCGAGTCTCCTTTGTATGATGTACAGCTGGAATTGTCTGATCATTGGAAGAATTTAGATGTTCGGGTGTTGATTGCGGATGTTGTCAATTATACTCGGATGGAAGCTGTGTTTAGGGAAACTCGCCCACAGTTGGTTTTTCATACAGCTGCATATAAAAATGCGCAGTTGATGGATGATTATGTGTCAGAAGCCATTCAGACGAATGTATTGGGGACAATGAATGTTGCTGATTTAGCTTTGGAATACAACGTGGAACGTATGATTATGGTATCTATAGACAAAGCTGGTTTTCCGTCTAATTCTATGGAATATACGAAGCGTTTGGCAGAAATATATATACAATCGTGCGCTTGCAAACTACAAGTTGAAGGTGATGTGAATTTGCTTGTCGTTCGTTTGGGTGATGTATATCCGAAGAAAGCTCATAGCTTGATGACTTTGTCTGAAGCTTGTGCGCTTATATTGGAGGTTGGAGTAATGGAAGATGGCGGGAGGGTGTACCTACTTGAAGGAGGAGGCAATAGTAATTTGAAACCTACGGCTTGTGGAAAAGTAAAGTGTGAGGTGCTGCCCGTCTATGATTATGCGCAAGTACGAAATTTGCTTTCTACTTTAGTTAAGCAAAGCTACGCTGAAAAAACGAAAGCTTTAATTGGTGAAATTAGAAAGGTAATCTCTCAAATAACAGAAAATTCTTCCGTTCCAAATAAAGTGGAAATGTAAATGTTTTAATGCTTTTTCTGAAACTTCGAAGTGGAATAAATGTATATTATGAAATAATATGTTACCTTTGTGCCCGAATTTATATTTTTGTAAAGACTCACAAGATTAATCAGAATATTTTATGCGTAGATTAATAACACTATTCTTTTGGGTATTTATTTTATCCGGCGTGGCTTTTGCTCAACAAATGTCAGATGAACAAGTTGTTCAGTATGTAAAAAATGCTCAACAAATGGGCAAAAATCAAAAGCAGATTACTACTGAGTTAATGCGGCGTGGAGTTACTAAAGAGCAAGTGGAAAGAATACAAGAAAAGTATAAGGAATCTAAAACTGGTGATTTACAGAATAAAACTCAAGAGGTAAATCGTTCGCGGCGGCGTGTAGAACAAAATGACGCAACGAAAACAAAAGGAATGCGTGTCCCTTTGGAATCTGCTAAACGAATGGATGTTATGGAGGACTCTTTGCAGATGACTGATGAACGTGCTTTGTATCGTGGCGTTTCTGAAGAGGAAATAGATCCAACTCAACAGATTTATGGTCATAATATTTTCACTAATGAAAATTTAACTTTTGAACCTAATATAAACGTCGCTACTCCGGAGAATTATCGTTTGGGACCTGGAGATGAGGTGATTATTGATGTTTGGGGAGCTTCTGAAACGACAATTCGTCAAACCATATCTCCTGAAGGTAGCATTCTTGTTAATAGCTTGGGACCGGTCTATTTGAGTGGTAAAACAGTAAAAGAGGCAAACAATTATTTGAAGCAGGAGTTTGCTAAAATATATTCGGGAGTAACCGGAAATATACCTTCTACTCAGGTTAAATTGACATTAGGTGAAATCCGTTCTATTCAAGTTAATGTGATGGGGGAAGTTGTGGTTCCCGGGACTTATACTCTTTCATCTTTTGCTTCTGTTTTCCATGCTTTATATCGTGCTGGTGGAGTTAATAAGATTGGTAGTTTGCGCAGTATTAAAGTTGTGCGTAATGGGAATATTGTGGCTGATTTGGATATATATGATTTTATTATGAAAGGTAAGATGAAGGATGATGTTCGTCTTCAAGATGGTGATGTTGTTCTTGTGGATCCTTATCAGTCGTTGGTGCAGATTTTGGGTAAAGTTAAACGCCCGATGTTTTATGAAATGAAACCGACAGAGACTGCTGCTATATTATTGAAATATGCAGGAGGTTTTACTGGAGATGCTTATAAAAAAGCATTGCGTGTTGTGCGTAAGAGTGGGCGTGAGCATCAAATCTACAATGTGGATGAAATGGATTATTCGGTTTTTCGCGTAGATGATGGTGATGTAATAACGGTAGATTCTGTATTGCAACGTTTTGAGAACCGTGTGGAAATTCGTGGTGCTGTATATCGTGAAGGTTTGTATCAGTTAGATGGTACAATGAACACCGTGAAGCAGTTGATAAAAAAAGCAGAAGGCCTTCGTGGGGATGCATTTTTGAATCGTGCTATAATCGATCGCGAACTTGAGGATTTGTCACACGAGATTATTCAAGTGGATGTAAAGGGATTATTGAATGGGACAGTAGCAGATATACCTTTACAGAAAAATGATATTTTATATATTCCGAGTATTCATGATTTAAAGGAAGAGGCTACACTCACTATTCATGGTGAAGTAGCTAATCCGGGTACTTATCTTTATTCTGATAAGATGACCGTGGAAGATTTAGTTTTGCAAGCTGGTGGCTTATTGGAAGCGGCTGCTACAACAAAGATAGAAGTGGCACGCCGCATGAAAGAGCCCAAAAGTACCACATTCAGTACTACGGTTGGACAGAATTTTTCTTTCGATTTGAAAGAGGGTTTATTGGTGGGTGAAGGAAGTGAAAATTTTCATCTTGAGCCTTTTGATGAGGTGTATATTCGTAAGAGTCCATCTTATCATCAGCAGCAGAACGTCATGATTGGAGGGGAGGTGCTTTTTAGCGGTAGCTATGCCTTGTCGAAAAAGAACGAACGTTTAAGTGATTTGATTGCTAAAGCTGGTGGTGTTACTCCCGATGCTTATGTGAAAGGTGCCCGTTTGATTCGTAAGATGACAGAAGAGGAACGCCGTCGTAAGGAAGACGCATTGCGTATGGTACAAATGGGAGGGAGCGATTCGATTTCTGTGAAGAAGTTGGATTTGTCTGACACTTATTCAGTGGGTATAAGTTTGGAAAAAGCTCTGTCAAATCCTGGCTCGGATTATGACATGGTGTTGCGTGAAGGTGATATGTTGTTCGTTCCGGAATATGTAAGTACGGTAAAGATTAATGGCGCCGTGATGTATCCCAATACTGTTCTATATAAAAAAGGTGAGAATTTACGCTATTATATCAATCAAGCAGGTGGTTTTGGTAATGATGCTAAAAAGCGTAAGGCATATGTTGTTTATATGAATGGTACAGTATCTCGTTTAAAATTAGGGAATACAAAAGCTATCGAGCCTGGTTGTGAGATTATTGTTCCAAGTAAGGACCCGAAGAAACGGATGAGTCCAGCTGAAATAATAGGTTTGGGTACTTCTACCGCCTCTTTGGCGACGATGATTGCAACGATGGTTAATCTCTTTAAGTAATTGGGAATGAATATGATAACGGAAGAACTGCAGGATACCGTTTTATAGGGATATTCAGTAAAATGTCCCTCCTCAATAATTAATGGCATGTGTAAATGACTATTTCTTCATTTCACATGCCATTTTCATTATCCTTTTCTTCCTTGGTATATTCTAATTTTCTCTATATGGGCGTGACGTTTCGGAAACAACGCATAGGCTTTTCGATTTTGGACTATAGTTTTGTGTCATGCAGCGTTATCCTGTCTGCTTCTGTTTTTTTTTCAGTCATCAATACGGCCTTTGACGTATGTATCCCGAAAAAATATCCATAGAATTTCCGTTTTTCTGTTCCGTGCCTTGAACTTTGCCAGGGATACAACCTCTTTTTTCTGTATTATATGTGTAAGATTAACGGAGGAATTCAAATTTTAATCGTAATTTTGTAGCCCATTATGAGTAGAATAATAGCCATAGACTACGGTCGGAAACGCACGGGAATAGCCGTGAGCGATACATTGCAGATGATTGCGAATGGGCTGACAACTGTGCCTACACACCAATTGTTGCAGTTTCTTCTTGATTATGTGGCTAAGGAGCCGGTAGAGCGTATCTTGGTAGGCCTTCCTAAGCAGATGAACAATGAGGCTTCGGAAAACATGAAGAATATCGAACCTTTTGTCCGTTCGCTGAAGAAGAAACTGCCTGACATGCCGGTTGAATATGTAGACGAGCGTTTTACTTCTGTTCTGGCTCATCGGACGATGCTCGAGCTGGATTGAAAAAGAAGGACCGCCAAAACAAAGCGCTGGTGGATGAAATCAGTGCAACTATTATTCTGCAAACTTATTTGGAGAACAAACGTTTCTCCTCTTTATAATCTATAGAAAGTAATTTGTAATTAGTAATTTGTAGTTAAAGAAATGATTTTACCCATTTATGTGTACGGCCAGCCCGTATTGAGAAAGGTAGCAGAGGATATTGCCCCGGACTATCCGAATTTGAAAGAACTTATTGAGAATATGTTTGAAACGATGGACCATGCCGAAGGCGTAGGACTTGCAGCACCGCAGATTGGGCTTCCCATCCGCGTGGTGGTAATCGATTTGGATGTACTTTCCGAAGATATGCCGAAATACAAGGATTTTCGCAAAGCGTATATCAATGCCCATATCCTGGAAGTGTCCGGTGAGGAAGTTTCTATGGACGAGGGTTGCTTGAGCCTTCCAGGAATTCATGAATCAGTGAAACGTGGCAACAAAATACGCGTGCAATATCTGGACGAAAATCTGGAACCGCACGATGAGATTGTCGAAGGCTACCTGGCACGCGTGATGCAGCACGAGTTCGACCATCTGGAAGGAAAGATGTTCATCGACCATTTGTCTCCGTTGCGCAAGCAGATGATTAAAGGAAAACTGAATGCCATGTTGAAAGGTAAGGCACACTGCACTTATAAGGTGAAAACCATAAAGAAATAAGTCTACCATATAATATGGTATAAAAGGCTCAAAAAATATAAAAAGTGTTCCGTTAATCCCGACAAGTAAACGAAAAACGTTACTTTTGTTTCGTTTACAAGCATTTATAAAACAAGATGATAAAAAAAATACTGACGGCTATTTTGCTGTTACCCACATTGTTGTATGCACAAATCAATACGGAACGGGTAATGACCATTGCTCGGAATGCATTGTATTTTGAGGATTACGTGCTTTCTATCCAATATTTTAATCAGGTAATCAACGCGAAACCTTATTTATATGAGCCTTATTTCTTCCGTGGACTGGCAAAAATCAATTTGGATGACTATCAGGGAGCGGAGAGTGATTGTGATGCTGCGATTCAGCGGAACCCTTTTGTGGTAGGTGCTTACCAGATCAGAGGGCTGGCACGTATCCGTCAGAACAAGTTTGACGAGGCGATTGAAGATTATAAAACTGCCATCAAATACGACCCGGAGAATGTGGTGCTTTGGCATAATCTCTCCCTTTGCCATATTCAGAAAGAAGATTATGAGGCGGCTAAGGAAGATTTGGGTACGCTTCTGACAATTGCCCCCAGATATACACGGGCCTATCTGATGCGCGGGGAAGTCTCCCTGAAACAGAACGATACGATACAAGCTTTGCGTGATTTTGACAAAGCCATCGATATGGACCGTTATGACCCGGATGGATGGGGGGCAAGAGCCATTGTACGCCTCCAACAGGGGAAGTATAAAGAGGCTGAAGCTGATTTGGACCAGTCTATCCATCTGAGTGCAAAGAATGCCGGTAACTATATCAACCGTGCCTTGGCGCGTTTCCATCAGAATAATTTGAGAGGTGCCATGAGTGATTATGATTTGGCTTTGGATATTGATCCGAATAATTTTCTCGGGCATTACAACCGCGGTTTGCTGCGTGCCCAGGTGGGCGATGACAACCGGGCAATAGAGGACTTTGATTTTGTGTTGAAGATGGAACCGGATAACATGATGGCCACCTTCAATCGTGGTTTGTTACGTGCGCAGACGGGGGATTACCGGGGAGCTATCAGTGACTATTCCAAAGTGATTGCAGAATATCCTAATTTTATGGCCGGCTATTATCAGCGTGCCGAAGCCCGTAAAAAGATTGGCGACCATAAGGGAGCCGAGCAGGATGAGTTCAAAATCATGAAGATGCAGATAGACAAGCGTAACGGTGTTTCTTCTGATGACAAAAAGGAAGGTGACGACAGTAAGGATGTTGCGGATAATTCCTCGGAAAACTCCAATGGAGATGGCGGGAAGACCCGTAAGAAATCCGACAAGAACATGGAAAATTATCGGAAAATTGTAATAGCGGACGATTCGGAAGCTGACCAGCGTTATAAGAGCGATTATCGCGGACGTGTACAAGACCGGAATGTGACCATCAAGCTCGAGCCGATGTATGCTTTGACTTATTATGAGAAACTGAGCGATGTGAAGCGTATCGTACATTATCATAAGTATATTGAGGAACTGAACCATTCGAAACTGTTCCCGAAGCCACTGCGCATCACCAATATGGAAGCTCCGTTGACGGAGGAACAAGTACGCTTCCACTTTGCTTTGATAGACGCTCATACGTCTGATGTGGTGGCTGACGAGAAGAACGCCAAGAAACGTTTCATGAGAGGTCTGGACTTCTATCTGGTGCAGGATTTTGCCAGTTCCATAGATGACTTTACAAAGAGTATCTTGTTGGACGACACTTTCTTCCCGGCATACTTTATGCGTGCTTTGGTGCGTTATAAGCAACTGGAATATAAAAAGGCCGAAGCCACAATGAGTGAAGGTGCCACTTCGGGTACAACGGAAATGAAGAAGCCTGAAGTGACAGCCATCGATTATGAAGTTGTGAAGAATGACCTGGATCACGTTATTCAATTAGCTCCTGATTTTGTCTATGGCTATTATAACCGTGGCAATGTGTCTTCGTTGCTGAAGGATTACCGTGCCGCCTTGGCGGATTATGACAAGGCGATTGAGCTGAGTCCCGATTTTGCTGAAGCATACTTTAACCGTGGGTTGACGCACATCTTCCTGGGGAATAACAAACAAGGTATTGCCGATTTGAGTAAAGCCGGAGAGTTGGGCATTGTCTCGGCCTATAATATTATAAAGAGGTTTACAGATACACGGGAATAACATTTTTTTGCTAAAAAATAGAATATCAAAAAGAATTAGCTATTTTTGCGTTTCTGAAAAATGAAATATACATATAAACTATGATAAAGATAACATTTCCAGACGGCTCTGTTCGTGAATATAACGAAGGAGTAACGGGACTGCAGATTGCAGAAAGCATCAGTTCGCGATTGGCACAAGACGTGCTGGCTTGTGGCGTGAACGGAGAAACTTATGATTTGGGGCGTCCTATCATGCAAGACGCTGAAGTGGTTCTTTACAAATGGGAGGATGAGCAGGGCAAGCATGCCTTTTGGCATACCAGTGCCCACTTGCTGGCCGAAGCTTTGCAGGAACTCTATCCGGGTATCCAGTTCGGTATCGGTCCTGCTATCGAAAACGGTTTCTACTATGATGTGGACCCGGGTGAAACGACTATCAAGGAAGCTGACCTTCCGGCCATTGAGAAAAAGATGGCTGAACTGGTAGCTAAGAAAGAAGCGGTTGTCAGACAAGATATTGCCAAGGCAGATGCTTTGAAGATGTTCGGTGACCGTGGAGAAACTTATAAATGCGAGCTGATTTCCGAATTGGAAGACGGCCACATCACAACTTATACGCAGGGTGCATTTACCGACTTGTGCCGTGGCCCTCACTTGATGACCACAGCGCCTATCAAGGCTATTAAGCTGACTTCCGTTGCCGGTGCTTATTGGCGTGGACAGGAGGACCGTAAGATGATGACCCGTATCTATGGTATCACCTTCCCGAAGAAGAAGATGCTGGATGAGTATCTTGTCCTGCTGGAAGAAGCCAAGAAGCGCGACCACCGCAAAATCGGTAAGGAGATGGACTTGTTCATGTTCTCCGACACCGTAGGTAAGGGACTCCCGATGTGGCTACCCAAAGGTACTGCACTGCGCATCCGCTTGCAGGACTTCTTGCGCCGCATTCAGGCCCGTTACGATTATCAGGAAGTAATGTGTCCGCCCATCGGCAACAAATTGCTTTACATCACTTCCGGACACTATGCAAAATATGGTAAGGACTCCTTCCAGCCCATCCACACACCGGAAGAAGGGGAAGAGTACTTCTTGAAACCGATGAACTGCCCTCACCACTGTATGATTTATAAGAACTCACCCCGTTCTTACAAAGATCTGCCTTTGCGTTTGGCAGAGTTCGGTACGGTTTGCCGTTACGAGCAGAGTGGCGAGTTGCACGGTTTGACACGTGTACGTAGCTTTACGCAAGATGATGCGCATATCTTCTGCCGTCCGGACCAGGTGAAGGATGAGTTCCTTCGTGTCATGGATATTATCTCCATCGTGTTCGAGTCTATGGATTTCGAAAACTTCGAGGCACAGATTTCCTTGCGCGACAAGGTGAACCGCGAAAAATATATCGGTAGCGACGAGAACTGGGAAAAAGCAGAACGCGCCATCATCGAAGCTTGCGAAGAAAAAGGTCTGAAGGCGAAAGTAGAATACGGCGAAGCCGCTTTCTATGGTCCGAAACTGGACTTCATGGTGAAGGATGCCATCGGTCGCCGTTGGCAGCTGGGTACCATCCAGGTGGACTACAACCTGCCGGAACGTTTCCAGCTGGAATATACCGGCGCCGACAATCAGAAGCACCGTCCCGTAATGGTTCACCGTGCTCCGTTCGGCTCCATGGAACGCTTCGTAGCTGTGCTTATTGAGCATACGGCTGGCAAGTTCCCGTTGTGGCTGACTCCCGACCAGGTTGCCATTCTGCCTATCAGCGAGAAGTTCAACGACTATGCGCATGAAGTGAAACAATATTTGAAGCGATATGACATCCGTGCCATTGTGGATGAACGCAATGAAAAGATTGGCCGTAAGATTCGTGACAATGAGATGAAGCGTATTCCGTACATGCTGGTTGTAGGTGAAAAGGAGGCTGAAAACAAGGAAGTTGCTGTCCGTAAGCAGGGAGAAGGTGATAAGGGAACCATGAAATTTGAAGAATTTGCCAAAAAAATGAACGAAGAAGTTCAGAATATGATAAATAAATGGTAACTTTGCGCCCAATTGTAGAAGCATAGCATATATTAGATGTTCTAAAGATCGCTTTTACTTAACATAAAACATTAATTTGGGAATAGTAAATAAGAAACAAACTGGAAGTAAACGTTATTTAATGAAGAATGACAGCTTAAAAGGGCAACATCGGATTAACGAACAAATCCGGGCCAAAGAAGTCCGCATAGTGGGCGATGAAGTAGAACCAAAAGTGTATCCGATAGCGCAAGCTTTAAGACTTGCTGAAGAACATGAAGCGGATCTCGTGGAGATATCTCCAAATGCACAACCCCCTGTTTGTCGTATTATTGATTATTCTAAATTTCTTTATCAGTTAAAGAAGCGTCAGAAAGAACAAAAGGCAAAGCAGGTGAAGGTGAACGTGAAGGAAATACGTTTTGGACCTCAGACTGATGACCATGACTATAACTTCAAGTTGAAGCATGCCAAAGGCTTTTTGGAAGATGGCGATAAGGTGAAAGCCTACGTATTCTTTAAAGGCCGTTCTATCTTGTTCAAAGAGCAAGGAGAAGTGTTGCTGCTCCGTTTTGCCAATGACTTGGAAGACTATGCGAAGGTAGACCAGATGCCGATTTTGGAAGGAAAGAGAATGACAATCCAGCTTTCTCCGAAGAAAGTGGCGGCACCTAAGAAGAGCGCGGCTCCCAAGCCTGCCGAAGATGCGCCAAAGGCTGCGTCGGCTGAAACCGAAGAAGAATAAAGAAGTGAGTAACGCCATAGGTATAGTGCGTTACCATATAATTTAATAATTAAAAAGTTTAAAAAAGATGCCAAAGATGAAGACTAACTCCGGTTCTAAAAAGAGATTCACTCTTACCGGAACAGGTAAAATCAAAAGAAAGCACGCTTTTCATAGTCACATCCTGACTAAGAAAACTAAGAAGCAGAAAAGAAACTTGTGCTACTCTACACTTGTTAGTACAACAGATGTAAGCCAGGTGAAAGAGCTTTTAGCAATGAAGTAATTGAAAAGCGTACAAAAGTATTAAAGTTATTAACCGAATGCATTAGCTTTAAGTCCGCTGCGTGAAGTAACGGCGCTAACATTCAAAAACAAGTAAAACTATGCCAAGATCAGTAAATCATGTTGCTTCTAAAGCAAGAAGAAAGAAAATTTTGAAATTGACCAGAGGTTACTTTGGTGCAAGAAAGAACGTTTGGACCGTTGCCAAGAATACTTGGGAAAAAGGTTTGACCTATGCGTTCCGTGACCGTAAGAACAAGAAGAGAAACTTCCGTGCTTTGTGGATTCAGCGTATCAACGCTGCCGCTCGTCTGGAAGGTATGTCTTATTCTAAGCTGATGGGCGCTTTGCACAAAGCAGGTATCGAAATCAACCGCAAAGTATTGGCTGATTTAGCGATGAACCATCCGGAAGCTTTCAAGGCTATCGTTGCTAAAGCAAAGGCTGCATAAAAACAGTTAGCAGACAAATTACGAGGTGCTGATTACTCTTTTGGTAGTCAGCACTTTTTGTTTTCTGATACTCCGGGGAGGAGCCAAAACTTAAAAAGGACTTGAAACAATTTACTGCTTTTACTTGTTTCTTTCATAGAAACTCATTACCTTTGTTATAGAAAAAATAGCCGCATTGATTGGATCGGGAAACTCATCAATTTTTATGAAATACCGAGACAAGCTTCGCTTCTCAATGGCGGGCCACGCCCTTCGGGGTAACTCTTGAGTCGGTGGATTACAAAGAGGAGGAGCACTCAAATCATGTCATACGGAGTTTCATCACATCATCGGTGCGGCTTTCTATAAAAGAGGAACGGTAATCTGTTTGGATAGCCGTTCCTCTTTCTTGTTTTTAGGCAGAATTTAGGGCGTTGAGACGGAAATATGCGGTGCTGAAATGAATGAGGTATGACGCTGAAACAGATGATGCATTGAGGCAAAACAGATGATGCATTGAGGCAAAACAGATGATGTATTCAGGCGAGACAGATGATGTGTTTATGCAAAACAGACCATCTGTTTCGGGTGAACGGATGGTCTGTTTTGAAAAGAGGTTTATAGGGTTATTTCAACCAGGTAGCCCGCTTCCAAAGGTATTCCAGTGGACCGTGTGTGTGGCGGTTCATCCACCAGTGGCAGAAGGCAAGTTGCAGGGCAAAGAGGCCGATACCTACCAGGCAACTGGCTGTGATGCCTAATTGGTCGTGCAGACCAAGTCCCCAGTTGTAGAACAAGAAGGATCCTATAATGCTCTGTGTGATGTAGTTCGTAAGACTCATTTTGCCATAAGGGGCAATCTTCATCAGCCGGTCGTGCAGGTCTGTCCGGTAGAAGGCAAACATCACGCCTGCTACCAGTATCAGCATGAACGAGAATTTGGACAAGGAAGTGATGATGAGTTTCAGCGGGGTCAGTGCGGACTTGTCTGTGATGAAGTCTGGCAGCATGTTGCCTAAGCCATATAGAGGGAAGAAGGCTATGAGGGCACCGCAAAGTACCTTGTTCCAGAACTTTATGTTTTCTTGCAGGAAAAGCCCTCTACGGCCTATCAGCATTCCGAATAGGAAGAGGGCGGCTGTTTGGAATACGCGTGCATTATCCCATGCCCAAGCAAGGCTGGCGAGCTGGCCTTCCCATAAATTCACCCGCAGCGTTTCGAGGAAGGTGCCGTGGCTTTGTGCTTCGAAAGTAGCTCTCCAGAAGTCACCCGTAGGAGGGAAGGAGTTACGAAGGAGGAATCTATGCAGGCACGTATCACGTAGTAGAGTGGCAGGGGTTGTATCAGCAGTATGCAGGCAAGGATAAATACCGTTTTGTCCTTCATCCGGCAGGTGAGCGGCAGGATAAAGCCTACCAGCGAATAGAGCACCAATACTTCGGCAGTGAAGAAAACGGCATTGATATTACCCAAAATGAAGAGTAACACCAATCGCCAGCAAAAGCGCAAGCGGAAATCGTTGCCACGCATCCGCTGGTTGTTGTCCTGGATGAAGAAGCTGAATCCAAAGAGCAGGGCAAACACGGCATAAGCCTTTCCACCGAACATGAAGAACAGACCGTCCCAGATGGCGCGGTCGGAGAAGTTGAGCCAGGCGCTTTGTGTGGATGTGTCGGGGTAGGAGTAGAAGTTGAAGTGTTCAATGGCGTGCAACACGATGATGCCCATAACGGCAAGCCCACGAAGCACATCGGCAACGTCGATACGTGGCTGTTTGATGAATTGTTGTGTCATGATTTAATGTACTAAACGATAAAAATAGAGGATGTGTCATAATGAATATGTGAACACAAATTACACGAATTACACAAATATCTTTTATAGAATAGTTATTATCAGCATATTATCATTCTACAAATTTGTGTAATTCGTGTAATTTGTGTTCACATATTCATTATGACACATCCTCTTATTTCTACAGGAGATTGCTAAATGGGGTTATTTGTTGTCCCGCAGGTCTTTTACCCTGACGGCTTTTCCTTCGCTCTGCGGCAAGGAACCTTTCTTTACCAACCGTAACTTCGGAGTTACCAGAATCTCGTCTTTCAGTTGGCGGGTGATTGCCTTACGAATCTTCTCCAGCTCGATATAGTTGTCGGTAGAGAGGTCGCTAAGTTCAACTTCCACAATCATCTCATCCTGGTTGTTGACCGTTTCGAGTGTGATGAGGTAATTACTGCCCAATTCGGGGAATTGTACCAGCACCTTTTCCACCTGCATGGGGAAGATGTTGACTCCCTTGATGATGAACATGTCGTCGCTACGGCCTTTGATGCGGTCTATACGGATGTGGGTACGTCCGCAAGGGCACTTGCCGGGCAGGATGCGGGTAAGGTCGCGTGTACGGTAGCGGATGAGTGGCATCATCTCTCTGTCCAGCGTTGTCAGTACCAGCTCGCCGATTTCACCTTCCGGTACGGGTTCGCCGGTTTCCGGATTAATGATTTCGACCAGGTAACAGTCTTCCCAGAAGTGCATGCCGTCTTGTTCGGTACACTCGAAGGCTACGCCGGGACCGTTCATTTCAGTCATGCCAAAGCTGTTGTAGGCTTTGACGCCAAGCATGCGTTCAATCTTTCTGCGTTGCTCGTCTGTGTGGGGTTCGGCACCGATAACAAGCGTTTTCAGACTTGTGCCGGCGGGGTCCATCCCTTCTTCCTGGAATACCTCTGCCAAGCGGATGGCATAGCTGGGAATGGCATGCAGGGCAGTGGTCTTGAAGTCCGTGATGAACTTTATCTGACGCTTGCTGTTTCCGGCAGCGGCAGGAACGGTCAGCGCACCCAGACGTTCGGCTCCATACTGAAAGCCCAGTCCACCGGTGAACATGCCGTAACCGGAGCTGTTTTGAAAAACATCCGTCTTACGGATACCTACCATATAGAGGCAGCGCGCCACTAAGTTGGCCCAAGAGTCCAAATCGTGTTGGGAGTGTACGATGACCGTCGGCGTGCCCGTAGTGCCACTGGAAGAATGGATGCGTACTCCGTCCTCGCGCATATCGCCTGCTACTAATCCGAAAGGGTAATTGGCGCGCATATCGGCCTTGGTGGTAAACGGTATCTTACGTATGTCTTCTACAGACCGGATGCTGTCGGCGGTGATGCCATGCTCTTGGAATACCTTTTTATAATAAGGAGAGTTGGCGGCAATGCTGATGGTCTTTTTTAACCGTTGCAGTTGCAGTTCGCGCAACTGCTCGCGGGGCATCGTTTCAATCTCTTCTTCCCAGTATTTGTTGTCCATGGTATGTTGAAATTTAGAGTCCATTATAGTTTACATCAGTTTTTCAGCAATCTCTTTGCCGGCAGCCAACGCTTTGAGGTTCAGCTCTACAATGGCGTCGCCCTTGCGTTGGAAGATTTCGCGGATGCTGTCTTGCACCTTTGCATAGTCGATGCCGAGGAAGGGGATGGTGGCGCCCAGCAGTACGATGTTCGCCACGCGGGGAGAGCCGACTTCTTTTGCCACTTCATTCACGTTCAGCATGATTCTGTGCGGCAGCTTGTTGATTTCAGCCTTGATGTCCTCTTCTGCCGGATAGTTGGGAATGTTGATGAAGGGAGCTTCATTGGTCACCAGCCAACCTTCGGGGCTGAGGTAGGGGAGGTAGCGCAGCGCCTCCATCGGTTCCAGGGAGATGATGAGGTCGCATTTTCCTGTGGGGATGAGGTCCGAGGCGATGGGTTGGTCGCTGATGCGCAGGTTGGACTGCACGTCACCGCCTCGCTGGCTCATGCCGTGTACTTCTGCCTGCTTCATGTAGAGTCCGTCCTTGAGGGCTGCTTTGCCTATTACGGTGGCGATGGAGAGGATACCTTGTCCTCCTACGCCGGAAAGTATGATGTCTTTTTTCATGGCTTTACTTGTTTCTTTTTTTGCGTGCTAATGTTTGGATACATTCTCTGCGGGGGATGATGACGGATACGCCGTGGTATTCGATTTCTTCCCGGATGATTTGCTTCATCTCTTCGTAGTTCTTCTTCAGGGGCACTACGACGCGGATGTGTTCGGGAGCTACACCGATGCCTGCGCAGATGGCTTCCAGACGTCCGGTGCCGGCAGAGTCTTGTCCTCCGGTCATGGCGGTGGTTTCGTTGTCGGAGATAACGATGGTGACGTCGGCGTTTTCGTTGACGCAATCCAGCAGTCCCGTCATGCCCGAGTGGGTGAAGGTGGAGTCGCCGATGACGCTACGGCAGGATGCAGGCCGGCATCCGAAGCACCCTTCGCCATGGTGATGGAGGCACCCATATCCACGCAAGAGTTAATGGCGTTGAACGGGGCATTGGCTCCCAGCGTGTAGCAACCAATGTCGCTGAACACCTTATAAGTGGGATATTCTTCTTTCAATACTTGGGTCAGCACCGTGTACATGTCGCGATGGCCGCAACCCTCGCACAAAGCGGGCGGGCGCATCTCTACCAGAGAAGGAACGCTGAATTCAGCCTTGTTCTCCTTGCCTACGGCACGTGCCACGCTGTCCGGGTTCAGCTCTCCGTCTTGTGAAAGAGTGCCGTCCAAACGGCCTTTTACTTTGATGCCGATGCCAGATAGCCTTTCAGCTGTTTTTCTACGAACGGTTGTCCGTCTTCCAGTACCAGGATCTCGTCACATGCTTCTACCAGCTGCATCAGCTGTTTCTTGGGCAACGGGTATTGTCCGATTTTCAGTACCGGATATTCGCAGCCTTCGGGATAGTTCTCCATCAGGTAGTTGTAGCCGATGCCGCATGCCACGATACCCAGCTTTTTGTTGGGGCCGTCGGTATATTTGTTGTAAGCGGAGTTTTCAGAGGCTTTGATAAATTCGTCCTGGCGTTGCAGCAATGCTTTGTAGCGTTTGCGTGCATTACCCGGCAGGAGGATGAACTGACGCGGGTCGTCGCTGAAGGAAATCTCATTCTGCGGTTGTTGCTCCTTGCGCTCTACGCCGGAACGGGAGTGTGCCAGGCGCGTAACCATGCGCATCAGGATGGGTTCGCCGGTCTGTTCAGAGAAGTTGAATCCGTTGTACACCATGTCGTATGCTTCCTGCTGGTTGCTTGGTTCGTACATCGGGATGAGGGAGAAGTCGCCGTAGAAGCGGCTGTCCTGCTCGTTCTGTGAGGAGTGCATGCTGGGGTCGTCGGCCGCAACGACTATCAGACCGCCCTTTACGCCGGTAATGGCAGAGTTGATGAAACAGTCGGCAGCCACGTTCATACCCACGTGCTTCATGCACACCAGTGAACGCTTGCCTGCAAAGGACATGCCCAGGGCAGCTTCCATCGCAGTTTTCTCGTTAGAGCACCAGCGGTTATGGATGTTCTTTTCGGCAGTAATCGGTGCCATCTGGATATATTCGGTGATTTCCGTAGAAGGGGTGCCGGGATAGGCATATACACCCGAAAGTCCGGCATCTAATGCAGCTTGTGCAATGCTTCATCGCCAAGTAAGAGTTGCTTGCTCATATCTGAATGTTTAAGTGTTAGTCATGGATTAATATTTGACGCAAATATAGGGTTTTGCTTTTATTTTATCAGCAGATTACTTAAAAATCTTTCTTTCGTTTAATGCATTCCAATATTTTCTTGCATTTTTCATGTGCTCGGCATAATTGGATGCAAAGTTATGGGTGCCTGAGAAGTCCTCTTTGGCACACATGTATAGGTAGTTGTGTTTCGTATAATTCAGCACAGCATCCAGCCCGATGGGTGAGGGGATGCGTATGGGGCCGGGAGGTAGTCCGGTGTTGAGATAGGTATTGTAGGGCGACTTTACCGCCAGATGGGCATTGGTTATTCTCCGCAGCCCGAAGTCCTGCAAGGCAAATTTGATGGTAGGGTCGGCTTGCAGGGGCATGCCGGTGTGCAGGCGGTTGATGTAGAGCTGCTACCATCGGTTTTTCGGGATTGTTGTTTGTCTCTTCTTCGACGATGGAGGCGAGGGTGCAGACTTCCGTCGGGGTCATTCCGATGGCGGTGGCTTTGTCCAGGCGTTCCCGGTTCCAGAATTTCCGGTGCTCTTTCTGCATTCTTTCGAAGAACTCTTCTGCACTCATGTCCCAATAGACTTGGTAGGTTTCGGGGATGAAGAGGCAGGGCAGGGTCTCTTTGGTGTATCCCAGTTTTTGTTGGAATGCGGAGTCGTTCATCAGTCCGGCTATTTCGGCGGAGTCTATCATGAGCTGTTTGCCTACGCTGCGTGCCAGCCGGTCCAGTGTGCGTACGCTGCCGACGGTGAGGTTCGTAGGTTCTTGATATCCGCGGTACAGACGGCTGAATACGTGATATATGTTTTCCCCCGGGCGGATGGCGTAGCGTCCGGTGTGTATGTTTTGCGGATATTCCCGATATTTCGCCATCCAGCGGAAGCCGTTGAAGCTTCGGGGATGGCCTTGTCGTTTCACCTTATTATATATGGAGTCGGCGGTGTCGTCGCGGTCTATATAGATATAGACTGTCTTTTGCGGATGGAATTGCGGGGCGAACAGATAGTAGTATACCGTTCCTGCACAAGCTGCTCCAATAAGAATCAGTGCGACGAATGTTCCGATAATGATTTTCTTCTTTTTCTTTTCCATTTTGTTTTGCTGCAACTTTCGTACTTCTTCCTCGTCCGGCTATTATACCGTTACTTGCTGTTATAGTAGAACAGAAATGATTTGCGAAAAATGCGGAGTAACTTACTTCTCCTCCTCCGGGGAGGTTGCTCTCTGTTTCACCACTTTTCTTCGTAAGTCATTTCTGTTTGATTATAATTGGGTTCAGGTTGCAAAGGTATTAAAACTGGCTAAATTTCTATCAGGTCGAGTCAAGTATTTACGATGTGCCATCACACGGGTCTTTCATTTCTGTTCTGCTATAACCTGCATAGCTCCCATGGACGGGAGTCGACAGATTGTTCCCCGGTCTTACAAATAACCGCCGCAAAGGCACTCCACAGCCTTTGCAGCGTAACTGCATAATATTACACTCCTTTTGCAGCGTAACTGCATAATATTATACTCCTTTTGCAGCGCCACTGCAGAGATGCTGCATCTATATTGCAGCGCTACTGCAAAGGTGTTGCAGCGTCACTGCAAAGGTGTTGCAGTAGCACTGCAAAAGGAGTGCAGTGTCACTGCAAAACAGATGCAGTGGTTTTGCAGTGCCTTTTGTCTTTAAGTCCTTTCTCTTTCGTGCCCCCTTTACTGAAATCGAATTTTTGCACTATCTTTGCCCTGAAATCTAAGATAGGCTGCGCCTCGGGATAAAAAATGAACTCGTTCATTTTATTCTACTCTCGGTTTGCACTATCTTTGCAACTTGAAACAGTAAAAATAGAATGTACATTGGACTGGCTATATAGTTTATTCGTTGAACACTCCGCCTTGCAGGCGGTGGTGGTACTCTCACTGATTTCCGCTATCGGACTGGGATTGGGGAAGATACATGTATGCGGCATTTCATTGGGAGTGACGTTTGTATTCTTTGCCGGCATCATTGCCGGGCATTTCGGGTTGTCCATAGACCCGCAGATGCTGAATTATGCGGAAAGCTTCGGGCTGGTGATATTTGTGTATGCTTTGGGCCTGCAGGTGGGACCGGGCTTTTTCAGCTCTTTCCGTAAGGGAGGGGTACAACTGAATATGCTCGCCACGGGTGTAGTGCTCATCGGCACCCTGCTGACCGTACTGGGAAGCTATGGATTGGGAATATCCCTGCCGGATATGGTGGGCATACTTTGCGGTGCCACGACAAACACACCGGCACTCGGTGCGGCACAGCAGACATTGAAACAGATGGGACTGGAGTCCAGTACCCCTGCTTTGGGATGTGCGGTGGCATATCCGTTGGGGGTGGTAGGGGTCATTCTGGCCGTATTGTTCATCCGCAAGACGCTGGCACATAAGGAAGACCTGGAACTGAAAGAGAAGGATGACTTGAACAAGCCTTACATCGTTGCGTTCCAGGTGCACAATCCTGCCATCTTCAACAAGAGTATCAAGGAAATTGGCGGGCTGAACAGTTATCCGAAGTTCGTGATTTCCCGCTTGTGGCGGGATGGGAATGTCAGCATCCCCACCTCGGAAAAGATTATAAAGGAAGGTGACCGCCTGCTGGTGATTACCTCGGAGAAAAATACGCCGGCCCTGACCGTGCTTTTCGGCGAGCAGGAGCATACCGACTGGAACAAGGAAGATATAGACTGGAATGCCATAGACAGCCAGTTGATTTCGCAACGTATCGTGGTGACGCGTCCGGAGCTGAACGGCAAGAAGCTGGGCTCTCTCCATCTGCGCAATCATTACGGCATCAATATCAGCCGGGTCTATCGTAGCGGCGTGCAGCTGCTGGCCACGGCGGGACTGACCTTGCAATTGGGTGACCGCCTGACCGTAGTGGGCGAAGCCGCTGCCATACAAAATGTGGAGAAGGTGCTGGGCAATGCTGTGAAAAGCCTGAAGGAACCGAACCTGGTGGCGGTATTTATCGGCATTGTCATCGGTCTGGCTTTGGGGGCAATTCCTATTTCCATTCCCGGCATCAGCGCTCCCGTGCGGCTCGGATTGGCAGGAGGGCCTATCATCGTAGGTATTCTTATCGGAACATTCGGCCCGAGAATGCACATGGTGACTTATACTACGCGCAGTGCGAACCTGATGCTCCGTGCATTGGGATTGTCTCTTTACCTGGCTTGCCTGGGACTGGATGCGGGTGCCCGTTTCTTCGATACGGTATTCCGGCCGGAAGGACTGTTGTGGATTGCCACAGGTTTTGCGTTGACTGTGGTTCCGGTGTTGATTATGGGCATCGTCACCTTCAAGTGGCTGAAGATAGATTTCGGAACAATGGCGGGTATGCTGTGCGGAAGCATGGCAAACCCCATGGCACTGAACTACGCCAACGACACCATCCCGGGAGACAATCCGTCTGTGGCATACGCCACGGTTTATCCGCTGTGCATGTTCCTGCGGGTAATCATAGCCCAGGTGCTGCTCATGTTCTTCATTAATGGATAATGGAGAATGGAAAATTGAAAATGAAAAATAAAGAGTAAAGGAAATTATCAACTACCAATTGTCAATTATCAATTGCCAATTGTCAATTAATAAAAGATTATGGGAAATATAACTCCGGAAAGTATTGTCAATGACTTGCGTTATTTGCAATTATTATCACGCAGTTTTCCTACCATTGCCGATGCCAGTACGGAAATCATCAATCTGGAAGCCATTCTGAATCTGCCGAAAGGGACGGAGCATTTTCTGACGGATATTCATGGCGAGTATGAGGCTTTTCAGCATGTGCTGAAGAATGCGTCGGGGGCAGTGAAACGTAAGGTGAACGAAATCTTCGGGCATACACTGCGCGAAAGTGAGAAGAAGGAAATCTGTACGCTGATTTATTATCCGGAAGAGAAGCTGCAACTTATCAAAGAGCAGGAAACGGACCTGGACGACTGGTATCTGATAACACTGAACCAGTTGGTAAAAGTATGCCAGAACGTTTCGTCCAAATATACCCGTTCGAAAGTACGCAAGGCGCTTCCGGCAGAGTTTTCGTATATCATCCAGGAACTGTTGCACGAATCGAGCATCGAACCCAACAAGCATGCCTATATCAATGTCATTATCAGTACCATCATCTCTACGAAGCGTGCGGACGACTTTATTGTGGCGATGTGCAACCTTATCCAGCGTCTGACCATCGACTCGCTGCATATCGTGGGCGATATATACGACCGCGGGCCGGGTGCGCATATCATCATGGACACCCTCTGCGATTATCATAATTTCGACATCCAATGGGGCAACCACGATATTCTGTGGATGGGTGCCGCGTCGGGCAATGATGCCTGCATAGCCAACGTAATCCGTATGTCGATGCGCTATGCCAACCTGGCAACGCTGGAGGATGGTTATGGCATCAATCTGTTGCCGCTTGCCACGTTTGCCATGGATACCTATGCGGATGATCCTTGCACCATTTTTGCGCCGAAAATGAACTTTGCCGATGCAGAATACAATGAGAAGACCTTGCGGCTGATTACCCAGATGCACAAGGCGATTACGGTTATCCAGTTGAAGCTGGAAGCGGAAATCATCAGCCGCCGTCCCGAGTTCGGTATGGAGAACCGGAAACTGCTGCATCTGGTGGATTTCGAGCGTGGCGTGTTTGTATACGAAGGCAAGGAATATCCGTTGCGCGATGTGAATTTCCCCACCATAGACCCGGCGGACCCGTATCGTCTGTCGGACGAAGAGCGTGAATTGATGCACCGGATTCATTCTTCTTTCATGAACAGCGAGAAGATGAAGAAGCACATGCGCTGCCTGTTTACGTATGGCGGCATGTATCTGGTGTGCAACAGTAACCTGCTTTATCATGCTTCCGTGCCTCTGAATGCGGATGGCAGTTTCAAACATGTCCGCATCGGTCGAAAGGAATACTGGGGGCACAAGTTGCTGCAAAAGACCGACCAACTGATACGTACCGCTTACTTTGACGAGGACGGTTCGGAAGAGAAGCAGTTTGCACTGGATTATGTATGGTACATGTGGTGCGGACCGGATGCCCCTTCCTTCGATAAAGACAAGATGGCTACCTTTGAACGATATTTTGTGGCCGACAAGGATTTGCACAAAGAGACGAAAGGGCATTACTACACCTTGCGCAATGAGGCGGAAGTGTGCGACCGCATTCTTGAAGAGTTCGGCGTGAAGCCGGGACCGCACTCGCACATCATCAACGGGCATGTGCCGGTGAAGACCATTAAAGGCGAGAAACCCATCAAAGCGGATGGTAAGCTGCTGGTGATTGACGGCGGTTTTTCAAAAGCCTATCAGCCGGAAACGGGAATTGCGGGATATACGCTGGTATATCATTCCCACGGCTTGCAACTGGTGCAGCACGAACCTTTCCAAAGTCGCCAGAAAGCTATTGAAGAGGGGCAGGACATCAAGTCTACCACACTGGTTGTCGAATTCAATTCGCAGCGCATGATGGTGAAGGATACGGACAAAGGAAGTGAACTCGTTACGCAGATTCAGGATTTGATGAAACTGCTGGTGGCGTATAGGACGGGGCTGATTAAGGAAAAGCAGTAATTTAGGGAAAGGATTAGGGATAAAGGATTAGGGATAAAGGATTAAGGATTAGGAATGAGGGCTTGCTGTTCATCGTTTACCCCTAATACTTAATCCTTTCTCCTTTCCCCTTCTCCTTATAATTTCAGTATCGTCACCCCTCCTTCCACAATCACTCCTTTGTCGAAAGTCGCCGCCCGGTTGTAGTAGCGGCTGCCGCCATAACCGCCGGTGAGGAATACGCCGAAGCGGTCGGTCAAGTGGTATTCCAGATTGACACGTGCCTGTAGGGCATAGAGGCGTGCCGGAATACCGTAGTCCTTGTTCTTGAAGGTTTCTATATGTTGGTATCCTAAGTCTCCGCTGATGAACAGCTGTTTGTAGAGCGGAAGTTCAAGGCCGGCACGGTAGAAGAGGGCAGCAGAAAACTTGTCGCCAAAATCCAGATAGTGGGTACCGCCACCGAGGATGGTATAGAAGAGCCGGTTCTTGAAACGGGCACCTACATTCAGCTTGGTGGCATTACCACCGAAAAACATCAGTTGGACTTTTGTTTGGGGATTGGCATTGACTAATCCCAACTGGAAACCATCTAATTTTTCTTTGTAGTAGTTGAACAGGCCTATCTGAAGCCCTTTGGCACATACAGCCATATTGGCAGCGCCTATTTGTAATCCTCGGGCTGTGCCGCCCACCACATTGCCAAGGCCGGAAACCTGGACACCGGTCATATCTCCGGCAGTGATGTTGGCAAGGGCAGACATCTGCATGCCATTCAAGTCTTCACCGACCACACTTAGCAAGCCGGCACCTGAGAAACCTTTGAAATTTCCACCGGAAATATTGGCGAGTCCGGCAAAGTGTATGCCGGAAGCTCCTTCTCCGCTGATATTCAACAAACCGCCTATGGAGGCGCCACGGTTATAGTCGCCACTGATGTTTGCCAGACCGGAAATGATGACGCCTTGCGCATGGTTTCCGGTGATACCTACCAGTCCCGAAACGGATACTCCGGTAAGGTTGTTGCCATTGATGTTGGTAATTCCTGCTATCTGCATGCCTCGCATGCTTCCCCCCACCATATTTGACAGCCCTGCCATCTGTACACCGTTCACATCCCTGCCGGTTGCACTACCAAGAATATTCATGCCGAGGCCATTCAGACGGTTCATGGAGGAGAACACCCCCAGATTGAAACAGGTGCTTCCTACGGTATCAGTCCGCTGTGTGGAGATGTTTTTCCATAAGGAGATATTGATGCCTACCGGGCCATGGTCTGTTCGTGGAGAGCGTTGTTTCCGGAAAGTATTTTCGGAAGATTTCTGAATCGTGTCCGGCTGTATGCTGCCTGGATTATGTTCTTGGGCAAGAGCTGTCCCTGCAAAAAGCAGGGACACAAGGAGGAGTGAAAGGTTTCGTTTCATATTTTTTTCTATATTTCGTCCGGCCAGGGAGCTGGTTGGCGGGTGGCACGTAATAGAGGGCGCTGCGCATCCACAGACCGGAGGTAATTACTTAATTTCCGTGACAACTCTTTGACAACTTCAGGCTTTTCTCGGGCCATATCATGTTTTTCACTGATGTCGGCGGGGATATTGAAAAGTTCCCGTCTACCGTCACCGAAATAATACACCAGCTTCCACTCGCCCGAACGGATGGAGCAAGTGGCTCCGATGCCCGGACCGGAAGGACCCCAGCTATTGGGATAATGCCAGTAGATATCACGGTCTTTCATTTCACCTTTTCCGGTGAGTAGTGGCATAAAACTGATGCCGTCGCGTTGCTGTACGGTTGTATAGTTGTCTACGCCTGCCATCTCAAGGATGGTGGGGAAGAAGTCCTCTATCATCAGGTAATGGTCGCATTGGGTTTGGGGTGCTACGATGCCCGGCCAGCGGACAATCATCGGTTCACGTATGCCTCCTTCGTAGGCGGAGCCTTTACCACTGTTGAGCGGATAGTTCTGGATATGCAATTGCCCGGCGCGGGTATGGGCTGCCAAACCGCCATTGTCGGACATGAAGATGAGGATAGTGTTTTCCGTCAGGTTGTTCTTGTCCAGATAGTCCATGATGTCTCCCAGACTTTTGTCCATACCCTCAATGAGAGTGGCATAGGCGGCTTCTACCGGAGGAAGGCCTTTGTCCAGGTACTTCTGGTAAAAACGCATGTCAGGTTGTATAGGGGTATGGATGGCATAGTGTGCCATATACAGAAAGAATGGCTTGTCAGTCTGCTGTGCATCGTCCAGTGCCTTCATAGCCTCTATGGTAAGGGCTTCACTTAGGAAAGTATCGGTTCCATGATATTTCTCCAGACCGGGTACGGCAGCCAGCGGGCTTTTACCGTCTGTTTGGTTGCCGAAATTCTCCTTGCCATAGTAGCTGGCAGGTGAACCGGCGGCATGTCCGGCTATGTTCACTTCAAACCCCATTTTCAACGGGTCGGCTCCGGGAGTGCCTTCAGCACCGAAGTGGGCTTTTCCGCAATGAATAGTGTGATAGCCATGGTCTTTGAGCACTTCGGCCAGGGAGGTGACTTGTGTGGTCCGTTCCACGCCAGGCTCTTGACAAATGCCGTTAACGTTCCATTCCGGATAAATCATGACCGAGTCGGGTTGTTCATGGGTAGTGTTCTTACGGAGGGTCCAACTGGTGACTCGATGCCTGGCAGCATTCATTCCCGTAAAAAGGCTGACACGTGTAGGTGAACTGATGCTGCATGCATAGGCTTGCGTAAACATTTTGCCTTGTGTGGCCATCCGTTCCATATTGGGAGTATGGTACGTATCGTTGTACTTGGTACGCTGTGTCCAAAAGGGGAGGGACGTGTCTTGCCATCCCATGTCATCCACTAAGAACAGAATGATGTTTGGCTGCTCTTTTGGAGCTGGTACGGCATCCCCAGGCGGCATGCCATACGCTTCTCCCGCCATTCCGCATATCGGAAGCATGGCGGATAATAATAATTCGTTTCTCATTTAGATAATAATTTAGAAAGGGTTAGATAGGTTGTAGTTTAATTGTTTTTTTTTACATTATCCTTTGGCCTCCTGATACAAGAAGCGCTTGATGGATTTCTTCGGCGTTTTTTCAAATTCTTCAGGATAGATTTTCATCTTGAATATCTGGCTGTATGCGGGCAGTTCTGCATTCAGAGCCACACGGTTTTCCTCCATGACGCGTTCGATGTCGTCATTGTTCAACCCATGGGCAAAGGCGTCATCGAAGTCGGGGTAAACCAGACCTACCAGTTTTTCGTTCTGCTGCACGATGATGCTTTCGGCTACATACGGCATATTGTTCAGTTTGTCTTCTATCTCTTCCGGGTATATATTCTGACCGCTCGGACCAAGGAGCATGTTCTTGCTGCGTCCCTTGATGCTTACGTTGCCTTCGGCATCCATCAAGGCAAGGTCTCCGGTGCGCAGCCAGCCGTCTTTGTCGAGTACCTGCACGGTGGCTTCTTCGTTCTTGTAGTAACCCAGCATGACATTGGGACCACGGCAGACAATCTCTCCCGGAATGTTTTCGGGATCGGATGACAGGATTTTCACCTCCATACGCGGTGCGGCCTTTCCGCAAGAACCGGGTTTGAAGCGGGTCCAATCCTCGTAACAGATGATGGGGCCGCATTCCGTCATTCCATAGCCTACCGTATAGGGGAAATCTATCATCTTTAAGAACTGCTCCACTTCCTGGTTGAAGGCAGCTCCTCCTACAATGATTTCTGCAAAGTTACCGCCAAAGGCTTGAATCATTTGTTCGCGTACGGTCGCTTTTATTTTGTCGTTGATGATGGGTACTTTCAGCAACAGCTTCATGGCAGTAGTTTCCAGCTTAGGCAGTACACTCTTCTTTATAATCTTCTCGATAATGAGCGGAACAGCCACAATCAGGTTAGGCTTCACTTCGGTGAAAGCCTGGAAAATGACTTTGGGGCTGGGCATGCGGGTGAGGAAAAAGATGTGGCAACCTACGGCGAATTCATACAGAAACTCGAATGCAAGTCCGTACATGTGTGCCATTGGCAGCATGGAGACAATCTTGTCACCGGCTTTCAGCGGCAATACTTCGAAAGCGAAAGTGGTGTTTGACCAAAGGCTGCGGTAGGGCAGCATCACTCCTTTGGAGTAACTGGTGGTGCCGGATGTATAGTTGATGACCGCCAGTTCGTCGGGCTGGTCCTTGTGATAACTGACATGTTCCTTGCGGAAGTTCTTGGGGAATTTCTTACCGAACATTTCGTTGAGATGTTCGCGGGCATAGTCCAGCTTTTCGCTGCGGGAGACAAGAATGTAGAAGTCTGCCATCATCATGATGCCCTCCAGCAGCGGCATGGCGCTTTCGTTGAGGTTTTCCCACACCTGGTCGCCTACGAAAAGCAGTTTGGCTTCGGAATGGTTCACGATGTTGTGTACGTTGTCTGCCTTGAACTCGTGAAGGATGGGGACGATTACCGCACCGTAGGTCAGTGTTGCGAGGAACGTTACGCCCCAATGGGAACTGTTGCGGCCACAGACGGCAATCTTATCGCCTTTCTTGATGCCGCTTGCCTCAAAAATGATATGCAGCTTTTCTATTTTGCGGGCTACGTCCTTATATTGTAGGGTTGCTCCCTTGTAGTCGGTCAGAGCGTCTAAATCCCAGTTTTCCTTTATGCTATTCTCTATATAGGCGATAAAACTTTGTTCCATGATATTGCACATTTGGTTGAAAATTGTGCAAATATAAGGGTTTATATATAGAAAGCAAACTTTTATAGGGAAAATAGTTTTTATGGCGGCTATTTGTTAAAACTCGATAGTTATACCTAAAGTAGGCAGGATAGTGCCGCTTTCCTGCTTGAGGTGTTTCATTTTATAGTGCTGTTCGGCAACGGGAGCAGACGGATTTTCGATGATGCCCGTACTCATTATCACATCCGGTTGCTTCAGTTTGTTGCCGGTGATATTCTGTATGTCCAGGTAGATTCCTATCATGCAGTGATGGAAGTAGAAGGATTTGTCCACACGCAAGTCTAACTGGGCAAAGTTGGGAAGCCGCCCGGTATTGTAGTACGCATAGTCGTAGTAGGGCTGTCCTTTGGCATCCCATGCTTCTACGAGTGATGATTTGTCTTCATCATAGGGAGTGTAGGGGCTGCCGCCTATATAGCTTAGCTTGCCTCCTATGCTCCAGCGCCGGGGCAGGTTGTATGTACCGCTCATGTTGAGTATGAAACGGTTGTCCCAGGCGGATGGAATGAAGTCTCCATTTGAACGGTTGCGGTATTCGCTGCGGTATAAGGTGAAGGAGGATACGAGATTGAACTTGCCGGATGCCTGCCAGCGGAACATGGTTTCCAGTCCGTAGGCCCTGCCGCTGGCTGTAGGGACGAGTGCTTCGTTGCCGGTGACACCGTAATCGTTTCCTTTGCATGCCAACGGAATGTTGTCTTGGAGGGAAAGTGGCATACGGCTGTAACGCTTGAAGAAACCTTCTGCAGAAACCATGAACCGGTCTTGCAGGTGCCAGTCCAGACCGAGGCTGCTTTCAAAAACCTGCATGTACTTCAGGCCTTTGTTGAGATATTGCCCTTCATTGTCTTTATATCCCAAAGCGGTGTAGGGAGGCAATTGGTGGTAGAGACCGGTACTTCCGCTCAGGTCCATTGTTCCGAGAGTTTGTAGGATGCAGAGAGGCGTGGGGAGAACTGTTTCCATAGCTGCCGCATCTTTCGGTTGTAAGTGTTGCCGTCCATACGGATACCGGCAGAAAGGGCCAGACGCTTGTCGGCGGTGGTATAGTCGGAAGAGAAGAAAGCCCCCCAGCCGAAGATGTTGAGTGAGGTTTCGTAGATGGAAAGCATACCCGAATGACTGCCGTATAGTCTTTGCCGGCTATGGTTTGTATAGATGGAGTTGTTCAGTTCTGCTCCTTCTTTTAGGGTCCATGCTCCCAAGCGCGTCTGGTTTTCAAAACGCAGGGTGGTCTTTTGTTCTGTGGAGCGTAGGCGCAGGGTCAGGTTGTCTTCGGAAGAGTCATCGTTGTTGCGGTATTTCAGATTGCTGTTGTTCAGGTAGTTATGGCTCAGTATAAGGGACTGCACGTGCCTTCCATTGTAGTGTCTGTAAGAGGCTCCGAGAGTGAATGTTTCCTGATGGATAGTGGGGAGATAGCTGAGCAGATATTCGGCATCTTCTCCTTTCTCATCGGTATTCAGTTTCATCTTGTCAATGCCTACGAGACCAAGCAGGGTCAGCTCGCTGTGCTCGTTGAAACGGGTTCTTGTCTTGAATTGTCCGTCAATGAAGTTGGGCAGGAAGGGCAGTCCCAAAGCTTTGAACAAAAGTTGCAGGTAGGACTGGCGTGCAGAGAACAGATAAGTGGTGCGTTGTCCCAGGTGTCCTGCTCCGCTGAGCGAGACTTCCGATGCGCCGATGGTGGCTTTGAACGCCTGCTTGTCCGGATTGCCGTCCTTGAGGCGGAAGTCGAGGACGGAACTCAAGGCTCCGGAGCGGTTGGCGGGGAAGGCGCCCGTATAAAATGTAATCTCGCGTATCAGGTCGGCGTTGACAATGCTTACCGGTCCTCCGGATGCACCCTGAGTGGCAAAGTGGTTGATGTTGGGAATTTCGATGCCATCCATATAAAAACGGTTTTCGGAAGGAGAACCGCCCCGGACAATCAAGTCGTTTCGATAGCCGATGGGAGAGAAAGATACACCGGGATAGGAGCGTACGATGCGCGAGGCATCCCGGTTGGCTCCGGGACTTTTCTCTATTTCCTGCAGGCCGATGATACGCATGCTGACCGGGCTTTCGATACTTCGCCGGAAGGGGGAAGGCACCACCACTACTGTGTTCAGCAGATTGGCATCCTCTTCCATCTCTATCTCAATGAACGGAGTTGAGGCTGAAACGATATATTCGGGGGTGGAAACAGTCTGGTATCCTATGCAGGATGCCTCAAGGCTATAAATGCCCGGAGGCACCTGTTCTATTTTGAATGTGCCGAGTGAATCGGTGGAAGCCCCTTTCCCGGGGATGCCGGCAACGAAAACGTTGGCGTAGGCCACGGGTTGTCTGGACTGTCTGTCGATGACTTTGCCGCGAACGGAATAGGTCACGGGAGCCATCATGGCATTCACGGTTGCTGATGCCTGATAAAAGTATCAGCAATATAAACAATACAGCTCCCACCTTGTACCGTATGGCATTCATGGCTAATCAGACGTCACTAATTACTTTCCCAAGTACCATCGGTACATGCGTTGCACACCTTCCTCGATGTCAATCTTATGATGCCACCCCAATGCATGCAGCTTGCCGGGATCGGTCAGTTTGCGCATGGTTCCGTCGGGTTTGGAAGTGTCGAAGGTCAGCCTGCCTTGATAGCCTACGGTGTCGACAATCAGCTCTGCCAACCGGCGGATAGTGATTTCCTTGCCCGTACCGATATTGATGTGGCAGTTGCGGATGTCCTTGTCGCCCGGCTTGAAGGTATCTTTGAAGTCGACGTGTTCCATGACGAAGACACTGGCGTCTGCCATCTCCTCGCTCCAGAGGAATTCGCGCAGGGGAGTGCCGGTACCCCATAATTTCACTTCTTCTTCGCTGATACCGTATTTCCGGAGGATGTCCAGGATGTCCTCCTTGTTGCTGTCTCCGTTGATGCCTTCCACCGGACGCAGGTTCATGTCATGGCGCACGGCATCCCAGTCGCCTTGTTTCAGGCAGTGGGCAAGGTATATCTTGCGTATCATGGCGGGGAGCACGTGGCTGCGTTCCAGGTCGAAGTTGTCGTTGGGACCGTAAAGGTTGGTGGGCATCACGGCAATGTAGTTCGTACCGTATTGCAGATTGAAGCTTTCGCACATTTTCAGTCCGGCTATTTTGGCGATGGCGTATGGCTCGTTGGTGTATTCCAGCGGAGAAGTGAGGAGTGCGTCTTCCTTCATCGGCTGTTCGGCATCACGGGGATAGATGCAGGTACTGCCCAGGAAGAGAAGTTTTTTCACTCCGTGGCGGAAGCTTTCGCCGATGACGTTCTGCTGTATCTGCAGGTTCTTGTAGATGAAATCGGCACGGTAGATACTGTTGGCCATAATGCCACCCACAAAGGCGGCGGCAAGGAATACATATTCAGGCTGCTCCTCGTCAAAGAAGCGGCGTACGGCAACTCCGTCGAGCAAGTCGAGTTCTGCGTGGGTCTTGCCGATGAGATGGGTGTATCCTTTCTCCTGAAGGTTTTTCCAGATGGCAGAACCTACCAGTCCTCGGTGGCCTGCTACATATATTTTGGCATTTTTGTCTAACATTGTTGTCTGAAAGTTTAATTGTTCATTCAAAGCTCTTTGCTTCTTAAATACAGTTTCTTCACAAATTTCATGTCGTGCTCTGCCATGATGCGTACCAACTCTTCAAAACTAGTCTGCCTTGGATTCCATCCCAGCAGTGTTTTTGCTTTGGTGGGGTCGCCCAGCAATTGTTCCACTTCGGCTGGCCGGAAATATTTGGGGTCGACTTCCACGAGGACTTTTCCGGTCTGTGTGTCGATACCCTTCTCATCCACTCCCTGGCCCTCCCAGCGCAGGGTGATGCCTACCTCCCGGAATGCCAGTGTGGCAAATTCGCGTACGGTATGCATTTCTCCGGTGGCAATGACGAAGTCTTCGGGGGTGTCGTGCTGCAGGATGAGCCACATGCACTCGATGTAGTCTTTGGCATATCCCCAGTCGCGCCGTGCATCCAGATTGCCCAGATAGAGCTTGTCCTGGAAGCCCTGGACGATGCGGGCAGCCGCCAGTGTGATTTTTCTTGTTACGAAAGTCTCACCTCGGCGTTCGCTTTCGTGGTTGAAGAGTATGCCGTTTACGGCAAACATGCCGTAGCTCTCGCGGTAGTTCTTTGTAATCCAAAAGCCATACTGTTTGGCTACGCCATAGGGACTGCGGGGATAGAACGGGGTGGTCTCGCTTTGCGGCACTTCCTGCACTTTGCCGAAGAGCTCGGAAGTGGAGGCCTGGTAGATGCGTGTCTTCTTTTCCATACCGAGGATGCGTACGGCTTCGAGCATGCGCAGGGTGCCTACGGCATCGGTTTCAGCTGTATATTCGGGCACGTCGAAGGATACCTTCACATGGCTTTGGGCGGCAAGGTTGTATATTTCGTCCGGCTGTACGGTTTGGATGATGCGGATAAGCGAACTTGAGTCCGTCATGTCTCCATAATGCAGGTTAATGGTACGTTTCTGTTTCATGTCGCGTACCCATTCATCGAAGTAGAGGTGTTCAATGCGACCAGTGTTGAAGGAGGAAGAGCGACGCAGGATGCCGTGTACTTCATATCCTTTCTGCAGGAGGAATTCGGCAAGGAACGAGCCGTCCTGCCCGGTAATGCCGGAGATAAGGGCTTTCTTCATAATGTATGTTTTTTGTTATTATGTATTTTCAGACTGCAATATTCGTTATTTTCCACGAGATGGCAAAATATAAACTATTTCTTTCCCATCACTTTGTCGATAATCAGCGCGATTGCCCCGTCGCCCGTAACATTGCAGGCAGTGCCGAAGCTGTCCATCGCTATGTATAGCGCAATCATCAGTGCTTGCGCCGCCTCGTCGAAGCCCAGCATGGATTGCAGGATGCCCAGTGATGCCATGATGGCGCCTCCCGGTACCCCAGGAGCAGCCACCATCGTGATGCCCAGCATGAAGATGAAGCCTGCAAATAGAGGGAAGTCATGGGGCATACCTTGCATTATCATCAGTGCCAGGGCGCATGCCACAATCTTCAGCGTGCTGCCCGACAGATGGATGGTGGCGCAAAGCGGGATGACGAATCCGGCGATGTCGGCAGAGACACCGTTCTTCCGGGTCTGCTCCAACGTTACGGGGATAGTGGCGGCACTGGATTGCGTGCCCAGAGCCGTGAAGTAGGCAGGCATCATCCGTCCCAGTAGTTTGAGGGGGTTCTTGCGGACAAACAGTGCCGCAATGCTGTATTGGAATACCAGGAGGAAGACGTGCAGCAGGAAGATTACGCCGATAATCTTGATAAAGACCATCAGGATGCCGAATACTTGTCCACTGTGCGTCATGTTGAGGAAAATACCGAAAATATAGATGGGAAGCAGCGGCAATATCACTGCACTGATCATGCGGATAATAACCTCTTGAAAATCGCGTGCCGCGTTTTTCAGCACCTCGCTTTTCAGATGAGCCAGGCCCAGCCCCAGTGTGAAGGCAAGTACGAGTGCGGTCATTACGTTCATCAATGGTGGGATGCTCACGGAAAAATAGGGAAGAATACCTTGAGACTCACTGACTTCTTCCAGCGGTACCCCGGTTTCTATGAGGGAAGGAAATACCGACATACCGGTGAAGTAGGAGAGAAAGCCGGAGAATAGGGTAGCCCCGTAAGCAATGAGCGCCGTGACGACCAGCATCCGTCCGGCTCCTTTGCCGATGTCGGCAATGGCAATCGTGACCAGTCCCACAATGATGAGGGGGATGGAGAAGCTCAGGAATTCACTGAAAACGGCATTGAACGTTACGAACAGCCGTATCAGCGAAGCCGGTAGGAAATTTCCGAAAAGTATACCTAAGGTTATGGCAATGATGATGCGTGGCAATAGTCCGATGTGGAAGTTCTTCATGAGCATTGGTTTTCTGTCTGGTTGAAAAATAGGTTTTCGCTGACAAAAGTACTATTTTATTTTCGTAATTCATACGAACAAATGCTATTAGCATTTTGTTTCCATATAAAGACAAAATTTACATGAATATGAAGAATTTAAATAAAACAGACATTGGACTTATCGGTCTGGCTGTGATGGGCGAGAATTTGGCTCTCAATATGGCAGATAAGGGATGGAACGTATCGGTGTATAATCGTACGGTTCCGGGAGTGGAAGAAGGGGTGGTGGAACGTTTTGTGAACGGCCGCGCCAAAGGGAAAAAAATTGAAGGCTATACAGACATAGCCGAATTTGTAACTTCCATTGCCACACCTCGCAAAATAATGATGATGGTTCGTGCCGGCAGTGCGGTGGATGAGCTGATGGAACAGCTGTTTCCCCATTTGTCCGAAGGGGATATCCTGATTGACGGTGGCAACTCCAATTATGAGGACACCAACCGGCGTGTGGCATTGGCCGAAAAGAAAGGCTTCCGTTTTGTGGGAGCCGGAGTTTCCGGTGGAGAGGAAGGAGCGCTGAACGGCGCGTCTATCATGCCCGGAGGCTCTGAAAGCGCCTGGCCTGAGGTGAAGCCTATCCTGCAGAGCATTGCGGCAAAAGCATCTGACGGTACCCCGTGCTGCCAGTGGATTGGTCCTGCCGGTTCCGGTCATTTCGTCAAGATGATACATAACGGTATCGAATATGGAGATATGCAGCTCATTGCCGAAGCCTATTGGGTAATGAAGAATCTGTTGGGTCTGGACAATGAACAGATGGCGGAAATCTTTGCTGATTGGAATGAGGGCAAGTTGCGTAGCTATCTCATTGAAATTACCGCCAACATACTGCGTCATAAGGACAAATCGGGAGGTTACCTGATAGACAGGATATTGGATGCTGCCGGACAGAAAGGTACGGGCAAGTGGTCTGTCATCAATGCGATGGAGCTGGGCATGCCGCTGGGGCTGATTGCTACGGCGGTGTTCGAACGTAGTTTGTCGGCACAGAAGGCTTGCGCGAAACGGCTTCCAAGCAATTTGTATGCCGACGCTCGCAGGCGGTGTACAACAAGTCGGAGCTGGTGAAGGATATCTATTCCGCACTCTATGCTTCCAAATTAGTGTCATATGCTCAGGGATTCGCCGTGTTGCAGCGTGCATCCGATGCCTTTGCCTGGAACCTCGATTTGGCATCCATCGCCCGCATGTGGCGGGGCGGCTGCATCATCCGTAGTATTTTCCTGAACGACATAGCTACGGCTTTCGAGGCTAAAGACAAGCCCAAACATCTGCTGTTGGCACCTTATTTCAAAAATGAAATGCAGCTGTTGCTTTCCGGCTGGAAACATCTGGTGGCACAATCCATGAAAGAGGAACTTCCGGTGCCTGCATTCTCGTCCGCCTTGAATTATTTCTATTCGCTGGTGTCTGCCAAGCTGCCTGCCAATATGATTCAGGCGCAACGTGACTACTTTGGTGCGCATACCTTTGAAAGGACAGACGAGTTGCGTGGACAGTTTTTCCATGAAAATTGGACGGGACACGGAGGGGATACAAAATCGGGTACGTACAATGTGTGAGAAAGGAGAGAAGATGATGAAGAAATTAGTGATTGTCATATTCGGCGCTTCGGGCGATTTGACGAAGCGCAAACTGATGCCGGCGCTCTACACCTTATATAGTGGCGGGCGGTTGCCGGAAGGATTCTCCATTCTGGGGATAGGACGCACCGGGTATACGGATGCCCGTTACCAAGAATATATAATGAGTGAACTGGGTAAGTTCGTAGCTTCCAAAGAGCAGGTGGAAGATAAAATGAAGGATTTTTGCAGCCATCTGCATTACCAGACATTGGATCCCGCCGAAGTTGAAGGCTATCATCTGCTGGACGGACGTTTGCAAGAGTTTACCGGTGAGAAGAAACCGGACAACCTGCTGTTCTATCTGGCTACTCCACCTTCCTTGTACGGTGTCATTCCCTTGCACTTGAAGGCGGTCGGTCTGAACCGCCCTGATACGCGTATCATCGTTGAAAAGCCGTTCGGTTACGATTTGGAGTCAGCCAGAAAGCTGAATAGCATTTATGCTTCCGTTTTCAAGGAGCATCAGATTTACCGCATCGACCATTTTCTGGGTAAGGAAACGGCGCAGAACATTCTCGCCTTCCGTTTTGCCAACGGAATCTTCGAACCGCTATGGAACCGTAATTATATAGACTATGTGGAGATTACAGCCGTAGAGAATCTGGGTATCGAAGGGCGTGGCGGATTCTATGAAGGTGCCGGGGCCCTGCGCGATATGGTACAGAACCACCTCATACAGCTTGTGGCACTCACTGCATTGGAACCGCCTGCCGTTTTCAATGCCGATAATTTCCGCAACGAGGTGGTGAAGGTCTATGAGTCATTGGCTCCCTTGACAGAGGAGGATTTGGAGGAACACATTGTTCGCGGACAATATACGGCTTCGGGCTCGAAAGCCGGGTATAGGGAAGAGAAGAACGTGGCACCTGATTCGCGTACCGAAACGTATATTGCCATGAAAATCGGTATCAACAACTGGCGGTGGAAGGGTGTTCCTTTCTATATCCGTACCGGCAAGCAGATGCCGACCAAGGTGACTGAGATTGTTGTGCATTTCCGTGAGACGCCCCATCAGATGTTCCGTTGCGAGGGTGGACATTGTCCCCGTGCGAATAAGCTGATTCTCCGCTTGCAACCCAATGAAGGCATTGTGCTGAAATTCGGCATGAAGACTCCCGGACCGGGATTTGACGTGAAGCAGGTGATGATGGACTTCAGTTATGACCAGTTGGGCGGGTTGCCTACCGGCGATGCCTATGCCCGTCTGATAGAGGACTGCATACAAGGTGACCCTACACTCTTTACCCGCAGCGACGCGGTAGAGGCTTCATGGCGCTTTTTCAATCCCGTGTTGCGCTATTGGAAAGAGCATCCGGATGCTCCTTTGTATGGGTATCCCGTAGGTACGTGGGGACCTTTGGAAAGTGAAGCGATGATGCGCGAACATGGTGCTGAGTGGACCAATCCGTGTAAGAATTTGACTAATACAGATGAATATTGCGAGTTATGAAAAGTTATGTTTATCATTCGGCTACAGCTACGGCACATGCGTTGATTGAGCATTTGATTGCGATGATGGAGCGTGAGCCGGAAAAGACCTTTTATTTTGCATTCAGCGGGGGAAGTACTCCTTCGCTGATGTTTGACATTTGGGCCAACGAGTACAAGGAGGTGACTCCTTGGATGCGGATGCGGATTTATTGGGTGGATGAGCGGTGTGTGCCGGCAGAGGATTATGAGAGCAATTATGGTACCATGCGCCGTTTGCTGTTGGATGAAGTGGGCATGCCCGATGAATACGTTTACCCTATTTATGGAGTGAACCGCCCGGAGGTTGAAGCCAAGAACTATTCGACGCTGGTTTGCCGCACGGTTCCGCTTTTTGGGGGCTTCCCGGCCTTCGATGTCGTTTTGCTCGGTGCCGGAGACGACGGGCATACCTCCTCTATCTTTCCGGGGCAGGAACATCTGCTTTCTTCCTTTCATCCTTATGAGGTGAGTGTCAATCCCTATAATGGGCAGAGACGCATAGCCATGACCGGCTGCCTTTTGTTTGCTGCGAAGAATCTTATTTTCTTTGTTACCGGCAAGAATAAGGCGGATGTGGTCCGCGATATTCTTGATTCCGGGGATACCGGTCCGGCAGCTTATGTGGCCCACCATGCCGAGCGTGTGGAATTGTTCCTCGATGCTCAGGCCAATGGCGGGGAAAATGTCTACTTAGATGTGCCGCTCTCCAGAATGCTTACGATGGAGAATAATGTAAAGCAGATGCCTCCCAAACCAGCCAGTACACGTGCAGGTACAAAATAGGCATTGTGCAGGCTTGCCATCTCAAACAGAAAGGCGGAGAGAAACAGACAGGTTAGGGCCGTGAAGACCGGAATCAGCGGGATGCGGTTGGCCAGCTTGAAAGTGTTCCGCCAGATGGCGGCAAGCAGGATGACTTTGCTGGAAATGCTGTAGCATACCAGTCCCAGGCCTATCATAATATATCCTGTGGAGGAGAGTGCCGGATTGCTGTTGGTCAAGACCAGAAGTCCCCAGAGAATGCTGATGCTGCCCATTATCAAAACAAGGGCCGGCCACCGTTTCCGTTCAGCCTTTGTATAGTTGTTGCGTATCTGGCGGACGATGGTTGCAACCAGCGCCACCAGGCTGGAACAGATACAAGCAAGTCCTGCCATGACATGGCCTGCTACATAATATGCATTGTGCTCGCTGCTTTTTGACAATAGCCAGAAGGCCCATATCCATGCCATTACTGCCATAAGGGTGGCAACTGCTATCAGGATATATCCCTGGGAAGAATTGAATGCATCGGCAGGTTGTAGCTGGTCGGTACGTTCCGAGTTGGCGGGAATGAGGGTGAAGCGGGTGGAGGCTGTGGCTGTGGTAGCTACACAAGCTGTGATGAAACCGACTCCGCAAATCACGTGTCCTGCTACGAAATTGCTTGCCGTGGCAGCTTCGTGCATATAATTCCAACCATAGATTACTGTGAGTACGGCTGCCAGGTAACCGATAACCGGAAGTGCATATCGGGCTACCGGATTGTAGGTATGAATAATTTGTCTAATGATTGTTGCCGCTGTGGCGAACAAGGCAATGCAAATCATCCCTAAGGAAAATACTACCGGACCGGCCACAAATTTTGCCGAGTCCAGTCCTTCGTGGAGCACAAAGGCTCCGTAGCCGAAACAGAAAAGGGCCATCAACAAGGGTATGGCCCTGAAAAGAATACTGATACCGTAATTCATAACTGTTGTTTTTAGAGTTTCCCCTTCAAACAGCGTTTCTGCGGCTTTGTTCCTCCTTTTAAGATTTATTTGTGATGAGAAGTGCTTGTCTGTCCGTATTTAGGGAGCCAGCCTCTCCTTTTTCCAGCTGCCATCCGCTTGTTGGGAATAGAGGAAACGGTCGTGTAGCCTGCTTTCCCGTCCTTGCCAGAATTCAAAACGGAAAGGGGTGACGGCAAAACCTCCCCAGTTGTCGGGACGTTTGATACTTTGCCCTACCCATGTTGCCGCTTCGCGGACGAACGCGCGCATTATTTCCATACGGCTGCCGATGACGTGACTTTGGGGTGAAATCCTCGCCCCGATTTTACTTTTGTAAGGCCTGCTTGCAAAATAGGCGTCAGAATCGGCAGGAGCGCATCTTTCAGCTTTTCCTTCAATGTGTATTTGCCTTTCCAGTTTGTGCCATACGAAAGATAAGGATATATACGGATTTGCAGTCAGCTGCCGGCCTTTTCTGCTTTCGTAGTTGGTGAAGAAAATGAACCGGCCATTTTCCACCCCTTTCAGCAACACTGTGCGTGTAGAGGGATGTCCGTCTGTCGAGACTGTAGCTACTGTCATGGCGGTGGGCTCGTACTCATCACTATGGATAGCATCGTTCAGCCAATGGTCGAATTGCTCAAAGGGATTGTCGTTGAGGTTACCCGGCGTCAGCTGCCTTTCTTATATTCTCTTCTGATGTCAAAGAGTTTTGATTTCATTATCGTGTGGTTTTATCAGGAATGATATATTGTTTTTCTATGTAACAGTCTGAGAGGGCTGAATGTTTTTGTTTTTCTGCGGAAAGAAAAATATGGAAGAAGGAAATGGCTGTGTTGATACTTAAAAAATGGGGGTATGTCAAAATTCACCACAGATTACACGGATTAACACAGAATGAGCTTAATCGACAGATAATCAAAGATGCTTATCTGTGCAAATCTGTGTAATCTGTGGTGAATACCAGTTTCGACACACCCTCGGATATTGGAGATTACCTTATGAAGACAAGTGGAAAGTGGACACTGGCATGTCTGCTATTGTAATTTAAACATTACGGGAACTGTGAATTTACAACGGACCGGTTTGCCTCGTTGCTCACCGGGTTTCCATTTGGGCATGGTGGAAATCACACGGATAGCTTCTTTGTCCAGATAGGGATCTACGCCTCTTACTACTTTTACATCTACGATGCTGCCGTCTTTGTTGACAACAAATTGTACTATTACGCGCCCCTGGGTTCCGGTCTCTTGTGCAATAGTCGGGTATTTTATACTCTTACCCAGATATTGTATCAGACTCATGCCATTATAAGAAAACTCGGGATTCTTCTCTACAACTTCAAAAATCTCATCCTCTACCGGAATCTCTTCATCTACGGTTGGAGATATGGGTTTGATGATTACAGCTTCACCGATTTCTTCGGAAGAGGCAATGGTTGTTTCTTTCACATTGTCATTATCATCCACAATTGTCAATACTTCGGCAATTGCAGGAGCTTGAGGGGGTGGTGGAGCTACTAATTCGGGTTGCTCCGTGATAGGAATTTCAATTTCCTGCTCAAATACGTTCTCGGTAATAGCACCGCTCATGTCAATCCTAACATCACGCTTCGACCATTCAAATGCAACGAACATGAAGACCAGCACAATTACATAACCTACAAGTAGCCAACTTGACTTCTTGTTTTCCAGGCTTGCTTTGGATGTTTTCTTGATTTCCATAATTTACAAGATTATTACCGTATAATGGTTGTCGCGAAACTAACATTATACAGATGTGATTAGTAAAATCATAAAACATGCGTGCCCACTTGTTTCTGTATTAAAGATAAGAAAATGAATGTTATGTTGGTGTTTGATATGTAGTTATATATAATTTTTTAAATTTGCTTTGATAATTTTTCTGCTTGTGGATTAAATAGTGTTGATATGTAAAAAGCACTTCCAACGTTCGCTTACGGAGGAAGTGCTTCACACAAAAACTAAACTAGACTTAACTAAACTATTCTATTGGGGGAGTTTCACAACTCCTATCTGTTCGGTGCAAAGATAAAAAAACATATTTTAATATGCAAAAGGATTCTATAATAAATCGACGTTTTTTCCGATTTTATCGACGGATTGGTCGATTTTTTTAGCTTCTTTGGTCTAAAAATTCTTGAAAAGCTTGTTTATAGCTGTCACTTATCGGGATGTAATTCTTTCCGAACACGATGCGGCCACGGTCTATAATACGTATTTTATCCTTCTGAACAATGTAGGAACGGTGGACGCGCATGAAACGCGAAGCAGGCAGAAGTTCCTCCATTGCCTTCATGCTCATGAGAGACAAGATAGGCTTGGGAGAATCCTCCTCGTAGATTTTGAGATAGTCTTTCAGCCCCTCTATGTACAGAATTTTACTCAGTTCGATTTGCACCAGCTTATACTCGCTCTTTACGAAGATGCTCTGAATCTCTTCCTTGGGCTGTTGCAGCAATTCGAACCATTGCACAGCCTTGTTGGCAGCCTGCAGAAAGTCGACGTAGGAGATGGGTTTCAGCAGGTAGTCCAGCGCATTGACTTTGTAGCCGTCTATGGCATACTGGTCGAAGGCGGTGGTAAAGACAATGCGGGTGCTGGAATCGACCATCTTCGAAAATTCCAGTCCGTTCAGTTCGGGCATCTGGATGTCTAGGAAAAGCAGGTCGATGTGCTTCTCGGGCAACTCCTTGATGGCTTGCACGGCACTGGAGTATTTACCGACCAACTCCAGAAACGGGGTCTTGTTGACGTAGCTTTCCAGCAACCCCAGGGCGAGGGGCTCGTCGTCTACAATGGCGCACTTCAGATTCATATCTTTATAATTAAAATAGATTTATACTCTTTCATGTCCTCACTCACTCCTTGCTGCCAGTCGTAATGGCCGGGATAGGTCAGCTCCAGACGCTTGCGCACTTGTTCCAGCCCGATGCCGCTTCCACTCTTGTCTGCCACGCTTTTGGGATGATAGCTGTTGGTTATTTCGCAACGTATCTCTCCGGGGCTTTCACTGAAGTGGATACGGATAAAGCTGGGCTCGGTGGGGGAGATGCCATGCTTGAAGGCATTCTCTATGAGGGAAATAAAGATGAGCGGAGCTATTTCAGTACGGCTGTCCGGTCGGACGTCTATCTTTGTTTCCACACGGACGTTGGCGGAGAGGCGGATGCGCATTAGTTCGATGTAGTTGCGGATGAAGTCCATCTCCTTGTCCAGGGTGACGAAGTTCTGCTGATTGTCATACAGCACATGGCGCAGCAGCCGGCTCAGTTCCTGCACGGCAGTTTGTGCTTTGTCGGCATCGAAGGCGATGAGGGCGTAGATGTTGTTCAGCGTATTGAGCAGGAAGTGCGGGTTGAGCTGGTTACGCAGGTTCTTCAACTCGGCTTCCGTGCGGCTTTTCTCGGCTTCCCGGCGGGCGGCGTCCATCTGCGTCCAGCGGCGGCTTAGCTTGATGGCAGCGCTAAGGCCGGCAGTGAGAATCATGGTCGAGACGTCGCGCAAGATGAATATCCATTTGGGAGGACCCATGTGCTGACCGTCATCATCGCTGCGCAGATGGTTCTGGAATGTGTATTCTTGCCAAAGGTGGGCGCCGGTGGTAATGCAGATGATGAGCAGTGTGTTCAGCAGGAGATATTGCCGGATGCGTCCCTCGAACAAGTAGCGGGGAATGAGGAGGCAGTAGTTGATGTAGAATACAAGGAAGAACGAGAGGGTGCTGCTGCTACCGTGGCGCAGATAGTCCGCGAGGCTGATGTTGAAACCGCTGCGTGTCATCATCAGAAAGGGGAAGCCGATGACGATACCCCAGACAATGATGTGTATCAGGGTTTCGATGCCGCGGCGGCGTGGGTTAGGGAGCTGTTGTTTCATCATGATACAAAGATACGGATTTTAATGGATATTGGAAATATCCGCTGCCTGCGAAGCAAATCTCTGTTCGCAGGTTGCGGATAAGCGTTTCCAGGTTGCGGATATGTATCCCAAGCTTGCGGATGTCTATCCCAAAGCTTGGGATAGAGATTATCCTTAATTCGGCATAACTTTTCTCTTTATTGGCAGAAAGTTTTTTCTTAATACTTAGAAAGTTTTTCTTTAATACTTAGGATGTGTTTTGATAACTTCTGGCAAGAGGGAGATAGGTTATTCGTAGCGTATGGCTTCTATCGGGTCGAGGTCCGCAGCTTTCTTGGCAGGATACCAACCGAAGAACACTCCGGTGACGGTACATACGGCGAAGGAGAGGAATACGCTCCACGGCTGGATGAAGATGGGCCAGTGGGCAACGCTTTTCACTATCCAGCTGGCTCCGCATCCGATGATGACGCCGATGATGCCTCCGGTGATGCTGATAAGGATGGCTTCGATGAGGAACTGGCTCAAGATGTCGACACCGCGGGCACCTACACTCATGCGCAGACCGATTTCGCGCGTGCGCTCCGTCACCGATACGTACATGATGTTCATAATGCCGATGCCGCCCACTACGAGCGAGATGCCGGCGATGCAGGCAAGCAGCGTGGTCATCAGGTCGGTGGTGGAGTTCAGCATGGTGCTGAGTTCCTGCTGGCTGCGGATGGTGAAGTCGTCGTCGTCACTCTCCTTCAGCTTGTGGTTACGGCGCAGTATCTCGGTGATTTCGTCGGTGGCATTGTCCGTCATGTCCTCGGTGAGGGCGGAGGCGAAGATGCCGCTAAGGTAGGTCTGTGCCAGCAGGCGTTTCATCACGGTGCTGTAAGGGGCAAGCACTACGTCGTCCTGGTCCATGCCCATGGAGTTGTAGCCTTTGGACTTCAGCACGCCCACCACGCGGAAGGGCACTTGGTTGAAGCGGATAATGCGCCCCACGGGGTCCTCTCCACCGGGGAAGAGGTTGTCTTGGATGGTCTTTCCGATGACGCACACCTTGGCGGAGGTCTGTATGTCGGCTTCGGTAAACATCTCGCCGTTCTCCACGCTGAGCTGCCGGATTTCGAGATAGTCCGTACCCACGCCGCTCACGGAGGAGGGGTAGTTGTTGTTGCCCGCGATGAGTTGTCCGCTGGAAGATACGTTGGGGCTGACGGCAGCCAGAAAGTTGGTTTCGTTTCGCAGGGCTTCGTAGTCGGTCAGCTTCAAGGTCTGCATGGCGCTGGGGTCTTGGCGGACACCGCCGCGCATGTCGGCACCGGGGTGAATCATAATCATGTTGGAGCCCATCTCGGAGATTTGCGCCTGGATGCTTTTCTTCGAACCTTGTCCGATGGCAAGCATCGTGATGACGGATGCCACGCCGATGATGATGCCCAGCATGGTGAGGAATGCGCGCAGCTTGTTGTTGTTCAAGGCTCGCAAGGCTATTTTGAAAAGGTTTGTTCCGTTCATATCGTTTTAATGGAAAGTTTAAAATTAATCCCTAATCCTTAATCCCTTATCCCTCATTCCTCCTCCTGCTTAGGCAATGCTGCCAGGGCTTCGGCTGCATTCTGGATTTGGGTGTTGATGGTGTCGTCCTTGATTTGCCCGTCGCGCAGCACGATGTTGCGGCTGCTGTACTGGGCTATTTCGGGGTTGTGGGTGACGAAGATAATGGTGCGTCCTTCGGCATGCAGCTTTTGGAACAGTACCAGAATCTCGAAAGAGGTGCGGGTGTCCAGGTTACCCGTAGCTTCGTCTGCCAGGATAACGGCGGGATTGTTCACCAGGCGCGGGCGATGGCTACGCGTTGCATCTGACCGCCGGACATCTGATTGGACTTATGTTCCAGTCGGTCGCCCAGCCCCACGGCTTGCAGGGCTTCGATGGCACGTCTCCGCCTTTCGGAAGCCGAGACGGAGGAGTTGTACATCAGCGGTAGCTCCACATTCTCCACGGCAGTGGTTTTGGGCAGCAGGTTGTAGCTCTGGAATACGAAGCCGATTTTACGGTTGCGCAGTACGGCGCGTTGAGGCTTGCTCATGGTGCGTACGGAGATGCCGTCCAACAGGTATTCGCCGCTGGTGGGCGTGTCCAGGCAGCCGAGGGTATTCAGCAAAGTAGACTTTCCGGAGCCCGATGTACCCATGATGGTGACAAACTCGCCTTCGCGGATGGTGAACGAGACGCCTCGCAGGGCATGCACGGTTTCGTCCCCCACCTGGAAGTTGCGTTTGATATTTTGAAGTTCAATGACTGCTTTACTCATAATTATTTTTCTTATTTTGTTAGTTGGGTTTCACCACAGCTTGCACAAATTTTATTTTATAACTGATACTATCTCAATTCTCCTCCTCCGGGGAGGAGGAGTACCCGAAGGGGGAGGTGGTAGCGATACACAGAAGATTTATTCTCTGTCATACATAGTTTTATGTTCTCTACCACCCCGCCCTTCGGGCACCCCTCCTCCCAGGAGGAGGGGAATTTGAGTTACTTCCCTGGAAAGTATCTGTGTTGTTGTGCCTCTGTTTTCTCCTCGAAACATTAAATTATTATTTTTTCTTCTTACTCCCCGGAGGCCGGGCATGAACGGACTCTTCTCACCGCCGGGAGCTTCCTGGCTCATGTCCGGAGCGCCGCTGCCGGGCATGCTGCCGATGGTGGCTTCGGTCACCACTACGGTACCCTCGCTAATGCCGCTGATAATTTCCGTGTTGACTCCGTTGGAGATACCTATCTTCACCGGATGGGCGGTAAAGGTGTTGCCTTCGCGGGTCCAGAGTTTATGTTCCCCTTCGCAATCCTTCACGATATCATTGTCGCCGATAAGCGGTTTTTCGGGGTTGAAACGCAGGGCACGGGCGGGAGCGCACAGCACGTCTTTGCGGTCGAGGGTGAAGATGGTGACGTTGGCTGTCAGGCGTGGTTTCAGTTTCAGGTCCGGGTTGTGGGCGGAGATGACTACTTCGTAGGTCACAACCGTGCTGGTACCGGTGCTCGACGTGCTGCTTGAGCTGGCATCTCCCAGACGAATTTGCGTGACTACCCCTTCGAACACGTCATTCGGGTAGGCGTCTACGGTAAACGTGGCGCGCTGTCCCTCTTCCACACCGCCTATGTCTGCTTCGTCCACGTCGGCCACAACCTGCATCTGCGTCAGGTCGGCAGCGATGGTGAACAGTGTCGGTGTCTCGAAGCCGGAAGCCACGGTCTGTCCCTCTTCCACGTCGCGGCTGATGACCACACCGTCGATGGGCGAGGTGATGGTGGCGTAGGAGAGGTTGCGTTCAGCCTTTGCCAGTGATGCCTGGCTGCTTTCGTAGTTGCTGCGGGCCTTCTCGTAGTTATAGACGGATTGCTCATAGTCCGTGACGGCAATGAGTTGCTTTTCGTTCAGCGTCTTGTTGCGTTCGTAGAGTTTCTTCTGGTACTCGTATTCGGCCTTTGCACCATTGTAGGCGGCGCGTTGCGAGGCAAGTTCGCTTTGCAGGGTCACGCGGTCCATCTCGGCAATGAGCTGGCCTTTGGTTACTACGGAATTGTAGTCTACATGAATCTTGTCAATGATACCGCTCACCTGGGTACCCACTTCCACTTCCGTCACCGGTTCGATGGTTCCCGTGGCGGTTACGGATTCGGAAATCTCGCCTTTATGGATGGTTGCTGTGGCGTAGGTCACCTTGTGCTTGGCCTTGGCACCACCGAAGAGCCATACGCCGCCGCCCACTATGACTACGGCAGCTACGGCAATGAGGATGATTCTTTTTTTGTTCATATATATATAAGGTATTATAATTCGATTTTTTCTCCTTGATAGAATTTCAGCAGTTGCATGTTCAGTATCGCCATGTATTTGGCTTGCAGTGTCTCCTGCTGTGCGCTGAGCAGATTGTTTTTCTCAGTCAGCAGTTCTACGGTATTCTTCATGCCCAGGTTGAACTGCTCCTGAATCAGTTCATAGCTGGTCTGCGTACTTTTCAGTTTCTCCGTGGCGGCGGCGTAGCGCTGCTGGGCGCTGTTGGCATCGAGCCAGAGGGTTTCGATGGTTTTGTACAGCGTTTTCTGGTCGTCCAGCAGGTCCAGTTCGCTGGTCTGCTTCTGAATCTTGGCTTTCTCTACGGCACTCTTGGTCTGCCGGTTGCTGAAGATGGGCACGCTTACGGTGAAGCCCAGCGAGTTGTTCCAGTTCTGCTTGACTTGCTCGCTGAAGGTGAAGTCGCTGCCGTTGGCATGGCTGGTTCCGATGCCGGCGCTGAGGCTCAGTGTGGCAGATAGCCGGCGCGGGCTATTTTGATGTCGAGGTCGGATGTCTGTATATTCAGTTTGCCGGCTTCTATTTCCGGACGGAGCACGAGGGCGGAGCGGTAAACGTCCGTCTTGGTGGGCAGGGGTGCCAGTACGTTTTCCGTGCCGAGGGCGGGGATGTAGAGGTTCATCTCGGATTCGCCGTCCAGTTCCAGGAGTTGTTTCAGTTGCAGTTTGTAGTCTTGCAGGGTGGCTTGTGCGGTCACCAGTTGGTACTTGTCGGTGCTTACCTGCGCTTCCAGTTGTGCCAGGTCGCTCTTGGCGATACTTCCTGCTTCGAGCAGCTGGCGGGCACGTTCGCATTCGGCCCGGCTCACTTCCAGGGTCGATTCGTTCACTTTCACGGCTTCGGCGGCGTAGAGTATCTGCACGTAGGTCTGTGCGATGCTTTCTTCGATGCTGTTCTCGCTCTGTGCTACGCTAAGTTCGGCAATGCGGTTGTTCAGCTGTTGCTGCTTGATGGTGTTAAGGCGCTTCCCGCCGTTGTAGAGGGTCCAGTTGGCGTCGATGCCGTAGCTGCCGTTGTACGAAGTCTTGCTCTGGCTGCTGGTGATGTTGTCGCCGTCGATGATGGTGTTTGTCTCGCTCTTCGGGCGATTCACGACACGCTGGCCCACACTGGCCGAAAGGCTGGGGAAGAGGGCGGCCCGGGCGGTTTTTACATCTACCTGGGCACTTTCCGCGCTGAGGCGGTTCTTGCGGATGGTGATGTTCTGTTGCAGGGCATAGTCGATGCAGGCCTGGAGGTCCCATTGGGCAGGCAGGCTGTCGGCAGGCTGTCCGTAGCTGCCGGACATCTGCGCGGGAGCATTGCTTTGGGCGGATGCCCCCATGCAGCTGGTCAGGCATAGCGTTATCACTGTCAATCTTCTTACGTTCATCATATCTTCATTGTTCTATGGTTTTTCTGTCTGCAAATGTAGCGGGTAGGATGAAGTGTGGCAAATGGGATAGATGTTGGCTGTGTTTTCCTCGCCCAAAATCTTTTTTGTACCGATGAATGGGGAAGGGGAAAAGCACTTGCCGCACTTTGCAACGGTAGAACCCCTAAAATGCAGCATTATGGAAATAGTGAAAGGATTGCCCTACGGTGTAGCCCGCTTCGAACAACTGAGGAACGAGAATTCTTATTATGTGGATAAGACTAGAAGCCGTGGTACAACAACTATTGTTTTGCCGAAGAGTGTCTGAACCAGTCGCGTATGTTCAACTGTGATATGGTTTACTATTATCTTCGCAGCTGGGTTCTTTACAACCGTTCTCCCAAGGAGATGGTCGATAAGAACATTCGCACGGATTACAAAAAGCTGAAGATGTTGGCTGACATAGACCGTGGAAACCAGCGGGAGAACCGTATGAGCGTGATAGAGGAGATAGCCGCTACGGGCTACATCCACATGAAACTGAAAACTTACTTTCCCGCCGAGTATGTGACAGAAGATGACAATTTCCGGAGTTTGCTCTATTATTACGGACTGCTTACGATGAGCAGCAGCCTGGGGCCTTGGCTGAAGATGGTCATTCCGAATAATTGTGTGAAAGAGCAGTATTGGGCTTTTATGCGCGATTACTTCGACCGTACTTCCAAAGTGGATAGCGTCTCCTTGCAAAACGAGCTGTTTGCCCTTTCTTTCGATGGTAATTGGCAGCCGTTTATTAGTCTTGTTGCCACCGCTTACAAAGAAAATTCCTCCGTGCGCGACAGTATTTTAGGCGAGCACAACCTGCAAGGCTTTTTCAAAGCATATCTTGCCATGAACAGCCTTTACCTTGTGGAGCCTGAGATAGAGCTTAGCTATGGCTACAGCGACTTCCTGCTCCTGCCCGACAAGATGCGTTACCCGGAGATTCCCCATAGCTACATCCTTGAGCTGAAATACGTGAAGCCAACCGCCACGGACGAAGAATTAGCTGCCAAGAGCCGTGAGGCTGACGAACAGTTGCGCAAGTACAGCACCGATAAAATTGTGAAGCGGCTTTGTGCCGGCACCCGGTTGCATCTGGTGAAACTCGTGTTCCGTGGAGCGGAATTGGAAGTGTGTGAAGAGGCCGACATCTGACCGATATGAAAAAAATAAGAACCCGTTGGTGGAATCAACCGCTTTCATATCCCCTTCTTAGAGGTATGCACAGGCTTCATTTTATTCTGTTTGCCGGTTTTCTGCCTGCCTGCTTCCTGTTTTCCCCCTATCTGCTCCGTGTATATATAGACGGACCAAATAGGGAGCAAATAGGGAGCAGGTAGGGAGCGGATAGGGAGAAGGTGGGAATCAGTCATAACAGTACTAAGTATCTGTTGAAATTTAGTTTATATCGTAATAGTATCTTCATTCCCCTCCTCCCCGGAGGAGGAGAACTAAGTTACTCCGTATTTTTCGCAAATCATTTCTATTCTACTATAAACTAATTTTCGTCATTTACTTATTGCCCCTGATGTAAGAATACACTTGCAACTTTTCTTCCTTTTTGTTTGTTTAGTATATAAAAGAAGTTTATATTTGTAATCATTATAAATTTATCAGTATGCGGCAAACAGTGATAAATATCTGGCACTTCTACCAGGACGGCTTCCGGAGCATGACGTTGGGGCGCACCTTGTGGCTCATCATCCTCGTGAAGCTTTTCATCATGTTCTTCATTCTCCGTCTCTTCTTCTTCCCCCGGTTTCTCGATTCGCCCGCAGTGGGCGATGACAAGGAAGACTACGTCAGCAGTGAGCTTGTCCGGCGAAGCCTGGGAGGCTGAAGACGGGGGGGGGGAACACAGAGCCACAGAGTTTTCGAACAGATTCCCCCATAACTCAATAACTCATAACTCAATAACTCATAACTCAATAACTCATAACTTATAACTCATAACTTGATTCTTATGCTTGAACACATTGACACTTCCCTGATTGACTGGTCGAGAGCCCAATTTGCCTTGACCGCCATCTATCACTGGATTTTTGTGCCGCTGACACTGGGCTTGGCGGTAATTATGGGCATCATGGAGACGGCTTACTACCGCACGGGTGACACGTTCTGGAAACGTACCGCCAAGTTCTGGATGAAGATTTTCGGTATCAACTTTGCCATTGGTGTGGCAACCGGCATCATTCTGGAATTTGAATTCGGTACGAATTGGAGTAATTACAGCTGGTTTGTGGGCGACATCTTCGGTGCGCCGCTTGCCATCGAGGGTATTTTGGCTTTCTTTATGGAAGCAACGTTTATCGCCGTCATGTTCTTCGGCTGGGATAAGGTGAGCAAGCGTTTTCACCTGGCATCCACCTGGCTCACGGGGCTGGGCGCCACGATTTCCGCCTGGTGGATTCTGGTTGCCAATGCGTGGATGCAGAATCCCGTGGGCATGGAATTCAATCCCGATACGGCACGCAACGAGATGGTGGACTTCTGGGCTGTGGCCACTTCGCCGATGGCTGTCAACAAGTTCTTCCATAGTGTGCTGTCCGGCTGGGTGCTGGCTGCCGTGTTTGTAGTGGGCGTAAGCTGCTGGTATCTGTGAAGAAGCGCGAGAAGAAATTTGCGCTGGCCAGTGTCAGGATTGCCGCATGGGTAGGTCTGTGCGCCGCCGTGCTCTCTGCCTGGACGGGCGATGGCTCGGGCTATCAGGTGGCGCAAAAGCAGCCGATGAAGCTTGCCGCCATGGAAGGATATTATGAAGGGCAGCAGGGTGCGGGGCTGGTAGCCTTCGGTCTGCTGAATCCTGCCAAGCAGACGCCGCAGGATGGGGTAGACCCGTTCCTCTTCCGTGTGGAAATCCCCAAGATGCTGTCGTTGCTTGCCGAGCGCAAGACGGATGCTTTTGTTCCCGGCATCAATGACCTGCTGAAAGGCGGTTATCCGTTGAAGGACGGCAGCGTGGCGCTTTCGGCAGAAGAGAAAATAGAAAAAGGAAAAACGGCCATCAGTGCGTTTGCCGCCTATCGTGCAGCCAAGGCTGCGGGCAATGAGGCGGATGCAGAGGTGGCTGCCCGGGTGCTGAAGGAGAATGTAGCCTATTTCGGTTACGGTTATATCAAGGACGTGAACGAGCTGGTGCCCAATGTGCCGCTGACGTTCTACATGTTCCGTGTGATGGTGATGCTGGGTGGATACTTCATCCTCTTCTTTATTGTGGTGCTGTTTCTGGCCTATAAGAAAGACCTGTCGCAGATGCCGTGGATGCATTGGGTGGCTATGCTCACCATTCCGCTGGGCTATCTGGCCGGACAAGCCGGATGGGTGGTTGCCGAGTGTGGTCGCCAGCCGTGGGCCATCCAGGACATGCTGCCCACGAGTGCCGCCATCTCCAGGCTGGATGTAGGCTCCGTGCAGACCACGTTCTTTATTTTCCTGGTGCTTTTCACTGTCATGCTGATTGCCGAGGTGGGAATTATGCTGAAGGCAATCCGCAAAGGACCGGAACAATTGACAATTGACAATTGACAATTGACAATTGATAATTGATGATTGATGGTTGATTATCAATCACTAATAACTAATAACTCATAACTCACAATGAATGCTTACATATTTCTTCAACACTATTGGTGGTTTGTAGTCTCCTTGCTGGGAGCACTGCTGGTATTCCTGCTGTTCGTGCAGGGAGGTAATTCGCTTCTGTTCTGTCTGGGGAAGACGGAGGAGCAGAAGAAGATAATGATTAATTCTACGGGACGGAAGTGGGAGTTCACGTTTACAACGCTCGTCACGTTTGGAGGCGCGTTCTTTGCTTCGTTTCCGTTGTTCTATAGCACCAGTTTCGGAGGGGCCTATTGGTTGTGGATGATTATTCTGTTCAGCTTCGTGTTGCAGGCTGTCAGCTACGAGTTCCAGTCGAAGGCGGGAAATCTGCTGGGCAAGACAACGTATCGCACATTCCTGGTGATAAACGGAGTAGTAGGTCCGGTATTGCTGGGTGGGGCGGTTGCTACGTTCTTCACGGGGTCTGACTTCTATATCAATAAAGGGAATATCGCAGATGCGGCAATGCCGGTTATCAGCCAATGGGCTAACGGCTGGCATGGGTTGGATGCGCTACTTAATCCGTGGAATGTGGTGCTTGGTTTGGCTGTGTTCTTCCTGGCACGTATCTTGGGAGCGCTTTATTTTATTAATAATATCAATGAGGATGATTTGGTGAGACGCTGCCGCCGGGCACTCTGGGGAAATACGGTGTTGTTCCTGGTATTCTTCCTGGCCTTCGTCATCCGCACGCTGCTTGCCGACGGCTATGCTGTACGTCCGGAAACGGGAGAGGTGTTTATGGAACCCTACAAGTATCTGACGAACTTCCTGCAGATGCCGGTAGTGCTGCTTGTGTTCCTGGCGGGTGTGGTGGCTGTGCTCTGGGGCATTATCCGCACGCTGTGGAAGCCGGCATTCGACAAGGGCATCTGGTTTGCCGGTGCAGGGACGGTGCTTACGGTATTGGCACTGCTGCTTGTGGCAGGCTATAACAATACGGCCTATTATCCTTCTACCCACGACCTGCAAAGCTCGCTGACGTTGGCAAACAGTTGCTCGAGCCAGTTCACACTGAAGGTTATGGCTTATGTCTCTATCCTTGTTCCTTTCGTTCTTGCCTACATCTTCTACGCTTGGCGCAGCATCGACAATCGCAAGATTGATGCGAAGGAGATGGAAGAGGGAGGACACGCGTATTAATTAAAAATTAAGAATTAAAAATTAAAGGAGGGTGTCAGAACTCTCTTCATACTTTCTTTGAGGCGCGGATTACGCGGAATAACGCGGATTTTATAAACTAAATCCGTGAAATCCGCGTAATCCGCGCCTGATATTATGACATTATGAAAGTGCTTATGTACTCTTTTTATTTTGTTACCCGCTTCTCATTTAGCTGGAATTTGGGTACCAGTTTCATCAATCGTAGAATCTGTCCTTGCCTTTTCTTTATGTAAGGGGAGGGGTGTGCTGAGTCGAAGCGTATGGGGTTGGGCAATGTTGCCGCTATCAGTGCGCACTGTCCGGCAGAGAGCTTGGCGGCGGTGGTCTTGAACTTGTATCGGGCGGCGGCTTGTGCACCATAGATGCCTTTCCCCATTTCGATGGAGTTAAGATAGACCTCCATGATACGTTCTTTGGACCAGAAGAATTCTATCAGTACGGTGAAGTAGACTTCCAGTCCTTTGCGTACCCAGGAAGACTGGGGCCATAGGAATACATTCTTTGCCGTCTGCTGGCTGATGGTGCTTGCGCCCCGTTTCCGTTTTCTTGTTTCATTCTCCTTTATCGCTTTCTGTATCTCGATGAAATCGAATCCGTTGTGTGTGGCAAACCGGTTGTCTTCCGAGGCAATGACGGCCATAGGCAGGTGAGGGGATATCTTGTCGGAAGATACCCAAGTGTGGTGCCAGCGCGGACTTTCACCTTTGAAGACCTGCTGCACGCTGCGGATAACCATCAGTGGCGTGATGTAGACGGGTACAAAACGATAAGCCACTACCGCCAGGATAGTGGAAATAAAGAAGAATAATATGATGTTGCGGAGAAACCGCAAAGGCTTCGGGAGTTTCATGGAGAGAGGATTGGAATTTATGGGTTCACCGCAGACAACACAGATGTAAATGTGTCAAAATGCACCACAGATTACACGGATTAACACAGAATGAGCTTAATCTACTGATAATCAAAGATGCTTATCTGTGCAAATCTGTGTAATCTGTGGTGAACCCGCTAAATTATCATTTAATTAGCCGCCTCCGCATTCTTAATCATCTGTTCGCTGGCATACATATATACCTCTACGCGCCGGTTCTGGTCGCAGTCTTGGATTCGTCGTATTCGTTGTATCCCACGCCTTCCACTTTCTTGAACTGGGATGGAGACACACCGCAATCCTGCAAATAGTTCTCTACGGCATAGGCGCGGTTCTTGGAAACTTTCATGTTGGCTTCGTAAGTACCACCTTGTCGGTATGGCCGATGATGGCGATATCCGTTGTAGGGTCTTCCTTCAGAATCTGTGCAAGTTCGCGCAGGGAAGCCTTTGCCTCGTTGCTCAGTGCGGCAGAGTTGAAGCCGAACAGAATACCTGCCGCAAAGGATACTTTGACAGCCGGCAAGCCGTTGGCATCCGTCACCTGCTCCACTTGGGCGCCTTCAATCTTGGCGGCTTCGGCAGCCTTCTTGTCCATCTTGTGTCCGATGGCAACACCGGCACCCGTACCTACTGCAGCACCTACCGCAGCACCGATGGCTGCCCCCTTGCCTTTACCTATCAGCCCGCCGATAATGGCACCTGCTGCAGCGCCGGAACCACCACCTATTATTCCACCTTTGGCCTTGTTGTTCATTGTGCCGCAACTGCCCAGCAGCAATGCGCTGCACAAAAGCAATACTGTAAATTTCATTTTCTTCATAACTCTTTTCTTTTAAAGGTTGATTTTATCTTTGATGTTACAAATTTATGTATTAATAACCATATTTGGCTTCCTAAAGTTCGTTGGTTGTGTCCTTTTTTAGAGAATTTTCCTTTTAATGTGGACGAACCAGGCGGTCAGGATGATGCCTTTGGCAACGGTCGTTCCGCTCACCGCCCACCAGATGGCATCCACTCCCATACCCATGTGCACCAGCAGTAACGCCACCGGAATGCGCATGTAATTGCATCCGATGCTGACAATGGCAGGCGGCACTGTCCGTCCCAGTCCGTAGAACACGCCTTGCATGGTGATTTCCATCATCATGAACATTTGCGAATAGCCGTCGATGCGGAGGTAGTCGCCGCCCACACGGTAGGCTTCGGCCTCGGGCACGAAGATGGAGAACACCTCGCTGCCGAAGAAGATGAAAAGCAGCGAGCAGAGGCTTCCGAATACGCCCGTCATCCATAGGGTGGTGCGCCATGCCTGCTTCACGCGCGACTTCTGCCCGGCGGCATAGTTCTGGGCGATGAACGTGCTCAGCCCCGTGGAGAATCCTTGCGAAGTGTTCCAGGTGATGGCCTCGATTTGTCCGCCGGTGGTGAATGCCATTAGTCCGATGTGTCCTCCCTGCTCCGAGGCGGTGCGCGAGAGGAACATGTTGACGAAGGCAAATAGCGTGTTCAGCGTAGCCACGGGCAACCCGAGCTTGAAGATGCGCCGGGTGTACTTCTTTTTCAGCGGGACGATAAAGGAGAAACCTCCGAGCACGGCGTTTTTCCCCCGGAGCTTGTAGACGAAGATGCCGAATACGGTAGCTTCGGAAAGCCATGTGGCAAGTGCCGCGCCCACCGTTCCCCAACCGAAGCCGAAGATGAACAGAGGGTCGAGGACGATGTTCATTATCAGTCCCGTCCCGCTGATGTAGAACGGAATCTTGCTTCGCCCTGCCGCGTTGTAGATGCCCGTGAAGGCGGCGGAAAGAAAGATGAACGGCAGTCCTGTCGACACGATGCGCAGGTAGGTCACGGCGTTGTCCGTGATGTGCCGTGCCAGTTCGAAGATGTCCAGGATGGGGCGGGCGAAAAAAAACAATACCCCTCCCCAGCAAAGGGAGATGAGCAGGGCAATCGTAATGTTGTGCGAAGCAAAGCTGCGTGCGTCCTCTTCGCTGCGTGCACCGATGGACTGGCCTACGCTGACTTCGGCGCCCACCTTGTTCAGCAAGGCGATGGAGCCGGACATCCACGTCAGTATGCCTACCGCGCCAACTGCAGCTACGGACTCACTGCCCAGACGTCCTACCCATGCCATGTCCGTCAGGCTGTAGGCCATCTGGATGAACGAGGTGGCCATGATGGGCATGGCCAGCGTAAAGAGCTGGCGGTTGATGGAGCCTTGTGTCAGATTCTTTGTTCCTTGCACGTTGACAGTTTTTTAGGTAAACAATGTATTATTCATCCCCTTTTCCGCTTTCTGCGGAGGCGGTGGCGGCGTTTCTGCTTGTACTTGCGTATCTTGGCATATACCAGCCAGATGAAGAGCAGGCCGAAGACGGCGAAGATGAGCAGCACGATGCCCGTGTTGAGATTGTCGCCTTTCACGCGGCTCCACATCTCGAGCACCAGTTCCGTGCGGTCGCCGAAGTCGCGTATCATGGCGCAGCGCTCCACTACGCGGCGGTCGGGGTACTGGACCGGGTCTATCTGCAGGCTGTCGGCTCCGGGCAGGGGGCCGAAGAAGTAGCCGAGGTCGGAGTGCACGTCGAGCGTGGTGTCGGTCTTGGCCTCCATGATTTCCGGTGTGGCCACGGCGCTGACGTAGCCGATGGCATCCATGTTGCGCAGTGCCACGGAAGGCTGGCAGAGGTAGTTGATGAAATAGCTTGCCGCCTTCACGTTGCGGGCGTAGCGGGGGATTACCCAGCCGTCGTACCAGATGTTGCTGCCTTCGCGGGGGACGGTGTAGTCCAGTTCCACACCCACGGCATCGGCCTCCTCGATGGCCCAGACGGCGTCGCCGCTCCAGGTGAAGTTAATCCACGCCTTGTTCTTGGTCATCATTTCCTTGCCGAAGTCGGCTTCCCAGCCGGCAATGTTGGGTTTCATCTCCTTGAGGCGTTGCTCGGCCAGGGCGATGGCCTGCGGGGAGTTGTCGTTCATCAGTTGCTCTACGGTGACGGTGCTGTCGGCCAGCTCCCGGGCGTGGGCGTAGATGATGGCAGTGCCGTAGGCATCGCGGTAGCTGTCCTTCATCAGTATTTTGCCGCGGTTCTTGGGGTCCCAGAGGATGTCCCATGTGCCGGCCTCTTCGGTGGTAATGAACTTTTTGTTGAAGAGGATGCCGGCGGTACCCCACATGTAGGGCACGGCATAGTCCTCGGTCTGGCGTTCCGGTTGCGAGGTCTTGTTCAGCTCGTGGCGGATGTAGGGCGACACGTTGGGGATGTAGTCAGGCGTGCGGCCGAAGTTGCGGTCGATGGGTAGCAGGAGGTCTTTGCGGAGCATGCGCTCGATGATGTACTCCGAGGGGCATACGACGTCGAAGTCCTCGTGCCCGCGCTCAATTTTGGTGAGCATGATTTCGTTGATATCGAATACCTGGTAGATGATACGGAGGTCTTCGCCCGTCTGCTGCTTGTACCAGTCGGGGAATTCGGCAAGCACATCTTCGTCGATGTAGTCCGCCCAGTTGTATATCTTCAGTACACGGCTGCGCTCTTCTGTAGAGTTGCCACAAGAGGAGAGGGAGGCGATACAGCACAGTAGAATCAGTATGTTTATTATCCTTTTCATCATCTTGTTCTTGACAGTTGATAACTTATAACTCATCACTCACATCAATCGTTTTTCGTCCGTTCGGCCCGTTTGTTGATTACAATCAGCAGCACCAGCACCGTCACGAAGATGATGGTGGAGAGTGGCCGCAGTTCCGGCGTCAGCCCACCCTTGCGCGCATCGGCGTAGATGTAGGTGGAGAGCGTTTCCAGCCCCTGGTTGCCGATGGTGAAGATGGTCACGGCAAAGTCGTCGATGGAGAGCGTGAAAGCAAGGATGAATCCGCTTATCATACCCGGAAATATCTCCGGAAGAATCACCTTGCGCAGTGCCTGGAACGGTGTGGCGCCCAGGTCGAGTGCCGCCTCGTAGACGTTCTGGTTCATCTTCTTGAGCCGGGGCATCACGCTGAGCACCACGTAGGGCGTGCAGAAGGTGATGTGTGCCAGTACCACCGTGGTGAATCCTTGCGATATGCCGAAGCTGACGAACAGCAGGAACAGCGACACACCGGTGATAATGTCTGCATTCATCATCGGGATGGCATTGGCGAAGTTCATTACCTGCCGTGTGCGCGAGCGCAGATTGAAGATGCCGATAGCTGCAATGCTGCCCAGCGCCGTACTGGCGGTGGCGGCAAGCAGGGCAATGGCAAATGTGTTCCAGATGGCATTCATCAGCGAGTGGTGCATCCCGCCCGTGAACAGCGAGCTGTACAGCTTGGTGGAGAACCCCGTCCAGTTGCCCAGCACCTTTGCCTCCGTGAAGGAGAATATCATAATTATCAGGATAGGCGAGTAGAGCAACGCCAGCAGCAGCCACAAGTAGCCGCGGGTCAAGATTCGTGTCATCATATCACACCTCCGCTTTCATTCGATGCCCCGTCCTCCTCGTTGGTAAAGAGGATGGTGATGCCTATCAGCAGCAGCATGATGAGCGAGAGGGCGGCACCGTAGTTCCACATTCCGTTGTAAATATTCTCTTGCACCGTGGTGCCGAACAGCTTGATGTTGTTCATCGTCAGCAACTCGGCAATGGCAAAGGTAGATACCGTAGGCATGAATACCATCACTATACCACTCATCACTCCCGGCATGGAGAGCGGCAGAATCACCTTGCCGAATACGCGGGTAGGGGAGGCTCCCAAGTCCTGCGCGGCCTCAATCAGATTGTGGTCCATCTTCTGAAGGGTGTTGTAAATGGGGTATATCATGAACGGCAGGAAATTGTAGACCATACCGAACACAAGGGCGCCTTCGCCCAGCGGCAGGTTCAGGAAGTCGAACAGTGCTACTGTGGCAAGCGTACGTATCAAGATATTCACCCACATGGGGAGGATGAACAGCACCACCATGGTGCGTGAGGTGTTGAATTGCTTCTGGCTCAGGATATACGCCGCCGGATAGCCCAGCAGCAGGCAGACCAGCGTGGTGATGACGGCTATTCCGATGGAGTAGACAAACGTGTTCATCGCTTCGGGGTGCATCATGAACTTACGGAAGTTGGCCAGCGTAAACGCTCCTCCGTCGTCCGTAAAGGCGTAGAGCACGATGAGCAGTAGCGGTACTATGACAAATACAAGCAGAAACAGCGCGTAGGGTACCGTCCAGTTGCGCCGGCGCATAAAGAAATGGGATAACTTATTGAGCACTTCCTTCCTTATTAAGAGATTGAACAATCCGTATATTTTGAGGGGCGATGGTGATACCTACGCGGTCGCCGTCGTCCCACACGTCGTTGGTGTCTACAAAGATGTCTTCGTCCCAGTCCGTAAACACGGTCAGGTGGTAATGGTTTCCTTTGTAGAGGATGAATTTCACTTCACCCGTCAGACGACCGTCCTCTTCGTTGTCCTCGAGGATGACGTGCTGGAAGTCCACTTCCACCTGTACGTTGCTGCCCGGTTCGATGCCTTGCACGGCAGGCACTCGAAGTTGCAGCCCAGGAACTCTACATGTGTCTCGTCCACCAGCTTTCCTTCGAAGGTGTTGCAGGTGCGTTCCTTCTTCATCACGTGGATGTCGAAGGGCTTCACCAGCAGGCCCACTTCGCGTCCTGCCTCGAAGGCATGGTAGTCCTGCACCATCAGCTCGTAGCCTTCGCGCGTCTGCACCAGCATTTCGTAGTGCACACCTTTGAAGATGCAGCTGGTTACGGTGCCCGTCAGCTGTGCGGCGTCGGATACGTCGAAGATGTAGATGTCTTCGGGGCGAATCACTACGTCCACCTGCATCTGCTCGCCAAATCCCGTGTCCACGCATTCAAATTCGTGTCCGCAGAAGGTGACGGCTTTATCCTTTATCATGACTCCGTTCAAGATGTTGCTTTCGCCGATGAAGTCTGCTACGAAGGAGTTGATGGGCTCGTTGTAGATGTCCGTCGGCACGCCTATCTGCTGGATGCGTCCTTCGCTCATCACGACGATGGTATCACTCAAGGTCAGTGCCTCTTCCTGGTCGTGGGTGACGTAGACGAAAGTGATGCCCAGCTTCTGGTGCATCTCCTTCAGTTCCATCTGCATGTCCTTGCGCATCTTGAGGTCCAGGGCGGCAAGGGGCTCGTCCAGCAGCAGCACTTCGGGTTCGTTGACGATGGCTCGGGCAATGGCTACGCGCTGTTGCTGCCCGCCGGAGAGGGAGTCCACGTCGCGGTCCTCATAGTCCGTCATGCCCACCATGCGCAGGGCTTGCTTCACCTTCTTCTCGATGGTGGCACCGGGCAGCTTCTTCAGCTTCAGCCCGAAGGCAATGTTGTTGAACACGTTGAGGTGGGGGAAGAGGGCGTACTTCTGGAACACGGTGTTCACCGGACGCTTGTGCGGCGGTGTCTGTGTGATGTCCTTTCCGGCAATGGTGATTACTCCTTCCGAGGCTGTCTGAAAGCCTGCAATGAGGCGCAACAGTGTTGTCTTTCCGCAGCCGGACGGTCCCAATATTGTTACAAACTCGCCCTTACGGACAGACAAATTCACATCATTCAGCACGGCCTTGTCTCCGAAGAATTTCGATACGTGCTCCACACCGATGATGCAATCGGACTTTTGCATAAGCGTCTTTTACTTTATCCAAACGAATTAAACAAATCTCAGAAGAAAGCTGAAATAAAATAAAAACAGTTTCTCAGACTTTCAAAAAAGCGAGTGCAAAGTTACATAATTTATCGGGATTTTTCGCCTTACTCTAAAATTCATTATTCCTATGAAGTTAAAATAATAAGTAATACCTTTGCTGGCAGTATTGATATTAAAAAAACTATTGCATGATGGAAAAGAAAATAGTACTCATCACCGGAGCCTCCTCGGGAATAGGGGAAGGCTGCGCGCGTAAATTTGCCATGAACGGTTACCGGCTTATACTCAATGGCCGTAATGTGGAGAAACTGAATGCTGTAAAGAAAGAATTGTGGGAGAAATATGGAGCCGATGTGTATCTGCTTCCTTTCGATGTCCGCGACCGGCAGGCTGCCCGTGCCGCCCTCGAATCCCTTCCGGAGGAATGGAAGGCGATAGACATACTGGTGAACAATGCCGGACTCGTCATCGGTGTGGACAAGGAACATGAAGGCAACCTGGATGAATGGGACATCGTCATCGACACTAACGTGAAAGCCTTGCTTGCCATGACCCGCCTCGTGGTTCCCGGTATGGTGGAGCGTGGCCGTGGCCACGTCATCAACATGGGGTCCATTGCCGGAGATTACGCCTATCCGGGCGGCAGTGTGTACTGTGCCTGCAAGGCCGCCGTCAAGGCCCTTTCCGACGGGCTCCGCATCGACCTGGTGGATACCCCGGTACGCGTGACGAACATCAAGCCCGGGTTGGTGGAAACCAATTTCTCCGTCGTCCGTTTCCGTGGCAACCGGGAGGCGGCCGATAATGTATATAAAGGTATACGCCCGCTGACCGGCGACGATATAGCCGAAGTGGTCTATTTCGCCGCTGCCGTCCCCGAGCATATCCAGATTGCGGAAGTGCTGGTGATGCCTGCCAACCAGGCCACGGGGACAATTGTCAGCCGGAAATAGAATTTGTATAAGGATATGATAAAATGATACTATTTTATCTTCGGGGAAACGCCTACATTTGCGCACTGCTAAATGAATATAGAATCTAAACAAGAAAAGCATGAATTTCAAGAAACGAACAAATTTCCTACTTGGAGCACTGCTGCTGACTGGCAGCATGTTGGCTCAAAACGTATGTGTATCCACTCCGAAAACCTCTTTGGTGCTTTCGGCTCCTGAAGGCGGTACACTGAGACACTTGTATTATGGTAACAGACTTTCTGAAGCCGACTTGCAGAATATTGCCACGACAGAAGCGGCCCATACGGCCTATCCCGAATATGGATTGAACGCTCCCGTGGAGACGGCCCTCGCTGTGAAGCATGCCGACGGTAACATGACCCTCCAGCTCGAAGTGCTGAACGTGACTACCGGGAAGGAAGGGAATGCCGTGACGACCGTCGTGGCGCTGAAGGACAAGGTGTATCCCTTCTTCGTCAACGTCTGTTACCGTGCCTGGCAGGATGCCGACGTGATAGAATCCTGGACTGAAATCTCCCATCAGGAGAAGAAGCCGGTGGTGCTCAACCAGTTTGCCTCCGGCTATCTGCATCCGCCGTGGCGATGTGTGGCTGTCCCATCTCTCCGGCTCCTGGGCCAATGAAGGGGCTTTGACGCAGGAACCTCTCACTCCGGGCATGAAGGTCATCAAGAATAAGGATGGTGTGCGCAATTCCCATACCGACCATGCCGAAGTGATGTTCTCCCTTGACGGCCGTCCGCAGGAGAACACGGGTAACGTGATTGGCGCAGCCCTCTGTTACAGCGGCAACTACAAGCTTCGCATTGAGACGCACGATGATGAATACCACCATTTCTTTGCCGGAATCAACGAAGAGAACTCTACTTATTCCTTGAAGAAGGACGAGCTTTTCCGTACTCCCGAACTTGCCCTGACTTATAGTAATGAAGGATTGAGTGGCGGCAGCCGTAACTTCCATCGCTGGGCACGCCTGCACAAGCTGGCGCACGGCACTACCCCCCGCAAGATTCTTTTGAATAGTTGGGAAGGCGTGTACTTCGACATCAACCAGCAAGGTATGGACCAAATGATGGCGGACATCGCTCCATGGGCGGCGAGTTGTTCGTGATGGACGACGGCTGGTTCGGCGACAAGTATCCCCGTAAGAACGACAGCTCATCGCTCGGCGACTGGGTGGTGGACAAGAACAAGCTGCCTAACGGTGTCAAGGGGCTGCTGAGTGATGCCAAGAAGCACGGCATCAAGTTCGGCATCTGGATTGAACCGGAGATGGCGAACACCACCAGCGAACTCTACGAACAGCATCCCGACTGGGTGCTCAAAGCTCCCGAACGCGACCTCGTGCTGGGACGCGGCGGCACGCAAGTGGTGCTCGACCTTGCCAACCCTGCCGTGCAGGACTTTATCTTTAAAGTGGTGGACGACTTGATGGTGGCTTATCCTGAGATAGATTACATCAAGTGGGATGCCAATATGTCTGTTATGAACCATGGCTCCCAATACTTGACTAAGGACAATCAAAGCCACCTGTACATCGAGTATCACCGTGGCTTTGAAAAGGTGTGCCAGCGCATCCGTGCCAAATATCCCGACCTCACCATCCAGCATGCGCCAGTGGCGGTGGTCGTGCCAACTATGGAGTGCTGCCTTACTTCGACGAGTTCTGGGTGAGCGACAATACCGATGCCCTTCAGCGTGTCTACATGCAGTGGGGAACTTCCTATTTCTTCCCTGCCATCGCCATGGCATCGCACATCAGTGCTGCTCCCAATCATCAGACATTCCGCACCATTCCTCTGAAATATCGGATAGACGTTGCCATGAGTGGCCGCCTGGGCATGGAAATCCAGCCCAAGAACATGACGGAAGAAGAAAAGGCGCTTTGCAAGAATGCCATTGCCGAGTACAAGACCATCCGTCCCGTGGTGCAGTTGGGCGACATCTACCGCCTGCTTTCTCCTTATGACAAGCAGGGAGCGGCTTCGCTGATGTACGTGGCTCCGGAGAAGGATAAGGCTGTCTTCTACTGGTGGAAAACAGAACACTTCTGCAACCAGCACCTGCCGCGTGTGAAGATGGCAGGGCTCTGTGCCGACAAGCAATATCGGGTGCATGAGCTGAACCGTATAGATAATGTTCCCTTGAACTACGAAGGAAAGACTTTCAGCGGTGCCTATCTCATGGCGAACGGACTGGAGATTCCTTACACACATAAGGTGGACTACCACAAGCAGAACGACTATTCAAGCCGTGTGCTTTATCTGGAAGAGGTGAAATGACGTGAATAAAGTTGAGGTTTAGCCGCGTAAAGTTGAGGTTTAGCCGCGTAAAGTAGAGGTTTAGCCGCGTAAAGTAGAGGTTTAGCGGCGTAAAGGTGAGGTTGATGGGTACAGTGGTACAGTGGTCCTTCTGCCTCACACACACACGCATGTATATAAGTAATGTACGCGTTTATATATATACGCAGGCGTGTGTGTGTGAGGCAGAAGGACCACTGTACCCACTGTACCCATGTTTGGATGCCTCACCTTTTCTTTTCGTATCTTTTTTTGAGGGGGAGACTGTCCGAAAACTCTGCAGCAGCTTTCTTTTTGATAATTTTTCAGACGCAGATGACAAGTTGCCGCATTCTGCCTGAAAAGGGGAGGTGGCAGACACTTTTATCTTGGGTTCAACAGTACGCATTCGTTTTGAATTATGCTAGTATTTGATTATTAATATTTCAACTTGAAATGCCCTTGCTTCGATTTGCCCACTAAAGTTCGCAAATTTATTTTTGTTAATCTATTACCTGTAATATGGTCTGTATGGGAATAAAAGTAAGCTGATATACAACAAAAAAAGGAGACTACTATGTAATCTCCTTTAGTGAACCGCTTGGGGCTCGAACCCAAGACCCCAACATTAAAAGTGTTGTGCTCTACCTGCTGAGCTAGCGATTCAATCCTTCATTGCTGTTAAGCGGGTGCAAAGATAAATACTTTTTTGGATATTGCAAAATAATATCATCTTTTTTCTTATCTTTGTCCCCATTAATCCTTGATATTAATCATTAATCACTGAACATTAATCATTAAATACATGGCAACAGTAGACGATAAAAAGATTATCTTTTCTATGGTTGGGCTGAATAAAACCATTCAGCAGAACAACAAGCAGGTACTGAAGAACATTTACCTCTCATTTTTCTACGGGGCAAAAATCGGTATCATCGGTCTGAACGGTTCGGGTAAATCGACCCTGCTGAAGATTATCGCCGGATTGGATAAGTCCTATCAGGGCGAAGTGGTGTTCTCGCCGGGATATTCCGTGGGGTATCTGGCTCAGGAACCGTACCTCGACCCCACTAAGACTGTAAAGGAAATTGTTATGGAAGGCGTGCAGCCCATTGTGGACGCGCTGGCAGAATACGAGGAAATCAACCAGAAGTTCGGCTTGCCCGAATATTATGAGGACCAGGACAAGATGGACAAGCTCTTCTCCCGCCAGGCCGAATTGCAGGACATCATCGACGCGACCGATGCCTGGAATCTCGACAGCAAGCTGGAACGCGCCATGGATGCTCTCCGTTGTCCGCCCGAAGACCAGTCCGTGGAACATCTTTCCGGTGGTGAACGCCGCCGTGTGGCCCTCTGCCGACTGCTGTTGCAGAAGCCCGATGTGCTCCTCCTTGACGAGCCTACCAACCACCTCGATGCCGAATCCATCGATTGGTTGGAACAACACTTGCAGCAGTACGAAGGTACGGTGATTGCCGTAACGCACGATCGCTACTTCCTCGACCACGTGGCAGGCTGGATTCTTGAGCTGGACCGTGGTGAAGGCATTCCCTGGAAGGGTAACTACTCCAGCTGGCTGGAACAGAAGACCAAGCGTATGGAGCAGGAGGAAAAGACCGCCAGCAAGCGCCGCAAGACGCTGGAACGCGAGCTGGAGTGGGTGCGTATGGCTCCCAAGGCCCGCCAGGCAAAGGGAAAGGCGCGTCTGAACTCCTACGACAAATTGCTGAACGAGGACGTGAAGGAGAAGGAAGAGAAGCTGGAAATCTTTATTCCGAACGGTCCCCGTCTGGGGAATAAAGTGATTGAGGCCAAGCATGTGGCAAAGGCGTTCGGCGACAAACTGCTGTTCGATGACCTCAACTTCATGCTTCCGCCCAACGGAATCGTGGGCATCATCGGGCCTAACGGTGCCGGTAAGACCACGCTTTTCCGTCTTATTATGGGGCTGGAAAAGGCAGACAAGGGCGAGTTTGAGGTAGGGGAGACCGTAAAGGTGGCCTACGTGGACCAGCAGCACAAGGATATTGACCCCAACAAGAGCGTATATCAGGTCATTTCCGGCGGAAACGACCTAATCCGCATGGGTGGACGCGACATCAATGCACGCGCCTATCTGTCCCGTTTCAACTTCTCCGGCGCCGACCAGGAAAAACTCTGCGGAGTGCTTTCCGGTGGTGAGCGCAACCGCCTGCACCTGGCGCTCTGCCTGAAGGAAGAAGGTAATGTGCTTCTTCTCGATGAGCCTACCAACGACATCGATGTGAACACGCTTCGCGCCCTTGAAGAAGGTTTGGAAGACTTTGCCGGATGTGCCGTGGTCATCAGTCACGACCGTTGGTTCCTTGACCGTATCTGTACGCACATCCTTGCTTTTGAAGGAGATTCCAATGTGTTCTTCTTTGAGGGCTCTTATTCCGAATATGAGGAAAATAAACAGAAACGTCTTGGAAAAGAAGAACCCACCCGTGTACGTTATAGAAAGCTCATGAATGACTGATTTTAGTGCGAATTTGAAAGTGTATTCTTTTACTTGTTGACAATATGAAAGCCCTGCTGTGGAATGCAGGGCTTTTTTTTGTTTGAAAATATCTCAAAAAAACCTTTGTAACCTCAAAAAATGTAACATTAATATAACACGAGTCTCATTTTTATTAGTTATATTTGCGACTTAAAACATAAATTAATGTTTAATTAACACTATCTATTAACAAAAAACAGAATTATGAGAAAACATCTAATTCAATTCCTGTTGGTTGCAGTGTTGTCGGTATTCAGTGCCGCTGCATTTGCTCAGACTACAGTGAGAGGTCAGCTTGTTGATTCAGAAACGGGTGAACCGTTAGTGGGTGCCGCCGTCATGGTGGAAGGTACTACACAAGGATCGGTGACCGACATTGATGGCTACTTCAAGCAAAGCGTTGCCTCGAATGCGACATTGCTATTCAAGTATGTGGGTTATAAGGACCAGAAGAAGAAGATTACGCAAAAGGGCGCTTCTGTGGATTTGGGTGCTATCCAGATGGAGCCGGATGCGGTGATGCTGAAGGACGTAGTGATTACATCGTCAGTGGCGGTTGCCCGTAAGACTCCGGTAGCTCTTTCTACAGTTGATCCGGTGTTTATAGAAGAAAAGTTGGGAACTCAGGAGTTTCCTGAAATCCTGAAATCCACTCCGGGTGTACATGCCAACAAGCAGGGAGGTGGCTATGGTGATTCTGAAATATATATGCGTGGTTTCGGCCAAGAAAACGTGGCTGTCATGGTAAATGGTGTGCCTGTAAACGATATGGAATGGGGTGGCATCTATTGGAGTAACTGGCAGGGGCTTTCTGATGTGACTCGTACTATGCAGACACAGCGCGGATTGGGTGCAAGCAAGGTGTCAGCGCCTTCAGTGGGCGGTACTATAAATATTGTAACGAAAGGGCTTGAATCAAAGAAAGGCGGAAATATTTCATATGCTATGGGTAATGACGGTATGAATAAAGTTCAATTCTCTTTGTCTACCGGATTGACTAAAAATGGTTGGGCTTTGACGATACTCGGTGCCAGAAATTGGGGTGATGGATATATTCAAGGAACAAAATATGAAGGCTATAACTGGTTTGTGAATGTGGCCAAGCGTATCAATGACAACCATCAATTGCAACTTATGGCTACCGGTGCTCCGCAACATCATGACCAACGTGACCGTGGAGCTGGTTTGACTATTGCCGATTGGAAGATGGCCGAACAAACATACGGCATTGACAATAATAAATACAACCCTTCATTTGGTTATCGTAAGAATGGAGAGGCTTATAATGCTAATCATAACTTCTATCATAAGCCTCAAATCAGTTTGAATCATCAATGGGAGATTAATCGTAAATCATCGCTTTCTACATCTGCCTATGTTTCAATCGGTCGTGGTGGCGGTTATAGCGGACAAGGAAATAGCGAATTTTCTCCTTATAGCTATTCTTCATGGAATGGTGCTTACAAAGGTAGCCTGAATACTACTTTCCGCCGCCCGGATGGAACTTTCGATTATGCGGCTATTGAGGATTACAATGCTGCCAGTGAGTATGGTTCCGCTATGGTTATGTCTGAGTCGAAAAATGAGCATGAATGGTATGGTTTGCTTTCTACCTATACGACTAAGTTTAATGAGAACTTGGATTTCTATGGTGGTGTGGACTTCCGTTACTATAAAGGTACTCATACCAATGTGATTTCCGACCTTTTTGGCGGTGAGTATTATATGGATAATGTAGACCGTGTAAAGGTGAAAGCTGAAAATAATATTGCAGCTGCTGATCCTATGTGGAAATATGAGAAATTAGGAGTAGGGGATGTGGTTTATCGTGACTATGATGGGCATGTATTGTCAGAAGGTGCTTTCTTCCAATTGGAATATAATAAAAATAAACTTTCTACATTTGTGGCAGGTTCGCTTTCAAATACCGGTTATTGGCGTGTAGACCGATTCTATTATGACAAGGCACACGAAAAATCTGAGACGGTAAATTTCCTTGGTTTTACAGTCAAAGGAGGTGCTAACTACAATCTGACAGAGAATCATAACGTATTCTTCAATACTGGATTTATCAGCCGTGCGCCCAAATTCTCTTATGGTGCGTTTATGACTGCTACTAGTAGCAATGCTATTAATCCTGATGCGGTGAATGAAAAAGTATTCTCGGCTGAATTGGGTTATGGGTATCGCAGCCGTATGCTGACAGCTAATCTTAACCTCTATTATACCAAATGGATGGATAAGACAATGACTTCTGGAACAGACTTGGGTTATACACGCGCTAATATCAATATGGCAGGTGTAGACGCTATTCATATGGGGGCTGAGTTAGATGTGAAATTTAAGCCTACTCGTTGGATGGAACTTACCGGTATGTTCTCTTACGGTGACTGGAAGTGGGCAAGCAATGCCAAAGGATATTTCTATTCAGAACAAGGTGGTCAACCTCTTGACAAGAATGGAAATGTGACAGACTTGATGGGACCTGACCACGCATGGGCTATCATCAATATGGATGGTGTGCGTGTAGGAGGTTCGGCACAAACTACGGCAGCTCTCGGCTTGAATGTAAATGTGAACAAAGACATTCGTGTAGGTGCCGATTGGACTTACTATGGTCGTAACTATTCTTATTATGCAGTGGACGGTTCATTACTTAGTACTAATAAGGAAAATGTATTGGATGATCCTTGGAAGATTCCGGCAGCAAGCCAGATAGACTTGAATGCTTCTTGGAAATTTAAGATTGGTGGACTGGATGCTATATTCTCTGGTAATGTAAATAACTTGTTGAACTATCAGTATATCGGAAAGGCTTGGAATCCTAAAGGCAAGCTTGCCACAGACGAAAATGTGTACGTATTTTATAATCATGGCCGTACATACAGCCTCCGCTTGAAAGTTAGTTTCTAATTACGAAGATTATTAAAATGAGAGTTATGAAGAAAAATATATTGACTTCGTTTGCGTTGCTGGCATTATTGGCTGCCTGCAATGACGATTATAACGATAAGTTCGACATTAATGTCGGTTATGAGGATGTAAAAAATGTCGCAATGACACTTTCTTCTTCCGATTATGCTACTATAGCCGGTAATGCCAGTAATTTGGAAATCGCTTTAGCAAAAGACCCAGAAGGCAATACAGGCGTGGAAGCTTTGGAAGCAGTGGGAAAGGACAAATACTTTACAGCAGAAGCTTCTGCAGAAGATTATATACCGGCCTTTTTAGCTGCCAAATACCCTAATGCGGATCTTAAGTCTAAGTTCACAGTGACTTATAACCAGTATCAGGCACCGTCCAACTATTTGAAAGACTTTACTTCTGTTTCTTCTTACGCTTTGGAATCGGAAGATTACGAGGGTATATGGGGCGACAAAGTGAAAGCTTCATTCTTGTCTCCGACTACTTTGGGCAAGATTCCTGCTATCTTGAAGGAGAAAGTGTCCAGTGCAGAGGTAGGCGACATGGTGGTTGTCGATTACGCTTATTCTGAGACTGAACCGAGTATCGGTGGAGGAGGAAACACTCCCGCAGAACCTACTTGGACTCAAGTGGAAATGATTCCTACCCGTTCGGCTGGTGTCAGTTGGGATTTTGTAAATATGGGCCCTATTGACCTTTCTGCTTATAAAGGCCAAACTATTTCCATTGGTTTCAAATATACCAGTACAGATGCGGGCGCAGCTACTTGGGAATTGAAGAACGCTAAGGTTTTGTCCGTTCCTTATTTGGATGTTTGCCTTTATGCCAAGGATGATGCAGGTGATTTTATTAAAGTCGCAAAGAAGAGTGCTTTCAATGGTGCAGGTGAGTATGTGATTGTAGCTCAGGGTGCTGATGGGCAGTTCTATCCATTTGGTCGTTTGGCTGATGGTAAGAATTACGGTTATATGTATCCGAAACCTATTGTCGTTTCCGATAGTAAGATTGCTGCCTCAGATGCTGTTGATTTTGTTGTGACTTTGGAAGCTACGGAAGCAGGATTCAATATTAAGAACGTATTAGGACAATACTTCTATATGAGTGGCAATTATGATTCTTTCAACGTAACCACAGAAGTGGGTGAAGAAGGATACGACTGGACAGTAACATCTGCCGGTGGTTCTGATTTGTTCACCATTACCAATGTGCTGAAAGAAAAGTCTGTGAAGTTGAACTACTACAATGGAAGTTACAGTTTTGGTAGTTATGCTGCTTCTAAAGTAGAAGGATTTACCTATTATAACAACAGTTTGTGTGGTGACATGGGCGGCTTCACTATTTATGATGTAAATATTGGTGGCTTGGATCGCATTTGGCAAAACACCGATGCTTACGGTTTTAAGGCTTCTGCTTTTGTGAACAAAGTTAATTATGCTTCTGAGTCCTTTATCGTTTCTCCAGCCATTGAGATTGCAGAAAATGCAGCGTTGCCCTATGTTACCATTGATGAGGCTTTCCGTTTTGGCAAGGCAGAGGAGTTAACTGTATGGGTATCTACTGATTATGTAGCTTCTGCCGCAACCAAGGTTTTGGCTATGACTCGTGCGACCGTATCGGCAAATCGTTCAGACCTTTACCGTTTTGACGGAGAAAATTGGGCGGCTTATGCCAGTGATGCTGCTAAGGTAGCTGTGGTAGAACCTGCTGTTTACGCTTCTATTGGTGCTTCTTCCATTAGTGAGCCTGAACAAGTGTTGCCGCTCTATCTGAATGAAAAATATCCGTATGCTATCGAAGCTGAACGTGCTGCTGTGGTTTACAAGAAGAGTGCCGATGCGTTTGCTGTGAAAGAATTCACGAAGATGTCAGGTGCTTGGATGGTAACACCTGAATTTGTTCAACAGGTTACTACCTTCAACAAAGATGTTGATGGCATTACTGCTAAGATAAGTGTATATATTGATGACCCCTTGACCGGTGGAAGTGATGGTGGATTCACGGCACAAGACGTAATATTGGGAGGCGGTATGAGTTACATCTGGACTCTGGATAACACGTATGGCTGGAAAGGCGGTGCTTATGCCAACAGTAAGTGCAACGCTTCAGAGAGCTGGTTGGTATCTCCTGCGTTCGACTTCCGTAAGGGTGTCGCTCCGGTGATGAGCTTTGAAGAGGCCGTCAATAAACTGGGTGTAGGATATACGGTGGCAGACCATACGTTCGTGATGATTTCTACTGACTATAAGGATGATGTTACAAAGGCTACTTGGAAGGAAATCCAACTTGCCAATCGTCCGGCGGGTACTGATTGGAACTTTGTGGAATCTGGTGTGATTGACCTTTCAGAGTATGTAGGAAATATTGTGCGCATCGCTTTCAAGTATACTTCTACTGAAGAAAGTGCTCCTACTTGGGAATTCAAAAACATCTTGATTAAAGAACAAGATGCCGAATAACATTGAATAACATTATGCGAGGATGACAGGCTGTCTCTATGAGTAGAGCTTTGTCATCCTCTCTTTTTTCTTTAAACATACATTATGATGAAATCATTAAAACTTTTGTTTTATATCTGTTCAGTAGCTTTTGTACTAGGAGCTTGTGATACGGATATTGTACCTGCTAACGGATATATAGAAACTACTCAGCAAGATGCGGAGACTTATGTACTGAAAGGCTATGAAAATGCAGCTTTAGGATTTAACGTGTTTAAACCTGAAGGAACAGATATTCCTTTTTATTTGAAAGGAAATGTTTTTTATGGTGATAGGTTCGGTTTTCTTCCGGTCGATGCCGTTCGCTTGGATGTTATGGTAGAGGCCTCGGTTGATGGTACGTGGAGCCATGAGGCAATTGTAATGCCGGGAAAATGTTATTGGGCGCGTTATGGTGAATTTGCCGAATATAAATACATGAAGTTTCGTGTGGCTTATGTAGAAGGAAATAATGTCGGCATAGAATATGTACTTACCAATCAAACTTCCGATGGTCCTAATAAAAACTGCAACTACGCTTTTTTAAAAGACTATCCTGCTGCTATGGAGCTTGAGATGCCTGCTATCAACGAAGTTGATGGTATTTATCGCGAGCACTATGTGGACTATGCTGGACAGCATATTATGAATCTCGCTACGTTGTGGAATGCCAAGTTGCGCCATTCTTCTTGGGTAGCTTTCTATTTCGACAAGGTCACTTCGTTGGACAATGTAAAGCGTACCGATGCTTGGGGATGGGATTCGACATATGATTTTGCTACTATGGGTGGTGTGGAAGAAGCTAACCACAAAAACGATGGATTTGACAAAGGGCATATCTGTGCCAGCGAGGACCGTGTATATTGTAAGGAGGCTAACGAACAGACCTTCTATTACACCAACATCTCTCCACAAATAGCTTCTATGAACCAAAAATATTGGATGAACTTGGAGCAGCAAATACAGAAGTGGGGACGTTCCACGCAGCAAGACACTTACGATAAGGTGTATGTGGTGAAAGGTGCCACTACGGATAAGTTGCTGACCAACTTTACAGGCAGTGTGAAAGGTGGTGACGGTAAATATCCATCGACTGATGCTGAGGGCTTCACTATCCACGGACTGGCAGTCCCGGCCTATTACTACATGGCCATCCTTGCGGAGAAGGGTGATACCTATCATGCCATCGCCTTCCTGGTACCGCATTCCGAACTCCTGCCGCAGAAACCTACGGCCGACGATTTCCAGGTATATGCCGTGAGCATCGACAAATTGGAGCAGGAAACCGGTATCGATTTCTTCTGCAACCTGCCGGATGTAATCGAAGACGAAGTGGAGAAGGCTTACAACAAGGCAGACTGGGCCTGGTAAGCTTACTGATATAACAAGAAAAAAAGGGAGACTGTCCGTTGGAGGAGAGGCTCCCTTTTTAGTATGACGGGCATGTCATGATTTAGGTAGCTTTCTTAAAAGCTGTTTTCGTTTTGATGGAAACTGACTTCTTATCCGTATCTTTGCATATTGATTAAAAAAAGAGATATTCATGGAACTTTCGGATATACTTCATAATTTGAAGATACAGGAACTTACTCCGATGCAGGAGGCTGCTAAGGAAGCCTATCAGTCAGCCAAAGATTTGGTGCTTCTTTCGCCCACCGGTTCAGGTAAGACTCTGGCTTTTCTCCTTCCGCTGGTACAGACTTTGAAAGCGGAGATACAGGGTGTGCAGGCTCTTGTACTGGTACCTTCACGCGAACTGGCTTTGCAGATAGAAACTGTGTTCAAGTCCATGGGAACTCCCTTCAAAGCTATGAGCTGCTATGGCGGACGCCCTGCCATGGAAGAACACCGGACAATGAAAGGCATTCATCCCGCCGTCATTATCGGTACTCCGGGACGTATGAACGACCATCTGAGGAAAGAGAATTTCAATGCCGCCACTGTCGTCACTCTGGTGATAGATGAATTCGACAAGTGCCTTGAGTTCGGTTTCCATGACGAGATGGCGGAGGTTATCGGACAGCTTCCCTCACTGAAAAAGCGTGTGCTTCTCTCGGCTACCGATGCAGAGGAAATACCGCAATTTGCCGGAGTAGGAGGTGATTCCCCGTCTTCCGGCTCCCGGCTCATGAAGCTTGATTTTCTTGCTCCGGAAGCTCTTGCTCCGCGTCTGCGGCTGCACAAGGTTGTTTCTCCGGAGAAGGACAAACTGGAAACCCTCTATAATCTGCTTTGTACCCTCGGCTATCATTCCACCTTGGTATTTTGCAATTATCGTGAAAGCGTGGAGCGTGTTGCCGGGTACCTGCAAGCCAGGAAGTTCCCTTGCGACATGTTCCATGGCGGTATGGAGCAGCCCGACCGCGAACGTGCGCTTTACAAATTCCGCAACGGTAGCTGCGCCGTACTGATATCTACAGACCTTGCCGCCCGCGGACTGGATATTCCGGGTATTGAGAATGTGGTGCATTACCATCCTCCCGTAAACGAGGAAGCCTATACACACCGTAATGGACGTACCGCTCGCTGGGAGGCATCGGGAAATGCATATCTTGTCCTGCATGCCGAGGAGCGGGTACCCGAGTACATTTCTGAAGACATCGAAACGTACGAGTTTCCGGAGACGCTTCCAAAACCGGCCAAGCCCCGATGGGCTACCTTATATATAGGTAAAGGGAAAAAGGATAAGCTGAACAAGATAGATATAGTCGGCTTCTTGTATAAAAAAGGAGGGATGGCACGTGAAGATGTCGGGCAGGTGGACGTAAAGGAACACTATGCCTTTGTAGCCGTGCGCCGCAGTAAAATGAAACAATTGCTGACGCTGGTACGCGGTGAAAAAATCAAGGGAATGAAAACAATTATAGAGGAAGCAAAGTGATTTATCTTATAAATATTCATTTTATTTGCGCTTATTCTTTTGAATATGAAGTAATAAAACCGCCTTGCTTTTAGTTTCTCCAAAAGTATTATTCTTGATAAGTAAGGATAACAAAATGGTGCATATATCTTGTATAAACCATTAAAAAGTAAGCTAAATGCGGCTTAAAAATAGAATTTCATCAGGAAAGGTTTGTTTTGAAGAAATATTTCCGTAATTTCGCAAAGTCTAAAGACATTAATGAACGAAATTGTATAACCAAAACAAACTTCAAATGAAAAAGCATAATTTCAATGCAGGACCTTCTATCCTTCCTCGTGAGGTGATTGAGAATACGGCACAGGCTATTCTTGATTTCAATGGCTCAGGCCTCTCACTGATGGAAATCAGCCACCGTGCCAAAGACTTCCAACCCGTTGTGGACGAAGCTGTGGCATTATTCAAAGAATTGCTCAATATCCCCGAAGGATATTCGGTACTGTTCTTGGGCGGTGGTGCCAGTTTGGAATTCTGCATGGTACCCTTCAACTTCCTTGAAAAGAAAGCTGCTTACCTGAATACGGGTGTATGGGCCAAAAAAGCCATGAAAGAAGCTAAGGCATTCGGTGAAGTAGTTGAAGTCGCTTCTTCCGCTGAATCTACTTATACTTATATTCCGAAGGACTATACAGTGCCTGCTGATGCTGACTATTTCCACATCACTACCAACAATACAATCTACGGTACGGAACTGAAAGAGGATTTGGACGTAAACGTTCCGATGGTGGCCGATATGTCTTCTGATATTTTCTCCCGTCCTATCGACGTGTCCAAATATATCTGTATCTATGGTGGTGCGCAGAAGAATCTGGCTCCTTCCGGTGTTACATTCGTCATCGTGAAGAATGACGCTCTGGGTAAGGTATCCCGCTATATTCCGACCATGCTGAACTATCAGACGCATGTGGATAGCGGCTCCATGTTCAATACTCCTCCCGTTGTCCCCATCTATGCAGCCCTGCAGACATTGCGCTGGATTAAGGCAGAGGGTGGCGTGAAGGAAATGGAACGCCGTGCCATCGAAAAGGCCGATATGCTGTATGCCGAAATAGACCGTAACAAGATGTTTGTGGGTACGGCTGCCAAAGAAGACCGTTCACGCATGAACATCTGCTTTGTGATGGCTCCCGAATACAAGGAATTGGAAGCTGACTTCTTGAAGTTCGCTACCGAAAGAGGTATGGTAGGTATCAAGGGACACCGTTCTGTAGGTGGATTCCGTGCATCCTGCTACAATGCCATGCCGAAGGAAAGTGTGCAGGCTTTGATTGACTGCATGCAGGAATTTGAGAAACTTCATTAATAATATTGTTTTTCACCACAGATTACGCAGATTTGCACAGATTGTTTTTATGATTAAACTCTGTGATAATCTGTGTCATCTGTGGTGAGTCTTTTTAATATCATGAAATTATGAAAGTATTAGTTGCAACAGACAAACCGTTTGCCAAAGTGGCAGTAGACGGTATCCGTAAAGAAATAGAAGCAGCAGGTTACGAACTCGTGCTGCTGGAAAAATATGGTGAAAAAGCCAAGCTGCTGGAGGCTGTGAGAGATGCCAACGCTATCATTATCCGCAGTGACATCATTGATGCCGAAGTGCTGGATGCCGCCAAGGAACTGAAGATTGTGGTGCGTGCCGGTGCCGGTTATGACAATGTGGACCTGGAAGCAGCTACTGCCCACAATGTATGTGTAATGAATACTCCGGGACAGAACTCCAATGCTGTGGCCGAGTTGGCTTTCGGCTTGATGGTGATGGCTGTCCGTAATATGTATAACGGTACTTCCGGTACGGAACTGATGGGCAAGAAACTGGGTATCCACGCTTATGGTAACGTGGGTCGCAACGTAGCCCGTATTGCCAAAGGCTTCGGTATGGAGATTTATGCGTTCGACGCTTTCTGCCCGAAAGAAGTAATCGAGAAAGATGGAGTGAAGGCTGTGGGTTCTGCCGAAGAGCTTTACTCTACTTGCGACGTCGTATCCCTGCATATTCCTGCCACTGCCGAAACGAAGAATTCCATCAATTATGCATTGGTGAACAAGATGCCGAAAGGCGGACTGCTGGTGAACACAGCCCGTAAGGAGGTCATCAATGAAGCCGAGCTTATCCAGCTGATGGAAGAGCGTTCCGACTTGAAATACATGACCGACATTATGCCTGCTGCCAATGAAACGTTTGCAGCCAAGTTTGCCGGACGTTATTTCTCTACACCGAAAAAGATGGGTGCCCAGACTGCCGAGGCCAATATCAACGCAGGTATTGCCGCTGCCAAGCAGATTGTAGGCTTCCTGAAAGACGGTTGTGAGAAGTTCCGCGTAAACAAGAAATGAGATGAATAGTAAGACTACCTATAAATGTTCAGTTCTTTATTTAGCAATAGGTGCTGGTATATTTTCATTAAGTAGTATATTCAGAAATGAATTGTCAGATTTCGCCCTCGGCTTTTGCGAGGGCGTATCTGTTGTACTGATATTAAGTAGTGCTATTTATCTGATAAGATATTTTGTGAAAAAGAAACCTCAATAATCCATATAAAACACTCTCTTATGGCTATAATTAAACCCTTTAAAGGGATTCGCCCCCCTCAGGATTTGGTGGAACAAGTAGCGTCCCGTCCTTATGACGTATTGAATTCTGCAGAAGCGCGTGCAGAAGCGGAAGGTAATGAAAAATCCCTATATCATATCATCAAGCCGGAAATAGATTTTCCCGTCGGCACGGATGAGCATGACGAACGTGTTTATCAGAAAGCTGCAGAGAACTTCCGTATGTTCCAGGAGAAAGGCTGGCTGGTGCAGGACGATAAAGAAAACTATTATGTCTATGCCCAGACCATGAACGGCAAGACACAGTACGGTCTTGTTGTCGGTGCATACGTTCCCGATTATATGAACGGTGTTATCAAGAAGCACGAGTTGACTCGTCGTGATAAAGAGGAGGACCGTATGAAGCATGTCCGCGTGAACAATGCCAACATTGAGCCCGTATTCTTTGCCTATCCCGATAACGCTGCGCTGGATGCCGTCATTTCCCGTTATACAGCGGGGAAACCGGTATACGACTTTATCGCTCCGGGTGATGGTTTCGGTCATACCTTCTGGATTATAGACAAGCAGGAGGACATTGATGCCATAACCCAGGAGTTTGCCAAGATGCCCGCCCTCTACATTGCCGATGGGCATCATCGCAGTGCCGCTGCCGCTTTGGTGGGTGCGGAGAAAGCCAAGCAAAACCCCAATCACCGTGGAGATGAAGAGTACAACTACTTCATGGCTGTGTGCTTCCCGGCCAACCAGTTGACTATTATTGACTATAACCGGGTGGTGAAGGACTTGAACGGTATGACTCCCGAAGAGTTCCTGGCTGCTGTGGGTAAGAATTTCATCGTAGAGAAGAAAGGTGCGGACATCTATAAGCCGTCCGGACTGCATAACTTCTCCCTCTATCTGGACGGAAAGTGGTACAGCCTCACTGCCAAACCGGGTACTTATAATGATAACGACCCCATTGGCGTACTGGATGTAACTATCTCCTCTAATCTGATACTGGATGAAGTGCTCGGCATCAAAGACCTCCGTTCCGACAAGCGTATCGACTTTGTAGGCGGTATCCGTGGCCTGGGAGAGTTGAAGAAGCGGGTGGACAGCGGTGAGATGAAAGTGGCATTGGCCTCTATCCCGTTTCCATGAAGCAACTGATGGACATTGCCGATACGGGTAATATCATGCCTCCCAAGACAACTTGGTTTGAGCCGAAGTTGCGTTCGGGATTGGTGATTCATAAACTGGACTAAATGAATTGATATAAACTGAAACGGGGGTGTCAAAACGGTATTCACCACAGATTACACGGATTAACACAGAATGAACTTAATCTACTGATAATCAAAGATGCTTATCTGTGCAAATCTGTGTAATCTGTGGTGAATACCGTTTTGACACCCTCGTTTTTCGTTCAGAACTTTGGAATCCTTAGGAATGATGTTTGAAATACTGTTTTCTCATCCACTGGTCAAATAGGATAAAAAGCGGAATTGCCAGAATCAGCAGGAGATAGAAGCAAGGTATCCGGATGCTTTCTGGCTGTAGGACGGTGGTGGGGATAAAGGCTTCCCGGATGCTGTTTCCGAAGTACAGAACCAATCCTGCCCCACTGGTGCCTATCAGGAAGATGGCAGCGGCGATGGTTGCAAGCAGGGTCCTTCTTTCTGATTTCTTCTCGCGCAGACGTATGGCTTCTTCTACCTTCTGCATGGTGAGGTAGGCAAAATTGGACGGCAGACGGAAGGTAGTCTGTTCCCTTACCGCCTTTTTTAATCCTTTATCTTTCAGTTCTTCATTCATACTTTTTCTTGTTTCATCAATACATAAATCTTTTTACGTATACGGTGCAGCTTCACTTTTGCGTTGCTTTCCGTCAGTCCCAGGATGAGAGCTACCTCATTCAATGATTTTTCTTCATAATAGAATAGGCTTATCAGTGCCCGTTCTTCGGAATTGAGTTGCTCCATAGCTCTGTTCAATCTGGCAATTTGCTCTTCTCCTTCGTCATTCAAGGCTTCATCGACTTGTGTATCGGATATGTTGGCAAGCAGTGCATCATCCATGACAAAGGTATCAAATTTCTTTTTCCGTGCACTCGAGATAGCCGTATTATATGCAATCGAATAAATCCATGTCGAAAAAGAACTGGTGCCTTTGAAAGACGAGAGATGCTGGAAGGCTTTCAGAAAGACATCTTGGGTCAGTTCTTCGGCATCTTCCTGATTGGAGACGATGCGGGCCACCAGCATGAATACTTGTTGGCCGTATGCGTTGAGAAAATGCTCGTAAAGAGTAGTCTCTCCCCTCAAGATGCGCTGGATGATATGTCTCTCGTCGTCTTTCATTTTGTCTGTTAGACGCAGGTTTGTTTATGAGGTTACAGATTTCCGGAAGAAAAATATTTTTCCGGAAATCTGTAACCTCATATAAACTGCCGCGTCTAAAGGGTACAAAGAAACGAAATTACTAATTTAAAACGAAACGAATATGATGGATTTTATTATGGTGCCTGCGGTGATGACAATCATTACTTTAGGAGTCTACAAATTGTTTGAGCTGTTTGTTTGTAAGAAGGAAAGAATTATGCTGATTGAGAAGATGGATGAGCGGGGACTGCTCCCTCAGATGGATGTGCCTAAATTGCGTGGAAGCAGCTTTTCGTTCTCTGCCTTGAAAATAGGATGTCTGTTGGCAGGTATGGGACTGGGGTTGTTGCTGGGTTATCTTATCTGCTATGCGACGGTTCCCGATTACTTCACTGCAGACAGAGATTGGATGTACAGGGAAACTGTCTCTCTGATTTATGGAGCCTGCGTGCTGGGTGTCGGTGGAATCGGCTGATAGTGGCTTTCGTTACAGAACTGAAACTGAATAAGAAGCAAGGATGAGCAGAAAAGAAGTGGAATTATTAAATTTCTCGTGTCACTGCTGAACAAATCGCTTTTTTATCTTGTTTTCATAACAAGGATAAAATTTCAATAGGTATGAATATGGATAAGAAAGCAGGGCATGGTGCCCCCGAGGCAACATTGCCTCATGTGGAAAATGAAAAGGGAACAGTTCCTGGACAACAGATCGGATTATACAGTAAGGCTGATAACCGTGATGTCAGGCAGATGGTCAGGATGCTGAATAGCCCTGAAGAACAAAGTCAGAAAGACAGAGGATAATTCCTCTGTCTTTTTTGTTGCCAATACTCCTTTGTTTGTACTATCTTTGCCCCCGTAATGGAAATACTTAAAAAACAAGATTCACATGCGACGGAAAGGAGACCTCACCCAAGGAGGCATAACCGGTACTTTATTACGTTTTACCCTACCCATGATGGTAGGGTCTTTTTTGCAGCAATGCTACAACGTTGCGGATACGCTCATCGTGGGGCAATGCATTGGCGCAGGGGCGTTGGCGGCGGTCGGTTCGGCATACACACTGATGGTTTTCCTTATATCCGTCTTGCTGGGGCTGGCAATGGGCAGCGGCACCGTCTTCTCTCTGCATTATGGCGCCGGAAACCATGTGGCCCTGCGCCGCAGCATATTCAGTTCGTTTGTGCTGATAGGTATCGTGACACTGATACTGAACGTGGCTGTTTTCATCTGGCTCGACCCTATTCTCCGGCTGTTGCAGGTTCCGCAAGACATATACGGCATGATGCGCAGCTACTTGTGGATAATCTTCTGCGGTATAGTCTTTACCTTCATCTATAATTTCTATGCGGCCCTGTTGCGTGCGGTGGGCGATTCCGTCACTCCGCTTTGGTTTCTGGCGGTTTCGGTCGTTCTGAATATAGCACTCGACTTGTTTTTTATCTTTCGACTGGATTGGGGCATCGAAGGTGCAGCCATTGCCACGGTCATTGCCCAGGGCGCAGCGGCACTGGGCATCGTTATCTACACGTATAGACACCGTCCCGAATTGCGTTGGCGTCGCGAGGATATGCGCTTCGACCGTGCCTGCCTGCAGGAAATCGCTTCCTTCTCTGCACTGACCTGCATTCAGCAGTCGGTGATGAATCTGGGAATCCTGATGATACAAGGACTGGTCAATAGCTTTGGTACTGCCGTAATGGCGGCTTTTGCGGCAGCGGTGAAGATAGATTCTTTTGCCTATATGCCTGTGCAGGAATTCGGGAACGCCTTTTCCACCTTCATTGCGCAGAACTTCGGGGCCGGACGTTACGACCGCATTCGCCGGGGTGTTCGCAGTGCGTTTGTCACAGCGGTTGTTTTCTCACTCCTCGTCTCCGTGCTGGTTTTCGTGTTTGCCGAGCCACTGATGCTTGTCTTTGTCCGTCCGGACGAGACGGAGATTATTGCGGTGGGGGTGGCATACCTGCGCATCGAAGGCGCTTTCTACTGTGGCATCGGCATCTTGTTTCTGCTGTACGGATACTATCGGGCCATCCGCATGCCGGGCATGTCGGTTGTGCTGACCGTGCTGTCGCTGGGCACCCGTGTCGTTCTTTCCTACTGGCTGGCCTCGATGCCCGAGGTGGGGGTGACGGGCATCTGGTGTCCATTCCCATCGGCTGGCTGATTGCCGACGTGGTCGGCATCTGGTACTATCGGTACAAGAAGTTCCGTTTTCAGGAATCTAAGACATGATGCGGCAGATTTGCTCTACGGTTCTTCGGATATTGTCTTGAGCAAACTCGGGTTGCATGGCCTGCTCCAAAGAGATGGGAGAGGGGGTAATGGAGAATACGCCCCGAAAGCCCGCTTCGTTCAATATTTTGGTGTCCTCTATCGCCCCTGCCAGCAGTATGACGGGGATGTGTTGCCTCCTTGCTTCCTGCAAGATGCCCGAAGGCACTTTCCCCATAAGAGTCTGCCGGTCCGATTTTCCTTCTCCGGTGATGATGAGGTCGGCATCCTTAATCTTTTCTGCAAAGTCCAGAGTTTCCAGCAGAAGCTCTATCCCGGGTTTTAACCGTGCATCCAGAAATGCGTGGAGACCGCCACCCATACCGCCTGCCGCACCGGCACCGGGATATGTGGAGATGTCTTTGCCGGTAGTGCGGAGTATCGTGTCCGAAAGATGCCGCATGGCGGAGTCCAGCTCTTTCACCATATCTTCGTCCGCCCCCTTTTGGGGAGCAAATACATGCGCTGCTCCATGGGCTCCGAAGAATGGATTGCGCACATCGCATGCTGCCGTGAAACATGCCTTTCTCAGTGCGGGATGGGCGAAAGAGCTGTCAATGGAGCTGATGCCCGATAAAAGGCCGCCGCATAGGGCAATGCCCTTTTCAGTGTTTCCTACTTCGCATCCGTCTTTATCGAAGAAGCGGAATCCCAATGCTTGCAGCATTCCCAGTCCGGCATCGTTCGTGGCGCTGCCTCCGAGCCCGATGACGAAGCGTGTGCATCCCCGTTCCAGCGCATCGCGTATCAGTTCTCCCGTTCCGAAAGTGGTGGTCCTCATAGGATTCCTTTCGTCGGCGGGCACCAGAGGCAGTCCGCTGATGGCAGCCATTTCTATGAATGCGGTGTTGCCGTCTCCGGAGATGCCGTAGCTGGCATTGCGTACTCTCATCAGCGGGTCGTGGGCACGGACGGTGATGCGTTTGCCGTTGCCGGCTGCCAGCAGGACATCGAGCATGCCTTCACCTCCGTCGGCCACCGGAAGAACAACGGTGTGGCATCCGGGACATGCCGCATGCACTCCCTCGGCGGCGGCTTTTCCAGCTTCTGCCGAGGTGAGGCAGCCTTTAAAGGAATCAAGGGCAATCACTATCTTTTTCATAAATGCGGTCTTTTATAGTTTCGTCATGCTTCGGATGACAAGTTGTACAATTACAAAGGTATATACAAAATTTCATTTCTTTTTCATGCAAGCATGAAAGTTCTCTCTTCGGTTTGCATTATCTTTTCATAAGATAAGCTGCACCTCAACATAACTTTTTCATGCAAGCATGAAAGTTCTGTCTTCGGTTTGCATTATCTTTGCAGCATGAGCGAAGATACGTATAAAACCATCGTTGCCCCTTCCGAGGCATTTACACTGAAAAGCGCAGCAAGTTCATTGCTATTGCCCTGCCGGTGCGTACAGTAGAGGAGGTGAAGGCGCATCTGGAAACTTACCAGAAGAAATACTACGACGCCCGCCACGTGTGCTATGCCTACATGTTGGGCCATGAGCGGAAGGACTTCCGTGCCAACGACAACGGCGAGCCATCGGGTACGGCAGGCAAGCCGATTCTGGGACAAATCAATTCCAACGAACTGACGGATATTCTCGTCATCGTAGTGCGCTACTTCGGCGGTATCAAGTTGGGTACGAGCGGACTGATTGTAGCTATAAGGCTGCTGCCGCCGAAGCCATTGCCGCTGCCACCATCATTGAAAAGACGGTAGATGAGGCGGTGACTTTCCTCTTCGAATACCCCTTCATGAACGATGTGATGCGGGTGGTGAAGGAGGAGGAGCCGGAAATCCTGGAACAGTCGTACGATATGGACTGCCGCATGACGCTCCGCATTCGCCAGTCCATGATGCCGAAGTTGCGGGCACGGTTGGAGAAAGTAGAAACATTAAGGTTTGAATAATACAACAAATGGGATAAGAGCCCCTTTCAATAGGGAAGTTGTTTGTTTCCTACTTTGGAACAAAGTGTTCAAACGCGTTTGAACACTTTGTTTCGCCTATGTGGAACACTTTGTTTTTCCATAATGAAACGAAGTGTTCTCTATAATGAAACAAACTGTTTCCTTTAACGGAACAAGTTGTTTTGTTCTTTGGAACAGACTGTTTGCTTCGTGTAAACGGCATCACTCTTTATGAAAGGCTGGCTTCCCCCCTTTAAACAAAAGAAAGTTTATGGCATTTAGTGCAACTAAAAGAGAACTGGGCGAGCTCTACACCTTCTTTCGCCTGCTGGCGGATGGCGGCGTGTCACTTGGCACGCCGGAAGCCCGAACGGACGGAACAGAACACTGGCCCGTGGCTTGATACAGCGGGAAGAGCATGACGGACCGCGTCGTTACTATATCGAAGAGCAGGAAGTGCGCATCGTCAGCGGAACTACCGAGAAGAACGGTCAGTTTGTTCCGGGCGACAAAGCAGAACTGCGCTTTCCCCGCGAGGACTTTGGCGATGCGGCAACACTTATCCTGCATCTGCTGAAGAACGTTTCGGGTGAGGAAGTGGAAGTGACTGAAGGCTTGGAAGCCTTCCTTGATGCTGTCAACATCTTCGACCTGGAAGCAAAGACGGAGGACCGTACCGATTTCTCCGTAGCTTTCTGGCATCCCGAAGCTCCGCTAACGGGCTTCAATGTCCGTTGTCGCCTTACCCCGATGAATCCGTTGCTGGACGGAGGGCGCACGGCGAATCTGAAGCTGGAGCAAAGCGGTGTCAAGTTTGCCGTGCCCACGGTGAACAAGGTGAATGCCCTGCCGGAATCTCCTACGGAAGTGGCAGAACGTATGATGATGATTGAGCGACTGGGCGGTGTGCTGAAGTATGCCGACGTTGCCGACCGCGTGTTCCGCTGCAACCTGCTGATGATAGACCTCCACTTCCCCCGCATGCTTGCCGAGATGGTACGCTTGATGCACTTGGACGGTATCACCCGCATCAGCGAATTGACGGAACGCATCAAGGAGATGAATCCGCTGAAGATAAAGGACGAGTTGATAAACAAGCATCACTTCTACGAGTTCAAGATGAAGCAGTTCTTGCTGGCGCTTGCCCTCGGCATGCGCCCTGCCAAAATTTATAACGGTACGGACTCTGCCGTCGAAGGCATCTTCCTGACGGACGGCAGCGGGCAGGTACTTTGCTACCACAAATCCCGTCCGCAGGTCTTTGCAGACTTCCTTTATCAGAACACGCGTTTGGAGAAAGGTGCCGTAGAGAAAGATAAATACGGTTTCCTGGAACGCGAGAACGGCATCTGGTACTTCAAGCTGAATGTAAAGATCGGGCTGGTGAAGCGATGAGGTCTCACCATTCAAAGCGCTACTTATTATTTCATTATCAATAAAACAAAGATGAACGAAACATTAAACACCATCCGGACACGTCGTAGTGTCCGCGTCTATACGGAACAGCAAGTGTCCGCAGAAGATTTGAATTTGATTCTTGAAGCGGCTGTCTGTGCCCCGAGTGGAATGAACTTTCAAGATTGGCATTTCACTGCCATCCAGAAAGCGGAGTTGCTGGTGCAGCTCAATGACAAGATAAAGTCTGCCTTCGCCAAGAGCGACAACCCGCAATGGCAGGAGCGCGGACACAGCAATACTTATTGCTGCTACTACCATGCCCCTACGTTAGTCATCGTTTCCGGTAAAGCGGACAGCCCGCTGTCTCCCTCCGATTGCGCTTGTGCCCTGGAGAATATCTTCCTTGCCGCTAAGTCTCTCGGCATCGGCTCTTGCTGGATAAACCAGTTGGGACAGACGTGCGACGATGCCGAAGTGCGCGCTTTCCTTACCGAAGAACTCGGCATTCCCGCCGATTACAAAGTGTTCGGCTGCGCCGCTCTGGGCTATGCGCCTGCGGATATGCCGGTGAAGGAAAGGAAGATGAAGGAAGGGGTGGTGACGGTGATACGGTAAGTCAGCTATTTTCCATCACTGCTTTAATTGTTCAAGAAAGAAACTTTGCTCCTTCCGTTGATGTCAGGTAGGTATCAATGGAAGGAGTCAGAGGATAAAGATTCCATCACGTTCAATTTCTCCTTTCAAGATTAAGTTCATATTGCGATGCATTCTGACTACATCAACTTTGCAGCCAAGCAAATTTTCAAGATACATACCCAGTTCGATAAATTTATATAACTTAGGTTCCATATCCACGCAGATATCCACATCACTTTTGGCAGTGTTTTCTCCACGTGCTACGGACCCGAATAAGCGCAAGGAATGCACGCCAAACTTCTGACGCAACTCATCTGCACGTGACTGTAAAATCTGGATATATTCGCTTTTCGTTTTCATTATTAATGGGTTATACTGATAATGAATAATCACGAAATTAGTGTTTTAAATCAGAATAGCCAAAGAGAATGTTGAAAAAATCTTGTTGTACCTTTTAATATATCGCCTTATCGCTGCATATTAATGATGCCGCTGTCCGTATCACTGTTGTTCAGCCCCTTGTTGCCTGCCTTGTGCTTGCGTCCGAACTCGAATGTATAGCCCACGCGCAGCACGACCATCTGTCCCGTCTCCCTGACGAATGTCTCGGAACGGAAAGGAGCCACTTTGCTGATTCTTTCTTTTCCCACCTTATAGTTATTGGTGAAAGGAAACATAACACCGATTCCCGCCTGAAGGTTTTGCCGGGTATACATTGCCATGAATGCTGTCTGGTTTTCGTTCTTCTTGATGGTTTCGCCGAAGAAGTTGTTCTGCACTTTCCGGAACTGTCCGTGCAGCGAGAAACCTTTGTACTGCATCTGCGCCATCACACTGTAATAGAATTCATCGTACATATGACTGTAGTTCAAGCCTTCCGACCAACTGCGCGTATACCCTCCCGAAGCATAAAGTGTCAGGAAATCTTTCAGTCCGAATAGTGTAGCGCCATTTATGCCGACCATCAGTTCCGCATTCAGGCTTTGGAACGACCGCTGGTTTTCATCCTTCAGTATCAGTTTGCCGTCTTCCACGAAGATGCTTTCCATGATGGGATTGTCATAATACTGGTGGCGTACGCTCAGATTGGCATTGAACTGCTTCTTCGAATAGCTGTAAGACAAGGAGTTCGTGAACTGTTGATACGTTTTCAGCAACGGGTTTCCGCGGACTATCTGTATCGTGTCCATCGCCTGCTCCACATCCGTCAGCGAGCCGAGCGACGGTATGGCAGGACTGATGTTGAACCGGTAGCGCAGGAATCCCGCTTTCTTCAGATTATAGCTCAACCGTACGGTGGGCGTGAAGGTATAGTAAGCATGGTCTTCCTCACTTTCCTTGAACCAGGCGCGCGTCATGCCTATGCTGCCCGCATAGCTGAAGTCCTTTACCTTGCCCTGCACCTCGAAGAAAGCGGATGTCTGCGACTGGTCCATCTTCGAAGTGGTGGGATTGGAGCCTTTATATTCATTCTCCGTCCGCATCTGATAGTGGCGGGCACCACCGCTCAGCTTCACTTCCTTGAAGTTCTTTTCATAGATGGCTTCGCCGATGACGGAGCGCTTGTCACCGTCCACCAATGTCTGGATGTCCGCCAGCGGTGCGTTCTCGTTCTTGTACTCCTTGTATTTCCGGTTGTTTTTGGTATGGATGAGCGTTCCCGTCACATTCACCTGGATGCTCTGCTGATGGGGCAGGGTATGCTGGAAGTAAAGGTCGAGCGCCGGAGAGTAACTGGATGTATGGTTGTTGACGTACGAATAGATGGACTCCGTGTTGCCCACTGCCCACATTTTGTTCAGCTCATTCTGGTAAGGGGCATTGCTGAGGTTGTTACGGAAAATGGCATTGAATACATATTTGTCCGCTTTCGTCAGATTGTACGTCAGATTCAGGTTGTTGATGAAGCTCAGGGAGGGAGACTCGTCTTCGATGCCTTCCTTGATGCGGTCGATGGTGCGGTCGCCCAGATAGAAGGTTTCGTGGGATTCGAGGCGGCTGTGATACTTGCCGTTCTTGTTGAAGTAGTCGATGCCCCATTCGGAGTTCTTGTAATTGAACTTCGCGCTCAGGAAATTTTCTCCCCATAGGGTATGGGGAGAATCGGAGAACTGGAAGTTCACGACACCACCCGTTTCGCGGCGGCGCAGGATAATGTTGACCACGGCGCCCAGCTCATCGTCGCCGTATTGCTTGCCGGGGTCTTCGATGAACTCCACACGCAGTACGTCTTTGGCTCTGACGGCCGCTATCTCCTTGTCTGTCACTTTAATGCCGTTGATACGGGTTTGTACGGCCCCGCCACCGCTGACGCTCATGCTGTTGCTCAGATTGTCCACTTGCAGGCGGGCAATGCCGAGATTGTTCAGCAGGTCGTAGGCACCGAACGAGCGTTTCAGCTGGCTTTCGGAAGGCAGGATGATTTGCCGGTCTACCCGCTGCAGCACATTGCTGGCGGATACCGTCACTTCACGGAGGCTTACGGCATCTTCCTGCAACTGTACATCGCCCAGGTCGAGGCTTTTATTCAGTTTCAGCAGTATGTTTTCACTTTGAAAGCCGATGAAGGAGATGGAAAGGCGGTAGTCGCCTGCCTTGATTTTATGGAGGGCGAACTTGCCTTGTGCATCCGAGGTTACTCCGGTCACCAAAGTAGAGTCTATGGTCCATAATGACACATTGGCGGCTATAACTGCCTCTTGCGAAGCGTCCGTGACGCGTCCTTTGATGGAGAGGCTCTGTGCCTGCGTACTGAGTACGGAGAGGGCAAGCAATAGTAAAAAAAGTTTGGTTTTCATAATCTTTTGTATTAGTCTGTTACTGTTGGATAGGGATGTAAAAGTCACTCTTCCCGCTAAGGGAAGATGCTAAAGTTTGTATATCAGTTGTTTATACTTTCCTCGTCTGTCCGATGAAAGTTAGGAATGCATGAAGGAATAAATCTCGTACATCAGTGTCGAAACTTTGACAATCGTAAGTCCGAAGAGGAGTCCGAAGGTAATCCATAATGCAGTCTTTGCGTATCTCTTCATGAACCGTCTTTTTTAAGTTTGTTATATCGTTCTGTTATTTCTTCTATACTGATGCCGAGCAGCTCCATGCTGCGGAACATGTCGGCAAGCTGGTTTTCAAAAAACTCTTTCTTCTGTATTCGCATCACTTTCTTCACCGCATCTTTGGAGAGGTAGAACCCCATTCCCCGTTCCGGGTAGATGATGTCTTCTGCCTGCAGGTATTCATAGGCCTTCAACACGGTACGCGAGTTCACTGCCAGTTGTGTGGAGAGCTCCCTCACGGATACCACTCGCTCTTCTGCCCGCCATTCGCGGGTGAGAATTTTGCTGAAACAGAAGTCTACAATCTGCTGGTATATCGGTTTGTTGGTCTTGAAGTCCATAGGCTAAAGCTGTTTTTCTTTGAGCAGGAAGTAGCTCGATACCCATGAACCGAGCAGCACACTGATAGGAGCCGCATAATTGCAGAAAGTCACGATGGCTTGTGCACCGGTCGACAACGGATAGTTGGTGTGGGGCCATGTGACAATGTTGTCTATCCAGTATCCGTCCGCTCTGGCTTCGGGCATGAGGGAGGCTACAAAGGTTACAATTCCTATGCAGACGGCAATGGAGCCTACAAAGATGGTGAAACTTTTCAGCAGGACTTGCCGTCTGAAGGCGAAGTATCCGATGAAGGCGGAAGCATGCAGGATTACATTGGTCAGTATCTGGGTGTTGTGTATCCGGTACATCGTGATGTGCGTTGCGAAATACTGCAGGAACTCGTTGCCGCTTAAGGACAGCAGACCTTTGAGGCAGGCTATCAGCAGACTGCAGAATAGGGGAAGCAGCAGCAGGTATTTTATCCAGATATGCAGGAACTTCTCGAATGCCGATGCCGGCAGCAGTATGTCGAGAGTGGAGCTGCGTTTGCTGAAATTTGTTTCCAGCAGGCAGGGGGCAATGAGGATAAACCATAGTACGTAGCGGGAAAATTCGGTGGCGGAGATATGTTTGTCGTAGTAACTTCCACCGCGGTTTATGTCGTAGAGGATGCACAGGATGCAGATGAACGATACGACGGCTGCCGACCAAAGCAGGTGCCTGCCGGTCTCATTCCTTTTATATTGTTCCAGTAGCAGGAAGCGTTTCAGATTAAAAGTTGCGTTCATAGTTCTGTTTGTATGATGGATTTTCATTGAAACATGCTCTTTATCTTTTCCGGTTGTTGCAGCACCGCTTTATACAGCAGTTCGATGTCCGGTGTGTTCTCTTCTCCGTCCTCGTTGGGGAGAATGGAGAAATGGCCCGCCAAGTCTTGTTCGCTGTAGATGCTTTCTGCCGGTAGAATGTCCGTACGGGCAAAGAGAAGCCGGTTACTGATTTCGTCCAGCGAACGGTTCAGTAATATTTCGCCTTTGCCAAGGATGACGAGATAGTCCAGCAGATTCTCGAAGTCGTGCGCCTGATGGGTGGAGATGAGCAGCGTGCTTTCATCGTCCATGCTGCGGCTGATGATGCGCTTCAAGGCCTGGCGGGAGGTGATGTCCAGCCCGTTTGTCGGTTCGTCGAGCAGGATGTATGGAGTATGCAGGGCAAAGGCGTATGCCAGCATTGCCTTCTTCTGTTGTCCGTAGGAGACGGAAGAGAGTTTTTGTTTCCGGTTGATTTTCAGCTCTTCCAGGTTCAGCTCGAATTCTTCCTGCTTGAAATGCGGATAGAATACGGAATGGCGTGCAGCGAAGTTGGCGATGCTTTCGGTAGGCATCTGCAACTCTTCGGGCAGGAAGAAGTAACGGTTCAACCCTTCGGGCTGTCTCTCCGCTGTGTTTCTTCCGTCTATGCTGCACTTTCCGTTTTTGGGAAAGAGTAGTCCGCAGATGAGATGCATCAGCGTCGTTTTGCCTACGCCGTTTTCTCCCAGAAGTCCATATATACCGTTTCCTATTTCCAAAGATATATTATTGAAAATAAGTGGATTGGACTTGTATCCGTAGCTTGTGTTCTCTATCTTTATCATAACCTTATGGGTGTTGCACTGATGTACAACACTGCAAACGTAGGGTAAGTTATGGAGAAAAGCAAGGGGAAGAGATACTTATTAACTTCTTTTAGCGGTTGTACGCTTGCCGTTTGTTTACAGCATTTTCATCAGTATATCCCACACAGCCACCATGTGGCAGGCTGAACCGCCCAATACAAAGAAATGGAAAACCGAGTGCATGTACCGTGCCTTGCGCAAGGAGTAGAAGGCGGCTCCCGTGATGTAGCATACTCCTTCGGCAATAATCCAGTAGCAGGCTGTGGGGGAGAGGGCGAATAGCTGCTTGAATACTACCAGTACGGACAGTCCCATCAGGATGTAACACACTGTTTCCACGTAACTGTGCTCCTCCATCTTGCGGAAGCTGACAACAGTGCCGATGATGGCGCATAGCCAGACGAAGCCGAACAGTCCCCAGCCCCAACCGCCGTCCTCTCTCAATGCAATGAGCGTGATGGGGGAGTAACTGCCTGCAATGTGCCAATAGATGGCCGCATGGTCCCAATGCCGCAAGCGCGTTTCCACGGATTATGGTGTTTCAGGGAGTGGTAGAGTGTGGAGGCAAGATATGAACCGCCCATGCCGAACAGATAGAGCCATACACCGAATGCTGCCCAAAGGTTCTGGGCCTGGTAGCATTTTATCAGGAATAGTGTATCTACAATTACTCCCATGCAATGCCGATGCCATGGGAGATGGAATTGATGGTTTCTTCTTTTTTACTATAAAATAGTCCGTTACGCTTTCTTTTCATCAGTCGAAGCATCCATAGCACGTGGGTAACAGTTTACGGTCTCCCAACGTATTATCACGCGTGCCACGTTCACCCAGAATTTGTTTTCGCGTACGCTTTCTATCGGGTAGGCTGCCTTTTGGCGGGTATAGCTGTGCTCCCACGTGTCGGCTACCACTTCGTATTCGGGATGCGGGGCATTCACCAGCACGTTGTCCGTCTTGTCGGCTTCGCCGTTCTTCACTTCCTGAATCTCGTCCCAGATGGTCAGCATCACCTGCACAAAGTTATCCAGTTCGGCAAGGCTCTCGCTTTCCGTCGGTTCAATCATCAGCGTGCCGTGTACCGGGAAGGAGAGGGTAGGAGCATGATAGCCGTAGTCCATCAGACGTTTGGCGATGTCGTTTTCGCTGATGCCCGTCTCTTCGTGCACCTTGCGGCATTCCAATATCATTTCGTGTCCCACGAAGCCGGTAGCACCGCGGTAAACGATGCCGTATGTATCCTTGAGGCAGGCTGCCAGGTAGTTGGCGCTGAGGATAGCTATCTTCGTGGCACGCGTCAGCCCTTCCGTTCCCATCATGCGGATGTAGCCGTAAGTGATGGGCAGGATACCCGCACTGCCGAAGGGAGCTCCGGACACCTGGTTGGCGGCATTGCCGAACAATTTGTGTCCCGGAAGGAACGGAACCAGATGCTCTGCCACGCAGATGGGGCCTACGCCCGGTCCGCCGCCGCCGTGAGGAGAGGCGAACGTCTTGTGCAGATTCAAGTGGCAGACGTCCGCACCGATAAAGCCGGGATTCGTCAAGCCTACTTGGGCGTTCATGTTGGCGCCGTCCATATATACCTGCGCACCGCAGGCGTGTATGATGTGGCAGATTTCCACAATTTCCGTTTCAAAAATACCGTGTGTGGAAGGGTAGGTAATCATCAGGGCGGCGAGGTCCTCCTTGTTTTCTTCCGCTTTGGCACGCAAGTCGGCCATGTCCACATTGCCTTGTGCATCGCAGGCGCAGGTCACGGTGGTGAAGCCTGCCTGGATGGCGGATGCCGGGTTGGTGCCGTGTGCGGATGCCGGTATCAGCACCTTGTTGCGGTGTCCTTGCCCGATGCTCTCCAGATAGGCGCGGATGACGCGGAGTCCTGCATATTCACCTGCCGCACCGGAATTGGGTTGCAGGCTGACACCGGCAAAGCCGGTAATGGTTTTCAGTTCTTCACTGAGGTTGCTTATCAGTTCGCGATAACCTTCAGCCTGGTCCTCGGGCACCAGCGGGTGCATACCCATAAATTCGGGACGGCTGAGCGGAAGCATCTCTGCGGCGGCATTCAGCTTCATGGTGCACGAGCCGAGGGAAATCATGGAGTGTGCCAGCGAGATGTCCTTGCGGTCGAGACGCTTGATGTAGCGCATCATCTCCGTTTCCGTATGATATTTGTTGAATACTTCGTGTGTCAGATAGGTGCTTTGACGTTTCATCTCCGCGCTGATGCTGCTTGCCATGGGTACGTCGCTTGTCTTCTCCCAATCCCTTCCGGCGGCAATGGCAAAGATGGAGAGCAGTACGTTGACGGCAGTGATGTCCGTAGTCTCGTCGATGCTCATACCTACGTCCCCGTTCTTGAAATAGCGCAGGTTCACTTCTTTGCTCAAGGCGATGGTACGTATCTGCTGTGCCGAAATGGTGTCGGGCAGTGCAAAGCGGAGCGTGTCGAAATATTGTGCATTGACCTGCTTGTAACCCAGTCTGTTGATACTCTTTTCCAGGAATACGGCAATGCTGTGGATGCGTTCTGCAATGGTGCGGATGCCTTCCGGACCATGATATACGGCATAGAAGCCAGCCATCGTGGCAAGCAGTGCCTGCGCGGTACAGATGTTGGAAGTCGCCTTTTCACGCTTGATATGTTGCTCGCGGGTTTGCAGCGCCATGCGGTAGCACAGCTTGCCGTATTTGTCTTTTGACCAGCCGATGATGCGTCCCGGCATATTGCGCTTGTATTCGTCGCGGGTGGCAAAGTAGGCTGCCGACGGCCTCCATAGAACATCGGTGTGCCCAGTCGTTGTGTGGTTCCGAAGACGATGTCGGCTCCCCATTCTCCCGGAGGGGTGAGCAGGGCGAGGCTCAGTATGTCGGCGGCAACGGCTACTTTGCAGTTGGCTGCATGGGCCTTTTCCACGAAGGCGTGATAATCTTCGACGTTGCCGGTGGCGTTGGGGTATTGCAGTATGCAGGCAAAGATGTCCGGTGTGAATTCCATTTCATGGTATTTGCCCGTACGCAGCTCAATGCCCTGGGGAATGGCGCGGGTAGTCATTACTGCCAGTGTCTGCGGGAAGACGGCTTCGTCTACAAACACCACGTTGGCACCCGATTTTTGCATGTCGCGCGGACGCAGGGCGTACATCATCGTCACAGCTTCGGCTGCGGCAGTCGCTTCGTCCAGCAGGGAGCAGTTGGCAAGGGGCATGCCGGTGAGGTCGCATACGGCAGTCTGAAAGTTCATCAGGCTTCCAGGCGGCCTTGTGAGACTTCGGTCTGGTAGGGGGTATAGGAAGTGTACCAGACGGGGTTCTCGAATACATTTCGTTGGATAACGGCAGGAGTGATGGTATTGTACCATCCATACCGATATAGGTTGTGTAAAGTTTGTTTTTGGCAGCCAGCCCTGCAATGTGCTGTCCGAATTCATATTCCGTCATCGTCTTGGGCAGAGCCAGCGGTTCTTTCAGGCGGATGTTGGCAGGAATGGTTTTATCAATCAGCTCGTCCAGGCTTTTCACCCCGATTTTTTGGAGCATCTTCTCCTCATCTTTTTCGCTGATGCCAATGTGGCGGTAGGCCAATAGGTCGTTTTTCATGGCTGTAATGATTTAAAAGTTTGCTGTATATTTACCGGAAGAACGGATTCTCCGCTTTCTCTATTCCTATGGTAGTCGGTGCTCCGTGTCCGGGATAGACAATCGTGTCGTTGGGCAGGATGAACAGACGGCTGCAAATATGCTCTATCAGTTCGTCGAAGTTGCCGCCGGCAAGGTCGGCGCGACCGATGCTGCCTTGAAACAGTACATCCCCCGAAAACATGCAGTGGTCTGCCGCGCAATAGTACACCAAGCTGCCCGGCGAGTGTCCCGGCACATGGATGGCTTCCAGTTTCGTATTGCCGAAGGTGATGATGTCTCCATCGTGCAGATAAGTGCCCAGGGGCACGGGGGCTTCCTGCAGTTGGAAGCCGAACATGCGGCTTTGTTTCGGCGCTTCGTCAATCCAGAATTCATCGGCCTGGTTGGCTTCGGCCTTCAGACCGAACTCTTTCAGCATGAAAGGATTGCCGAAGATATGGTCCAGATGCAGATGGGTATTCAGCAGATGTTTCACATTCAGCCCATTCTTGATGATGAAGTCTTTCAAGGCCTGCTTTTCTTCCTCATAAAAACAGCCCGGGTCAATGACGACCGCTTCATTGGTTTCGTCCCAAAGCACATAACAGTTCTCCGGGAACATATTAAATTCGAATCTCTTTATTTTCATATTATGTATTTAGATTTCTAAACCTCAACTTTAGCGCCGTAAACCTTCACTTTACGATGCTCAACCTCTACTTTAGGTGTCCTATCTCTCATCCCCCTACATATACTACCTTCTTTGTCTCAAAGAACTCCTCTTCAAAGAACTCCTTCAAGTCCCACAGCGTGGTCTTGTTCTTGACGGGCATGGTTTCGTTTCCCAATTCGCCCCCCTTGAGGCAAATCAGTCCGTTGGGCAATGCATTCTGCTGTTTGGAGGAGATGTTTTTGCGGATAATCTTCAGTAGGTCTGTCAGCGGCATCACGGCACGGCTCACCACAAAGTCGAACTTCCCTTTTTCCTCCTCTGCGCGGGCATGGCGGAAGGTGACGTTTTTCAGTCCGATGCTGCCGGCAACTTCGGTGGCTACGTGCACTTTCTTGCCGATGCTGTCCACCAGATGGAACTGCACTTCGGGGAAAAGGATGGCAAGCGGGATTCCCGGAAAGCCTCCTCCCGTGCCGAGGTCCATAATCTGTGTTCCCGGCTTGAAGCGGATTACCTTGCTATGCCCAGAGAATGCAGCACATGGTGCTCGTACAAGTTCTCGATATCTTTGCGTGAAATGACATTAATCTTAGAGTTCCAGTCCGTATAGAGGTCGTAGAGTGCGGCAAACTGCCGCTTCTGCTCTTCCGTCAGGTCCGGGAAATATTTGAGTATTAAATCCATTGTGAATTTTATGTTGATAGACAATTGATTGCAGTCTCTATTTGGCATCAGTCTTTATAGCACTGCTCAATATAATGAACCCGCCGTTCATCAGAGGTGCTATGTCCTCATAGGGCAATGTGATTTTGGTTGCTCCCATTACATATGGGGCAATTTCATATACATTATAGTAGAAGGTGATTCCCGTTGGGTCCAAATAGAAATTCTCGATAGGCTCCAGGTCGCCGGTGGTGGCGTAACCCATGTCTTCCAGCTCTTGGCGGGTGCTGGCGTTGTTGTCTGCCATCAGCTGTTTCCAAAGCAAGTCGGTCAGCGTTTCCTTATAGTCGCCTTCAAAGAGGTCGTCCAGGCGGATGGGGCTTAGGGTCTTTAGGTCGAGGTTGAGGAAGGTGGACATATAGATGCCGTGTGCGCCGCCGGTATATTCATTGTAATCTATGCGGTAGGTCAGTATCAAGGTATTGCACAGCTGCACATGGCTTTCGATTCCTTTATAATAGGAATACCAGGCTCCTATGCTCTGCTCGTCCTGTTTGTCCTCCTCGTCTTTCTTGTACATCGGCTCCAGGTCATTGCGGTAGTCGCCGACATATTTCTCCGTATATTTCTTGACAGCTTCTTCGGGTGTCATCGCCATGTACTTGTCGCCGAAGCAGGCAGAGAGGAAGAAGGTGTTCAGACTGTCTTTCAGCCTCACGTCGGATGACTGGCTGGCGTAGGCAACGTTGAGGATGAGGTTGCAGGCCGGCTTGGCTGTGTCTCCGAAGAGATGTACGGTTTCGTTTACTTGTATACTGTCGAACTCCAACGCGTATGCGTTTTTGTTCACGGTGTTACCGCAGGAAAAGAAAAAGCCGCTTGCCGCAAGCAGAAGGACAAGTAGGCTGACAGTTTGCTTTTTCATATTGAATTTCGTTTATAAATCAACATATCAATCAAAAAACTTTATCGACAAATATAGAACTTATTAACGAACTGCACGCATAAAAAAGGAAAAATTAATTCCGGCAAACGGTTAAAACTTTCTATCTTTGCAGCGCTTATGAAGGAACTCCGTTACATACTGGCTGTACTCTTTTCCTCCCTTATCATTATAAGCGGAGTGGGGATTTCTGTAGTTCAGTATTGCTGTGCCGGATGCGAGACGACACAAAGTTGCTGCACCTCCGGCTGTTCCAAATGCCATCATGCACATCATGGTTCACAAAAAACGTGCAAGGATACCGGTTGTACAGCCGTCTACTACAAGGTGGATTTCGTGAAGCATGTACACGAGTCTGCTTCGTTTGTGCCGCCCCTTACGCTGTATTGTGAGCAATTACCACTTTTTGATTACTCTTTGCCGCAAGTGGCTTATACTCCGAAGGTGCATTTCGGGGCGCCGCCATATGTCGTCGGCTCGCGTCATTATCTGGCGCTTTATTCTACGCTTATCATTTAGTTTTCGTTGCATGTATAATACATGTCTGTAATTTGTAGCATAGACTAACCCCATAAAATAGTACTAACTCCAATTCCCCTCCTCCTGGGAGGAGGGGTGCCCGTAGGGCGGGGTGGTAGAGAGCATAAGGCAATGATGATTATAATCAACACCTCTGTCTGTGACGCTACCACCTCCCCCTGCGGGTACTCCTCCTCCCCGGAGGAGGAGAATTTGAGTTACTCAACTTAATTACTATCTATGTTACCCCATTAATAAAGAGTTAATACTCTAATTTATTATTTTCATCCTAAACTAAAAATAGCAATGAAATACAACTTGATAGCCATCCTTCTGTTCTCTTTCACCGCCTTGCAGGCGCAGGTAAAGGGGACGGTAAAGGATAATTTGGGCGACCCGATTGCGGGTGCCAACCTCTTCTGGCAGGGAACCACTCAAGGCACCACCACTTCGGCGGACGGTACCTTCTCCTTGTCCAAACCCAATGACAGGCATATGCTTGTAGTCAGCTTTATCGGTTTTGAGAACGATACGATACACGTCAGTAACCGCAATGAGACGCTCGACATTGTCTTGCGCGAAGGGGTGGAACTGAGCGAGGTGAATGTGGTCAGCCGTAAGTTGGGCACCATGAAGCTGCGCAACAGTGTGATGAACGAAGATATGATAAGCAGCGCCGAGTTGAGCCGTGCCGCCTGCTGTAACTTGGGAGAGAGTTTTGTGACCAATCCCTCGGTGGACGTCACTTACTCTGACGCCGCCACCGGTGCCAAGCAAATCAAGCTTCTGGGCTTGTCCGGCACGTATGTGCAGATGATGACGGAGAATATCCCCAACTACCGCGGCTCTGCCGCCCCCTACGGCTTGGGCTATGTGCCCGGGCCATGGATGCAGAGCATTCAGGTGAGCAAGGGCAGTTCGTCCGTGAAGAACGGCTATGAGGCCATCACGGGACAAATCAATGTGGAATTCAAGAAACCCCAGTTGCCCGAAGCCGACTGGTTCTCCGCCAATCTCTTTGCCAGCAGCACCAACCGCTATGAAGCCAATGCCGATGCCACGGTGAAACTCTCCAAACGCTGGAGCACCTCTTTGCTGGCGCATTACGAGAATGAGACCAAAGCTCACGACAGCAACGATGACGGCTTTGCCGACATCCCCCGCGTGGAGCAGTACAACCTCTGGAACCGCTGGGCATACATGGGCGACCGCTACGTCTTCCAGGCAGGCATCAAAGTGCTTACGGAAGACCGCAACAGCGGGCAAGTCGGCCATGGCAAAACACCTCTGACAGACCCTTATAAGATAAGTATAGGTACCGACCGCTACGAAGCCTTCACCAAGAACGCCTATATATTCAATAAGGAGAAGAACACCAACCTGGCATTGATTCTTTCCGGCTCCCTGCACAAGCAGGATGCCTTGTACGGACGGAAAATCTACGATGTGGACCAGCACAACGCTTATGCCTCCCTGCTGTTCGAGACGGAACTGACCAAGCGTCAAAGCCTTTCTGCCGGACTGAGCTTCAACTATGACTCCTATGACCAGCACTACCGCCTGGACAATGACGCCGCACAGCCTTTGACGAAGAAATTCACCAAAGAAGCCGTCCCCGGCGCCTACGTGCAGTACACCTACAACTGGGACGATAAACTGGTGCTGATGGGTGGCATTCGCGGCGACCATAGCAGCGAGTACGGCTATTTCGTCACCCCGCGTTTCCATGTGAAGTACAATCCCAACGAGTATGTACATTTCCGTCTTTCGGCAGGAAAGGGATACCGCACGAACCATGTGCTGGCCGAGAATAACTACCTGCTGGCAAGCAGCCGCCGGATAGACATCGCCAAACGTCTTGACCAGGATGAGGCCTGGAACTATGGCGCAAGCACTTCCGCCTATATTCCCTTGTTCGGCAAAACCTTGAACCTGAATGCGGAATACTATTACACGGATTTCAGCAAGCAGGTGGTGGTAGACATGGATACGGACCCGCATGCCGTTCTGTTCTACAACCTTCACGGTCGTTCCTATTCGCAGGTAGTGCAGGTGGAGGCAAGCTATCCGTTCTTCCCGGGTTTTACCTTTACCGCGGCTTACCGTTGGACGGATGCCAAGACCAACTACAACGGAGAGCTGATGGAGAAGCCCCTCACCAGCAAATACAAAGGCTTGCTGACGGCTTCTTATCAGACACCCTTGGGATTGTGGCAGTTTGATGTAACTTTGCAACTGAACGGTGGCGGGCGCATGCCGGCTCCATACGAACTGACAGACGGCAACTGGTCGTGGGAAAGGCGCTATGGCGGCTTCGAGCAGTTGAGTGCCAGGTGACACGTTATTTCCGCCGTTGGTCTATATACGTCGGTGGCGAGAATCTGACGAACTTCAAGCAGAAGAACCCCATCATCGACGCTTCCAATCCCTGGGGAAGCAACTTTGATGCTACGATGGTGTGGGGACCGATGCATGGAGCAAAGGCGTATGTAGGCGTACGCTTCAATTTACCGAGAATATGAATGACATAAGATTCAATTTCGAACAGAAGAAGGAATAATATTATCTACTTAATCAATAACGAAACAATGAAAACAAGAAGATTTTTAATGACTTTGGCAGTCGTACTTTTCTGTGCATCTGCCGCAATGGCAAAAGACATCCGTACAGCCGTGTTTAAGGTGGCACAGATGAAGTGTGAGAACTGTGTAAGGAAGATAAACAATAACATCCGTTTTGAGAAGGGACTGAAGGACTTCAACACAGACCTGAAGACAAAGACGGTAACCATCACGTATGATGCCGACAAGACCAATGTGGAAAAGTTGAAAGAAGGTTTCCAAAAGTTCCATTATGAAGCGGAGTTTGTCAAGGAAACCAGGCAGGCCGATAAGAAGTAATTGAACAAACTGCTCATTCCGGTTGTTGCATTATGAAAGCGGAACAACAACCATCTAAAAAATAAATCGGATGAGCAATATAATTACTAAGGCACATCCCGTGCTGGATATGCACAGCACGGGATTGCGCGTCGTCGGTGCATGGCTTTTTGCCATCGTGCTGATACTGTTTTCTACAGTCTTTGTGCATATACCCTATGCCCGTGAAATACAGATGGTACTGGCAATTCCGGTACTGCTGTTTTTCGGCGCTCCTTTTTATGTCGGTGCCTGGAAGGGGACCCGGTCGGGCCGCAACAATATAGACCGTCTGGTGGCGCTTACCACCTCTGTGGCTTTTCTGTTCAGTGTGTTCAATACTTTCTTCCCGGATTATTGGCTGGGTATCGGGCTGGAACCGCATGTCTATTATGGGGTTGCCGCCGTCATCATCGCCTTTTCCCTGACTGGCGAGTTTATGGAGGAACGTGCCCGGAGAAATGTGTCGGCGGCTATCCGTCGGTTGGGAGGCTGGCAGCATAACGCAGCCCGAGTACTGCCGGAGAAGCAACGCATTGACGACCGCGTTGCCGAGCTTTTTGTCCCGGTCATTCTCATCATTTCCCTGCTGACCTTTTTTATATGGGTGTTCTTCGGAGGCATCGATGTAGTGTCACACGGTCTGTTTGCCGCTTTGTCCGTATTGGTGGTGGCTTGTCCGTGTGTGGTAGGGCTGGCCACTCCAGTAGCTTTGGCGGCGGGCCTCAATAAAGCTGCCCGCAATCATATCCTAATCAGGGACACTTCCGCTTTAGAGCAGATGCGCAATGTGGATGTGGTGGTATTCGACAAGACCGGGACCCTGACAGAAGGACATCCTACGGTAATAGGCTGGCTGTGGGCGCAAGGGCAGGAGGAGTATTATAAAGATGTACTGCTTGCTGCCGAGTCTACTTCGGACCATCCTCTGGCAGAAGCAATCGTTACGGCTCTGGAAGGGGAGGAACAGGTTACCCCTGCCCACCTGGACGGTTTCGAAAACATTACCGGAAAAGGTGTCAGAGTGGCCTATCGAGGTGCGGAATATTGGGTAGGAAGCCATAAACTGCTGAAAGATTATCAAGCCAATTTGTCGGATATCCTGGCCGATATGCTGACGCAATATGAATCGGACGGAAACAGTATTGTCTACTTTGGACGTGAGAACGATTTGCTTGCCGTTATTGCCATCAAGGACCAGTTGAGGGTGACTTCTATGGAAGCTATCCGGGAACTGCGTATTCAGGACATCGAGATATGCATGCTTACGGGAGACGGTGAGCGTACAGCTTCTTCCGTGGCCGGCAGTTTGGGTATCATGCGTTTCGTGGCCGATGCCATGCCCGATGACAAAGAGGATTTCATCCATAAGCTGCAGCTTCAAGGTAAAACGGTCGCCATGATAGGTGACGGCGTGAACGATGCGCAAGCCTTGAGCTGTGCTGATGTAAGCATTGCCATGGGAAAGGGGACCGATACGCTGGTGGACACCGCCATGATTACTCTCAGGACTTCAGACCTGCTGCTGTTGCCCAAAGTTTTCCGGTTGTCTCACCAGACTGTGAGCCTCATGTACCGGAATCTGTTTTGGGCTTTCATCTATAATACAGTGGGTGTCTTTGTCGCAGCCGGAGTACTCTATCCCGTCTATGACATCCTGCTGAGCCCTGCGCTGGCAGGTGCTGTCATGGCTCTTTCTTGTGTATCCGTGGCTTTGAGCAGCCTTCGTCTGAGTTCCAGGTTCTGACGGCTGTATTCTCAACTGTTCCTATACTCCAGCGGACTCATGCCCATATGCCTCTTGAAGTATTTTCCAAAGAAGGAAGCACTGGGGAAGTTCAGGGAATAGGCAATCTCCTGAATGGTCATATTGGTTGATTTCAGTTTGGCTTTCACGTCTACGATGACGACGTGGGCGATGATGTCCAATACATTTCTGCCGGTCACCTGCCTCACGGTGGTGCTGAGGTGTTGCAGGGAGATGCCCAGTTTGTCGGCATAGAATTGCGCGCGGCGTTCGCGGGTATAGTTTTCGATGACGAGCTGCACCAGTTCGCGGCATATTTCCTCTTTCCGGCTCTTGTTCCCTTTTTGCATCTGCGGACGGTGGCAATACATTCTGTCTATGCCGCTGAGGAGCATGTTCAGCGTGCTCTGTGCCATTTTGGTGTCAGGAGGATAGGGACCGGTCGTGATGCGTGCCCATAGGGCAAAATAGTCCTTGAAGTAGGAGGCGACGGTAGGGTTGACAGCCAGTACCGGATACTCCAGTATTATGGAGAAGGAACTCAATGTAGACTGGATGAGGTTGACCCCATTGAGGCAATGGGAAGAAAACCCCACGAATCCCAGGCACACTTTTTCCTTTTGTTCGTAAAACTGTATGATAGTTCCGGGAAGCAGGGTAATAAAATCCCCTTGCTTGATTTCCGTATCCATCAGGTTGATGGATACCGTGATGGAACCTTCTATGCAAAGTGCAAAGATGCATGCTTTCAGGCGGCACGACTGTTTGTATATGTTTAGAATGTCTTCCGTTACTTCAGTCCATGCAATCATGTCTACTGGCAGGTCGACTTGAGGAAATTCCATACGCTTTGTCGTTTAGAGTTCGCACAAAGGTAATTCTTTTCCGGGAAAAAGTACTATATTTGCCTCCATGAAACTGAAAATATCAGATTGGGACGTGATTCCTTATGCCGAGGCGTGGAGCCGACAGACGGAATGGTTTGACTCGCTTGTACATGCCAAACAGGTAGGAGAGGAGTATGTCAATCGTATTGTGCTTTGTGAGCATCCCCATGTTTATACGTTGGGGCGTAGTGGAAAAGAAGGCAATATGCTGCTGGGTGAGGAACAATTACATAAAATAGGGGCTACGCTCTATCATATCGACCGTGGCGGAGACATTACGTATCATGGTCCGGGGCAGTTGGTCTGTTATCCCATTCTGAATCTCGAAGAATTCTCTTTGGGACTGAAGAGGTATGTGCATCTGCTCGAAGAGGCGGTTATGCGTGTATGCGCTTCGTATGGCATCGCTGCCGGACGTTTGGAAAAGGCTACGGGCGTGTGGCTGGAGGGTAATACTCCCCGTGCCCGTAAAATCTGTGCCATCGGCGTGCGCAGCAGCCATTTTGTCACCATGCACGGGCTGGCGCTGAATGTGAATACCGATTTACGCTATTTCAGTTATATCAATCCCTGCGGATTCATTGACAAAGGTGTCACTTCTTTGCAGAAAGAGTTGGGGCGCGAGATACCGATGGGAGAGGTGAAGGAGCGTCTTTGCAAGGAGCTGGTAAACCTTTTGTCATGAACTGTCCGGCACACATACTCTGTGCTTTTTTCCGTTTTCCCTCATGTTTGCACTGTCGTTTCATCATTGAAATGACACCTGCGGCACCCTTTAAACATAAATATATGCTACGCGCGCGAGGCAAATTATCAATATGCACAAACTTGTATCGTTTGTGTATGAAAAAAATGTGCTATATAGAGTGTTGTATAAAGAGTGCCACAGGTGTCAAGGTCCCGTATGTTGCACCTTTGTCCTATCAGACGGTAGAGGTGGAAGATTAGTAATCGTGATGTGCGAAGATTAGTAATCGTGAGACCTCATGATTAGTAAATCTGTAACTCTGCCAATGTGTAGAGTACCTAAAGTC
>NZ_BAKJ01000008.1 GCF_000614125.1 Bacteroides rodentium JCM 16496
AAAAGCACATGAACGCTTTCATGATGTTATAATATTAGAAGGCGCGGATTACGCGGAATAGCGCGGATTCAGTAAAATAAATCCGTGAAATCCGCGTAATTCGCGCCTAAAAGAAAGTGTTAAGAGGGTTTTGACCCTCTCTTAATACATTTGTTTACTTCTGTTTGATGATACCGGAACTTATTATTTCAGTATTTGAGGCAGGTTTTCCCTTCCCCAGAAGTAGTAAACACAGATTCCAATCCAGCTTGTGAGCAGGATGATAATTGCAACTAATAGTTTCTTCACGCCGTCTACCGGCCACTTCATGATTTCAAGTACGGCTTTGACACACAGAACCACACCGATAATCCAAATGATAAATCCAATCATAACCTGTGATATTTAGTATTGTTAGTTAAAAACAAATAGAGACTACGCCTTATTCAGGAGCAGCCTCTATTTTCTATTTAGTAATTAGGAATTACTCTGTAACTTCAGCGCCCCAGTTTTCTTTGGAAAGACGCTTGTAGCTGTTGTAGCGCCATTTAGCGTTTTCTTCAGCTGCCTTGAACAACTCGTCGGCTTCCTGCGGATATTGCTTCATTACGGATGCGTAACGAACTTCGCCCTTCAGGAAGTCTTGGAATCCGCTCCAATCCGGTTCCTTGCTATCCAGCGTGAACGGATTCTTGCCTTCAGCTTCCAAAGCCGGGTTGTAACGCCACAAGTGCCAGTAACCACACTTAACGGCCTTTTCTTCTTCAGCCTGGCTCTTGCCCATACCTGCCTTCAGACCGTGGTTGATACACGGAGCGTAAGCGATGATGAGTGACGGACCGGGATATGCTTCTGCTTCACGGATAGCCTTCAAAGTCTGAGCTTGGTCGGCACCCATGGCGATTTGAGCAACGTATACGTAACCGTAAGTAGTAGCCATCAGACCGAGGTCTTTCTTGCGTACACGCTTACCGGCAGCGGCGAACTTGGCGATGGCACCTACCGGAGTAGCTTGGAAGACTGACCACCTGTATTGGAGTAAACCTCAGTATCCAGTACGAGGATGTTGACGTCCTTACCGCTTGCAATTACATGGTCGAGACCACCGTAACCGATGTCGTAAGAGGCACCGTCACCACCGATAATCCACTGGCTGCGTTTTACCAGGTATTGAGACAGACCGGCGATGGCCTTGCAGCTGTCGCACTTGTCTTTGGCTGCTTCTACCATCGGAATGATCTTTTCGGCCAGTTCCTTGGTCTTGTCTGCATCGTACATGTTTTCAATCCAAGCCTGGAATACTTCTTTGTATTCAGCCGGAGTTCCTTCTGCTGCGATGGCATCTTCCATAGCCTTCACGATACGTGCGCGCATCTTTTCGTTGGCAAGCTCCATACCCAGACCGAATTCGCAGAAGTCCTCGAACAATGAGTTTGCCCAAGCAGGACCGTGACCCTTTTCGTTCTTGGTATAAGGAGTAGAAGGTACTGAACCGGAGTAGATGGAAGAACATCCTGTTGCGTTGGCTACCATTTCGCGGTCACCGAACAACTGGGAAATCAGTTTAACGTACGGAGTTTCACCACAACCGGAGCAAGCGCCTGAGAACTCGAACAACGGAGTAGCGAACTGAGAGTTCTTCACGTTGGCCTTGATGTCAACCAAATGTTGTTTGCTCTTCACGTTTTCAGCACAGTAGGTCCAGTTGGCAGCTTCCGGCAATTGGCTTTCGAGGTGTTTCATAGTCAGAGCCTTGCCACCCTTCTTCGGGTTGCCCGGACAAACATCGGCACAGTTGCCGCAACCCAGACAGTCGAGAACGTCTACCTGAATACGGAATGTCATACCGTCGAATGCTTTACCTACAGCCTTCAGTTGAGTGAAGTTGGCACCCTTCTGCTCTTCAGCATCGAGTACGAACGGACGGATGGAAGCGTGAGGACAAACGTATGCACACTTGTTACACTGGATACAGTTTTCAGCATTCCATTCGGGAACGAATGCAGCTACACCGCGTTTCTCATATTTGGCAGTACCTTGTTCCCAAGTACCGTCTTCGATACCCTTGAATGCAGATACCGGCAATAAGTCACCGTCTTGTGCGTTGATAGGACGAACCACTTCGTTGATGAATGCTGGGTCGTTGTTTTCAGCCTTGGCATCGTCTGCCAGATTGGCCCAAGCCGGGTCAACGGTCAGCTGCTTGTATTCGCCGCCACGGTCAACAGCTGCATAGTTCTTGTTGACAACATCTTCACCCTTCTTGCCGTAAGACTTAACGATGAACTTCTTCATCTGCTCTACAGCCAGGTCAACCGGAATAACGCCGGTGATACGGAAGAATGCGGATTGCAGGATGGTGTTGGTACGGTTGCCCAAACCGATTTCCTGTGCAATCTGGGTTGCATTGATATAGTAAACAGTGATATTGTTTTGTGCAAAGTACTTCTTCACTTTGTTAGGCAGGTTCTTGGCCAGCTCTTCGCCTTCCCAGATGGTGTTCAGCAAGAAAGAGCCGTTTTTACGCAAGCCGCGGGTTACGTCGTACATGTGCAGGTAAGCCTGAACGTGGCAAGCCACGAAGTTAGGCGTATTTACCAGGTATGTAGAGCGGATAGGAGTGTCACCGAAACGCAGGTGCGAGCAAGTGAAACCGCCTGATTTCTTGGAGTCGTAAGAGAAGTAGGCCTGGCAGTGCTTGTCGGTGTTGTCACCGATAATCTTTACGGAGTTCTTGTTGGCACCTACTGTACCGTCAGCGCCCAAACCGTAGAATTTGGCTTCGAACATGCCTTCGCCGCCCAATGCGATTTCTTCTTCCTGGGGCAGAGAAGTGAAGGTAACGTCGTCCACGATACCGATAGTGAAGTGGTTCTTCGGCATCGGCATAGCCAGGTTCTTGTAAACGGCGAGGATTTGAGCAGGAGTAGTATCCTTGGAACCCAAACCGTAACGGCCGCCTACGATAACCGGAGCATTCTCTGCACCGTAGAAGCAGTCTTTTACGTCGAGGTACAACGGTTCGCCGTTAGCACCCGGTTCTTTCGTACGGTCCAGTACGGCAATCTTCTTGGCAGTCTTGGGAACGGCGGCAAGGAAGTGCTTGGCAGAGAACGGACGATACAAGTGAACGGCAACCAAACCTACCTTTTCGCCATTGGCAACGAGGTGGTCGATAGCTTCGCGGGCAGCTTCCGTTACAGAACCCATGGCGATGATAACGCGTTCTGCATCTTCTGCACCGTAGTAATCGAACAAACCGTACTTGCGGCCTGTGATTTTGGAAATCTCGTTCATGTATTCCTCAACGATAGCCGGAACTGCTTCATAGTAGTTGTTGCAAGATTCACGGTGTTGGAAGAAGTGATCAGGATTTTCGGCCATACCACGGGCAACCGGGTTCATCGGGTTCAATGCACGTGCGCGGAATTCAGCCAAAGCTTCCTGGTCGATAAGCGGAGCGAGGTCTTCGTTCTCCAGCATTTCAATCTTCTGGATTTCGTGAGAAGTACGGAAGCCGTCGAAGAAGTTCATAAACGGAACACGGGCCTTGATGGTGGCCAGGTGGGCAACACCTGCCAAGTCCATAACTTCTTGTACAGAACCTTCGGCCAACATGGCGAAACCAGTCTGGCGTGCAGACATAACGTCCTGGTGGTCACCGAAGATACACAGTGCATGGCTTGCCAATGTACGTGCTGATACGTGGAATACACAAGGCAGGAATTCACCGGCAATCTTGTACATGTTCGGGATCATCAGCAACAGACCTTGTGAAGCTGTGTAAGTAGTAGTCAGCGCACCGGCTTGCAGAGAGCCGTGAACGGCACCTGCAGCACCGCCTTCTGACTGCATTTCCTGTACCAATACTGTTTCGCCGAAGATGTTCTTGCGACCTGCGGCAGCCCATTCGTCTACGTATTCAGCCATCGTAGAAGAGGGGGTGATGGGTAGATGGCAGCTACTTCGGAGAACATATACGAGATATGTGCAGCAGCCTGGTTACCATCACAAGTAATGAATTTCTTCTGTTTAGTCATAACTAAATTGAATTATTTATTTAAGTAAAAAAATCTCTCTCTTAATACAAGAAACCGAATAACCAGAGAGGTATTTGGTTGCCTCGGCCTATTTCCGCTTTATGCAGTACATAAGTAACTCCCGGATTATTCTTTATCTTTGTTCCTTCCGGACAAATCTTGAAAGGCATTACCTCATCTACCATGAAGGAGATGTTCTTGTCGCCCTTGTTCACTTTGTGGTCCTTCCACATTGTGTTGGCAAAGAAAGTGTCCAGTACATCTTGTTCTTCCACCTTGACGGGATAGATGGAATACATCAGATTTGAATTGTGCATCATTATCTTCGACGGCTTCTTGGGGAATTCTTCTCCCTTCGGATAGACCATATTGATGAGCCGTGCGTCGGCCAGATACTTGATGTAATTCATTACTGTGGCGCGGGAGGTCTGTATGTCGTTTGCCAGTTGGCTGACATTCGGCGCTTTCGGCCCGTCCACGGCCAACAAATATAGTAATTTCTTTATCTTCGAAAGGTATTTCAGCTCAATTTGTTTGATGAGCAGGATATCCACTTCCACCATCATGTTCATTGTCTTGAGCAGATTCTCCGAAAAGTTACGCTTTTCAAGGAAGAAAGGGTAGAAGCCGTGGTGCATATAGTCTTGCATGTAGTCCAATGGACGTACTTTGGAGAGGATGCCTTTGGCTATCTGTTCGTGGTTGCTCAGGATTTCTTCCAACGGATAGGCATGGAACTTCATGCCCGTCTGCAGGTTCAGGTATTCGCGGAAGGAGAATCCGCGCAGGTTGTAGCTTTTCACAATGTCGCGCAACTCCAGATTCTCTTCTTTCAGGCGCATTACGGAGGAACCGGTGAATACGATTTTCAAGTTGGGGAAACGGTCGTAGCACATGCGCAGCTCCTTACTCCACTCCGGGTACTTGAATACTTGGTCTATCAACAGCACTTTTCCTCCGCGGCGCTGGAATTCGGCGGCGAACTCCACGATACCATGTCCGGAGAAGTAGAAGTTGTTCATGTTGATGAAGAGGCAGGAGCGGTCTGTGCCGAATTTCTCTTTGGCATATTGCAGCAAGAAAGTAGTCTTACCTACGCCTCTTGTGCCTTTGATACCGATAAGACGGTCATTCCAGTCTATTTCGTCCATTAGGTCGCGGCGTACGGGGGCATTGGTATGCTCTACGAGATAAGCGTGTGTACGGTAAAATGCTTCCATGCTTTAAATTCGGTTTATCGGGCGACAAATATACAACTTTTTTATAGATTTGCAAAGTAGAGATGGCAAAATATTATATAACTTTGCACTCTCATACAAAACGTGAGTAATTGGTTAACATTTGAAATATGAAACTTTATGTGTTCAATCCTGATGCAGATATGGCATTGGGAAATAATGAAGAGAATTATATGGCGCCCGCTACCATCCGCCGTATGGCCGAAGACCTGGCTTTGTTGCCGATTTGGTATGCCCAGCCGGGTAGTGGTGTATTGGCTCCTTCCGCCTATAATGCGGAATATCTGAAACGGATGCAACAGCTGTTCCGGCTGGACGTGCAGTTGGTGACAGAGCCGGAGCTGGCCGATTATGCTGATGTGCTGGTGATACCTTGGGGATGGAATCCCGCTATCCGTAAACGATTGCTGAAGGGGGGATTCTGGAACGGAGACTTCCCTGTGCGGAGTACATGAGCCTGTACCGCAATCTGGCCTCCCGTTATTCCAGCCTGCTTTTGTTTTACCTTTTGAAAAGGTTTGGTTCTGATTATGTTCATGGCGAATGCCCCATTCTGTACGATGGAAGCAAGGGCAAAGAACTGCTCTCTGAGATAGATGCTAAAATGTTCGATAAAGGGTTTGTCATGAAGTCGTTATGGTCGGGCAGCGGCAAAGGGTTGCGCTGGTGCCGTCAGAAAGTAACGGAGTCTACTTACAAGTGGTGCGCCAGGATGTTGAAAGAGGATGGTGCTTTCATTATAGAACCTATATATGATAAGGTGGAGGATTTTGCAATGGAGTTCTATTCGGATGGCAATAAAAAGGTGCGTTTCATGGGCTACTCCCGCTTCACGACGGACAACAAGGGCGCTTATCGCAGCAACCTTCTGACTTCGGACAGCCAGGTGGAGGAGTGGATTCAGCAATATGTTCCTTTGGAGGCTTTAATAAAGCTGCGCGATGACTTGCAGGATTTTTTGGAACCGCTAGTTGGTAGACTTTATGTAGGATATTTTGGAATAGACATGCTGGTTTACCGTCAGAAAAAAGGACATCCGTATGCCATTAATCCTTGTGTCGAGATAAACATGCGGATGAATATGGGCGTTGTAGCCCACACCGTCAATAAGAATTTCGTGGCTCCGGGCAGCGGGGGCAGTTTCTCCATTGACAGCTTCCCGACCAACGAAGCTTTGCAGGAGCGGCATAAGCGGGATATGGAAAACCATCCGCTGGTAGTGAAAGACGGCAGGGTTGTTTCCGGCTATCTGCCTTTGGTACCGGTCACTCCGAAGAGCCGTTACCGGGCTTTCGTCTGTGTCACTGCTGCTGAATAGCTTCGCTTTCGTTCCCGCAACGGTCTATGGCTGTCACTGCAAAATATTTCCGGGCAGTCCACGGGCGGATGGGGGCATAGGTATATTCCGTGCCTTGTACTCGTTGTGCCAGGATATTCTCCGGATTGGAGGTATCTACGGGATAGGTGTCCGAACCGTAGATTACATACATCGGAGCATTCCGCTTGTCATTGTCCGTGGCAGGTTGCCAGCTTAGTTTCCAATAGCCGTTTTCCGGTGTTTCCACCGTGAGTCCGGCGGGAGGTGTAGGAGCTGCATTGTCTATCCACGGCATGGCGGGTTGCAGGGCCGGGGCGGTATAGAAGTCTTCTTCCAGCGCATCATAAAGCCCTTGCGTATTGTCCATCAGATACTTCACGCGGTAGTGTGCCTCGCCCGCCAGACCGTGGGCGCGGATAAAGTGCATCTGCCGTTCAATCTCGTCCAGCGTCCAGTTCCCTTCGCTGGGGTCGAGGAAGTAGATGCCCAGACCGGGAATGATTTGGCGTCCGTTGCTTTGTTCCTGCCAGTCGAGGGCAAAGGGATAGAAATGGTTGCCACGGAAATAGAGCATCGGATAAATCTGGTCCTGGATGCCCTCGCCCAGCCAACCCTGCACGTCTTGATAGACGGTGTGGAAGGCATTCCAGCCACGGGAGGGGTAGCGGGAGGTGTCTTTGTACTTTCCTACCGGGCAGGTGCTGACCTTTACCCAGGGTTTCATGGCTTTTACACCTTTATATATATAGCGCACTATTTCCGTCAGGTTGTCCCGGCGCCATTGGGCAAGGCTGCGTCCTTTGCTGTATTTGCGGTAGTCGTAGCTGTCGGGAAAACGGGGGGCGTTTTCCGGATAGCGCAGGTAGTCGAAGTGTACCCCGTCTACATCGTAGCGTTCCACTACTTCGCGGACAAGGCTCATCAGGTACTCTTTGGTTTGCGGATGTCCGGGATTCAGGAAGTATTCGCGTTTGTAGGGTACGCAGATGGCGCGTTTCTTCTTGGTGACGGATTCTTTGCCGAGGGCGGCTACATGCTTGCGGTTGCTAGAGGGATGGTCACCATCCAGGCATGGCACTCCATACCGCGCTTGTGGCATTCGGCTATGGCAAAAGCCAGCGGGTCGTAGCCGGGGTCGCCGCCCACCTTTCCGGTCAGTATGGAGTTGTAGGGCTCGATGGCCGATTTGTAGAGGACATCTCCCCGTGTACGGGTCTGGAACAGTACTGTGTTGAAATTGGCGGCTTTCAGTCTGTCCAATATTTCAATCAGTTCGGCCTGTTGCTTGCGGATGCCTTCGGGCGAAGTGGCGCGTGTCTGCGGCCAGTCCAGGCCATAGACGGCGGTTATCCAGGCGGCACGCACTTCATGCTTGGGCGGTTGCGCAGCCAGTGGCAGCAAGACGGCCATATATAGTAAAATGGAAATAATTCGTTTCATTTTTCTCTTTTCTTCTTTATTTCTGTCATATTTCTCGGCGAAGATAAGCAAAACACCCGATTATTTTGTGCTGTTTACTTGGAAACTGTTACATTTGCATACATTAAAGATATTAACACGCCATGATTACATTTACGCTTTGCCTGCTGGCGTTGATAGCCGGCTATTTTATCTACGGAGCTTCATAGAACGCGTCTTTGGTCCCGATGACCGCAAAACACCCGCCCTTACAAAAGCCGACGGTGTGGATTACATTCCACTGTCTACCTGGAAAATCTTTATGATACAGTTTCTCAATATTGCCGGGTTGGGACCTATCTTCGGTGCCATCATGGGAGCCAAGTTTGGTACGGCATCCTATCTGTGGATTGTACTTGGCAGTATCTTTGCCGGTGCAGTGCACGACTATCTTGCCGGTATGCTCTCCTTGCGGCATGACGGGGAAAGTCTGCCGGAAATCATCGGACGCTACTTAGGACTGACCACCAAGCAGGTGATGCGCGGCTTTACCGTCATCCTGATGATATTGGTGGGAGCTGTCTTTGTGGCCGGGCCGGCCGGTCTGCTTGCCAAGCTGACCCCCGAAAGCTTGGATACCACCTTCTGGATTATTGTTGTCTTCGCTTATTATATCCTTGCCACTTTGCTGCCGGTAGATAAGATTATCGGTAAGATATACCCGCTGTTCGCCGTTGCCCTGCTGTTTATGGCGGTCGGTATTCTGGTAATGCTTTATGTCACCCATCCTGCATTGCCGGAGATATGGGACGGATTGCAGAACACGCATCCCGATGCGGTTGCATTGCCCATCTTCCCCATCATGTTCGTCAGCATAGCCTGCGGTGCCATCAGTGGTTTCCATGCCACGCAGAGTCCGCTGATGGCGCGTTGCATGACAAGCGAGCGCCACGGGCGTCCCGTTTTCTATGGGGCAATGATAACCGAAGGCATTGTTGCCCTGATATGGGCTGCCGCCGCCACTTATTTCTTCCATGAGAACGGGATGGGGGAGACGAATGCCTCTATCATTGTAGACGCCATTACAAAAGACTGGCTGGGTGCCGTAGGTGGCGTACTGGCCATTCTGGGTGTCATTGCCGCACCTATTACCAGTGGCGACACGGCTTTCCGTTCGGCGCGCCTCATTGTGGCGGATTTCTTGGGAGTGGAACAAAAAAACATGCGTCGCCGTTTATATATATGTATACCGATGTTTCTGGTAGCCATTGGCTTGTTGCTTTACAGCCTGCGGGACAAGGATGGATTTGACATGATTTGGCGTTATTTTGCCTGGGCCAATCAGACTTTGTCTGTCTTTACGTTGTGGGCCATTACGGTCTATCTGGTACGCGAGAAGAAAGGACGTTATTATTACGTCACCTTTCTCCCCGCCTTGTTCATGACGGCAGTATGCACTACTTACATCTGCATTGCTCCCGAAGGTCTGGGGTTGCCGCTGCACGTATCTTATGCAACCGGGCTTTGCGCTTTGCTGGTAGCGGTGGCGTGGTTCGTAGCTGGAAGCGTAGGCTTTTACGTCAATAATCTTGAACGTTTAAAATAAAGAATATGAGAAAGAAGATAAAGAAATCCACCGGGCTCACCATAGCCCTGCTTATTTACGTTTCTGCTACTGCCGCTTATTTCCTTCCCCGCAATACGGAAATCAGCGATACAGAGAAGTATGTCACCGTAGCAGCTTCGTACCTCATCGTATTTGTGCTGTGGCTGGTACTCCGCAAGAAGGAGGCGCTGCAACGCAAGCGATTCGAAGAAGACAATAAACAACATTGATTATTTACTCAAAAAACAGAACAAGATGAAAAAACTGGCATTATTCGTTTGCTTGCTTGTTGTCACAGTGGCAGCTCAGGCACAGTTTGAAAAAGGTAAGTGGATTTTGAACCCGTCCATCACCGGTTTGGAATTTTCTCATGACACGGGAACCGACAAGACAAGTTTTGGCCTTGAAGCCAAGGGAGGTGCTTTCCTGCTCGACAACGTTGCCTTGCTGGTGCATGCCGGAGCTGCTTGGAATACCGGAGGGTCTGACCTCGATGTCTATACGCTGGGTGTAGGCGGACGTTATTATTTCGACAAGATTGGCGTGTATCTGGGTGCCGATGTCAATGTGGACCGTTGGGATGCGGGACACGATTTGGACGATACCAAGTTCTCTTTCGGTCTGGAAGCCGGTTATGCGTTCTTCCTGACCCGCACGGTGACCATCGAGCCTGCGGCTTATTGGAATATTAACGACGACCGTTCTAAATTCGGTCTGAAGGTAGGTTTCGGATTCTACTTCTAATCTCGTTTTGCTACTCCTCCACAGAGTTTGTTTTTGCAAAACATCTGTCATGCTATCACGCGAGGGGGGGTATTCGTCTGACTACAAATGCCTTATCGCGTGATAGATGGGTGTGATAGATAAATATTCTTACAAGTATCTGTCACGCCCATTTTCGTTCCCATTCCGATTGTACTGCATACGTCTTTCATTGATGCTATTATCTTAGTTATCAGTTCTTTCTTACTGCAAAGTCCTGCAAACTTTTTGCAGTGCCACTGCAAAGGTGTTGCAGCGCCACTGCAAAGGTGTTGCAGCATCACTGCAAAGGTGTTGCAGTGTCACTGCAAAAGGAGTGCAGTAACTTTGCAGTGGCGATACAGTGCCGCTTTAGCCGTTATCTTTCCTATTCTCATGCCGCTATTGCATGTATTCCTTCTATAGTCTTACGAAATTAGGAGTTTTCTTTGTGATTGCGGGAATGAGTATATTTGTATCTGATGCTATGAACCTGAAATGCAAAATGCCATGAATAGAGTTTGTATTGCTTTGCTACTTGTTGTCTTGCCGAATGAATAAGACGGAACGTATGGAGACGCTTGAAGATTCCGCAGGTACAGTACGGATAGACCAAGGAATTAAACACAAGCACGTAGGCGCAGGTATGTTATTCAGAATGAAAGAATAAGGCTCTGTGTCTCCGTGCCTCTGTGTTCTATTTAAGGAAGCGAGGGGCTTAACTTCTCCCTCAAGAATTGTCCCGTATAACTTGCCGCACACTTCGCCACTTCCTCCGGTGTACCGGTAGCTACGATGTTTCCTCCTTTGTCTCCTCCTTCGGGTCCGAGGTCTATCACATGGTCCGCACACTTCACCACATCCAGATTATGTTCGATGATGACAATGCTGTGCCCGCGGCGTATCAGGGCATCGAAGGCTTCGAGCAGTTTCTTGATGTCATGGAAGTGTAGTCCGGTGGTCGGTTCATCGAAGATGAATAGGGTCGGGTCTGCTTTCTCCTGGCTGAGGTAGAAGGCGAGTTTCACGCGCTGGTTCTCTCCACCGGAGAGGGTGGAGGAGGCTTGCCCCAGTTTGATATATCCCAAACCTACATCCTGCAAGGGTTGCAGCTTTTTCACTATCTTTTTCTGTCCGTGTTGCGTAAAGAATTCGATGGCTTGGTTTACGGTCATCTCCAATACGTCGTAGATATTCATGTCGTGGAACTTCACTTCCAGCGTGTCTGCCTTGAAGCGTTTGCCGTGGCAGGATTCGCATTCCAGTACAAGGTCTGCCATGAATTGCATCTCCACCGTGATGGTGCCTTCACCCTTGCATTCCTCGCAACGGCCGCCTTCGCTGTTGAAGCTGAAGTATCCGGCACTGTATCCCATCTGCTTGGCAAGCGGTTGGTCCGCCCATAGTTTACGGATTTCATCGTAGGCCTTGATGTAGGTCACGGGGTTACTTCTCGATGACTTCCCGATAGGATTCTGGTCAACAAACTCTACATTGCGCAGGTTCTGCAAGTCTCCTCCAATGGAAGTGAACTCGCCCGGACGTTCGTTGCATTCATCCAACTCCCGTTTCAGGCGCGGTAGAAGATGTCGCGTACCAGCGTACTCTTGCCCGAACCGCTGACACCGGTGACTACGGTCATTACATTCAGCGGGAACCGTGCCTCTACACCCTTCAGGTTGTTTTCGCGGGCGCCTTTTATCTCTATGTAGTTGTTCCACGGGCGGCGGTGCTCCGGCAGGGGGATGGTTTCTTCGCCCAGCAGATAGTGCACGGTATAGCTGTCACTGTCTTTCCGGAGGTCTTTCATATCTCCTTGGTAGACGACCTCCCCTCCCAGGCGGCCTGCCCGGGGACCGATGTCGATGATATAGTCGGCAGCGCGGATAATCTCTTCATCATGTTCCACTACCACTACCGTATTGCCCAACTGTTGCAGCTGGCGGAGCACGTGTATCAGTTTGTCCGTATCGCGGCTATGCAGGCCGATGCTCGGTTCGTCAAGAATATACAGACTGCCCACCAGGCTGCTACCCAGTGAAGTGGCAAGGTTGATTCGCTGGCTTTCACCGCCGGAGAGCGAGTTGCTGAGGCGGTTCAGCGTGAGGTATCCCAAACCGACATCCAATAGGAACCGGATGCGGCTGTTGATTTCTGCCAGGATGCGGCGGGCTATGTCGGCGTCATGCGGGTCCAGCTGCAGGTTGTCGAAGAAGAGCTTCAACTCAGTGATGGGTAAATCTACCAGTTCGGAGATGCAGCGTCCTCCCACGCGTACGTAGTTTGCTTCGGGTTTCAGGCGGGTACCGTGGCATTTGGGGCAGAGCGTCTTTCCGCGGTAGCGTGCCAGCATCACACGGTATTGTATCTTGTACTGGTTTTCCTGCACCATCTTGAAGAAGGCGTTGATGCCCTCAAAGTAGGGTGTCCCTTCCCACAGCATCCGGCGTTGCTCGTCGGTCAGTTCATAATAGGGAGTGAAGATGGGGAAGCCGGCTTTCTCGGCTCCGTGTATCACCATATCCCTCCATTCGCCCATCTTTTCGCCCCGCCAGCATACTACAGCACCGTCATAGACGGACAAGGAGCGGTCGGGTATCACGAGATGCTCGTCGATGCCGATGACCCGTCCGAATCCCTCGCATACGGGGCATGCGCCGATGGGAGAGTTGAAGGAGAACATCTGGTCGTTCGGTTCTTCGAAGGTGATGCCGTCTGCCTCGAACTTGGTGCTGAAACGATAGAGGCAGGTACTCCCGTCGCTGGTAGAAACGCAGCAGGCAGGCACCGTCTCCTTCGTACATGGCTGTTTCGGCCGAGTCGGTGAGGCGGCTGACGGAATCCTTTTCTGAAGAGGCTGTCATACGGTCAATCAACAGAAAAACAGTGTCTCCGGCTTTCAGCTTGTATTCGTCGATGCGCATCATTTCACCGTTCACTTCCAGACGGGTGAAACCTTGCTTCATGTCTATCTCCAGTTGTTGTTGCAGGGTGCGGTCTTCGCGCAGCAATATCGGGGCGAGCACGGTATATCTGGTTCCTTCCGGATATTCCAGCATGCACTTCACGATGTCTTCTGCCGAGTGTTTCTTCACTTCTTGTCCGCTGACCGGACTGAAGGTCTTCCCGACACGTGCGTAGAGCAACCTCAGATATTCGTATATTTCAGTGGAGGTACCCACGGTGGACCGTGGGTTACGGCTGCTTACTTTCTGCTCAATGGCAATGGCAGGTGGAATCCCTTTGATGAAATCGCATTCGGGCTTGCTCATACGTCCCAGAAACTGGCGGGCATAACTGCTCAGGCTCTCCACGTAGCGGCGCTGCCCCTCGGCATATAATGTATCGAAAGCAAGTGAGGATTTTCCGGAACCGGACAGTCCGGTGATGACTACGAGTTTGTTACGGGGAATCTCTACGTCAATGTTCTTGAGGTTGTTGACACGGGCTCCCTTTATGATAATCGATGTATTTTCTGCCATATAAAAGTCACTTATGTGATTTAGGATTTGCAAAGATAATGCAAACCGGGGTAGAATAAAACGAACCTGCTGGAAAAATCGCATCAGATAGGCAAGGTTAAGATTTGTTATACTTTAGGATGACTGCTAATTTACATTAAATAAAAGCACTAAATTCGCATCCGACTCCTTTTAATGTCCGAACATGGTAAAGCGTAATATAAAATGGCTTCTTGTGGTGCTGGTATTAGGTTTATATCCCTCAATCCTGCATGCCGAAGACCCTTATGGAGAGATGAAAGCTCTGGCAGATAGTGCGCAGAAAGTGTTGGGACAAGACCGACTGCCTTCCATCAATGCCCGGTGGATGAAACTTGCCCGCGAACTGAACGATACGGTACAGATTAGTGATGCCCATAACAACTTGATTTCTCATTATTATCAGTTGGGGGACATTGACCACTTGAAAGCCGCAACCTATGAATATATGGACTGGTGCCGGAAATACCAACGGACACGAGACCGGTATATGGCGTGGCGGCAGTACATTCAGCGCATGACGGAGAAAGGTATGCAGGAGGAGGCGATGGCTGAAACCGTCAGGCTCCATCAGGATGCCGAGCAGGCCCGGGACAAATACGGATTGGCATGTGGCGAAATGTGCATCGGGTATAACCATCGGGTCTTTGGAAACAACGTAAAACTGTGTATAGAGAATTACAACAATGCACTGAAACTTTTTGAGGAGGGCAGCTATTATCGTGACGCATACGTGGTGTTGCTTAATATTATCCAGACTTATCTTTCACGCAGTGAGTATGCCGAAGCCGGCGAGTATCTGAGTAAATTGTCGCAGCTGGAGGACAAACTGAACCGTAAACAAGTCAGCATAGACCCTTCCCTGCACTTGCGTTTCTGTGAATTCAGGGTTATAGGCTTATTGGCCAATGAAGGTAGAAAGACTGCTGAGCCTTATATTGAGGAGACCGACCGCTTCTACCGTCAGCATCCGGAGAGCTCGACGCCCGAAGCATGGTTTGGCTATAAGATAATGTGTTGCCGTATCCTCGGTGATTTGAAAGGTAACATTGCTTACGTGGATTCACTCATGGATTATCAGCATTCACTGGGGCTTTGCTATCCTTATAACCATTATATGAAAGGAGAACTGCAGGAACAGTTGGGCGATTATCGTGCGGCTTGCCGCAGTTATGCCAGATATGCCGCCGTGAGTGACTCCGTGCGTACGGCAGAAATGGATGACAAGCTAAGCAAATATACGGCACAGTTTGAGGTGGACCGGTTGAAGATGGAGAAGCTGGAACTGAGTGCCAGATTGAACAAGGAACGACTGATGATAGCCTTGGCCGTTGGCGGACTGGTATTGTTGCTTTTGCTGCTCATTACTTATCTGTATATCCGCACCCTCTCCATGAACCGTAAGTTGGAAGCTGCACGCAGGGCGGTGAAGAAAATGAGTCAGGTCAAAAGTTCCTTTATACAGCATATCACCCATGAAATCCGTACTCCGTTGAATTCCATTGTCGGCTTTTCTACCTTGCTGGCTCAGGAGAAACTGGATGATGTGGAGAAGCGCGAGTATGTTGAACAAGTGGAGAGCAACAATACATATCTGTTGAGCTTGATGGAGAATATACTCAATATTGCGGATATGGATTCGCAAGTGTGGGAGGTGCCGCGGGAGGAGATAGAGGTGGATGCGTGTTGCAAGGAATGTATTGAGAGCTTCCGCCAGGAACTGAAGCCGGGAGTTGAACTGGAATATGTGCCTGCTTCCGGCATTACGGCCTTTTATGCAGCCCGGCAATGGCTGAAAATGGTGCTGGTGTCTTTGTTGGATAATGCGGTGAAGTTTACGGAAGAAGGTCATATACGCGTTTCCTGTGAGGAAGATAAGTCCCGACATGTATTGCGCTTCGTGATAGAGGATACCGGTATAGGCATCAGGCCGGACGAATCGGACCGTATTTTCGAACGTTTTTATAAAGTGGACACGTTTACCAAAGGGTCCGGATTGGGGCTTGCCATAGCCAATGAGATAATGGAGTTGGTGGGAGGCCGGATTTATCTGGATGACACCTATTGCGGAGGATGCCGCTTTATTGTGGAATGGCCGATGAAGGACAAACCTTAATTATAAACTATTTTAAGTATTAAAAAGCTGTAATTAGAGAATGAGAGTAAAATCCCTTTTATGTGTATTCTTCTTGCTGCTAATGGCGGGAGGAGCATTTGCGCAAGTGCAGACCGGGTCTGCCTATCCTAAACGTGAATTTCGTGCAGCATGGATACAGTCAGTAAACGGACAGTTCCGTGGAATGCCGACCGAAAAGCTGAAGCAGAATCTGATCGGGCAGTTGAATTCCTTGCAGAAGGCGGGAATAAACGCCATAATTTTCCAGGTACGTCCCGAAGCGGATGCTCTGTATGCTTCCAGACTGGAACCGTGGAGCCGTTTCCTTACCGGAGTGCAGGGTAAAGCGCCCGAACCTATTGGGACCCTATGCAGTTTATGATTGATGAATGCCATGAGCGTGGTATGGAGTTTCATGCATGGATTAATCCGTATCGCACGAAGACAACCTTGAAGAGTGAGTTGGCTCCCAATCATGTCTACAATATCCATCCGGAATGGTTTGTCACTTATGGCGACCAGTTGTATTTTGACCCGGCACTGCCCGAGAGCCGCCGGCACATCTGCATGGTGGTGAGTGACATTGTTTCCCGCTATGATGTGGATGCCATTCATATGGACGATTACTTTTATCCTTATCCCATTAAGGGCAAGGATTTTCCTGACGATGCAAGTTTTGCACGTTTTGGCGGAGGTTTCAGCAATAAAGGAGACTGGCGCCGGAGCAACGTGAATATGCTGATTAAGAAACTGCATGAAACAATTCGTGAAATCAAGCCGTGGGTGAAGTTCGGGGTTTCTCCGTTTGGCATTTACCGGAACGAAAGCAGTGACCCGCTTGGCAGTAAGACCAAAGGGTTGCAAAACTACGATGACCTTTATGCGGATGTACTGCTGTGGGCCCGTGAAGGTTGGATAGACTATAATATTCCGCAGATTTATTGGCATATAGGACATCCGGTTGCCGACTATGAGACACTGGTGAAATGGTGGGCCAAGAATACGGAAAACCGTCCTTTGTTTATCGGTCAGTCCGTAATGAACACTGTGCAGAATGCCGACCCCAAGAATCCCTCAATCAATCAGCTTCCCCGTAAGATGGCTTTGCAGCGGGCTTATCAAACCATCGGCGGCAGTTGCCAGTGGCCGGCCAGTGCGGTGATTGAGAATGCGGGCAAGTATCGTGATGCTTTGATTGCCGAATATCATAAATATCCGGCATTGCCTCCCGTTTTCGATTTTATGGATAACGAAGTTCCAGGAAAGGTGCGTAAGATGAAACCGATATGGACGGAAGACGGATATATTCTTTTCTGGACAGCTCCCAAGTATAAAGAGGAAATGAACCGTGCCGTCCAATACGTGGTCTATCGTTTTGGCAACAAAGAGAAAGTGAATATAGATGACCCTTCCCATATTGTAGCCATCACGCGCGATAATTTCTATAAACTTCCTTATGAAGACGGAAAGACAAAGTACCGCTATGTGGTGACAGCCTTGGACCGTCTGCATAATGAATCGAAATCCGTTGGAAAGAAGATTAAACTTTAAAAAGTAAGGATTAAAAATTAGGGATTAAGGATTAGGGATTAATCATTAACGTTTAATCCCTAATCCTTAATAAAATATCAGCCCTGCTATTCCGCAGGCTACAATCATTCCTATCGGGTTCAGTTTATATTTCTTGGTGCCTACAAATGCCACGAGGAAGATGAGGCAGCTGATGACGAAGGAATACGTGTCTTCTTTGGGAGAACTGAAGTTTTCCGGATTCATCAATACCAGCGCTGCTGAGGCCAGCAGACCGACCACTGCCGGACGGAGCCCGCTGAATACCGCTTCCACGGAAGGATGTTTCTGGTATTTCAGAAAGAATTTGCTGATGGTCAGCATCAGTAGGAAAGAGGGGAGCACTACGGCAAAAGTAGCGACAATGGAGCCCCATACGCTACCGGTGGCAGAAAAACCTACATAGGTTGCCGAATTGATGCCTATCGGGCCGGGTGTCATCTGGCTGATTGCCACAATATCAGTAAACTCTTGAGGGGAAAGCCAGCCATAGCGGGTGACTACTTCGCCTTGTATCATAGACAGCATGGCATATCCACCGCCAAAGCCGAAAAGCCCGATTTTAAAGAATGTATAGAATAACTGTAAGAAAATCATGATTAGTGATTAATGTTGCTATCTTTTTTAATTTTTAATTCTTTAATTTTTACTTCTTCGGACGTTGAAAAACGTCCGAAGAAGTATCCTCCCACTCCTGCTGCAATGATAATCCAGATGGGTGAGAAGCCCAACAGCCAGATGAGCAGTGCTGAAACCACCGGTATCCATATGTTGTATCGGTTTATCCGGGCCGATTTGGCCATGCTGAATGTAGGGGCGGCAATCAGTGCAACCACTGCCGGGCGAATCCCTTTGAATATACGCTCCACAAGGGTGTTGTCCTTGAAATTGTGAAAGAACAACGCTATGGCGAGGATGATGAGAAACGAAGGAAGTATGGTTCCCAATGCAGTGACTATGCTCCCTCGTATTCCCCGTAGCCGGTACCCTATAAAAATGGATATATTGACGGCAAGGATGCCCGGAGCAGACTGTGATATGGCAAGCAGGTCAATGAAATCTTCTTTGGCTATCCAGTTTCGTTTGGTTACGATTTCGTTTTCTATTAGCGGTACCATGCATAACCGCCGCCGATGGTAAAGGCTCCTATCTTAAAGAAAATGGAGAATGCTTCAAGATATATATTCATATTCAAAATGTTGTAATTTACTTTATTTCTTTATCATCTTTCCCTTCTTTCCCGCTCTTGGCATACTGGCTTGGGCTCATATTGAAATGTTTCTTGAATACTTCACGGAAATATTTCGCATCACTGAAACCGGTGAGCTCTGAAATCTCGGTGATGGTATGCTTTTGTTCTTTCAAAAGTTGGGCAGCATGTTTCAGTCGAATCAGCCGGATGTAGTCAGCCGGAGCTTGGTCGGTCAGTGCCTTTATCTTATTGTAGAAGCTGGTTCTACTCATATTCAGCAGGTTGCAGAGCACGTCGACGTTGAAGCTTGGGTTGTCCATATTGTCTTCGACGCTCTTTTTGACGGTTGCAATGAATTTCCAGTCCAAGTCGTTGGAGCAGTTGATGCAATCCGTATTGTTCTTCTCGTCGTTCAGGTCCAGGCTGGCATATTTGTGGCGCAACAGTGCCCGGTTAGTCAGCAGGTTGGCAATGTTTGCCCGCAATATACCGATATTGAAGGGTTTCACAATATATTCATCCGCTCCGCTTTGCAGTCCCTCGATGATATTCTTGTCGGTATTCAGTGCTGTGAGCAGGATGATGGGGATATGTGATGTCTCGATGTCGTTCTTCAGGATATGACACAATTCGTCTCCTCTCATTTCCGGCATCATGATGTCTGAAATGACGAGGTTTGGCATATACTCCTTGACAATGGTCAGTGCCTCTTTTCCGTTGGAGCATACTTGTATGTTGTACTGTTCAGACAGTGTTCTGCGCAGATATTCCCTTAATTCGTCATTGTCCTCTACAATAAGAATTTTCTGGTGGCTACTGTTGTTTTGCGACTGTTGCTGCGTCTTGTCGTAGATGCCGCTGGAAGCAGCGGATGATGTAGCGGGGGCATTGATAGGCACTCCGGAAGCTGAATAAACAATCCGTTCGTTTTGGGGTTGAGGGCGTTGGATTGCCTTGCGGAAATGCTTGTTCCCTTTGGGGAACGTGATTTTGATGCAAGAGCCTTTTCCTTCCATACTGCTGAAGTTGAGCTTTCCTTTATGTAAGCGTACAAGTTTCCCTACCAGAAGTAGTCCGATGCCGCTGCCGGTAACTTTGGAATTGATAGCATTACTGCCGCGGAAATGCATCTTGAACAGCTTTTTCTGTTCCGAAGCCGGAATTCCGATACCGGTGTCTTCCACCTCAATACTCCAGGTGTCTTCTGTCTCGGAAGTAAAGACGTGTACATTGCCTCCGTCCGGTGTATATTTCAATGCGTTGGATATGATATTCTTCAAAATGGAATCCATCTTGTCCTTATCTAACCATACGTTCAGATAACGGAAGCTGCTTTCGTAGGTCAGGTTGATGTGTTTTATGTTTGCGTATGAACGGAAAGCATCGATTGTCTCCTCCATATATGTGCTCAGTTCGTATTCGGATACGTATAGACTTCCGGAATAGGTGTCTGCGCGCTCGAAATTAATAAGGTTGGTGGTCAGTCGCAACAAGGCATTTACGTTTCGCAGGGCTGTATTGATATTGCTCTGTCCGCTGGAAGTCAGTTGCTCGCGTTCGGTGATTTCTTCCAAGGGTGCTTTGATGAGCGTCAGTGGAGTACGTATATCATGCGCCGTGTTGACGAAGAAGCGTATTTTCTCATCAGATTCTTTCCGCTGTTTTCTCAAGACTATTATTCGCAGAGTGATGCTTGCAATGGATATGATAATCACTGCATAGAGTATCAACGCCCAGAAGCTGAGCCAGAGGGGTTGTTCGATAATGATGTCCATACTGCGTTCCTCCAGGACAATACGGCGGTCTTCGTTGGAGATGGCACGTACGCGGAGGGTATAGTTGCCCGGACTCAGGTTGGTAAAACGGATGACGTTTTCCTCTCCCGGACGGCTCCAACCTTCATAGAAGCCTTCCAGTTTCCAGGAGTACAGAATTAGGGAAGGATAGTCATAGTTGATGTCTAAGACTTGCAATGAGAAGATGTTCTGGTTGTACTTCAAACGCAAGGTTTTTGTCTCGTCAATATCCAGAATAAGTGGAGAACCTTCATCCTTGGGATAAACGGTCTGATAGAATACCCGCAGGTCACTGAATACCATTTTGAACTTATAGTCACGCGGCAGGACCATGTCCTTGTCGAACTCTATGGCTCCATCCGTACTGCCGAAAATGAAATTGCCGTTTTTTCTCAAGGTGCCTGAGGCTGCGTTGAAATGGTCAGACTTCAGTCCTTGTTCTTTGGTCCAGTTATGGAATGTCTCTTCGGCAGGATAGAAGGTGGACAGACCGTGTTCTGTACTCAGAAAGATATTTCCTTTACCGTCGGACAATAGTGTATAGATATTATTGGAAATCAAGGCGCAGTTGTCTCTATGATAATGTCTGAATGTGTTTTTGGTCGTATCATATACCAGTAGACCGGCATTGCTGGTACCGATATACAGCATTCCGTCGGAAGCTTGGTATAGGGAGTAGATATAGTAGGATTCTACCGGCATCTGGATATAGCTATACTTGCCGGTTGCTTTTTCCAATAGGTACAAGCCGGTGGCAGTGCCTATCCACATATGTGTGGAGTCCTTCTCTATGATGGCGGTGATACCGTTCAAGTCGGGGAAGTGCCGTATGCTTTTTCTGGAATAATCTATTTCTTTTAAGTTATAATACCCTCCGGACCAGATGTTTCCTGAAGAATCTTTCATAATGGAACGGATATACTTGTCTGGCCGGATATTCAGATTGCTGAATAAGGATGGGGTAAAGAAGTCTATGGACAGTTGTTTCTTGTTTATCTGGTAGATGCCGGAACTATACCCTCCGGCCCAGATGATGCCGGGCTCCACCTCGCACAGTGAGATGAAGGTGTGATTTTTACTATGGCTTTCGGAGTCGAAGGTGCTGAGAAAAGAATGCCATTGTTTCGTCTTGCTGTAATAGAGGCTGATTCCGTTGTTCGTGGCAAACCATAAATCTCCGTCATGGTCCTCGATAATGGCGTTTACCTGGTCATTGATGAGTGATTGTTTATTGCCGATAGAGTGTTTTATCCATTGGTAATCGGCATATCGGTTGTTGCGTACAGTTATGCCGATGGGATAATTGGCCATCCAGATACGTTGCTCGCTGTCGATGTAAATGTCATTGATAGTATTTCCGTTCATTGAGTTGTACCGGTTGTAGTCGGCAATGATATACGGTTCGGATGCATAGGTATCGGTATTCATCTTGTAGACACCGGCTCCGTCCGTTGCGATGAGAATCTCATTGTCATTGAAGGCACGGATACAGTTGATGCTGATGTCCATCAGTCCGGATGGTATATGCATGACCTTGTGCTTGTTTAGGTCATAGGAGAATATTCCCCGCTGGAAAGTACCGATAAAAACCTTGTGGGATGGTTTGTGATAGTATAGTTCGTTGATTTGTATCTTCAAGGTGTCCAGTTGGTTACAGGGACTGAGGGTGAGGATGTTGTTGGCCAGCTTAGCATAATGTATGCCGATGTCGGTTCCGATGAAGAAGTGGGTCGAATCAATCTGTGCGATATCCGTAATTCGTTCTCCTATTTCGTTTTGAATGAATGTTACCTTCTGGGTATTGCTGTCGTACAGATATAGGGCATCTTCATTGCAAAGCCATATTATGCTGTTGGCATCCACAAAACCGTAACTGATGGGGGTTGGACGTCCTTTCACTTCGCTTTCGGGTAGCTTGTATTCCAGGGAAAAACAATCGTGTTGTGTATCATAGCGGAATACGCGTCCTTTTTTGCCTATTTCCCATATGGAGCCTTTGGGGTCTACATAGAGCCAGTTCAGGTTCATCATGGAATTCACTTCTTTATCTCCATCCATCAATTTGTACGGTTTGAATTCCTTTCCGTTGTATCGGTCGATGCCGTCGTGGGTAAGAAACCACATGTAACCTTTAGGTCCCTTTTGAATAGCATATACCCGTCTGTTGCTTAAACCGTCTTCCACACCAATGTATTTGTATGTTTGTGCGATACTTGTAATTGGTAATAATAGCAGTATGTAGAAAAAGAGGTACTTTTTCATAATTGTCGAACGGTTTTTTTGAATTGTTCTATTAAGGAGGAGTCGTGAAAATAAACACAAAAGTAATGCTTTTGTTTGAGAAAACCAAGAAGAAGGCAAAGAATGGAAAAAATGAACAAGCGCGGGTTTATTTATCAACCCGCGCTTGTTACATTTCTATTAAGAAGTAAGTTCAGTTCATTTTTTATTGGCTTCCACCACTTGCGTGCATTGACAAATGCTTCTATCCAAGGAGTGATTTGGTCGCTGTTTACACGGTCTGCGGGGTAGCAACCGTTCTGCCAGGGGAAGATGGCGCGTTCCAAGTGGGGCATCATGGCCAGATGACGTCCGTCGGCACTTGCCAATCCGGCTATGGAATAATCCGAACCGTTGGGGTTGGCAGGGTATTCGTCGTATGAGTATTTCAGCACAACGTTGTATTTGTCCTCATCGTATGGCAAAGAGAATTTGCCTTCGCCGTGGGCCACCCAGATACCCAGTTTACTGCCGCTCAAGGAGCCGAGCATTACACTGCGGTTGGTGGGAACGGTAACACCGAGGTGTCTGGATTCGAACTTGTGGGAATCATTGTGCAGCATCTTACCTTTCTTTTCAAGCTCGGGATTGATAAGGTTAAGTTCCATCATCAACTGGCAACCGTTGCAGACACCCAGCGAAAGCGTATCCTCGCGTGCATAATATTTGTCGAGCGCCTCTTTCGCTTTCGGATTGAACAGGAAAGCACCGGCAACCCTTGGCAGAACCGAGAACGTCGGAGTTGGAGAAACCGCCGCAGTAAACAATCATGTTTACATCCTCCAGCGTCTCGCGACCGCTGATAAGGTCGGTCATGGTAACATCCTTCACATCGAAGCCTGCCAGATAGAGTGAGTAGGCCATTTCGCGTTCGCCGTTGGTTCCCTTTTCACGGATGATGGCGGCGCGGATGCCTGAAGGGGTGCGGCGGTCTGGGTCGATGCCGTATTGTGAGAACTTGCCTTTGAAGTCCGGCATGAAGGCGAATTCCACCGGTTGCATCTTGTAGTTCTCGAAACGCTTCTTGGCACAGCCGTTCATGGACTGCTTACGGTCAAGGAGATAAGAAGTAGAGTACCATACATCACGCATATAGTCGATGCCAAACTGATAAGTAGCATCGCCTTTTGATACAAGAATATGGCGTTCGTCTGTCGGTTTGCCGAGCTTCACGTAACCTACGCCTGCATCTTCCAGGATTTGCTTCACTGCTTCCTTATGCTTGTCGCTCACCTGGATGACGATACCCGGGTTCTCTGCAAACAAAATCTTGACAAGGTCTTGCTCCTTGATTTTATCCAAGTTGATTTCCATACCGCCTTCCACATTGGCAAAGCACATTTCAAGCAGTGTAGTGATAAGACCACCGGCAGAAATATCATGTCCGGCAAGAATCAGTCCCTTATTGACCAGCTCCTGCACGGCAAGGAAAGCATCGCGGAAGTATTCGGCATCCTGCACGCTGGGAACTTCGTCACCTACCTTGCCCAGAGTCTGGGCAAAGGCGGAGCCGCCGAGTTTCAGGTTGTCGAAACTGAAGTCTATATGATAAATGGTAGTCTTTTCATTGTTGACCAGCACCGGAGATACGACTTTCTTGACGTCGGAAACTTCTCCACCGGCAGAAACAATTACCGTGCCCGGAGAAATTACTTTGCTGCCGTCGGGGTATTTCTGTGTCATGGAAAGAGAGTCTTTACCGGTCGGTACGTTGATTTGCAGGGCGCAGCAGAAGTCACTCAATGCCTTTACTGCCGTGTATAGACGGGCATCTTCACCTTCTTGCGAACGGCAAGGCCACATCCAGTTGGCAGAGAGGGAAACGCTGTCCAGACCTTCGGCAAGCGGTGCCCAAACCAAGTTGGTCAATGCTTCGCTGACGGAAAGAATGGAACCGGCTGCCGGGTCGGCAAGTGCTGCCTGAGGAGCATGACCCAGAGAAGTTGCGATACCCTTTTCGCCGCGATAGTCCAAAGCTACCACACCGCAATCGCTCAGAGGCAACTGCAATTCACCCTGGCACTGCTGGCGGGCAATCTTGCCTGTTACAGAACGGTCCACCTTGTTTGTCAACCAGTCTTTACAAGCTACAGCTTCCAGTTGGAGCACATTGGTGAGGTATTCGTGTAGTTGGGAAAGTTCGTATTGGGGCATTTCGTAGTGACGTTCCACGGTCTTGTCCACCATATAGGTCTTGGGGGAAGAGCCGAACATCTGTTCTACGGCGAGGTCGAACGGACGTACACCGTCAGCTTGCTGGAAGGCAAAGCGATGGTCGCCGGTCGTTTCACCGACTACATACATCGGGGCACGCTCACGTTCGGCTACCTTGCGTACATGTTCGATGGCCTCTTCCTGAATCAGCAAGCCCATGCGTTCCTGGCTTTCGTTGGCTATGATTTCCTTGGCAGACAGAGTCGTATCGCCGATAGGCAACTTGCTCATGTCAATCAGACCACCGCATTCCTCTACCAATTCAGACAGACAGTTTACATGTCCGGCAGAGCCGTGGTCGTGGATGGAAACCACCGGATTGGTCTCTTCTTCACAAAGTGCGCGTACCACGTTGTAGGCGCGTTTCTGCATTTCGGCGTTGGCGCGTTGCACGGCATTCAGCTCGATGCCACTGCTGTAGCGTCCGGTATCTACGGAAGACACGGAGCCGCCGCCCAAACCGATGCGATAATTGTCTCCACCGATGACAACCACTTTGTTGCTGGCTTCCGGTGTACCTTTCAAACAGTCGCGCTGGGTACCGTAGCCTACGCCTCCGGCAAGCATAATCACTTTGTCGTAACCATAGACTTCATCTTTTTCCTTATGTTCGAAAGTGAGCACTGAACCGCAGATTAGCGGTTGGCCGAATTTGTTTCCGAAATCACTGGCACCATTGGAAGCCTTGATTAGTATTTGTTCGGGAGTCTGATACAGCCATTTGCGTACCGGCAGAATCTCTTCCCAGGGACGTCCTTCTTCCGTACGGGGATAGGAGGTCATGTAAACGGCTGTCCCGGCAATAGGCCAAGAGCCCTTACCGCCGCCCATACGGTCGCGAATCTCACCGCCCGTACCGGTAGACGCACCGTTGAACGGTTCTACTGTTGTGGGAAAGTTATGTGTTTCCGCTTTCAGGGAGATGACACTCTTGATGTCCTTTACTTGGAAATAGTCGGGCTTGGAGTGGTCTGCGGGAGCAAACTGCTCGATGACCGGACCTTCGGCAAAGGCCACGTTGTCTTTGTAGGCAGAGATAATCTTGTTGGGATTCTCTTGTGTAGTCTTCTTTATCATCTGGAAGAGTGAAGATTCCTGTTCCACTCCATCGATGATGAATGTCCCGCCGAAGATTTTGTGACGGCAATGCTCAGAGTTGATTTGTGCGAAACCGAATACTTCGGAGTCTGTCAAAGGGCGTCCGAGGTCTTTCTCTACCTTCTTGAGGTAGTCCATTTCTTCTTTGGAAAGTGCCAGACCTTCCTTTTCATTGTATGCCTCCAGGTCTTCGATGTGTACAATCGGTTCCGGTTGCCGGTTGGTTGTAAATACATTCTGGTCCAGCCCCTTGTACATACGTTGCAGCATCGGGTCGTGGTCTGCGTTCTCATCTTTTACGGGGAAGTACTCCTCGATGCGGATGATGCCGTCCAGTCCCATGTTCTGGGTGATTTCTACGGCGTTTGTACTCCAAGGAGTAATCATCTCGCGGCGCGGGCCGACGAAATGTCCTTTCAGGTTATCTTCACTTTCGGGGGTGGCTTCTCCAAAAAGCCAGCAGAGTTTGTCGCTGTCTGCCTGGGGGAGTTCATGATTGCATTCTACGGCAATCACACTCTTGGATGGGGTTCTGAAAAAAAGAATCATAGTTATATTTACGATTTTACGATTTACGATTTTACGATTGAAGTTACTTCTTTGAGTATCTTCATCTTTTCTTCTTGGGGGCAAAGATACGTAAAATCGGTGGGGAGGAGAAAAAAAGGAAAACAAAAAACGCATGCAATTTTACTCGTATGCGTTTTTTGTTCTGTTTCATAAAAAACGGATGTGTGTTATTGTATGACGATTTCATCCGTAAATAAGAATTGCTTCTTCCCTTGTATGGCATGGAAGCGTACATATCGTGCCTCAGTGGGGGGGCCAATCCAGCCGAAGTCACGGAATATCACGTCCTTTCCGGCCTCTTCCTCGCTGCAGGTATCACTGCCCAGCAGGGTGAAGTTCTTGCCGTCAACAGATGCCCATACTTCCACTTTGGCGGGGAGAAATACTTGTGGGGTACGGATTTGCATGAAGTTGGCCATGACCCGATGTATGGCGGTCACTTCGCCCAGGTCGATAATGGCATCCAAATCATTGGGGCAGAAGCCCTGCCATCGTCCGTCCATGTAGCTTTTGCCGCCGCGAAGTCCGTCGAGGAGACCGGTGTCACCGCCGCCTTTGTATACTTCTTTATGCTGATAGTATCCACCGCCCGGTGCATAGGTTATCTTTTTGCCTATACCCTTGTGGTAGTCGGTGCGCAGGTGAAGGCTTTTCCCGATGGGCTTTTCTCCGTCGAAAAGACGTGCGGTCAGCAATATGGAGTCTTTTACGGCAAACGGTTTCTTGTATAATTGGGAAGATACTGTCGGTTCGGAGCCGTCCGTTGTGTAGCGGATGTCAATCGGATGTTTTTCGGAGGTGAGGGACAGCATGATTTTTTTCTTGGCATAGTCAACGGTCTGGCTGGTCTGCACTTGTTCCGACAAGGTGAACGGGTTGTACCCTTTCGTCCGGATGTATCGTATTTCGTTGTTGATACGTCTCTTGAAACTCTCCGGATGCTTGTTCTTCGTGGGAGTCCAGCCTACTTCTGCCAAAGCGATGATGCGCGGGTATATCATATATTCGGCATGTTCGTAAGTGGGCAGATATTCGGCCCATACATTGCCTTGTACACCTAATATGTATTTGCAGATATCACTTCCCAATGAATCGGGAGCCGGGTCGTAGGAGTAGGTCTGTCCGATGGGGACGCAGGCGCCAAACGCCAGCGGCTGTGTCTCGGGGTCATCCTGGTAGTGGTCCAGATAGCAGTGGCTCTCCGGTGTCATGATGCGTAATGCCCCATGCGGGCGGCGGCAATGCCACCCTCCGTACCCCGCCACGACATGACGGTTGCGTTGGGAGCCAGGCCTCCATCCAGTATCTCGTCCCAGCCGATGATTTCACGCCCTTTGCTGTTGAGGTACTTCTCTATGCGGGCTATCATATAGCTTTGCAGCTCGCTTTCATCTTTGAGTCCCTCGTCCTTTATGCGCTTCTGGCATTTGGAACATGCTTTCCAGTGACGTCTGCTGGCTTCATCGCCTCCGATGTGGATATACCGGGAAGGGAACAGCCGTATCACTTCATCCAGCACATCTTCGAAAAACTTGAAGGTCTCCTCGTTGCCGATACAGACCTCACCGGATGTATAGGGCTTTCCGGTACAGGACAGTTGCGGATAGGCCGCCAGCACTTCTCCTGAATGTCCGGGCATCTCTATTTCGGGAATAATGGTGACATGCCGCAGGCGGGCATATTCCAGCACCTCACGTACATCCGCTTCCGTATAGTAGCCTCCATAGGCTCCTTCTTCGTCCTTTTCGCAGAGTGGTGGTCATATTTCCCCCAATCCTGCAAATTGGCGGCTTTTCTCCAGGCTGCGAATTCTGTCAGGCGGGGATAGCCGGGAATCTCCAGCCGCCATCCGGCACCATCGGTCAGATGCCAATGCAGTCGGTTGATTTTGTAGGTGGCTACCAGGTCTATTTGCTTCTTGACATAATCCGTGTTGAAGAAGTGCCTTGAAACATCCAGGTGCAGCCCGCGATAGGGGAATCTGGGCTCGTCTTTGATGGTCGTGACTGGCAGTTCCTTCCCGTTACGGGCAAGTTGTGCCAGGGTCTGCAGGCCATAGAAGGCACCTGCTGCGGAGGAGGCCTGGATATTTACGCCTTGTTTGCTGACAGTCAGGTTATAGCCTTCGGCAGCAATGGGAGTATCCGGTGTGTCCGTTACTTCTATCGTTACAAAAGGGTTCTCATTGACAAGCTTCATGGGGATGGCAAAGTCCGGCAGGTAAGCCAGCAGGTCATCCATGTCGGATTTTGCCAGATTGGCCGAGAAGGTTACCGTAGATGGCAGTTCGACTGTTCTTGACGTTGTTTGGGCATACTGCGGATATGGAATCACACCGAGTTCCTTGGGAGCTTCACATGCCGTCAGTAGTAAGACGGCCATGGAAACGATTGTTAAAGGTTTTTTTATTCGTTTCATTAGGGGGTATTGTTAAGTTCGGAGGTAAATATACGGAATAATATGCAAAAAGGATAATCTTTACTTTTTAAAATCCTTTTCCATCGAAAAAACGTTAACACTATTCGTTCGTCTCACAAAAAAGTCCGATATTTGCAGCCATGATTCAGATAGAAACCATATTTGACATATTGTGGAAGGGGTTCATTATCGGCGTCATTGTGTCCGCGCCATTGGGTCCTGTAGGAGTATTATGCATTCAGCGTACTTTGAATAAAGGACGGTGGTATGGTTTCGTAACGGGGGTAGGAGCCTCGCTGAGCGACATAGCCTATGCCTTGCTGACGGGCTACGGGATGAGTTTTGTCTTTGATTATGTCAACAAGAACATCTTTTACCTGCAGCTTTTCGGAAGCATTCTTCTGTTGGCATTTGGCATTTATACGTTCCGCAGCAATCCGGTACAGTCCATCCGTCCGGTATCTACCAATAAGGGTTCCTATTTCCATAACTTCATAACGGCGTTTGCCGTCACACTTTCCAATCCACTGATTATTTTCCTTTTTGTAGGTCTTTTCGCCCGCTTCGCTTTTGTAAGTGAGGGCGTGCTGGTGTTTGAGGCTGTCACCGGATACCTGGCCATCGCATTGGGTGCTTTGGCTTGGTGGTTTGGCATAACCTTTTTTGTCAATAAGGTCCGTACACAATTCAACCTGCGCGGTATCTGGATACTGAATCGTATTATCGGGAGCATTGTCGTTGTGGTGTCTGTGCTGGGACTGGTGTTTACACTGATGGGTGAATCACTGTACTGAATTGACAATTGGCGATTGACAATTGAAAATTATAAGAATGGATAATTGACAGTTTGAAATGAAGATTGCGCAACAACTGAAAGAGAAGAATATAGCCGAATACCTTATATATATGTGGCAGGTGGAGGATTTGCTCCGTGCCAACGGCTGTGACATAGACCGGATACGCCAGAACCTCATTTTGCGCTATCCGGAGGAGGAACGGCCTGCGCTGGAAGAATGGTATGGAAACCTGGCGGATATGATGCGTGCGGAAGGCGTAACGGAAAAAGGACATCTGCAAATCAACCGGAATGTCATTCTGAACCTGACGGAGCTGCATGGCGAATTGCTGGCTTCTACGAAATATCCGTTCTATAATGCGGCTTATTTCAAGGCACTGCCTTTTATCGTGGAGCTGCGCCAGAAGAGCGGTCGGAAAGAGGAGTCTGAGGTAGACACTTGTTTCGAGGCGCTTTATGGAGTGCTGCTGTTGCGCTTGCAGAAGAAGGAAATCAGTCAGGGCACGGCAAAGGCTATGGAGGCCATCAGCGGTTTCGTCTCGTTGCTTGCCAACTATTATGACAAGGAGAAGCGGGGAGAATTGGAACTGGAGTGACTCCAATCGTAAATTGTAAATCGTCAAATCGTAAATAGAAAGATGAATATTCTGATAACCGGTGCCAACGGTCAACTTGGCAATGAAATGCGAGTGTTGTCGAAAGAAAACGGACAACATACTTGTTTTTTCACTGACGTGCAGGAATTGGACATTTGCGACGAACAAGCTGTGCACGGGTTTGTGAAGGACAACCGGATAGATGTAATCGTGAATTGCGCCGCTTATACGGCGGTGGACAAGGCAGAGGACAATCAGGAACTTTGCGACAAGCTGAATCATGTCGCGCCGGGCTATCTGGCTGCTGCTGCCGAAGCTTGCGGCGCTGCATTGATACAAGTGTCCACCGACTATGTCTTCGACGGAACCGGACACACCCCCTATACGGAAGAGGCGGCTACTTGTCCCAATTCGGTATATGGCTCTACCAAACTGGCAGGTGAGCAGGCGGTGATGAAGCATTGCAGCCGTGCATGATTATCCGTACGGCGTGGCTCTATTCCATTTATGGAAATAATTTTGTGAAGACGATGCTTCGTCTGGGACGTGAACGCGAGACACTGGGGGTTGTTTTCGACCAGATAGGCACGCCGACATACGCCAATGATTTGGCACGTGCCATTTTTGCGGCTGTCAACCGGGGGATTGTTCCCGGTGTCTATCATTTCAGCAACGAGGGAGTGTGCTCTTGGTATGATTTCACGTTGGCTATCCATCGCCTGGCCGGCATAAAGACCTGCAAGGTAAGCCCGTTGCATACGGATGAGTTTCCTGCCAAGCGCCGCGTCCGCATTATTCCGTGTTGGACAAGACAAAGATAAAGAAGACATTCGGTATCGATATACCCCATTGGGAGGCGAGCCTTGCCGTCTGCATGAAGAATTTGGAAGAGTGATTATTACTGACTAATTGATATATGGCCAATAACAACGAAATAGAGAGACGGAGAACGTTTGCGATTATCGCGCATCCGGATGCCGGTAAGACATCATTGACCGAGAAGTTGTTGCTTTTTGGTGGACAAATCCAGGTGGCGGGTGCCGTAAAGAGCAATAAGATAAAGAAGACGGCAACGTCGGACTGGATGGATATTGAAAAACAGCGTGGTATTTCCGTCACCACTTCTGTAATGGAGTTCGACTACCATGACTACAAGGTCAACATCCTCGATACTCCGGGTCACCAGGACTTTGCCGAAGATACCTACCGCACGCTGACGGCTGTGGACAGCGTTATCATCGTGGTGGACGGTGCGAAAGGTGTGGAAACACAGACACGCAAGCTGATGGAGGTCTGTCGTATGCGTAATACGCCGGTGATTATCTTCATCAACAAGATGGACCGTGAAGCCAAAGACCCGTTCGACCTGCTGGACGAGCTGGAGGAGGAACTGCACATCCACGTGCGTCCCTTGACGTGGCCTATCGAGAGCGGTGTCCGTTTCAAGGGTGTCTACAATATCTACGAGCATAACCTCAACCTCTACCAGCCCAGCAAGCAGGTAGTGACGGAGAAGGTGGAAGTGGACATCCATACCGAGGAGCTGGACAACCAGATTGGCGCCCAGCTGGCCGACAAGTTGCGCGGAGAATTGGAACTGATAGACGGTGTTTACCCCGAATTCGATAAGGAGGAATACTTGAAAGGGGAGCTTGCTCCCGTATTCTTCGGTTCGGCACTGAATAATTTCGGTGTGCAGGAACTGCTGGATTGCTTTGTGGAGATTGCTCCCAGTCCCCGTCCCGTGAAGGCGGAAGAACGTGAGGTGGAGCCGGAAGAACCTAAATTTACCGGATTCATCTTTAAGATAACCGCCAATATCGACCCGAATCACCGTTCATGTATCGCTTTCTGCAAAATCTGTTCCGGGAAGTTTGTACGCAATGCCCCGTACTTGCATGTACGTCATGGCAAGACGATGCGTTTCTCGTCGCCTACGCAGTTCATGGCGCAGCGCAAGACAACTGTCGATGAGGCTTGGGCGGGAGATATTATCGGCCTGCCGGATAACGGTACGTTCAAGATTGGCGATACGCTGACCGAAGGCGAGGCGCTTCACTTCAAGGGACTTCCGAGTTTCTCTCCGGAGATGTTCAAGTACATTGAGAATGCCGATCCGATGAAGCAGAAACAGCTTGCCAAGGGTATCGACCAGTTGATGGACGAAGGTGTGGCGCAGTTGTTCGTCAACCAGTTCAACGGGCGTAAGATTATCGGTACGGTGGGGCAGTTGCAGTTCGAGGTCATCCAGTATCGTCTGGAGAATGAATACAGTGCGAAGTGCCGTTGGGAGCCACTCAGTCTGTATAAGGCCTGCTGGATTGAGAGCGATGATGCGGCGGAGCTGGAAGCCTTCAAGAAGCGCAAATACCAGTACATGGCCAAAGACCGCGAGGGTAGGGATGTATTCCTGGCCGATAGCGGATATGTGTTGCAGATGGCGCAGATGGACTTCAAGCATATCAAGTTCCACTTTACGAGTGAGTTTTAAGCGATATGATTTTTGCTGACTCACGACTATAAATAATGCAGGTCGAAGAGAAAGAAGAGGTACAAAGTAATGAAAAACTTTGTACCTCTTTATTTATTGTGGGAAGAAAGTGTTACCTTTGTTTTCTATATAATATGCATTGATTATGAAAACAGTTGAATTGGATGCTTGCCGAAATGAATTGGCTCGTGATATATTGGCTACTGACAATATGGAGGTGTTGCGGACGGTGCGTCGTGCTTATCGTCGTGCGGTGGACCGGGCCAAGTTAAGAGCAGAGAAACTGAAGGTCGAGGAGCTTGCTCCTTATACGGTGGAGGAACTGGACGCACGGATTGATGAGGCGGAAACGGAGTTTGAAGCCGGAAAGGGAGTCGCGGCAGAAGTGGCGCATCAGCGTATGAAACAATTTATTGCGGGATTATGAGAGTTGAATGGTCATCTCGTGCCTTGCATGAATGGGAAAATACGTTACGCTATATTTTTCGTGAATTCGGCAGGAAAGCTGCCGAGGAGTTTGAGCGGGATATATTCCGGTGGGAGGAGCGTATAGCCGTAAATCTTGAGTTGGCTCATCAAGAACCTTTGCTGAAAAATCGGGCTAAATTTTATAGGGGATTGATTGTGAGTAAACATAATAAATTGATTTTCTATGTAGAAGAAGAGGTCGTTTACATTGCAGACCTTTGGGATATGCGCCGTGAACCTTCGCGGTTATCAAAACATTTAAAGTAAGCTCATTCCTTACCGATTTTACACCTTACTTATTATAAACACAAAATTTCAAGATGAAGCACACCTCTTTCTTCCTCCTGCTCCTCCTCCTTTTAGGCCTGACAGCCTGCTCGAAATCTTCCGGTAAAGCTTTGATGAACTACGAACAGTCCCTCGTCCGTGCCGACTCACTGGTGCAGTGCGGTGCTGTCGACAGTGCCCAGACCGTCTGTTTGCTTTCCGACCTGCACCGTGAATACGAGCAAGTAAAGGAACTTTCCGGTGGAAGCCTTGTCCGTCTGAAGCCGGTCGATAGGCGGAAACAATTTCTGTGGGGTGTATTCACCGCTCTGATGATAGGCCTGAATGTATGGCTATCCATCAAGGACATCAAGTTCTCCAAAGAACGCAAGCACCGCCGTTATCTGGTCGGTTTGAGTGAGAATGAACAACGCCTGCGCAGCAATGAACGCGAACGTGAAGAGCTGGAAGAGTGCCTGCGGGAAATGTCCTTGACGGATGAAGAGCGGGAAGAGGTACGCCAGTCTCTGATGAACCTTATGGCGCACGGCCATCTGCTGCACGAAGAGAATGAATCTCTCCGTACCCGCCTCAAAGAGTACGACAAGCTCCCTTTGCCCCGGGAGCTGGAACTGCTTAGGCAGCAGGGAGAGCGCGCCAGCCTGCTGGGTAAGCAAGTGCAGGCACTTACTTCCACGCTGATAGATGGTGACGAGATGTTGGAACGCCTGCATCGCCAGCCTAAGTTTCTTACCGATGCCCAATGGAAATATCTTCGCGAACTTGCCGACCGTGTTTACAGTGGCTTCACCCTTCACCTTGCCGAACGTTTCCCCCAGCTTACACCTGCCGACTCTCAGCTTTGCCTGCTGATGTGTCTACGCTTCAGCAATGCCGAAATTGCCACACTGACGGCTGTTTCGCCTGCTTCCGTTTCCCAGCAGAAGTTCCGCTTGAAGAAGCGGCTGATGCAGACAGATGAGGAGCTGTTTCAGGGTGGGGAGACAGTGGACGCGGTGGTGTGCGGTTGCTGTTTACAATATCATGACAAAGTGTTGTCGCGAAATCGGGAAGCTTGATGGAGGTAGGCTTTGTCGTTAGATGAGGCAGCCTCTGTCGTTATGAGAGGCAATCTCAGTCGTTATGGAAGGCAACCACAGTCGTTATCTTTGATTACCCCCGTCAGAACCCATTCTGGCAGGGATTTTTTACTCCAGAATAACGAATTCGGTATTTGGAGCTACTTTGGTGGAATTGCGATAAAACACTACATGTTGTGGAGCTTTTAAAAAGTCGGTACGGCGGCAAATGAATGTTTCCGGCTTTATTCGTTCACTGTTTTCTGCTATCCGGCTCTTGGGCTGCATGGTAGAGATGCTTTATCTTCCAGGTATTCATTATCAGTCCGTTACCTATACTCGTTGTAGAGATTCTTATGGTTTTCTTTATTTCCAGCTTTTGTTCTTGCTGTTATGCTGTAGAGTATCTGTTTTTGTAATTCATTGATTGATTGTATTTTGCGTAAAGCTGTTGTAGAGGCTCTTTTCTTGTTTTCCCCTCTTGTGTACCCTAACTTTGCAACATCGAATTTGAGAAGAACGAAAGATTTAATCGTTGAGGCCTCACGGTGCATTTCTTTCTTCTATCTTCTTAAAAGAGACGGGACTTCGGTCAGTCCTTAACCCGACCGGTCAAAGCGGTGATGACAAGTTCGCTTGCAACTATTATCTATTTACTTAATACTTTATTAATTATGTTTTATAAGAAAACTCAACAGAAAATCAATGGGTTGTGGTATCCTAAATCTATTACATGGGGCAAAGCCATTACCACCAACCAGGTTGCGGACCAATTGGCATTACTCTCTACGGTGACCCGTGGTGATGCATATGCTATCGTCAAGAATCTGGGAAAGGTACTTTCGCTCTACATGGCACAAGGGCGTACGGTGAAAATAGACGGAGTGGGCACTTTCTATTATACGGCAGCTGCCAACAAGCAGGGAGTGCAGACATCCAAGGAGGTGAGCGCTTCTCAGATAGTAGGAGTGCGCGTCCGGTTCATTCCTGAGGTGGAACGCGATGTGAACAGTAAAGTGATTACCCGCAGTATGGTGGATAATAATATATGCTGGGAAGAGTGGGGCAAGACCTCTTCTTCCGGTGGCAGCAACCCCGATGGCGGCAACCAGGGCGGCAACGACGGCGACCAGGGAGAGAACCCGCTGGCTGATTCTGCCCGTCCCGCCAATTGCCCCTTTTTTTGACATAAATGGGGCATTATACACTTCCCGTACCACCTCTCCGGTAGTGCGGGAAGTGACGTTTTAGCATCTTTTATTATTTTTTACCACCTTTCTTTAATGGATAATCGCTAATTTCGAACGATTTTTTTTAAATCCCACGGAATAACTAATAAATTATAATATGGAAAACTTGAACATAGCGTTTCTGCTGATGGTGGTAGGTATGGCAACAGTCTTTGCTATCCTGCTGATTGTTATTAACTTAGGGAAAGCTCTTATTGCATTGGTGAATAAATATGCGCCCGAAGAGGTGGCACCGGCCAAGGCTGCGGCAAATGGTCCTGCACCTGTCCCCGGTAATATTTTGGCGGCTATCAGTGCTGCCGTTACAGTGGTGACACAAGGTAAGGGTAAGGTAGCTAAGGTAGAAAAAATCTGAAACAATAATCTTATATAAAAACAAAAACACACCGAATAATTTAGTATGAAAAAAGAAATTAAATTCAGCTTGGTATTCAGGGACATGTGGCAGAGTGCCGGAAAATATGTGCCCCGCGTTGACCAGCTGGTGAAAGTAGCTCCCGCCATCATCGAGATGGGTTGTTTTGCGCGCGTGGAAACCAATGGCGGAGGTTTTGAACAAGTAAATCTGCTGTTTGGAGAGAACCCGAATAAAGCCGTGCGCGAGTGGACGAAGCCGTTCCATGAAGCCGGCATCCAGACCCACATGTTGGACCGTGCCCTGAATGGCCTCCGCATGAGTCCCGTGCCTGCCGATGTGCGCAAGCTGTTCTATAAGGTGAAGAAAGCGCAGGGTACGGACATCACGCGTACCTTCTGCGGTCTGAATGATACCCGCAATATCATCCCTTCCATCGGTTATGCACACGATGCCGGAATGATTTCCCAATGCTCGCTTTGCATCACCCATTCACCCATCCATACCGTAGAATACTACACGAATATGGCTTTGAAGCTTATCAAGGCAGGTGCCGACGAAATCTGTATCAAGGATATGGCAGGCATCGGACGTCCGGTTTCTCTGGGTAAGATTGTGGCCAATATCAAGGCAGCGCATCCCGATATTCCTATCCAGTACCATAGCCATGCGGGGCCCGGTTTCAATATGGCAAGCATCCTTGAAGTGTGCGAAGCGGGTTGCGACTATATCGACGTAGGCATGGAACCGCTTTCCTGGGGTACGGGACATGCCGACTTGCTCAGTGTGCAGGCCATGCTGAAGGATGCAGGCTTCCAGGTGCCCGAAGTCAATATGGAGGCATATATGAAAGTACGCGCACTCATCCAGGAGTTCATGGACGACTTCCTTGGCTTGTACATCAGCCCGCGCAACCGCCTGATGAACTCCCTGCTGATTGGTCCCGGACTGCCGGGTGGCATGATGGGCAGTCTGATGGCAGACTTGGAATCCAATCTGGAGTCCATCAACAAATACAAGGCAAAACGCAACCTGCCCTTCATGAAGCAGGATGAGCTGCTCATCAAGTTGTTCAACGAAGTGGCATATGTTTGGCCGCGCGTAGGTTATCCCCCGTTGGTGACTCCGTTCAGCCAGTACGTCAAGAACCTTTCCATGATGAATGTCATTGCTATGGAGAAGGGCAAGGAACGCTGGGGTATGATTGCTGATGATATTTGGGATATGCTGCTGGGCAAAGCTGGTAAGTTGCCGGGTGAATTGGCACCTGAACTTATCGAGAAAGCAGAGCGCGAAGGACGCAAGTTCTTTACCGGTAATCCGCAGGACAACTATCCCGATGCTCTGGACAAGTACCGCAAGCTGATGAAGGAGAACAAGTGGGAATTGGGCGAGGACGATGAAGAACTCTTCGAATACGCCATGCACCCGGCTCAATACGAGGCTTACAAGAGTGGAAAGGCCAAACAGGACTTCCTGGGGGATGTGGAAAAACGCCGTGCCGAACGCGACAAGTCTCCGCTGGACGATGCCAAACCCAAGACGCTTACCGTGCAGGTGGACGGTCAGGCTTACCGCGTGACAGTGGCATACGGCGACATCGACCTGCCTGCTTCGGCCACCGATAAAGTGACCGCTCCCCCTGTAGGCGAAGGTCAGGACGTTCCGGCTCCGCTTGAAGGCAAATTCTTCTTGACAAAGAATGCGCAGGAAACTCCGTTGAAAGTGGGTGATAAGGTGAAGAGTGGTGACCTTCTCTGCTATATCGAAGCTATGAAGACATACAATGCCATCCGTGCAGACTTTGATGGAACGGTTGTTGCCATCTGCGTCAATCCGGGTGACTCTGTTTCTGAAGATGATGTATTAATGAAGATAGGATAATGGAAGATATATTTGCAAAACTCTATGATATGACGGCCTTCAGCAACATCATTGCCGATCCGTCGTTCCTCGTGATGTATGCCATCGCTTTCATCCTGCTTTATTTAGGCATCAAGAAGCACTACGAACCACTGTTGCTGGTGCCCATCGCTTTCGGTGTGCTCATCGCCAACTTCCCCGGTGGTGATATGGGTGTGATTCAGGCAGATGAAAACGGAATGGTTATGGTAGGCGGGGTGATGAAGAATATCTGGGAGATGCCGTTGCACGAAATAGCCCACGACCTCGGACTGATGAACTTCATCTACTATATGTTGATTAAGACCGGCTTCTTGCTCCTGTCATCTTTATGGGTGTGGGTGCGTTGACAGATTTTGGCCCGATGCTCCGCAACTTGCGCCTCTCCATCTTCGGTGCGGCTGCCCAGTTAGGAATCTTTACCGTACTGCTTTGTGCCGTATTGATGGGCTTTACCCCTAAAGAAGCAGGTGCATTGGGCATTATCGGTGGTGCCGATGGACCTACGGCTATCTTTACTACCATTAAGCTGGCTCCTCATTTGCTGGGGCCGATTGCCATTGCAGCTTATTCCTACATGGCGCTGGTGCCTGTCATCATTCCGATGGTAGTGAAACTGTTCTGCACCAAGAAGGAACTGATGATTAATATGAAGGAGCAAGAGAAACTTTATCCTTCAAAGACTGAAATCAAGAACTTGCGTGTATTGAAGATTATCTTCCCGATTGCAGTGACTACGATTGTTGCCTTGTTTGTACCTACGGCAGTACCTTTGATTGGTATGCTGATGTTCGGTAACTTGATTAAGGAAATCGGTTCTGATACAAGCCGTTTGTTTGATGCGGCAGCCAATAGTATCATGAATGCGGCTACCATCTTCTTGGGATTGAGTGTCGGTGCCACGATGACCAGTGAGGCATTCTTGAATTGGACGACTATCGGTATTGTGATTGGTGGTTTCCTGGCATTTGCATTGTCCATTACGGGAGGTATTTTCTTTGTGAAGCTGTTCAATCTGTTTAGCAAGAAGAAGATTAATCCGTTGATTGGTGCTACCGGCCTGAGTGCCGTGCCCATGGCAAGCCGCGTCTGCAATGATATTGCAACGAAGTATGACCCGAAAAACCATGTACTGAATTACTGTATGTCCAGTAATATTTCCGGTGTAATCGGCTCGGCTGTTGCGGCGGGTGTACTGATTTCATTCCTGGGATAAACTTGTCAGTAAGAAAAAGATAAAGAAACTCCGGTATGGCTTTGTAAAGCTATGCCGGAGTTTTTTATATAGTTTTTGGGGAGTATTTCATTCACTAACCACCTTCCTATATTCAGCCACCGCCATCTTCTCCGCCAGATACGCATCAATCAGGTTGGTGTGTGCCTGTGTCCACGAGAGTTGTGCGGACAATACATCTGCCATGCTGGCTTTTCCTTCATTATAAGAGAAGGTGACAAGGTCCAGATTCTCTTCGGCGAGTGTCATATTCTCCCGGGCTGTCTTGACTTGCTGTTCAGTTTCCGTCAGTTTTGTGGTGGCTGCGGAGAGCTCTTCCAGAATATTGTCCGTTACATAGCTTTGTTGCAGCTTCTGTATGCCGATATAGGCTTTCTGTTGGCGGTTTGTCTTGAAGCGGGCTCCCCAACGGAAGATGGGGATGCTGACATTGACCCCTGCGACGGGAGTATGAGGTACATCCTGCCCCATATAGGCGATTCCCGTGTCCCAACCGGTAGCGAGGAACATGCTGACTTGTGGGTTGTAGCGGCTGAGGGCGGCATGCCGTTGCGCTTCACTGCGGGCGATGTTCACGGAGGTACTGGCATATTCTGCTCGGCGGGGCAACACATCATCCAGGCCCAAAGGAATGATGGGGGCAGTCGGTATGTCTATTTCGGCTATGCTGTCTATGGGAGCGTCCGGTTCCGAGCCCATAAGGATATTCAGTTTTTGCAGGGCAAGGGCATGGTTCTGGCGTGCCTTGATGTACTGCAATTCGGCCTCCTTACGCCGGGTGGAAATCATCAGCAAGTCTGTGCGGCTGATGGCACCGTCATCAAAGCGGTCTTGGATGATGTCGTACTGCTGTTGTACAATATTCTGAAAGGTAGCCGCGGCTTTCAGACCGGCACGGGCGGCAGAGGCATTCCAATAGACGGCGTCACTTTGATAGTGTATCTGGTCGAGGGTCAGCTCTGTGGTAAGTTGGTCCAGTACCTCTTCGGCTTGCGCCACTTTCTTTTGGGCTATTAGGGAGCCTCCGGTATAAAGCGGCTGCGTCAAGGTGGCAAGTGCCTGATAGGTATAAGGGCGGTAGTCCCCTTTCGGACTGTTCCATTGGTCCAGATGATTGAGATTGGCGGTACCCTCGGCGGTGATGTCAATCTGGGGCAGGAAACCGGTGGAGGCAATCTTGCGTGCCTCGGTACTGGCGAATGTTTTCAGATGCTGTTGTTTCAGAATCTGGCTGTATGCTTCTACCTTGTCGCGGTATTCTTCGCGGCTCAGATATTGCTGTGCTCCGGCATTCATTCCAAAGCCACAGAGTAGTATAAATAGAATCTTCTTCATGATATATCACAAATGCATTAAACAAAACTATTCCCCTTCTCCTTTAGGAGACTGGGGCTTTTTAGATTTTATGAATGGCGCAATAAGCCACCGGCAGCACGAATAGTGTCAATGCCGAGGCTACCAGTAAACCACCCATGATGGTTGCCGCCATGCCGCCGAACATGGCGTCGAACAATAACGGCAACATTCCCAGGATAGTGGTACCCGATGCCATGGCCACCGGGACAATACGGGTGGTCGTTGCACTGATAACGGCTTCACGCGGTGCTTTTCCGGCAGCGGTTTCCGTATCAATCTGGTCTACCAACACGATGGCATTCTTGATATTCATTCCAATCAGCCCCAGCAAGCCGAGGATGGAGAAGAAGTCGAATGATTTCCCCAATACCACCAGTCCCAGTACAATACCTATAAAGATGAGCGGCAGCATCAGCAGGATAACAATCGGTTTCCGGTAGCTGCGGAACAGAAACAGCAAGGTGACGAACATAAGGAAGAATGTCAACGGCAGGTTGGCTGCCAGTGCGGCATTGCTTTCTGCCTGGCTTTCCTGCTCTCCGAAGTATTTCATGGTGTAACCTTCGGGCACTTCAATCTCCTCTTGCACCTGCTTCCATATGCGGTTGAAGGCGGCAATGGCATTCACACCGCGGCGTGGGTCGGCCTGTGCCATCATCACCATCTGCCGGTTGTAGTCTTTCACGTTGGAGAACTTGTACTGGAAGTCGAACCGACTGACGACTTGTTCCAGAGTGGTTGTTTCGCGTGCAGTGCCGAATACGGGGAGTGTACGCAAGTCGTTGATGCGGAAAGAGTCGATGGTTTTATCCTTCAACAGAACGGGAAGTACTTGGTCTCCTTCCCTATATTCTCCAAGTGTCATGCCGTTCGTACCGATCTGGATACTCTGTGCCATGCTTTGCCGGGAGATACCCAACGGTTGTGCACGCTCCTGACTGTAAACGGGATGCCATACCGGTATCTTGTTACCCCAGGAGTTACGCACGTTGATAAGTTCGCCGTCACGGTGCATAATGTCCAGAGCCTTGTTGGTCAGCATGACCAGCGTATCCGTGTTATTGCCGATGAACCCGATTTCGATGGCGGCATCTACGGCCGGAGAGAGCTTGAACAACATGGTACGGGTGATGGCATTGGGATAGTTGGCCTTCATGTAGGCATCGAGGTTCTCTTCTTGCTCCTTGGTATATTTGCTGTCCGTTACTTCCACCAGGATATTGGCGAAGTTCGGTTTGGGGCCGACGGAAGTGGAGGCCAGATAGTAACGCAACGGCGTGCTGCCGAATGTGACGGATACCCGTTTCACTTCCGGCTGCTGCATCAGGTGCGCTTCCACCTTTTTCATCTCGGTTTCTACTTCGCGGATGCTGTACCCGTCCGGATAGAATACATCTGCCGAAAGTAGGGTTTGTCCAGAGAAGGGAAGAAGTTCTGGGGCATCAGTCCCATGACGATGAGGGAGAGGATGAACAGTGCTGTAATGCTTCCAAGGGTCAACGCCTTCTTGCGTATCAGTGTGCCGAGGATGGAGGCGAATTTATGGTAGAAAGGCTTGTCGTATGGGTCCTTGCCACCATCTTTAGCCTTTGCTTTCAGTATGAGGTTGCCGAATGTAGTGGTTTGTGTCAACGCCAGCACCCAACTTAATCCCAAGGAAATGGCCAGCACTACGAATAGAGGTTTCACGATTTCGGCTACGGAAGAGGGAGCCAGATACAGTGGCAGAAACGAACAGATGGCAATGAACGTTGCTCCCAGTAATCCCCATTGGGGACCGGTGGCACCGTCTATCAGCGCTTTCCGGCGGTCGATGCCGCGGGCAATGGCAATCTGGGCATTATCTGTCACCACGATGGCATTGTCCACCAGCATTCCCATGGCTATGATGAATCCGGCGAGGGAGGTCCGGTTCAGACCTACGCCAAGAAACGACATAATGAGCAGGGTACCTCCGATAGAGAATATAAGGGAAGAGCCAATCAGTACTCCTGCACGCATGCCCATCACCAGCATGATGATTACAATCACAATCAGGATGGATTCTATCAGATTGATGATGAACGTTGTTGGCTTCTTTGGCAATCACGTTTTCGGGATACAGACTTTCCAGTTCCAGTCCCACGGGGATGAGGGGCATGAGTTCGGCAAGCCTCCGGTCTACCAGTTCACCGGTTTTTACCACATCCTTTGTAGGGTCGGTGGAGATGCCGATACCGATGGCGCGCTTTCCGTTGACGTGCATGATATTGCCGGGAGGTTCCATGTATCCTTTTTCAATGATGGCGATGTCGCCCAGCTTGACTTGTCCGCCGGAGGTAGTGATAACCTGGTTGCGGATATCATCGACAGTCGTGTAGGTACCGTTGGCCACGATGCGCAACTGTTGTTCTCCGGTGCTGATTTCACCCGTATTGATAATCTGGTTCTGCGATTGCAGCAGGCCGGCCAGCTGCTTGGGGTCGATACCCATTCCTGCCAGCTTGTTTACGGAGATGAATATATGGATGACCTCTGTCTGTGTACCGAAAAGGGCTACCTTCATCACACCGTCTGCCGTGATGACTTGTGTCTTGATTCGTTCCGCCCAGTTTCTCATTTCTTCATAAGAGAAACCGTCGTCACCCACCAGGCCGTAATAGATGCCGAAAACGTCTCCAAAATCATCCGAGACGGTCGGCACAGAAGAGCCTGCGGGCAGTTGGGGCTGTATGTTGAGCACTTTGCGCCGCAGTTCGTCCCACTTCTGCGGAATGGATGCGGCAGAGAGTGACGGTTGCAGTTCGAAGGTTATCTTGGAGAGTCCGTACATGGACTCTGACTTTATCTTGTAGACGCCGCTCATCGACTGTATCTCTCGGGAGATGGGTTCGGTGACGAGCCGTTCCACTTCTGCCGGCTCCGCTCCCGGGTAGCGTGTCATGATGACTGCCGACTTGATGACGAAAGGTGCGTCTTCCTTCTTTCCTAACCTGTCGAATGACAGTATGCCGCCGATAAGCAGCACAGCCAGAAAGAAGTAGACTATCTTTGTGTTGTCTAATGAATATTTGGCTAGATTCATAATGAATATTTTTTAGATAAATGGGGAATGTAATGTGCCAATGTGATTAATCACATTAGCACCTTTATAACTTCTCCTTCTGTCAGCTGGTATACTCCGGCTGTCACAACGGTTTCTCCCGGTTCCAACCCTTTAGAGATAAGCAGGTTTGCCTCTCCCGTTGGAGAATAAACGGTCACTTCGCGGCGGCTGACTTTATTACCTTCCACCACCCATACATACGTTTTCCGGTTTTCACTGTCGCCGAATACGGCGCTTAACGGTACATTCATCTGCTTTTCTTCCAGAAAGGGAGCAACATCCGATGCCAGCTTTATCTTGCATGTGAATCCCGGTTTTACGTCATAACGTGTACGGTCAAAGTGCGGGTCGTCAATTGTTATTGTCACCGGAATACCCGTCCCTGCTGTGGAGATGTCAAGATACTCTTCCAGTCTGGCATCGAAAGCCTCTGCTGGGTAGCTGTCGAACACCACCTTGAACTTTACGTCCTTGGCACGGAGCAGATAGAGATAATCATCCGGTACGGTGAACTTGATTCGTAGCTTTTGTGTATTTACCAGCTGTACAACCCCTTCTCCCGCATTGACACGCTGATAGTTCTCTACCAGCCGTTTTTCGATGGAACCCTCGAAAGGGGCTGTCAGCCGCGTATCCCGCATATTGTTGCCGGACAATTCGTAGGCGGATTTTGCTTTCTGATAGTTGGCTACGCTGATTTCGTATTCCTGCACAGAGATAGCCTGGCGGCCAAGCAGCCGTTTATTACGTTCCACTTGTGCGGCAGCTGTTTCGTAGGCAGCCTTGTCGGCTGCATATTGCAGGGAGATGTCGCGTGGGTCGATGGCGGCAATCAGTTGCCCCTTCTTTACCCGCTGTCCCTCTACAACCGGGAGATTGATGATTTGTCCGCTGACGCGGAAGGCCAGTCTCACATATTCCACGGCTTCCACCATTCCGGAGAAGTCTTTGCGGATAACCGACTGTGAACTGACTTGCGCAGTCTTCACCGGTCGGATAAGGGTATTGCTACCCTTTTGTTTTTGCCCGCACGACGTGATGAGCAACGCCATGACCAGGGCGAAAAGAAACATTTTTTTCATTGGTAAACAAGTTATTCGTTCAGGTATATCTAAAAACATAAAACCGGGAAAACAACCAAATGTTCTCCCGGTTATAGGATAAATGATGATTTAATGTGCCAATGTGCTAATTGGCTGCGCAATGTTTATGCTGCGCTATCATGCCGCAGGTCATTGGCACATTAGCACATTAATTTTCAATTCCGTCCCCCGTTCCAGCGTATATGGGTGTCCGTAGACTTGTATGTCCATTTTGCTGCCTGCTGTAAGCGAGATTTCGATTTCTTTTCCTACCCGTATGTGAAGTGTGCTTTTCAGATAATTCACCTTGAATGAATAGCTGTCCCATTTTTGCGGTATGACGGGAGAGAAACACAACGTCTCCTTCAGCACCTGCATACCTGCAAATCCGCGTACGATGGCCAGCCAGCTGCCGGGCATACTGGTTATGTGCAGACCTTGGTCCGCTTCGTTGTTGTAGTCGTCCAGGTCAAGCCGTGTGGCATGCAGGAAAAGCTGGTAAGCTTTTTCCACTTTGCCGATGCGTGCAGCCAGGATGGAATGGATGTGGGGAGAAAGGGAGGATTCGTGTACGGTCATCGGCTCATAGAACTCGAAATTGCGGCGGACGGTTTCCGTGTCGAAATAGAAATAATAAAGGTAAAGTCCGAGCAATACGTCGCTCTGCTTGATGTAGCAAGAGCGCAGAATGCGGTCCCATGACCAATGTTGGTTGATGGGGCGTTCTTCGGCAGGAATGTTGTCTGTACTTTCCAGTACTTTATCCATATAGCCGTCATTTTGGATGAAAATACCCCGTTCTTTGTCTTCCGGCAGATACATGTGTTCGATGATGTCTCTCCACCGGGCACTTTCCTTCACTTGGTCGAGATTGGTGATGCGGCGTATGTGGGCATATTCATCCGGATATTGCTGTGCCACCATCTCCAGAAAACGGAGGGTCATCTTGAGGCACTGTATGCAGGAATAGTTGGTGTACCAGTTGTTGTCCACATTGTTTTCGTATTCGTCCGGGCCGGTAACCCCCAGTATGACATATTTTTGTTTGGGTTGGGAGAAGGATACCCGTTGGCTCCAGAAACGGCTGACGGCAATCATTACTTCCAGGCCATATTTAGCGATATAGTCCATATTGCCCGTCAGCGCTGCATGCTGAACGATGGCATAGACAATGATATTGTTACGGTGGATTTCCTCGAAGGTTATTTCCCATTCGCTGTGGCATTCCTCTCCATTGTTGGTTACCTGCGGAAACAACGCTGCACCGTCCTTGAAACCCAGTTTGCGGGCGTTCTCTATGGCCTTGGGCAACTGGTTGTAGCGGTAGGTCAGCAGATTCTGTGCGATGTCCTTCGGAGTGGAGAGGAGGAAGAAGGGTACACAACACAGTTCCGTGTTCCAATAAGTATTGCCGCCATATTTTTCTCCGGTGAATCCTTTGGGGCCGATGTTCAGGCGCGGGTCATCTCCCCGGTAAGTCTGATACAGCTGGAATATGTTGTACCGGATACCTTGTTGCGCTTCCGGGTCCCCTTCGATGACGACATCCGTTTCGTCCCAGATTTCCTGCCAGGCCCTTCGATGCTCTTCTACCAGCGTATTCCAGCCTATGCTCTTGGCTTCGCGTGCCTCGGCCACGGAGTGCTCCACCAATTCACTCCGTTCGTGGTAGAGGGAAGATGCAATGGCGGTGTATTTGATGAGTGTCACGTTGTCTCCGGGTTTCACGTCGGCACCTACGCTGAAACCGGTCTGCTTTTCCTTTTCTATCCGTATGGGGTTGGCAGTGGTTTCCTTGTTGTTTTTGAAGAATTGGTAAGTCATGGCGTAGCACACTTGTGCATTTTCCCGGCGGGTCTGTGTCCAGAGATAGGCACAGCTGCTGGTAGAACCGGAACGCAGGATGTTCCATATTTTCAGGTTTGGCTGGTCGGCGTCGTCTACTATATTCCCGTCAAGGATGGGCACGAGTGAGATTCTGCCGGTATAGTTGATGGAAGACACGCTGTACTTGATGAGACAGAGGTTGGGTCTTGCCATATTTGTGATATGCTCTACATGGATGCGGAGCTGGTTTCCGCGAGGAGACGTCACCTCCATGTCCCGGTAGGAGATACCTTCCTTCATATCCAGCGGCGGTTGAAGCTGTCGACATCCCAGCCTGCCAAATCGAGTTCCTCATCGATGAGGCGCAGGTTGATGCGGCTCCAGTCGGCAGCCTTGGGTATGCGGGTGTAATATGGGGGAAATCCGTTCTTCCACCATCCTACGCGGGTTTTGTCCAGGAAAGTGATGCCGGCCACAAATGAACCACGGTAACTGTCACTGCTGTAAGGCTCCTCAAAATACCCCCGTTGCCCGAAACGTCCGTTTCCGAGACTGAATATACTTTCCGACATCCGTTGGCGGTCGGGGTGGAATTGGTCTTCGATGATGTTCCATTCATCGGTCTTGAGGTATTTCTTCATGGCGACGTGTTTTCTGTAGTTATCGCCGTAAAGTTAAGCAATATGCGGAAATAAAGAAGAAAAGTAAGGACAAAAATAAATAAAGGCAAGGAAAGACACCAAATAAGCACCGGGAAAGATATTGCTCGGCACCGGGGAAGGCATCGTTCCCCGGTGCCGAACGATGCCTTCCCCGGTGCCGGTCAATATCCCTGCTTCAGGATGTTTTGTGGGGGCGATTCTCAGTTTGCTTTCTCCCCTTTGGTCTCTTTGATTAAATATACACAGAAAGCACCGATTATCAGCATGACCCCTGCCAACACAAGCATGTTGATTTCAGGAGGCAGTCCTCCTTTGGGAGTAAACAAGGCAAGGATGCTGCCGCCCAAGGCTGCCGCTATAATCTGCGGAATACAGATGGTACCGTTGAACAGTCCCAAATAGGTACCCATATGTCCTCCGCTCAGTGCATTGGTCAAGATGGTGAACGGCAGTGCCAGCATGGCAGCCCATGCGCAACCTATCAGCAAGAAGGAAATGAACAGCATATAAGGGTCGTGCATGAAATAGGTGGAAATGAAACCTATACCTCCCAGAACAAGGCTGAGTGAGTAGACCCGGCGGCGGTCCTTGAACATCGGTATACAGATGGCCCAAAGCACAGAGCCGATGGCTTGTACAGCAAACAGTACACCTACCCAGTCGGCGGCATTCTGATATTGCAGGCTTTTGGTGTCGAGTACTACTTTGGTCACACCATCTACCAAGTGCTCTACCGTAGGAGCGTCAAAAGCATTGGCAGCGATGCTGCCGTTGGTATAGGTCCACATGAACATAAAGGCAAACCAGCAGAAGAACTGTACCAGTCCTACAGTCCAAAAAGCCTTCGGAGCCTTGATGAGCAGCTTCAGCATGTTGGTCTTTTCATGTTCCTCTTCTTCGGTGATGCCGTGATATTCAGCATATTCGGCAGGCGGCATCTCCTTCACCTTGACTGATGTATAGATAACGCAGAATATCAGAATGGCGGCTCCTATATAGAAAGAGTAAATTACCGAGTCGGGGATTACTCCTTGGGGAGCTGTATTGCTGATGCCAATCCATGCAAAGATGAACGGGAAGAGATAGCCCACCAGGCTGCCTGCATTGCAGAGAAAACTCTGGATGGAGTAGGCGAGCCCTTTTTGTTTTTCGTTCACCATGTCGCCCACCATCATTTTGAAGGGTTGCATGGCCATATTGATGGAGGTGTCGAGGAACATCAGCGATACCAGTCCGAAAATCATGGCTGTACTTACTGCCATGCCGAAGCTTCCGGCATTGGGTAGCAGGCACATGACGAGTACGGCCACCAACGAACCTATAAACAGATAAGGAATGCGCCGTCCGAAGCGTGTCCAGGTCTTGTCACTGGCGGCTCCCACGATGGGTTGTACAATGATACCTGCCAACGGCGGTAATATCCAGAAATAACTCAAATTATGCGGGTCTGCACCCAAAGTGGAAAAGATACGGCTGATGTTTGCACTCTGCAAAGCATATGCAATCTGTACGCCGAAAAAACCAAAGCTGATGTTCCACAGCTTCCAGAAACTTAAATCGGGTTTTACTTTCATGATGATTTAATATGTTTTATTATTTCGTTGTTCCTCTTATCACCAGATTGGTACGTACTATCTTGTTGTTGTTTTTCTCTTCTCCCTCCAGCTTTCCGGTCAGAATGCTGAAAGCGCTTTTACCTACTTCCTCGCCATGCTGCTCCACGGTAGTCAGCTTCGGTCGGTACTTTGGGCAATGGCTCCGTCGGTGAATCCGCAGATGGATACTTCATCGGGAACTTTTACGCCGACTAGTTTGCAGGCATACAGTATGCCCGAAGCTGTCTCGTCGTTGATGGCAAAGAAACCGTCAGGGCGGTTTTCGCTTTCCAGCAGGTCGGGAGTGATGGAGATGGCGCGTTCACGGGTGTCGCACAACAGAATCATGCTGTCGTCCACCGGAATTTTATACTTCTTCATGGCATCCAGGTAGCCGTTCCGGCGATTCTTGGTAATCTCCAGGTGGGGAGCCGCACCATAGAAAAGGATGCGCTTGCATCCGGTCTGTATCATGTATTCCACGGCGGCAAAGGAGCCGGCATAGTCGTCCACCACCACTCGCTCGGTTTTCAGCCCCGTACATATACGGTCGTAAAAGACGATGGGAATATCATTATTCAGCAATTCCTGGTAATGGTCGTATTGGGAAGTGTCCTTGGCAAGTGAAGCGATGATCCGCAGACGCGGGCGGCAAGGAACGAGTGTACAATCTTCACTTCCTGCTCGTACGATTCGCTGCTCTGCGCCACTATGATGTTATAGCCGGCGCCTGCCGCCGCTTTCTCAATTCCGCTCAATACGCAGGAAAAGAAGTGGTGTACCAGTTGGGGGACAATGACGCCGATGGTATTGCTGCGGCTTGCGCGGAGGTTTACAGCCAGTACATTGGGCTTGTAGTTATGTTCGCGCGCGTATGTATGTACAAGGTCACGGGTTTCCTTGCTGATGTCCGGATTGTCTTTCAGCGCTCTTGACACGGTGGAAGGGGAGACATTCAGCGCCCGGGCAATATCCTTGATGGTAATCTGCGGTTTATTCATGGTATAGTTTTGAGGACAAAGATAAGGTAAACTTCCCTAATCCGATTGCAAAAATAACGTAATATGGTAAATTGTGCTTATTCGTTGAGGTTTATCGGGTTGTAAGTTTGTGCAAACGATTGCGGTTTCTTATCTTTGTCCGGACCTTTAATGAATATAACCTTGAGTATGTACAAATATATTCTTTTTGTTTTTATACTTTTACAGACTGTCCTTCCTAGCCGTATGTGTGCACAGAAGCCCGATTATCGGTTGTTTCAGAATATCAGTCTAGGGACAGAGGCATCTGTCATCAGCTGTTTTCTGCAAGATACACAAGGACTGGTATGGATAGGTTCGGATAAAGGTCTGTTCAGCTATGACGGCTATTCCACCCAACCGCATTTCATCTTTGGCGAACGTAGCAATACGCGTATTTATTGCGGAGAAGTAGTAGACAGTACCTATCTTTATCTGGGAGCAGACAACGGGTTATTGATATACAATTACCGGACAGATACTTATGAGGAACCGGGAGTTGATTTTCCGACGGACATCCGTACACTGGTGATGTACGATGGATTGCTGTGGTTGGGCACACTGAACGGGCTGTATACGTATCATCCACAGACCCGTGAGATTTCTTCCGTAAAGGAAGGCATCCCTCATCAGACAATTTACTCTCTTATCCATTCTTCAGACCATCAGCTTTACATTGGTACCTATAATGGCTGTTGCCGCTATACATCCGCTACCGGACGTTTTGAAATGATAGAACTACCTGCTAGCAGGAATAAAAGTAATCTGTTTGTAAACTCTTTGTTGGAAGATGCGGTGAGGAAATGTATTTGGATAGGTACGGAAGGATGTCTTTTCAAATATACTCCTGCCGACGGGCAAATACAGAGAATTGATGCTTTTCATGACAATTCTGTCAAATCAATGGCTTTGGATGGATATGGGCAATTGTTGGTGGGGACAGACAATGGACTGTACATATACGGAGAAGATTCACCTTTACAGCATATCGTGCATGATTCGCGGAACCTCCAGTCACTGTCCAACAACATTGTATGGACTGTTTATGCGGATTGTGAACGGAATATCTGGCTGGGAACGGACTATGGCATATCTATGGCACGTTGTAAAGAGACATTACGCTATGTTCATATCGCGGATTACCGGGACGGGGGAAGGAAACCAGTTTTATTCCATGTTGCGTGATGTGCATGGTAATTTTTGGTTTGGGGGAACAAATGGACTTATCCGTTTCACGTTTTCTGAGGAGGAAAGGCCGGAAGGCCGGGTGCCGGGAAAGGGCAGGGATGTTACCTGGTACAAGATGGGAGATAAGAATTTTCCTTTGACCCATAACCGGGTACGACAGTTGTATGAAGACCGGGACGGATACCTTTGGGTGGCAACAGACGGGAGCATCAGCCGCTATGATGAGGAAAGTCGCCAGTTTATATCTTATAGTATAGTAGACAGTACCCGTCGCTACAATACTAACTGGGCATATGGCCTTTTCGAAGACAAGAATGGAAAGTTATGGGTAGCTACTTGTTTGGGCGGTATTTTTGTCGTAGACAAACATAAACTGCTGCATGCCTCTACACAACCATATGTAGCCGAAGGAACCTATTCCATACACAATGGTTTGTCGGGTATGTTCATCAACCAGATGGTTCCCGACAGTGAAGGAAATGCACTGGCCCTGCTCAGTAGTGCCAACAGTATTGAGAAAATAAATTCTTCTACCAATAATATTACCCATATTGCTTCAGGAGAGTTCAAGGAGGGGCAAAGGCCCAATTTTGTCTTGTGTGCCGAGGATGGTTGTATTTGGATTGGCTTTCCCGGTGGAGTAATGCGTGTGGAGCCTTCGGATAATAGGGTAAAGGTTTTGCCGTTCGATGCTTTCAATCATTATGAAGTGCTTTCCATGATAGAGGCTGAAGGAAAGATATGGATATCCACTACTGACGGATTTTGGGTGGCAGACCAGCGGACATTGGAAGTGCGACGCCTGAGTATTGCCGACAAACGTTTTACCAGCTTGTTCTTTGATAGGAAAGAGGGTGAGCTATACTTGGGCACAGCGGATGGCTTTGCCATTTCCTCCCCGGATGCATTGCTGGCGGAACATCCGGAACGCCCGTTATTGCTGACAGCCCTTTATGTGAATAACCGGCTTTATTTGCCCGGTTCGGAGAAAAACTGCCGGAGCATCCGTCTTATGGAACAGATAAACTTGGAGTACAACCAGAATAATCTTGCTTTTGAACTGTCGGATTTGCCTTACTCGCTGGAGGAGAAAAGCAGGATTGTATATCGTCTGGAAGGGGTAGAGCGTGAGTGGACTCTTCTGGCTCCCAATACCAACCGCATCATTTATAATAATCTGGATTATGGAAACTATCGGTTAATGGCAAGTAAGCTGGATTCCTATGGCAAACCCTTTGAACAAATATATAGTTTGGATGTCCATATCCTTCCACCATGGTACTATACTTCGTGGGCGAAGGCATTTTATATGCTGTTATGCTGTGCTTTGATTATTTGGACCATTCACTTTTTCCGTGTGAAAAACCGCTTGAAACTGGAACATTTGGAAAAGGAGAAGATTTTGGAACAGTCGCGTGCCAAACTGGAATTCTTTACCAATCTTTCCCATGACCTCAAGACACCTTTAAGTATGATTATTGCTCCTATCAGCAGGATGCTGCCGGAAATCAGGAATCAGCAGGAGAAGAAGCAGCTCGAATTGGTTCAGCGCAATGCCATGAAACTGAATTCATTGATTCATCAAGGGCTGGACTTGAACCGGGTGGATAGCGGCAATAGGACTTTATTGATTTTATCACAGATAGAACTGGTCTCTTTTGCACGTGATTTGCTTGCACTCTATACAGAAGGGAAAATGAAGGAAAAACAGCTCGCTTGTGAATTTCGGACGAACCGGGAACAACTATACATTCAGATGGATGCCATCAAGTTGGAGTCTGTTTTGGATAATCTGCTTTCCAATGCTGTGAAATATACGCCGGAAGGCGGAACTGTTACTCTTTCTTTGGATGCTCCCGAAGGTGGGAGGGAGGTGTATATCTCTGTGGCAGATACCGGTACCGGAATACCAGTTCAGGACCAACCGTATATTTTCCAGCGTTTCTTCCAATCATCCAAGACTGCGGGAAAAAATGAGGGAACTGGAATCGGACTTTATTTGGTGAAAACCTATACGGAATTGCATGGTGGCAATGTTCGGCTGATGTCAGAGGAGAATGTTGGTACTACGGTAACCCTGACTTTGCCGGTTGTGAATCAAGAGCAGACAGCTCCGGTAGGGGTACCTGATTCATCACCGGATATTCTTTCACCGGATGCTCCTCTTGTATTGATTGTAGATGATAATGCGGAAGTGGCGGAATTCATTTATCAGATTCTGCATGCCAAGTATCGCTGTCGTGTGGCAGAAAATGGTAAATCCGGATTGGAGCTTGCCATGGAATTGCTGCCCGATTTGATTGTTTCGGATGTAATGATGCCTGTAATGGATGGGTTAGAGATGGTACGGCGTTTGAAAAAACATATCCCTACATCCACCATCCCAATCATTCTGCTGACGGCTAAGAGTGATAAGGAGACAGAACTCGAGAGTATACAGTTACACGTTGATACCTTCATAGCCAAACCTTTCGAGCCGGATATCCTGCTCTTGCGGGTGGAGCAGTTACTCTCCAGCAAGCAGACTCATGAGGCCAAGGCGCGTATGGAGGTACTTGCTACTCCGAAAGCGATAGAGGCCGTTTCGTATGACGAGAAATTTTTGGCAAATGTCACCCGCCTGATAGAAGAGCATATTTCGGATTCCGAGCTGAATGTGAATACCCTTTGTGACTGGGCGGCGACCAACAACAAGCAGATGTACCGCAAACTGAAACAGCTGACGGGAATGACCCCTGTGGAATATATCAAGTCCATCCGCATGAAAAAAGCAGCCATGTTGTTGCAGCAGAAAAAGTTTACAGTGGCAGAGGTAATGTATATGGTAGGCTTTTCCAATCACTCTTATTTTTCTAAATGTTTTCAGGCAGAGTTCGGACTTCCCCCTAAACAATACGCGGCGGAATAATGCCGCTTTTATAAGGACAAACCCTCATCAGAATATATCTGGTGAGGGTTTGTCCTTTTTTTATCCTCTTATGTCCGATATCTGCTTTCGGGGAAAATGATGTTGCTCTAAATTTGCCGGTGAAAGGCAAGACCTAAATTTGATAGCGGAAGAATAGACTCCTGGTTACAGATACTTTCTTACGTACAAATATACAGATAATTGATATTGTTAACTTTAATTTATTGAATGCATGAAGCAAGTTAATCTTAGAATCTATCGGATGATTCTGCCCTTAATCCTAGGGCTATTCTTGTCAGTAGGCACTTATGCACAAAGCATCACTGTGAAAGGGCATGTTAAAGATGCCCTGGGTGGAGTGATAGGCGCAAGTGTAGTAGAAAAAGGAAATACCACAAACGGGACTATCACCGATCTTGACGGTAATTTTTCACTGAATGTACCCAAAGGTTCTACTTTGGTAGTTTCTTTTATCGGTTATAAGACTCAGGAGGTTGTTGCAGCTTCCAGTGTAGTCGTGACCCTGCAGGAAGACAGTGAATTGTTGGATGAGGTTGTGGTCATCGGTTACGGTGTGGCTAGGAAAAATGATTTGACCGGGTCTGTAACGGCAATTAAACCGGATGAAATGAACAAGGGGCTGACGACATCTGCCCAAGACATGATGCAAGGCAAGATTGCCGGTGTCAGTGTTGTCAACAATGGTGGTGAGCCGGGTGGCAGTGCCACTATTCGTATCCGTGGCGGTTCTTCATTGAATGCCAGTAATGACCCGTTGATTGTAATTGACGGACTTGCCATGGATAATTATGGAGTGCAAGGAATGTCCAATCCGTTGGCTTTGGTAAATCCGGCTGATATAGAAAGTTTTACTGTGTTGAAAGATGCTTCGGCTACAGCCATTTATGGTTCCCGTGCCTCCAATGGCGTTATCCTGATTACCACTAAAAAAGGACAGAGTAACTCTAAGCCCCGTATTTCTTATAATGGTAATGTGTCCGTCAGCATGGTTACGGACAAACTGGATGTACTGAATGCCAAAGAGTTCATGAAACTTGTACAGGACACATATGGTTATTCTGATGAAGAGTTTCTGGCGAGTGCGGAATATCAGGCATTAGGATATACGAATGCTCAAGGTGAGCATCTTTTTGCCGATACCGACTGGCAGGACGAGATTTATCGTACGGCAGTCAGTACCGACCATAATATCACTGTTTCCGGTGGATTGAAGAATATGCCTTATCGTGTTTCCCTGGGCTACACCAATCAGCAAGGTATCTTGAAAACATCAAGTTTTGAGCGTTATACAGCCAGTGTGAATCTTTCCCCTTCTCTTTTTGATGAGCATTTGAAGGTTAACTTCAACGCAAAGGGCATGTATTCTGTGACAAGCTATGCCAATACCGATGCCATTGGAGCTGCCACTTCAATGGACCCTACCAAGCCGGTTTATGGCAGAACGGAATTTTATGATAAAAACTTCGGTGGATATTGGGAATGGCCCGAAGCAGTAGACTGGAAAGATTCTGAATGGGGATACAACATCAATACTTTGGCTACGGCCAATCCCGTCGGGATGCTGAATAACCGTTCGGATAAAGGAAAGTCAAAAGTGCTGATGGGGAACATCGAACTGGATTATAAGATTCATGGTTTCGAGGATTTGCATTTGCATGTCAATGGTGGTATGGATGTGGCAAGCGGCAAGTCCAACAAGAATTACAACCGTTTTGACCTTGACAATTATTATTATGGACGTGTCGGTTGGAATACACAGGATACATACAATTTGTCATTGAACATGTATGTACAGTACATGAAGGACTTCGGGAAAGCGCACCATTTTGATATCATGGCCGGTTATGAATGGCAGCATTTCCACAAAGAGACAGATTACTATTATTATGGAACTTACCCTGATACGAACCTTGAACATGCCGGTGAAATCTATAATCCGTCAGAAAATACACTCTACAAGACGGAGAACTATCTGGTTTCTTTCTTTGGCCGTATGAACTACTCTTTACTCGACCGTTATCTGCTGACCTTCACCTTGCGTGATGATGGCTCTTCCCGTTTCTCCAAAAAGAACCGTTGGGGATTGTTCCCGTCCGTTGCATTGGCATGGAAGGTGAAAGAGGAGGGTTTCTTGAAAGATGTGGATGCTGTTTCCGATTTCAAGTTTCGTGCAGGTTATGGTATCACCGGACAGCAGGAAGGCATTGGCGATTATACCTATTTCGCTTCATATACCCCCAATTCGGAAGGAGCATATTATCCGGTTTTGGGTAATGGCATCACTTACCGTCCGGATGCCTATAATAATGACTTGACCTGGGAAAAGACCACTACTTATAACATTGGGGTTGATTTGGGATTCCTGGACAACAGAATCACTGCCAATTTTGATTATTACTATCGCAAGACGAAGGATTTGATTAATGATGTTTATGTAGCTGCCGGTTCCAATTTCAAGAATAAGGTGACGAGCAATATCGGTTCACTGCATAATAAAGGTTTTGAATTTGCAGTGACATGGAGAGCCATTCAGCAGAAGGATTGGCGTTGGGAGTTGGGATTCAATCTGACACACAACACTAATGAAATAGACGAGCTGGTGAAGAGTACAGGTGACAAATACATCATTCGTCATGGAGGAATTGCCGTTGGTGATAGTGGTTCCAATGGAATCAAGGGATATTCCGTAGGCGAGGCTGTCTCTGCCTTCTACACCTATCAGCAAGTCTATGATGAGAAAGGCCAGCCGATAGAGGGCGAATTCGTGGACCGTGACAATAATGGCATCATCAATGATAACGACCGTTATTTCTATAAGAAATCAGACCCGGACGTATTGATGGGACTTTCCTCGAAATTGATTTATAAAAATTGGGATTTTAGTTTCTCGCTGCGTGCCAGTCTGGGTAATTATGCTTATAATGCTGTTGAATGTAGCCGTTCTGATTTGTCGGTTACCGGTATTTATTCGGGCAACGCATGGCACAATGTGCCTCAAATGTCACTGGCCAAGAACTGGAAGAAAGTGGATGCCTTGGATGCCCTTTCTGATTATTTCATCCAGAATGCCTCTTTCTTGAAGTGTGACAACATTACGCTGGGCTATTCTTTCGACAAATTGTTCGGGCAGAAAATCAGCGGGCGTGCTTATCTCACGGCCCAGAATGTGTTTACGATAACCAAGTACAAAGGTCTGGATCCTGAAATCAACGGTGGATATGATGGCAGTATCTATCCTCGTCCTCTGGTGGGAATTTTCGGACTCAGCCTTAATTTTTAATCCTTTAAAACTAAGAATAGTATGAAATTCAACAATATGAAATCATTAATTCCGGTTGCTGCCTTTACACTTATGATAGGGTTTTCGTCTTGTGTGGGAGATTTGGATGTGAAGCCTATCAATCCGCAGCAAACCATGACTTTGGATCAAGATGCTCTTTTTAACAAGATATATGCAAGCTTCTGTTTGACCGGACAGACCGGCCCGAGCGGTAATGCGGATATTGACGACATGGACGAAGGACGTTCAGAGTTTTTCCGCATGGCATGGAACCTGAATGAGCTCACTACGGATGAGGCACACTGGATATGGCTCACAGATACCGGTATGGATGAAATGCTCCACAATTCTTATGGAGCGAGTGCCGCATTCTCTATCGGACTATATTATCGTCTTTATTTTACTGTCACGTTGTGTAACTTCTTCTTGGAGCAGATTCCGGATGATGGCGGTACGTCTTCCATGCAACGTGCGGAAGTCCGTTTTATCCGCGCTTTACAGTATTATTATATCATGGACTTGTATGGTAACGCAGCATTTACGGAAGAAGTCTCTTCTGAATTGGCAGAACGCTATACACGTACCCAGTATTTCGATTATATTGAGAAAGAACTGAAAGAGTGTGAGGCTGATATGGCAGAACCGGGACAGAATACTTATGGGCGTGTTGACAAGGTAGCTGCATGGAATTTGCTGGCCCGTCTCTACTTGAATGCTGAGGTTTATACCGGTACTGCCCAGTGGCAGAATGCCATGGATTACGCAGAAAAGGTGATAAACAACGGATATTATCATCTGTGTACGGAGGGAGCTACCAATCCGGTGACTGGTGAGGTTTATTCCGCCTATCAGATGCTTTTCCTGGCAGACAACAATACGAATGGGGCACAGTATGAAAACATTTTTCCGATACTCTTTGACGGGGTTACTACAAAAAGCTATGGTGGGATGAATTTTCTGGTTCTTGCCACTTATAATTCAACAATGGATGTTACAATTCCTTCCGGCACGAATTGCAGCTGGGGAAAGTGCGCCCGGGTCCGCAAGCAATTGCTTGACAAGTTCTATACGGCAACTCCTCCTTCGGGAAAGACGGTTGCGGAAATGACAGCTCCGGCCAATGATGACCGTGCTCTTTTCTATGGTGACGGCTTTTCCGCTTCCATTAAAGACGAAACGGATGCGACTGCAGGTTTTGCATGTGTGAAGTTTCGTAATGTCCGTTCGGATGGACAATCCAATCAGGTGGTCGATTATGTAAATGCGGACCTTCCTTTTTTCCGTGTTGCTGAGGCTTATTTGATTTATGCAGAAGCTTCTACCGTTTGAACGGGTCTAATGCGGATGCAAAGGAGAAAATCAATGAACTCCGTTCCCGTGCCAATGCTGCCCAGAAGAATCTATATACGTTGGATGATATTTGTGATGAGTGGGCGAGAGAATTCTGGTTTGAAGGCCGCCGCCGCATGGATTTGATACGGTTCAATAAATATGCCGGTCAGGCATCCTATAAATGGGAATGGATGGGAGGCACTTATGAAGGTGCGCAATTCAGCAATATCAGAGCAATTTTTGCGCTTCCTGAAAACGATTTGGCGAACAATTCCAACTTAATTCAGAATCCGGGTTATTAATCAAAAAAAGAACAGAATATGAAAAGATATTTATTCACTTTGTTGTTGGCGGGATTGGCGATGTTCACTGCATGTACAGATGATAGAGACTCCAATCCGACAGTACAGCAACCCAGTACTTTCGAACTGAATATGCCTGCCTTGGGAGGCGGTGTATATGACTTGGCTAACACAGACTCCATCAGGTTGACCTATGAACAACCAGACTATGGTTATACGGCTCCCGTCAAGTATTATGCGCAGATTTCCGTCTCCGGTACCTGGAATGACGCCACTTCTGCAGAAGCGGATGACGCTACATATATCGAAATGGACGGCTCTGTTACAGTTTGTGAGTTTGGTGCGGCGGCTGATTTGGTGAACAAAGCTATCATGAAATTGGGCAATTATACTGACCCGAGCCAACTGCCTGCTGAGGGGATATCCTTGTACGTGAGAATGAGGGCAAGGCTGAATGCCGGTTACGAGTGCTATTCAAATGTCATAGAACTTTCTGTTGCTCCCTATTATGTAGCTTTGGTATCAGCTGCTCCGGAACTGTGGTACCTGATTGGAAGCTGTATCGGTGATGGCTCTTGGGGAAGCGAAGTAGGTACGGGAGTCATTCCATTGTCACCGGTGGAAGGTGCCAAGTATGATGATGTGACGGGTAAGGGAGAATTGACCTATACCGGTTACTTCCCGTCCGACAAAGGTTTCAAGATTGTAAGGGTGCCCGGTGAGTGGGATGACCAGTGGGGAGCTGATGGAGGTGACTTCAACAAACCGCGTCTCAAGGATGCCGATGGTGAGGGAAGTGATTTTTATGTTCCTGCCAGTGGATATTATAAGATTTCCTTGAACACGAAAGAGAACACTCTCTCCATCGTTGCCACTGATGAACCGAAAAATGTTTATGATGGATTATTGATTTCCGGTGACTTCAACGGTTGGGGTACTGATACGAAGATGATTCCCGTAAATACGGTTGAAGGCGTGGTCAATCATGTCTGGAAGTATGAGTTGGATGCGACAAGTGGAGATACCACGGCAAAATTCTTATATGCTGGATGGACCCCCAACTGGGGAGCTTCCACTTTCCCATATGGATTCGGAGTGAACGGAGTGCCAATATTCCGGTAGTTGCCGGCAAATACATAGCTATCCTGAATGACATTGACGGTTATTATCATTTCTTCAGCAAATAATTAATAAAATAATAAGGTAAGATTCGATATGAAGAAAAAAGTATTGTTTTCAGGAATTCTGCTGGCTTTCCAAGTATTATCGGGGCATGCCCAGCAGCGTCTTTTGGGGGGAGATATTTCTTTGCTCCCCTCTTACGAGGCGGCAGGAACTGTATATAGAAATGCAGTTGGAGAGCCGGTTGCTCCCCTTGACTTTTTCAAGGAACAAGGTTGGAATGCCGTTCGTGTACGGCTTTTCGTTGAGCCTTCCAAAGCCTCTGCGGAGCATAAGGGAGAAGGAGTATGCCAGGATTTGGATTACGTAACCAAATTCGGACAACGGATAAAGGATATGGGTTATCAGTTCATGCTCGACTTTCATTATTCCGATACATGGGCTGACCCGGGGAAACAGTTCATGCCGGACCGTTGGCTGGATGCCGAAACGGCCTCATTGCCTGACAGTGTGTACCGATACACTAAAAACACCCTTCGGTCTATGGTGGAAGCTGGTGCATGTCCCGATTTGATACAAGTCGGAAATGAGATAACGAATGGGATGATGTGGCCTGCTGCCAAAGTCGATCCGTTGGGAAGTGATAACTGGGATTTGTTAGTGAGACTTTTGGAAAGTGGCGCCAGGGCTTGCCGTGAAGTTTGTCCCAAAGCAAAGATAATTATCCATACCGAGAAAGCCGGCGAATGGAATAAAACCAAGGCCTACTACAATCGTCTGCAGCAGCTTGATTATGATATTATCGGACTCAGTTATTATCCTATGTGGCACAAGGCGGTGGGGGTACTTGCCGCCACGCTCGATTCTTTGGCAGTCCACTTCCCGAATAAGGAGGTGATGATAGTGGAGACTGCAGCCTATTATTCGCACGAGAATGACAGATGGGCAAAAAGTGCGGACGAATATTCCGAGTTTTATCCGGTCAGTGCAGAAGGGCAACGTATCTTTACTCGTGAGCTGGTAGCTGAACTGCGCCGTCATGCCAATGTAACCGGGCTGTTCTGGTGGTTTCCCGAGGAGAATGCCAGTGGCAATGCTGTGACGGAGGGATGGTTGAACCGTGGACTCTTTGATAACCATACGGGAAAGGTGCTTCCGGCAATGGAAGAGCTCAGTCGGTTTGTACAGCCGATTGACCGTTGATTTCAAATTATTGGGAACCTCATCCCTTAGTAAATGTGCTAAATTATTATATTTGCGGAAATAATTAAGATAACGCCATGAAACACATGAAGTTTTTGACTTTCTTTTTTTGTATTGCCTTTGCCGTATTTGCATGCAGCAGCAATAATGAGACAGACCCCAACGCAGGTGGACTTCCCGATAAGGAAGAGCCTCTTACTACGGACTTTGCTAAAGGTGCCGACATAGGCTGGTGCACCGAATATGAATCCAAAGGATACGACTTCTACAATGCTAAAGGCGAGAAGCGTGAATGCACGGCTTTGATGAAGGAGCTGGGACTCAATGCCATCCGCATTCGTGTATGGGTAGACCCGAGCGACAACTGGTGCAACACTGCCGACGTGATGGTGAAGGCCCAAAGAGCCAAAGCGCTGAATATGGATGTGATGATAGATTTCCACTACAGTGACTGGTGGGCAGACCCCGCCCAGCAGAATAAACCTGCCGCATGGATTGGTAAGAATCTGGCAGACTTGAAGAAAGCTCTCAGCGACCATACGGTGAGTGTGCTTCGGGAACTGAAGGCGGTCGGTGTCACTCCCAAATGGGTGCAAGTGGGCAATGAAATTCGTCCGGGCATGCTGTGGGATAAAGACAAGGCTTTGAGCGGCGCATCCTATGACGTGAAGGAATCCGACTTGAAAGATGCTCCGGCAAACGCTTCTTCCGAGGTGGTATATCCCATGAATTGGGCCAATCTCGGCGCATTTATCACTACCGGATATGATGCCGTGAAGTCGGTCTGCCCCGATGCCATCGTCATTGTTCACCTGGACAACGGATGGGACAATGGTTTGTTCAACTGGTTTTTCGACGAACTGAAGAAGAACGGAGGCAAGTGGGATATGATAGGTATGTCACTCTATCCTTACTGGTCGCGCGATGCCAAGCCGGAATATACAGCGGCTGATGCCGTTATTACGGACTGCATCAAAAATATCAAAGCGGTAAGTGCGAAGTATAACTGTGATGTAATGGTGGTGGAAACTGGCATGGAGTGTGCCGACGACAAAGGGAATCTGGCAAGTGCTTCCGTACTGGCAGAAGGGAAACGCCAACTGGCCCGTGTCCTGAAAGAGTGCAAAGAGAATACTGACGGACGCTGCAAGGGCGTGTTCTACTGGGAACCGGAGTGCAGGCCGAGCCAATATCGGCTGGGGGCATTCACAAAAGACGGTCGCCCCACTGTGATAATGGATGCTTTTAAATAATTATATTAACAAAATCTTTTAAAGAAGAATGAGAAAGACAATACTTATCTTTTCCTGCTGCGCTTCTTTTGCCTTGGCGGCAATGGCGCAGCGTACAGAAGCATTGTTGGAAAAGAACTGGAAGTTCACCAAGGGAGATGTTCCCGAAGCAACACAAACAAATTTCGACGACAGTAAGTGGGAAACAGTGACCATTCCTCATGATTGGGCCATCTTTGGTCCGTTCGACCGCAACAACGATTTGCAGGAGGTAGCGGTTACGCAAGACCTTGAGAAGCAAGCTTCCGTAAAGACCGGGCGTACCGGAGGGTTGCCTTATGTGGGTGTCGGTTGGTATCGTACGGCTTTTGATGCTCCTGCCGACAAGCAGGTTACTCTGGTTTTCGATGGTGCTATGAGTGAGGCTCGGGTCTATGTCAATGGGAGAGAAGCTTGTTTCTGGCCTTTCGGGTATAACTCTTTTCATTGCGATGTTACCGGTTTGCTGAATGCCGACGGTAAAAACAATGTGCTGGCTGTCCGTCTGGAAAACAGACCCCAGTCCTCCCGTTGGTATCCGGGGGCGGGATTGTATCGCAATGTCCACCTAGTTACTACGGAACGTGTCCATGTTCCGGTTTGGGGTACACAGCTCACCACACCGCATGTTTCTGATGAATACGCTTCCGTGCGTCTGCGTACTACAATACGGAATGCCGGTGATGCGGATGTTCGTATTTCTACTGATATTATTGCGCCGGACGGTAAGATAGTAGCCCGTAAGGATAATAGCCGGAAAATTAATCACGGACAGCCATTTGAGCAGAATTTTCTGATAAATGCTCCGTCTCTGTGGTCCCCTGAGACACCTTATTTATATAAGGCAGTATCTAAGATTTATGTAGATGGCAAACAGACTGACGAATATACCACGCGTTTTGGTATCCGCAGTATTGAGATTATAGCTGATAAGGGATTCTTCCTGAATGGTAAGCACCGTAAATTCCAGGGGGTATGCAATCACCACGATTTGGGCCCGTTGGGTGCGGCTGTCAATGTGGCTGCTCTTCGCCGTCAGTTGACATTGTTGAAGGATATGGGATGTGATGCAGTCCGCACCTCCCACAATATGCCTACACCCGAATTGGTGGAACTCTGTGACGAGATGGGCTTTATGATGATGTTGGAACCTTTCGATGAATGGGATATTGCCAAATGTGAGAATGGGTATCACCGCTATTTCAACGAATGGGCAGAAAAGGATATGGTAAACATGCTGCATCAGTATCGGAACAATCCTTGTGTGATAATGTGGAGTGTAGGAAATGAGGTTCCTACCCAATGTAGTCCCGAGGCTACAAAGTGGCTTCTTTCCTGCAGGATATTTGCCATCGCGAAGACCCTACACGCCCCGTTACTTGTGGTATGGACCAGGTGACTTGCGTGCTTGCCAACGGGTTTGCGGCAATGATTGATGTACCCGGTCTTAATTATCGGGCTCACCGTTATGTGGAGTCTTATGAGACCCTTCCGCAGAATATCGTACTCGGTTCGGAGACGGCTTCCACTGTCAGTTCTCGTGGTGTCTATAAATTTCCCGTACAGAAGGGAGCTAGTGTGATGTACGATGACCATCAGTGCTCCGGTTATGATGTGGAGTGTTGTTCCTGGTCGAATCTTCCCGATGAGGATTTTGCTTTGGCTGATGATTATGACTGGACAATCGGACAGTTCGTCTGGACGGGTTTTGATTATTTGGGTGAGCCTTCTCCTTATAGTACGGATTCCTGGCCCAGCCACAGCTCCGTTTTCGGTATCATAGACTTGGCAAGCCTCCCCAAAGACCGTTTCTATCTGTACCGCAGCCTATGGAATAAGCAGGCAAATACCTTGCATGTCCTTCCGCACTGGACGTGGCCTGGCAGGGAAGGGGAGAATACTCCGGTTTTTGTTTACACCAGCTATCCCAGTGCCGAACTGTTCGTCAACGGAAAGAGTTATGGCAAACAACGGAAACTTACTGCTGATGAAAGCCGTGCTTTGGAAGGTCAGGACTCTCTTGCTTTGCAGCGTCGCTATCGCTTGATGTGGATGGATGTTCCTTATGAACCGGGCGAAGTGAAAGTGGTGGCTTATGATGCTTCCGGCAAGCCTGCAGAAGAAAAGGTGATTCGTACCGCTGGCAAGCCCCATCATCTGGAGCTGGTTGCCGACCGCACCCGCTTGTCTGCCGATGGTAAGGACCTGGCATATATCACAGTCCGTGTCGTGGATAAGGACGGTAACCTTTGTCCGGCAGACAGCCGCATGGTAAACTTCTCGGTGAAGGGTGCCGGAAAATATCGCGCTGCTGCCAATGGAGATGCTACCAGCCTCGATTTGTTCCATTTGCCCAAGATGCCGGCTTTCAGCGGTCAGCTGACGGCTATTGTGCAGAGTGGTGAGCAAGCCGGTGAGATTGTGTTTGAGGCAAGGGCTAAAGGATTGAAGTCGGGAAAGCTGGTACTGCAAGTCGGGGAATAGTCTAATAATTCTTATTTCCTGATGTCCGAACGGGAATAATTTCCTACCTTTGTGTATTACTAACATAAAGGTAGGAAATTATGAACGATATGACGATTCCTTATGCCATCGCAGACTTTGTTGAGATGCGTGAGCGCGGCTTCTACTATGTAGACAAGACACGTTTCATTCCGGAATTGGAGCGTTACAAAGCTCCTGTCTTTCTCCGTCCGCGTCGTTTCGGAAAGAGTTTGCTGATTTCCACCTTATCTTATTATTATGACTTGAATGAGACCGAACGCTTCGACGCTCTCTACGGTGGGCTTTATATCGGCACCCATCCTACTCCGGAGCGTAATCGGTATATGGTGTTGCGTTTCAATTTTTCTGCCATGGTGATGAGCAGCAGCATAGAAGCGCTGGAACGCAACTTCCACAATTTGAATTGCGGGCCGATAGAAATGCTGGTAAAGAGTAACTACCGCTATGCCCGCTATTTTGAAGGCTTTGCTTTCCGCGACTTGAACAATGCCTCTTCTATGTTGGAGGACATCATGAATTGGATAAAGTCGAACAATCTCCCCAAACTTTATATTCTTGTCGATGAGTATGACAACTTCACCAACCAGTTGCTTACCTCCTTCAAAGACCCCCTTTACGAGAACATTACTACCGGTGACAGCTTTTTGCGTACTTTCTTTAAGACCATCAAGAAGGGGATCGATGAAGGCAGTATCCGTTCTTGCTTCTGCACAGGTGTGCTTCCCGTCACGATGGACGATTTGACCAGCGGTTACAATATTGCCGAAATCCTGACGCTTGAACCTACGTTCACCGAGATGCTGGGTTTCAACCATGACGAGGCCTCCACATACCTGCGCTATGTGGTCGATAAATACGGTAACGGTGAAGATCGCTTCGACGAGCTTTGGCAGCTTATTCTGAACAACTATGACGGTTATCGCTTCCTGCCGAATGCCCGTCCGTTGTTCAACTCCACTATACTGACTTATTTCTTCAAAAAGTTTGCCGTGAACAAAGGCGAGATTCCACCGGAGATGATAGACGAGAATCTGCGTACGGACATCGGCTGGATACATCGGCTCACCATCACACTGGACAATGCCCGTGAAATGCTGGATGCCTTGCTGATAGACGGGGAACTGGTTTATTCCCAGCCCAACCTGCGTAGCAAGTTCAACAAACAGAAGTTTTTCGACAAGCAGTTCTATCCGATAAGCTTGTATTATCTGGGGATGACGACGTTGAAAAACGGTTTTAAGATGACTTTGCCTAATCTTACCATGCGCAGTATTTTCATGGATTATTTCAATGACATGAATAAGGTGAGCAGTGATGCACGACGTTATGTTCCCATTTATGAGCATTTTGTGACGCAATCGCGCCAGTTCGAGCCTCTTGTCCGCAATTATTTTGAAGAATATCTTGGTCAGTTCCCTGCCCAGGTGTTCGATAGGGTGAATGAGAACTTTATCCGTTGTTCCTTCTTTGAACTTTGCAGCCGCTACCTGAGCGATTATTATACCTTTGCATTGGAGCAGAATCTTCCTTCCGGTCGTGCCGACTTGGTGCTGACCGGCATTCCCGGTACCGATTTCCACAACGACTGCCGGGTGGTGGAATTCAAATATTTCAAGATGGGTGACGCTGCACGTATAGAGGCATTGACCAATCCCGAGCCGGAGATGTAGAGCAGGTTTGCAACTATGCTGCCGACATCAACCGCCAGTTCCCTGCCTACCGGATGCGGAAGTATGTGGTCTATATAGCCGGAAACAAGGCTTTCAAGGTTTGGGAAGTTTAGGCAGATTCGTTGCAACACACACTTCAGACCAAAAGCTCCATCCGCATCTGCTGATGAAGCACATTGATAAATGCATCATTGCAACCGCATGCAATCGTTTGCATTGTTCACTCCTCACATTTTGCACTTTCCTTATGCTTTACTAAATTAATAAAGCATATTTTTGTTGCGTCATGCTTTGGGTACTTGAAAGACGTTGGAAAGCAAAAGTACGAAAATTATTTTCGAATAATATATATAGGTAATTAATATTGTTAACTTTAATTTATTAAATGCATGAAGCAAGTTAATCTTAGAATCTGTCAAACGATTCTTACCCTAATGTTAGGGCTATTCTTGTCTGTTGGCGCTTATGCACAGAACATCACCGTGAAAGGGCATGTAAAAGATGCCTTGGGTGGCGTGATAGGCGCAAATGTAGTGGAAAAAGGAAACTCCACGAATGGTACAATCACTGACCTTGATGGTAATTTTACGTTGACTGTTCCTCAGGGAGCTACGTTGGTCGTGTCTTTTATCGGATACAAGACGCAAGAAGTAGCTGCTGCTCCTTCAGTAATTATTACATTACAAGATGATGCAGAATTGTTGGGAGAAGTGGTCGTAATTGGTTACGGTACAGCTAAAAAGAATGATTTGACCGGGTCTGTTACGGCTATTAGTGCAGATAAAATGGTAAAAGGTGCTGTTACATCTGCTACTGATATGTTGGTTGGTAAAGCTGCCGGTGTAAGTGTGATTACTGACGGTGGTGCTCCGGGAGCTGGTGCTACAATTCGTGTGCGTGGCGGTTCTTCTATGTCTGCATCCAATAATCCGTTGATTGTTATTGACGGTGTGCCTGTAGATGACGGTGGCATTAATGGTATGTCAAATCCTTTGGCTACTGTCCATCCCAATGATATTGAGACTTTTACTATTTTGAAAGATGCTTCTGCAACAGCCATTTATGGTTCTCGTGCATCTAACGGTGTTATTATTATTAATACTAAAAAAGGAAAGTCTGGACGTGTACAAGTTGGTTATAGCGGTACATTCTCTATTAATACAAGACCTAATAAAGTAGATGTAATGTCTGCAAATGAATTTAGAGAATTTGTAACTTCTAAATTCGGTGAATCAAGTGCTCAGTTTAAAGCATTAGGTCAGGCAAATACTGATTGGCAGGATGAGATATTTAAAACCTCTTTCAGTACAGACCACAATGTTAATGTTTCTGGCGCTATACCGCACATGCCCTATCGTGTATCAGTTTCTTATACCAATGAAAATGGTATATTGAAGACTTCTAATATGGAGCGTTTGACTGGTGCTATTAGCTTGAATCCTAATTTCTTTGATAAGAAATTGAATATTCAGTTGAATGTGAAAGGTATTTATAATACAAACCGTTTTGCAGATACTGGTGCGATAGGTATGGCGACGCAATATGATCCGACACAGCTATTTACATGGATGGAAATCCCTATGGTAACGGCTACTTTATGTATATGAAAAGTGGCAATAATCCTACACCGGTTGATATTGGTTTGGCTAATCCCGTTTCTATTTTAGATTCAAAGCATGACGAATCGACTGTTTATAGAAGTATTGGTAATGCACAAATTGACTATAAGTTTCATTTCCTGCCCGAATTGAGAGCAAACTTGAATTTAGGTTATGACGTGTCTAAGAGTGAAGGTGATGTTATTATAGAAGATAATGCTCCTATGACTTGGTGCCAAGGTAACTATAAAACAGGGTTTGGTGAAAATAGCAGTTATTATCAATTGAAGCGGAATACATTGCTGGATTTCTATTTGAATTATGCTAAAGAGTTTGGTGCACATCATGTCGATGTTATGGCTGGTTATTCTTGGCAGCATTTCTATAATTCTACATGGACCAAATATCCTTATTCTACAGTAAAAGCTGAAGAAACTGGTAAGGAATTCTATAAGGATATGGAAGATTATTCAACTGAAAACTATCTTGTTTCTTTCTTTGGGCGTTTGAATTATACATTATTGAACCGTTATTTGGTGACATTTACCTTGCGTAATGATGGTTCTTCACGTTTCAATAAAGACAATCGTTGGGGATTATTCCCTTCAGTTGCTTTGGCATGGAAGATGAAAGAAGAGAATTTCTTGAAGGGAGTGGATTGGCTTTCTGATTTGAAGTTGCGTTTGGGCTATGGTATTACTGGTCAGCAAAACCTGAATAATGGTGACTATCCTTATATGGCTCGCTATATGTATTCCAAAGCTGGAGCAAATTATTATTTTGGTAACAACAAGTATTCATTGATTGCTCCTCAAGCTTATGATGAAAACTTGAAATGGGAAGAAACTACAACTTACAATATTGGATTGGATTTCGGTGTATTGAACAACAAATTGACAGGTACTCTTGATTTGTATTATCGTAAAACTGATGATTTGCTGAATACAGTTACAGCTCCTGCCGGTACAAACTTTAGTAACCAGTTGTTGACGAATGTAGGTACATTGGAGAATAAAGGTATTGAACTTACTTTGACGGCTCATCCTATCACGACAAAAGATTGGGACTGGACATTGAGTTATAACATCTCTTATAATAAAAATGAAATTACTAAATTGACATTTAATGATGACCCGGCTTATAAAGGTGTGATTCATACTGGTATTGATGGAGCAACCGGTTATAATATCATGATAAATGCTGTTGATCATCCTTATAATTCATTTTATGTATGGGAACAACTTTATGATAAGGCTGGAAATCCGATAGAAGGTGCTTATGTTGATCAAAATGGGGATAATAAAATAGACGAAGAAGATTTGGTCGCTTACAAAAAGTCTGCTCCTGACGTATTCATGGGATTAACTTCTCAATTGTCTTATAAGAATTGGGATTTATCATTTGCTTTGCGTGCAAGTATTGGAAACTATGCTTATAACAATGTACAATCCAATCGTGAGGCTTGGGATGGTTCACAAATGTATGACCAAACTGGTTTCTTGAAAAATCGTTTGACTTCTGCATGGAAAACAAATTTCAAGACAGGGCAATACCGTTCTAGTTACTATGTTCAGAATGCTTCTTTTGTACGGATGGACAATATTTCATTAGGATACACTTTTAACAAGCTGTTCAATGATAAACAAAGTGCACGTGTTTATGTCACGGTACAGAATCCGTTTGTTATTACCAAATATGATGGTTTGGATCCTGAAATTAGCGGTAGTGGAGTTGATAATAATATCTATCCTCGCCCTCGTGTGTTTATGTTAGGCTTGAATCTTAATTTTTAATCAATGAAGTTATGAAAATATTAAAATATAAATATATATTGTCGGCAGCCCTTTTGAGTACGATGTTAGGGGTTACCTCTTGTGTGAACGATCTGGATACGGTTCCATTGGATAAGGATGAATTGGTTTCGGATGTCGTTTTTGGAAAGGAGATAGGAGCTTATGAACAAAGTTTGGCTAAAATATATGCAGGTTTGGTAATAGGTGGTAATGCAGGTGGAGACTCAGACCAGGATGTTGCCGGCATTGACGGTGGTTCTCAGGCTTCATTTATTCGCGTATTGTGGAATATGCAGGAATTGGCTTCTGATATCGCTCATTGTTGCTGGAATGATCCTGGTATTCCAGACTTCAATCATATTTCTTGGGCTGCTTCAAGTCCATGGATCAAAGGATCATATTATCGTTTGTATTATCAGATTAACTTGTCGAATGCGTTTTTACGTGAAACAACTGATGATAAACTTGCCTCACGAGGTTGTTCAGAGCAAGTAAAGGCTTCTATTAAAACTTTCCGTGCAGAAGCTCGTTTTATGCGTGCTTTGATGTATCTGTATGCTTTGGATTTGTATCGTAATGTTCCGTTTGTAGATGAAAACAGCCCTATTGGTAGCGTTCGTCCACAACAAATTATGAAAGATCAATTATTTGAATACATTGAAAGTGAAATGTTGGCATGTGAAAGTGATATGCTTGATCCTGTAGTTGGATTTAATGATAATTATGGACATGCTAATAAAGCTGCTCTGTGGGCTGCATTGTCTCGCTTGTATTTGAATGCAGACACGTATGTAGGTGTAAATAAATATACTGAATGTGTGACTTATTCTAAAAAGATTATTTCAGCAGGTTACCAATTGGAACCGGTTTATGGCGATATGTTCAAAGCTGATAATGACCAATCCAAAGAGATGATTTTCCCATTGAGATATGAAGGTGAAGATACAATGACCTGGGGAGGTATGACAGCCTTGCTGTGCTGGGGATCTACTGACTTTCAAGAAGAAACTAATGCAAAGGGAGGCTGGCAAGGTGTTAGAGCTAAGTCTTCTTTATATAATATATTTGAAAAAGAAGATAACAGTGATAAGGATACTCGTAAAGCAATGCTACGTACAGAAGCTACAAAGAATTTTGAGATAGTGAAAGAAGATGATTTTGTCAATAATGGCATTCCTGTTACCAAGTTTTATAATGTGAATAAAGATGGAAGTAAACCTGCATCTGCGGAAGCTTGGACAGATTATCCATTATTCCGTTTAGGTGAAATCTATTTGAATTTAGCAGAAGCTGTTCTTCGTGGCGGACAGGGAGCAACAAAAACAGAGGCTTTAGGATATGTAAATGATTTGCGTAAACGTGCTTATTCAGACAAGGCATCCGCACCTATTTCCGATAGTGATTTTACTTTGGACTTTATGATGGACGAACGCGCACGTGAGCTATTCTACGAAGCTCAAAGACGTACAGACTTGGTTCGCTTCGGTAAATATACTTCTGCTGATTATGTTTGGCCATGGAAGGGTGGAGTTGCAGCAGGGAAATCTGTGGAAAGCTTTTATCAAGTATTTCCCTTGCCTTCAGACGATATTGGTTCTAATCAGAACCTGGTACAGAATGAAGGATACTAATATTAATGATTAAACATGAATGATATGAAGACAAAATATATTTATTTACTTTTGGCTGGAATCTTCGCATTGATGTCTTGTGAGGAGGATGCTACCCCCATATTGGAATTGAAGACTGCTGCTGCATTGCATGCGCTCTCCCAAACAGATATTACTATTACTAAAGACAATAAGGATGCGCAATTTCCGGAAATAGCTTGGGATAAGGCAGATTATGGAGTTTCTGCAGTAGTTAATTATGTTGTAACTCTAACAAATACTTCTACCAATAAGAGTGTTGTAATAGGAGAAACTGGGGATGCAAAACTGGCATTTACAAATAGTGAAATGAATTCTTTATTGGCTAAAGTAGGAGCATATCCGGGGCAAACGTATGATTTTACTGTTTCTTTGGTTTCTGAGGCATATGATGCTTATACTGATGCAGCTAGTAACTCAATAACTTTTAAGGCTACACCTTATGATCCTAATGTAGATAATATTACATGGAAGTATGCTTATGTAGCTGTTGGCTATCCTGATTGGGACTACACTACTGCCTATTTGATAGGTGACCCTGACGGTGATGGTATTTATAGTGGTTATGCCAATTTTGATGGTGCTGCTTCTTATGCAATCATTGATGGTGCAGACCTTACGAAAGTATTGGCTAAAGACCAGCAAGTTACTGCTGATGGTAAAGGTTTCATTGAAATTACTTTAGATGCAGAAGGTAAGGTAACCCAATCAGAGAAAGGGCTGGTTTGGGGAGTAATTGGAGATGCTACGTCTAGTGGTTGGGACAAAGATACCCAGATGGAATACGATACCACTACTCGTCTTTGGACAGTGGTTACTCCGTTGCTCGATAAGGAATTCAAATTTAGAGCCAATAATGACTGGGGATTCAATTATGGAGCAGAAGAAGGTAAACTTTCTGAGTTGGCCGGTAACTTGGTTGCTGGAGGTCAAAATTTCAAAGTGGTAAAGGCAAGTCCCTATATTATTACTTTAAATTTGACTAATGCAGGAAAATATACTTATAGTATGGAAGAAACAACGATTGAGCTTTCTAGCTCTGCAATGACATTGCCTGGTAGCTATCAGAGTGGTGATGGTTGGAAGCCGGAAGCTGATGACTGCTATAAGGTAGAATCTGCAGCTCGTGATTTCAAATATACTGGCACTCACTATTTCCCTGCCAATACAGAATTCAAATTCTATGATTCTGGTACGTGGATTGGTGTTGTTGGAGATATTACTTGGAATGAGGCTAAGACATCAACTACGTTTGTTATCGGTGATGGCGGTAATGTTAAGATTGAGGCTGCCGGTTATTATCGAGTAGGTGCCGATACTAAGAAGATGGTTGCTACTTTGGATAAAACAGGTTGGGAGATTATTGGTGACGCTACTCCTGGTGGATGGGATAAAGGCACTTTAATGGATTATGATGCTGAAACGCAAAAGTGGTCGGTGACTATTACATTAGGTGATGGTGAAATGAAATTCAGATGGGATGCAGCTTGGACTATAAACTTTGGTGGTAGTTTAGGTGCGCTGACGCAGGATGGTGGAAATATTAAAGTTTCTGCTGGAACATACACGATTGTATTGGATCCGGAAGCTAAGAATGCTACAATGACAGCCAATTAAGGATCTCTTATTTATAGAAAAAGGATTAAGGGGGGAACCTTTAATCCTTTTTTATTTGTCAGACCAATGAATTGTAAATAGATGAGGAATTTATTTTATACTATACTTGTATTATTGACAGTGTATGCTTGTGCCGGAAAACGCGAGATAGTTACTGAACAAAAGCAAGTATTACCTGCTGTAGAAGACGTTGTGATGTACGAAATCAATCCACGTGTTTTTGCTCCGAAGAATGCATTTAATGTCATATCAAAACATCTTGATTCTATTCAGTTTTTGGGTGTTAATGTTGTTTGGTTTATGCCAATCTATGAGATTGGTGAGGTAAATACGGTGAATTCTCCTTATTGTATCAAAGATTATAAAAGAATAAATCCTGAATTTGGAACAGTAGAAGAATTTAAGCGTTTAGTGGAGTTATGCCATGAAAAAGGAATAAGTGTAATTTTAGATTGGGTTGCTAATCATACATCTTGGGACCATGTTTGGATTAAAGAACATAAAGAGTGGTATACTCAGGATAGTATCGGAAATATAATTTCTCCTGCAGGAACAGGATGGAATGATGTGGCAGATTTGAACTACGATAATGCAGATATGTGCCTTGCAATGATTGATGCTATGAAATATTGGATACAAGAAGTTGGTGCAGATGGTTTTCGCTGTGATGCTGCTGATTATGTTCCATATACTTTCTGGAAGCAAGCTGTTGATTCTCTGAGGGCTATTCCAAATCGGAAATTGTTAATGTTGGCAGAAGGTAAGCGTAGAGATCATTTTGATGCAGGATTTGATATGAACTATGCTTGGGATTTGATGGAGGCAATGCGGGATGTTTTCGTTAATGATAGTAGTGCGGCACGCTTGTTGGAGGTGGATTGGAGCGAGTATGACTCAATTCCGGCAGGAAAAATGAAATTACGTTTTATTACCAATCATGATGAGGCTTCTAAAATGTCGCCAATTGTGGAGTTAGGAAGTGAAAGGGCGGCTATGGCTGCTTTCGTTGGAACAGTTTTTTTGCATGGTGGAGCATTGATCTATAGTTCACAAGAAATTGGACATGAGGCTCCTATTAATTTTTTTGCATATACATCCGTGGATTGGTCCGAATGTTCGGATATTTATCAAGAATATGGGTGTTTAATGGGATTGTATAATAAATATCCTGCACTTCGGAAAGGAATATTAACTGGGTATCCTGCTTCAGACGTCTTGATGTATCAGAAAAGCGATGGTAAAGACGCTTTTATGATATTGGTTAATGTGCGTAATAGAGATGTTTCTGTTATCTTACCGGAGGGTTGGAAGCATCATGTAGCTACTGATATTTACGAAAATAAACCTCTGGAATTGATGAATGAAATTAAACTGAATGCATTAGAGTATAGAATAATTAGATTCTGACGGCTGGATTTTAATATTCAGTGAAGATAATGTGCTGAAAGAACATAAAGTATTATGGCAAAAAAGGGCTGCAGTTTATAATAACTGTAGCCTTTTTTGGGGGTTCGCCCGCCATGGGCATAATCTAACGGGTGCAAGTCCCAAACGCAGCCTAATAGCGGCAAGCGTACAGCCGAAGGCAAGGGTGTCCGTAGCGATGCGGAATCTGAAGGAAGCCGTAGGCAAATCACTGACTTGACGAACAGAAACTTGATATAAAGGCACATGCTCGTGGGTAAGGTCGCCAAACGGATTGAAGCCCTATGCTATTCGGAACGAGTTGTGTAAATCAAGCAAGTATAAGTGAGAAAGATTATGTTCTTAATCGGGGAGGTCTCACGGACACAGCAAATAGTTTTTTTTTACGAAAGTTGTGGAGTAAAGTTTGCCGTGAGAAGTCAGCAGACACCATAGTAGTGGGGAAAAAAGTCAATACACCCCACGAAGGGCAGAACCTAATAATTAAGCGAAAGTAATTGAAACGTACTGTATGAAAGTAAGAATGCAGAAAACATCAGCCCAAGCTAATGGCTACCCTCAAAGAGATAGGTCGGCAACCGAAAGGTATGAGGGAGTTGTAATCGGTAACTTTGTCTCGTCAAAAATCGGAAAAGTAAAATCGACATGATTATAAAAAATAGCATTGTAATTTTGTGGTGCGAACTACTAATTACAATGCTATGACCGAGACTTCCCAATTAAAGAAATATCTGATGTGGTACAAAGTTAACGAATTATTTTCAGATGGCCTAAACAAAACTCAAATAGGCCAATCCTTATGCCTTCACCGTCAAACGGTGTCTAAGTATCTGTCCATGACAGAAGAGGAGTTCATGTCCAGCCAGAGCTATGACCGTCATTACGGTCATAAACTTGACAGTTATGAATCTTATGTCGTCAATGAGCTTCGTAAGTGGCCCTTTCTGTCGGCTCCCCAGCTCCATGACCGCTTGAAGGAGCATTTTCCGGATCTTCCCTGCGTAACCCCCAAAACGGTATTCAACTTCGTGAAGCGAGTGCGTTTGACGCACGATCTTCCCAAGGAGGTTGAGAAAGGTTACCGCCCCTACGAGAAGCAACCCGAGACTCCCTATGGCGAATACGCCCAATGCGACTTCGGTGAACGGTGGATGAAGACACTTCAGGGACAGTCTTTAAAAGTGTATTTCTTTGCGATGTGTCTGAGCCGCAGCAGGTATAAGTTCGTCTACTTTAGCCGTACACCGTTTACCACCGCTCTTGCGGTTTATGCCCATGAACTGGCTTTCAAGTTCTTCGGGGGAGTACCCCGAAAGATAGTTTATGACCAGGACAAGGTGTTTCTTGTCAATGAAAACCTTGGTGACCTGGTGCTTACCCGCGTTTTCCGCGCCCTTGTCCGTGAACATGGCTTTGAGCCCGTGTTCTGTCGCAAATCCGATCCCCAGAGCAAAGGTAAGATAGAGAATGTCGTCAAATATGTGAAGTACAACTTCCTCCGCGGCCGCGAGTTGGTTGACATGGACCTGCTCAACAAGGAAGTCCTTGGCTGGTTGGAACGCACGGCCAACGGCACGGAACATCACGGCATACGTCGTGTCCCGTCTGAGGAGTTTGAGACGGAAAAAGCATACCTCATGCCTTATAAGGGAGTCCCGACTGTTCCTTGCGAAACCCTCTTGCCGCATCACGTGCGAAAGGACAACGTGATAACCTACCGGGGCAATTATTACAGCGTTCCCACAGGCACCTACCACGGCCATCAGACGCTGGTCTATATCGAAGAAAAAGAAGGCCGGCTATATATCTACAGCCATGAGACAGGCAAAACCCTTGCCGTTCACAAAATAAGCGGAGATAAGGGGCGTCTGGTAAGCAATACCTCCCACCGACGTGACCGCGAAGCCTCGCTGGATGATTATGAGGCTTTTGTACGCAAAGAACTTCCCGCAAGCACGGTGATTGATACATATTTATCACAACTACGTGTGCATAAGGCCCGTAATTACCGCGACAACCTCCAGTTTATAGTCCGGCGCCACGCGGCATACTCGGACATCACGCTTACCGAAGCTTTTGACGAGTGCCTTAAAGCAGGTGTCTTCAACGGATGCAGCCTGATGGAGGTAGCCGAGACCCTCAGGATCCGTAAAGGGGAAACCCCCATTGAGGTCCGGACGGAAACCGAGCCGGTTCCCGGGGCTGATACATCCGCCATGATCCCCGAGAAAACAGACATATCCACCTTTAACACCCTTTTCGTATGATAACAAACGAACAAATCAAAACCCTGTGCTCGCGTCTGCGCCTGTACGCTCTACCACGCCTGCTGGAATCCGAAGCTCATCTGGCGCAGGAGCAGGGAAAAAACCATGTCGAGTTCCTGCATGACCTGTTCTCCCGCGAGGTTCAGGAAAGAGACAGCAAGGACTTCCAACGGCGACTGAAAGCGGCGGCCTTGCCGGCAAGACACGACCTCGACCTTTTCGACCACAACTACTCGCAAGGTATAACCGCACCAAGATTGCGTGAACTGCGCCGGCTGGGGTGGCTCGAACAGAATTACAACCTGATACTCATGGGACCTTCCGGAACAGGCAAAACCTTTATCGCCGCAGGACTCGTGTACGAAGCTGTGGGGCAGGGATACAAGGCGTATATGGTCACGATGGAGGATGTCATAAACACCATCAAGATGAAAACGCTGATGCCTTCGGTCATGAGCGCATACAACCGTCTGCTCAAAGCCGACCTGGTAGCCATCGATGACATAATGCTCTTCCCGGTGAAAAAAGAGGATGCCGCAGGATTCTTCAATCTGATCAACACGCTTCACGAGAAAGCCTCACTGATAATTACCACGAACAAGGCACCCACCGAATGGGCCAAAACGCTGGATGACGAAGTGCTGGCTTCAGCAATACTGGACAGGCTGTTATATCACTGCGAGGTCATAAAACTCACCGGGCAAAGCTACCGGATGGGAAACCGAAAATCCATTTTTGAAGAGGAAAAAGACACATCTTTGCTGGGGGTACCCCCAGCCAAAGATGACCGGCATTAAAATGTAATCAATAGTATAAACTGATAGTCTCTATTATTAGACGGTGATTTAACTTTACCGAAAAATGACGATTTAAAATTTGCTTATTACAGGAGTGCAGACTTTCATGTGGATATGTGAAGACAACTTCGCGGAAGTACCATTCGACAAGGAACATCTGTTGGAACTCATTCTCAGTCCCGACAATCTTAACCGCGCGTACAAGGCAGTGGTAGGCAATAAGGGCAGTGGCGGTATTGACAGGATGTCGTGTGAGCAGTTGCTACCATGGCTCTTGGCCAACAAAAATGATTTGACAAGTTCCTTGCGACAAGGGACATACCGTCCCAATCCCGTCCGCAGGGTAGAGATACCCAAAGACAACGGCCAGAAGCGGTTCTTGGGAATCCCCACCGTGGTAGACCGCTTAGTCCAGCAAGCCATCAACCAGGCACTGACCCCAATCTATGAGCGAGAGTTCTCCCGGACGAGCTACGGCTTCCGTCCCAATCGGAGCTGCCATAGTGCGCTAGTAAAGGCGCAAGAGATAGTTGATAGCGGCTACCGATATGTGGTCGACCTCGACCTTGAACGCTTTTTCGATACCGTCAATCACAGCAAACTCATAGAAATCCTCAGCCGCACGATAACTGACGGCAGAGTAGTGAGTCTAATACACAAATATCTAAGCAGCGGAGTAATCACCCGGGGACTTTTTGAAGCGAGCGAAGAGGGGACACCGCAAGGCGGGCCTCTAAGTCCGCTGTTGAGTAACATAATGCTTAACGAATTGGCTAAGGAACTCGAACGCAGAGGACATCCCTTTGTCCGATATGCCGATGATGCCATGATATTCTGTAAATCCAAACGAGCCGCACAGCGTGCAAAGTCAAGTCTCACACGATTTATCGAGGGGAAACTCTTTCTGAACGTAAACCGGGAGAAAACCGTAGTGTCCAATGTACGAGGAGTTAAATTCCTCGGCTACTCCTTTTATGTAAACAAAGGCAAATGTCAGCTTACTGTACACCCCCAAACCAAAACCAAGATGAAAGCCAAGCTCAAAGAGTTGACGAGTCGCAGTAATGGTTGGGGTTATGAACGCAGGAAACAGAAGCTGAAAGAGTACATACGGGGTTGTATAGGGTACTATCATCTTGCTCAGATGAAACGGCTTTGCCTTGAAACCGATGAATGGTTAAGGCGGCGGATACGAATGTGTATATGGAAAGCATGGAAGAAACCCAAGACGAGGATAATCAACCTCCAACGATGTGGCATAGCCGCTTGGCAAGCCTATCAATGGGGGAACACGCGTCTTGGTAATTGGCGTATAGCCGACAGTCCAATCTTGACACGAGCCATATCAAATGAGAATCTGAAAAAGGCAGGGTATATCACGCTGACGGATAGTTATCTCAAATGGTATCCAAAATAGGAACCGCCGTATGCCGAACGGCATGTACGGTGGTGTGAGAGGGAAAACGAAAGTAGGAAGAAAACTTTCGTTTTCCTCCTACTCGATTCACAACAATTTAATCTACATTGCTCATAGTAGAACGCTATATTGGGGATTCTTTTTGTTTTATCGAAGAACACTCAAGTTTGCAAATGAGAACTAAGAGTTGAACACATTTTGCCTTCATCCTCTCATCGTGTATCTCAGGTTGCCTCGTAATATCCGGGCAAAACAGTGGCAAGAAAGATGTAGACTTTACTGATTACTATATTTGAACACAGATGTTTGTCTTGTTAAAATGTTTTATTTGTCGGAGGCTCACCGTAATTGGCTGAAGCATAAGGATGCTTGTCTTGACGATGATAAATGCCGAGGGAAAGCAATCTCGCAACCATGCTCAATTTTTGCAAAATTCAGCTTTCGCCCTCCATTAAACTTTCTACACTATCAAACGTTTTTTTTATTCTTTGCCTCACGTGCTTCTTTAATGGCCGCAACCGTTTATTCGTAGAGCTCTGTGAACTATGCTTTCTTTGAATTTTTCAGTATTATTCCTCGTTTTATCGAGTAATAATAATTACTTTTTGCTATATTTGAAAAATCTTTTAATCTTATAATCAGATATGGAAAGCTTGGTAATCACTACAAGAAGCTTCTTTCCCGAGAAAGTTTTTTCTAAGGGATAGAAAATGTACAAAAATAGAATATATAGGGGGAAAAGATATTGATAGTTCGAATTGGAGAAAAATATCACTGCCTATCTATTTATTAGACCTATTTTCGGAAGTAGGAATTGGCAATATCGAATATCTGCTACGGAAATATAACCCGGGAGCTCGTTTACATGTATTTTTCAGTAATTTCATAAAGAGTGTAACTGATTTGATTATTGCAAAAGATGGAAATTTGCCCAATATAGACAATGTTTATAATGAAGCTATGATAATATTGGATAGTTTACGTGGACTGATTAAGTATGATAAGTTTAAAGAAGGGCTCAGTAAGTATATTCCCCTATGTCCATTAAATAATAATGATAACGCTAATGACACACGGAAATATTTTTTGGAAGATTTAATGGCAGAGCAAGATTCCCCGTTTTATTGCTATGAATGTCCGGTAAATAGTGATGAATACCCATTCAGGTCAGATTATAGATGTTTTGTCATACGTTCATTTAAAAGAAAACTATCACCGGATTTAGGGAGAATATATTTTGGCTCTTTAGTTGAACTTTTTGGAGACAAGGCTGATTACCTTGTTCACGACTACGATTTTGGTAGAAGGTTAATGCAGAGTTCTTATGGTCCTAATAAAAGAGTACCCCTATTATTGTTCAAGCATAATAAAGGAGATATTTATCAGATATTAAAAGAAGGTAGCTTTTCACTTTTATATTTGTATGTAAAAGATGGATACGAATTAAAATCCAAGATACAGGCGATGGTAACAAGAATAGAGAAAAAACTTGGACAAATTAAAGATACGAATGAAAGTGTTGACCAATCTTTAAAAAAGAAATACAAGGATGTCGAAAGTCTATATGAAAATTTCAAAGAAAAGGCTTTACTACTGCCAGTCATGGATAAAGATAGTATTATGCCGTCATTAAACCGACTTCAAGAATGCCTGAAGTTAGGTATATCCAACGAATACAGTTTATGCAAAATGATGTTTAACATAATGAAATTGAATGATTATGTTTTGTGGAAAAATAAAATTGGAGAACGATAAAATCAGGATAGCCAATGAAAATGAGAATCTAAATTCTGAACATGCGATTCCGGTATTTTTAAGTAATATAATAGAAAATCTGGAGGTCCCTGACATGCACAATACCATTGAGTTATGCAATGTCCATTATATTGAAGTGGAAGATTTTGAAAAGGATTCAGATACCCCCAAAAAGCCTGATGAATATTTGGCAAGTTTGCTAAGAACTGAGGATCACCTATTCAAAGACAACAACAAAGGAGTACTCCCTACGTTGCACCTGTCTGCTGTAGATTTCTTCAAGACCGACATTTCCTTTTCCACAGGAGTTGCCATACCCAGATGTATAAAATACATTGATAGTAGTATTTGGCATTATTATGTCCCGTCATATTTGGATGAAACGGATTCAAATCAGGAAATCTGGCTTGAAAACATGAAAAGTCGGCTATCAGAGGTAATAAATACAATTATTGACAACACAAAGATGGGATTATACTATCTGTCTGTCACACAGGAGCAAGCAGACTTTTATGCTCGAATTATACGGCAGTCTTATTTGGTAGATATAGGCGCGCACAAGAAAAAAATATCTCCATTTATTTTCCATTCTGAAAGGGAGATGAAAGAGGCTATGAAAAAATTATTGAAAAAAGAAAAAGAAATCTCTCCTTATATGCCCGTAATCACTGGCATGGGAAATAGCGAAAAACATCCCAAAGCTCAATGGCGGCTCTTATTGGTGGATGATTATGCTAAAAAGAAAATGAAGACATATCCTCTTGGAAATAAATCTTTATGCAAAGAAGAGATAGTCGATAAAATCTTAGGAAGCATGTTCGAAGATAAAGAATGCTATGTGATAGAAAGTGTTGATACTGTAAAAGAAGCTATTGAACGACTAAAAAAAAGGAGATATGATATTATTTTATTAGATTACCTTTTAAATTATAAAGAAGGCGGGCAACGCGAATATGGATTTGAATTACTGCAGGCTATAGAAGAAGGTGATAAGCAGTTGCAAGAAAACAAGGGACCGTTTGGAAAATATTGGATATTCCCTATAACATCGTTCGACGAAGCCTTTTCACAGAAAATCAGAGAGCAAGGATGGGGTTATAATTCAAAACATTGGATTCTTGCACAAGGAGCTTGTCCGTTAGATACCCCTGAAAGTTTTAAGTATCATTTTTTCAAGTTTATCAATGGGCAACTGGAAGGGTTGGAAATAAAATTGAAGGATTGTGGTGGAAGCGATATATACACATTAAAGCAATTCTTGATAGCTATTTTTGATGATGAAACCCTTGTAAGAAGTCGCGCCATTAAAAATTTCAATGCATTGTACTTGCTGAAAGCCAATTACAATAAACTAAAAGATGATATAAAACCCCAATCACATCTCAATAGTGACGAAAAAAAAATAATGTCATCTCTACTGGTAAAATCAATTTATGAAGACATCAATGATTATGACAGTGAATTTTGGGGGCACATCTTATTTATGATGTACATAACTGCCTATCCACCTTCTAATCAGTGGTATAGGCTGTCGCATGAATTTCTTGCTATAAAAAGCAAGTTGGAAAAGGGGCAAGATAAAAGTGTCTCAGATAAAATAGTAAAATATATAAACTGTATAAAAGTATTTAAAGATGGGAAAACATACTTTTTTTGAACCTGATGACAAGCTATGTGCCATTCATGAAAATAAGGCGTATTTTTTTAAATACAAGGGACTAAAATGCCAGGTGCAAGATGAAAGGAAGCAATTCCCTGTCTATTTATATATCTCTCAATGCAGTTTGAATTTCCTGTATCATAATGGGAAAGATGATATTCATCAACATAATTACCTATTTGAAATATCCTTAGGAAATATAGACGAAGGTCTGGCAGAAGCTTACAGAGGAGATATAGCTTTAGGCAATGATACGTTATTAAACGAAAGCATGGAACATGTTTATTTGAGGAGAAGGAATGAGGTGAATCAAGAATTTAGTTTTTCTGATTTGCCGTTGTTTGAAATGGAATATCCTCTTGACTTTCTTAGAAGGTGCAGTACTAATAATTCTTTAGTAAATTCCATTAAGGAGAATACATATGTTAAAAGGATTATCGACGTTAAAAAAGAGGATAAATCATCTCCTAATAAAAGATGGGAAGACTATAGCTATCCCTTATCCCGCAAAATATTCTTGGATTTTATGTTCGAATTTGAAATTAATAATACTTTCAAAGATCTTCCATATTACAATCAACTCAGAGCTAATTTGCATTCAAACTACACGTATAAGGCCTTATATACAAAATTGAAATTCTATTACTTACGTACAATAGTCATGAACAATGTAGACTCGGGCATTGCCTTGAGGAAATTGGAGGAACTAGTTGATATAAAAAACGAATGGATTAATATCATCAGGAATCCTGCTTCAGAATATTTATTCCATCACTCCAAATGGTTTGATGAGGTTGAAATAGAAGGGACTAATATCTATGAACCTTCAAATGAAAAGATAAGCAAATTGATAGCCCGTGCCGAAGAGAAAGAAATTGAATACAAAAAGCCCTCAGATAAAGGGTTCACCGAGTCTGACAAGAAGTTTTTCCAAGAGTTATTTAGCAAAGACAATGAGAGCACTACCTTTTTATATGACCGTTTGTTACAAAAATACAACATTTTAACAGTCCTAATGACTGATATAGGAACTCGGCAAAGAATCAATAAATGGATTATTATAGTACCTGTTGTTGCTTTTGTAGTGGCTCACTTTTTTTCCCCTATTAACGTTGATACTATTTTAGTATTCATGGGGGGCTTGCCCTTGATAACAATTATACTTATTAGCTTAGGAAGGTGCTTTGTGCCTAAAAAGACCTCGTTAAGCCTTAACCTGTTATATCCGCGCTTGTTTTTTGCAATTTCTTCTGCGTGGATAGTCGTAGGCTTAAATGCCGATTTGTTTAAAACGTTCGCGCTGACAAAGTTTGGTTTTAGCTATCACTGTATCGGACTTTTTATGATAATAGTAATGTTCCTGTTTATATATAGGGAAGTTAGAAAGCTGAATGTATTCTTGCCTAAAGGAGAGTGCATTAAACGAACATCTATCATCTTTTCATTAGGTTTCCTGTATTCTTTTTTAGTCGGAATTCTGATGTTCTCTTTTGTGGGAAAAGGATTTGTCATGAATGACGAAGTGTTGTTGACCAACTTCTACAAATCGAAATTAAGCGATCCTGCATTTGTGGTGAAATCTGATAATCCGGATAATAAGTTGTTCTTGCATGATATGATACAAGCTTGTAAAGGAAGAAATGCCTTCACTATGAATGTAAAAGATAAATGGGAAGGTTTGAGGCAGATTTATACGCAATCTTGTTCTGCAGAGTATCCAATATGTGCAACATTGTTTTACATAAAAGATAGTCCTGTAATTATCTACTTCCCAATACTCCTATATATGCTGATATTCTTGACTATGTTCATTGGTGTCTTCTTTGAATTGCTATCCAACGATAGGCATATGACCGACCCCATGTAATGAAAAGATGAAGGTAGTTCGCGCCACTTTCCATTAAATTCGTATCGAAAATGTGTGAAACATCGCATTTCCGGTATGAAAAATATGATTGACTATGTTCGACAGGACTGTCAGCTTGGCATGCAAACGTTTTCGTAATCTTATCCTTGTTTTCTTTTGCGTTAATCGGTCTGCCGTTTCTTTTCCGGCTATATTTGTGAAGCGATAACTTTGAATACTTTATAATATTATGAAAATAATCAATCAACGTAAGCTTTCTGTTCTATGGCATTCAATATGCTTCGGTTTAGTGCTGGTATTCACGGCATGTGGTGACGATAAAGAGGAGTTTCAGGAGTTTCTGACCCCTGATTCCGGTAGTGAGTCGATTTTTGAAAAAGGTTTTAGCTTTGGTGAAGCTGCTTCTTCGCAAAGCGTCAGTTTTGAGGCTGGGCAGCAATGGACAGCCAAACTGAGTGGCGAGGATACCGGTTGGTGTAGCATCAATCCGGCAAAAGGCGCATCTGGGAAAGCTACGATTATGGTTTCTGTCGGCAAGAATGAAACTGGAAAAGCGAGGATGGCACAATTGAATATTATATCCGGTTCTAAGAAGAAAGAAATATCTGTCACTCAGGCTGCCAATGCAATTGTTGTTCCGGATGGTTTGAGCTTCATGCCGACAGCGCCGGATGCCGACCAGCCCCTTGTGATTACTTTTAAAGCGGATGCAAAGTCTGCTCTTTATGGACATAAGGGAGATGTGTATGTGCATATAGGGGTGGTCAGTGAAGGTACTTGGCTGTTCGTTCCGGCTGCGTGGACGGAAAACAAGGACAAATGCAAGATGACTTCAACCGAAGCCAACGTATGGAGCATTACGCTGAGCCCGAATATCCGTGAGTGGTTTGGAAGCGGGAAGACACCGGTGAACCAGCTTGGAATAGTGATTCGCAATGCCGACGGCAGCAAGAAAGGGATAGAATCGGATTCCTTTATCGAGGTGACCGACACAAAATATGAAGGTTTTGTACCTGGTGAAGTTAAAACAGCGGCAGTACCGGCTGGTATGGTCGAGGGTATCAATGTGGTGGATAATTCTACGGTGACATTGGTGCTTTATGACAAAGATACGAATGGAAATCATAAGGACTTTGCACATGTAGTGGGCGACTTCAACAACTGGACGTTGAGCAATGATGAGAAGTCGCAGATGTATCGTGATGATGCTTCCGGATGTTGGTGGATTACATTGAAGGGACTGGATGCAAGCAAGGAGTATGCTTTCCAGTATTATGTGGGTACGAAAGAGGGCGAAGTGGTTCGTCTGGCTGATGCCTATACGGAAAAGATTCTTGATCCTGATAATGACAAGTATATTCCGGCTTCTACCTATAACGAAAGTATGGATTATCCTGAAGGGGGAGTAGGAATCGTTTCGACCTTCAAGATACAGAAAGACAGTTATAACTGGACGATTAATGACTTTAAAATAGCAAATCCGGAGCAATTGGTGATATACGAATTGCACTTACGTGACTTTACTACTTCCGGTGATATTAATGGTGCGATAGGTAAGCTCTCTTATCTGAAGGCTATGGGAGTCAATGCCATCGAACTGATGCCGGTACAAGAGTTTGACGGAAACGATAGTTGGGGGTATAATCCTTGCTTCTTCTTTGCGATGGACAAGGCTTATGGTACAAAAGCTATGTATAAGCAGTTTGTTGACGCTTGTCATGAAGCGGGTATGGCAGTTATTTTGGATGTGGTTTATAATCACGCCACCGGGAACAGCCCTTTTGCCAAGTTGTATTGGAATGAAGACAAAACGGCAAGCAACAACCCGTACTTCAATGTCGATGCTCCCCATCCTTACAGTGTGTTCCACGACTTCAACCACGAGAGTGCGTTGGTGCGCAAGTTCGTGAAGCGTAACCTGCAATTCTTGCTGAAGGAGTATAAAGTGGACGGTTTCCGTTTTGACTTGACGAAGGGTTTTACACAGACAAAATCTACAGAAAGTACGGCGTCTAATTATGACGGAAAACGTGTGGCCATCTTGAAAGATTATAATGCAGCCATCAAGGAGGTGAAGAATGACGCATACGTTATTTTGGAACATTTCTGTGACTCGAGAGAAGAAAAGGAGTTGGCGGTCGATGGCATGCACTTGTGGCGCAACTTGAATAATGCCTATTGCCAGTCGGCTATGGGGTATAAGTCGGACAGCTCGTTCAGCGGTCTTTATGAAAAGACTCCGGCATGGGTAGGATATATGGAGAGCCATGATGAAGAACGCGCGGCTTACAAGCAGACGCAATGGGGCGATGGCGTGCTGAAAACCGAACTCAATGCCCGTATGGAGCAATTGGAACTGAACACGGCATTCTTCCTTACAGTGCCCGGCCCTAAGATGATTTGGCAGTTCGGAGAGATGGGGTATGACATCTCCATAGAGGAGAATGGACGTACCGGTAGGAAGCCTTTGCATTGGGAATATCTGGATAATGCTGACCGCAAGGAGTTACACGATGTTTATGCGGATTTAATGAAATTGCGCAATGCCCATCCGGAACTGTTTGATGAGAGTGCGGCGCTGACGTGGAAAGTGGGAGTCTCCGACTGGGACAACGGACGTTCACTGTTGGTAGAAAGCGTAGCCGGAAAGAAATTAGTGGTAGTGGGCAACTTCACCCATACGGCTGTAAATGTTGCTTTTCCGGGAACAACCGGCAATTGGAACAACTATTTCACCGGGAAGAGTGAGCCCGTAAATGCGCAGGTTAATGTACCGGCTCATGGATATGTAGTCTACACTAATTTCTGATTTCGGTAAGAATCATTCATACATCTTTATCAGCACCCGATTCAGCCAGTTCCAACGAAAACGGAACCAGCGTCGGGTGCTGCTTTGTTTTCCTCCAAAGCGGAGAACGAACTCACGGTAGCCATGTTTACGGAAGGGAAGTCCCACGTCCATGAATTCCAAGTGTCGGTATCCGCGTTGTTTGGCATCGTCCAGTGCTTTCCATACGGCAAGAATACCCGGATATTGCAGGGCATAAGTCTTGCGCATGCCACCTGAGAACCATAGATAGGCGCTATCATCTGAATAAATGCATGCACTGCCACCGATAATCTTCTCCTTATAAGTGACGATGAAGATTTTGCTTTGCTGCCCTTTTGTCAACTGGTTTTCGAGATGCTGAAAGAACTTGATGCTGGGGAAGTGGCGCCGTATCTTGGAAGAATATACGTGGCGCAACATCTGGGCAAAACAGAGAATCTCCTCTTTGGTACGTGCTTCCCGCACTTGGGCGCCGTTTTTGAGTCCTTTCTTTATTTGCCGGATACGTGACGGGCTGAAACGCTCTTCCACCTTTTCGATGCTGTGCAGCGAGTTGCGCACCCGCAGCCAATTGATGGCGATGTATTGGTTGTCGCGGAAGGATTTGTATCCGAACATGGCATTTTCCAGGTTGCGGAACTCGATGAGAAAAGAATCGCGCAATGCTTCATTGGTAAGCCTTTGCAGCATGTCACTGAAGATAGTCTCTTTGTCTGCCTCGTTATTGAAATATTCTCCCGTACCGTACACTTCACATCTTTTGATGATGCCGGGGGGAAACATGCGGACACTTTTACGTATAGCGGCAAGCAGTTTTGCAACGGGCTTGTCATCTTCGGATGCCACAATGAGTATGGGGGTATACCCCGGAGTTGCCTCGTAGATTCGGAACAGCTCTGTGGAATGGAAGGTGTTGGTGCCTGGCAGGTCAGGAACCTTGCTCCCACGGTAATATGTAGTGAGTTTGAGGGGCATTGCTTGCAAACTTAACAAAAAAACTGAAATTTCGGTTGGCATGGGTAGGCTTTTTTATTAATTTTGTCATTATGGCTGAAGTCTTACATAAAAAGGATAGATATATGATTTTCAAGAAAAAGAAAACGGTTCTCGAAGAACAAGCATTGGGCTATTGGGAAGAGTCCTCTTACATGATGGCAGTGCCCAAGGGCAGTAAAGTCGATTTGTCAGTACGCCTTTTTGAGCGCGTGGCTGCTATCTCTGGAGTGGAATTGTTGAAAAAACGTTTGCCTGATGAAGACGAACCGGGATATATGGAAGTCGGATATGATGGCGAAGTGTATGAAATAGGTTTTTATGAAGGTGATTTTTCAATGCCTGATATGTTTAATCGTCGGGATTATTATTTCACTGACGAAGAACTGAATGCTATTGGTAAAGCCGATAGGGCACTTACAGTGTTTATGAAGTTCGGTGTTGACGGGCAGAAGTCCTACCATCTGCAACTGAAGATTGCTGTAGCCATGGTGCCCGACCTGCTTGCCATTGTGGACGAAAGTGCCGAGAAACTGGTTTGTGCTCGGTGGGCCACTCTGGCTGCCGACTCGGCGGTAGTTCCCGGAACGAGTGTTTTGTTCACGGTACATGCTGTGGCCGGTGAAGGAGGCGAGGTGTGGTTGCATACGCACGGATTGAACCGTTGTGGTTTGTATGAACTTGAGATTCTGAAATCAGACAAGGAGAATTACAACAACCATTATTACTTGATTTCCACCCTTGCCAGTCATCTGCTCGATAAAGACGGCAAGCCTTCCGAACCAGGTGCTGGCGTATATATCGGGATGTTGAATGACCGTTTGCCGATAGTGGCCACCTACGTTTCGTGGACAAAGGCGCTGGATGAGTACCGGAGCCTCGCCCTTGGCAGTGTGGACGACCGCAAGGAAGGGCACAACGGTCGCACGGCACCCGTGTTCATCTATACGAGTGAGGACGACGAGAAGAAGGGCAGACTGCGGAAGGTGTCCGAATACGATAGCATGTGGGGCGAGAATCCGCTATTCTTTATCAGTACCCGCGAAACCAATCGCATGAGTGCGTTGGCTCGCGAGCGTTTCGGTCTTGTAAAATACATGGCAAAGAAGGACGAAGGCTCTATCTTGCTTAAAATTGGCTTGAAGACAGACAGTGCCGAGCAGGCTGACGACCGCGAACATATTTGGTTCAAGCTGTTGGAGTTTGATGGAGAACGCTTCAAGGGACAGCTTATACAAGAACCTTATGACGTCAGCCACATGCACGAGGGTGATGAAGCGTGGTTTACGGTAGAGGATGTGACCGACTGGATAATCTATTTAGAGGAATTTTCGGTTGCTCCGGATACTGCCTATCTGCTTGTCTGATACAAAAGGAGGCAGGGAGAAGATTGTAAGGCTTTTATTCGCCATTCCCGGATATTTTATCTAAATTTGCCTTCGCTAAACACGAATATGTTATGGAAAGTTTCAGTGAATTGATAAAAGCACGCCGCAGCATGCGGAAGTTTACAGAAGAAGAATTGACACAAGAACAAGTCGTTACTTTGATGAAAGCAGCCCTGATGGCACCCACGTCGAAGCGCAGCAATGCATGGCAGTTCATAGTGGTGGACGACAAGGATAAATTGAAGGAATTGTCCTATTGCAAGGAGCAGGCGTCGCAGTTTATTGCCGATGCGGCACTGGCAGTAGTGGTCGTTGCCGACCCGCTGGCAAGCGACGTGTGGATAGAGGATGCCTCCATCGCCTCCATTTACCTGCAACTTCAGGCCGAAGATATGGGGCTGGGAAGCTGCTGGGTGCAGGTGCGCGAACGTTTTACGGCTTCCGGTATGCCTTCCGGCGAGTATGTGCACGAGGTGTTGGATATTCCTTTGCAGTTGCAGGTGCTCAGTGTTATTGCTATCGGCCATAAGGGGATGGAGCGCAAGCCTTTCAACGAAGACAATCTGCAGTGGGAAAAGATACATATCAATAAGTACGGAGGAAAGTAACAGTGAGTGCAGCAAAAGCAAACAATAATCGTGATACATATAAAGCCACTGCCATCACACTGATTGTATTCGGCATTCTTTACTTGGTGGACAAATTGGTGCATTTTTCCGCAATCGGCTTGCCGTGGGTGATGAATAAGGATAATTTTCTGCTGTATACCGCAGTGATTTTTTTGCTGTTCAAGCATGACAAGTCGGTGGGATTGGTATTGACAGGCTTATGGCTGATATTGAACTTCGGGTTGATAACTGCCTTGCTCGGTACGATGTCGGCTTATCTGTTGCCGTTGGCATTGCTGGTATTAGGGGCTATTTTGTATTGGTTGGCAACAAGATAAGCGTATGGCGGGAAGAAGTATAGAAGATACGTCTATTGCCTTTATCGGTGCCGGAAATCTGGCTACTAATCTGGCAAAGGCTCTTTATCGGAAAGGGTTCCGTATAGTGCAGGTCTACAGTCGTACAAAAGAATCGGCGCAGGAACTGGCACAGACGGTGGAGGCAGTATATACCACGGAGCTGCAGGCGGTTACGAAGGAGGCGCAGCTTTATATCGTTTCGCTGAAGGACGCGGCGTTTGTAGAATTATTACCCCAGATTGTTTCTGGAAAGGAGAATGCTTTATGGGTGCATACAGCCGGCAGTATTCCTATGAATATTTGGCAGGGGCATGTAGCGCGTTATGGAGTGCTTTATCCGATGCAGACTTTCAGTAAGCAGCGTGAAGTGGATTTTGGACAGATACCGTGTTTTGTGGAAAGCAATTCGGAAGAGGATGTGCAGCTTCTGAAGGACATCGCTTCCGCCCTATCGGAAAAAGTGTATGAAGCAAGTTCCGAGCAGCGCAAAAGTTTGCATCTGGCGGCCGTGTTTACGTGCAATTTTACCAATCACATGTATGTGTTGGCTGCTGAGCTGTTGAAAAAGTACGGGCTGCCGTTCGAGGCAATGCTCCCCTTGATAGACGAGACGGCCCGCAAGGTGCATGAGCTGGAACCGCTTGCCGCACAGACAGGACCGGCTGTACGCTATGATGAGAATGTCATTGACGAGCATCTGCGGATGCTTGCCGATGAGCCGCAAATGCTGGAACTATATCGGGAGATTAGCGAGAATATACATCGGTTGGCAATAAGATAGCCGGATGCCGATGCTTGCCTCTTTTGAACTAATGTTTTGCTGTATATAGGTATATTATAATGAACAAGAAAAAAGTGCAATGAGTACCATAAACTATGATTTGAAAAAGATAAAAGCCCTTGTTTTTGATGTGGACGGTGTGCTGAGTGCCAATGTTATCCCTATGAGTTCGGAGGGTGAGCCTCTGCGTACGGTCAACATAAAGGATGGTTATTCCCTGCATTTGGCTGCTAAGCAAGGTGTGTTGCTGGGTATAATTACGGGTGGACGTACAGAAGCGGTCCGCAAGCGTTTTACTTCTTTAGGTTTTGAGGATGGAAATATCTATATGGGTTCTTCTGTTAAAATCCATGATTACCATGACTTCCGTGACCGTCATGGCTTGAAGGACGAGGAAATATTGTATGTAGGTGATGATATTCCCGACTTGGAGGTGATGCGTGAGTGTGGTTTGCCGTGTTGTCCTAAGGATGCTGTGCCTGAGGTAAAGGCTGTGGCTCGCTATATTTCGTATACAGAAGGCGGTTATGGCTGTGGTCGCGACATTGTGGAACAGGTATTGAAAGTGCAAGGGCTTTGGATGGCAGATGAAAAAGCTTTTGGTTGGTAGTTGTTTCAATCGTTAAATTGTAAATCGTCAAATCGTAAATGACATGATGTTGGATAATCTGAAGAAATATAAGGTGATTCTTGCCTCTAACTCTCCGCGAAGGAAAGAATTGCTGGCTGGTTTGGGAGTGGAATATGAAGTAAGAACTTTGTCCGATGTGGATGAATCTTATCCCGAGACGTTGCGGGGAGCGGATATTCCTCTCTACATATCCAGGGAAAAGGCGGATGCCTACCGTGATATGATGCATCCGGACGAATTGATGATTACGGCAGATACCATTGTCTGGTTGGATGGACAAGTTCTCGGAAAGCCCAAGAATAGGGAAGAAGCTATGCAGATGTTGCGCGACATGTCCGGACGTACCCATGAAGTGTTTACCGGTGTATGCATCACTACCACTGAGTGGCAACGCAGTTTTGCGGCGGCAACAGAAGTGCGTTTTGCCAAACTGAACGAAGAAGAAATTGCCTATTATGTGGACAAATACCAACCCATGGATAAAGCCGGAGCGTATGGTGTACAAGAGTGGATTGGATTCATTGGGGTGGAAAACATATCCGGGAGTTACTATAATATAATGGGGCTCCCCGTACAGAGGCTGTACAGGGAGTTGTTGGAGGTCTAAACCAGATCCATCATTAGAGGGATGTCTTTTTCACTGATTCCTTGTCTGACAAGTGTTTCTTTGTCTTTACCGAACATTTCTCTAAAAATCTCCTGCCCGCCATATTCCAAAGCTGCTTTACTGTAAAGTTCTGCAGCTTTTTCTATTTTGCCCGTTCTCCAAGCAATATGTCCGGCATTGAGATAGTCTGCCGCGAGTGGTTTGGAGACGAGTATCTTTTCGTAATACTTCATTGCTTGCTCATACTTGCCGTTGACAAACGAACACCAGCCTATAGCACGCCATGCTTTGATGCAATTGCTTTCGATGAAATCAAGTTTGAAGAAATATTGCAGAGCCTCTTCATATCTTTCCAGTTCGGCAAGGCAGCTTCCGGCGTAGAAAAGGACATTATGGCTTTCCGGCTGGATTGCCTCCACTTTCTTATAGTATTCCAGTGCAGAGGCAAAGTCCCTTATCTGCCGGTAGCACGTAGCGAGATGACGGATTGTCCAGACATGGTCGGGCTTTAGTACATCGGCTTTCAGGTAGGCGTCTATCGCTTCCTTATACCTCTTTTCCTTTTGCAGGCAATAGCCAGCCTTTTGGAAAATGTCTGCATTTGCATGGTTCAAGGCTATCAATTCCTTATAAAGCTCCAATGCTTCTGCCGGGTGCTCTTTGCGGAAGTGGAAGTCGGCAATGGTAATCAGCAGCTCGGGTTTGCACAGGATCTCTTTGAGTGCCGGGATACGGTGCAGGGCAATCTCTTCCTTGAAGATGTCACGGAACTCGTGTCTGCGCTGGCTTAACTTGAAGAAACGGTATAAGTCGTGGACATACTGGTTGCTGATGACATCCGGTCGTTCGGCATACTGCCGCAAAGCGGAGGATTTGCTTTCGTCCATGAGTGCGTCCAAATCCTGGGAAGTCATCTGGCTGAGCATCATCGTACGCTGTGACTGTGGTATATGTGCCATTGTAAAGCAAAGGGAATACTTGTCACTATTGCAGAAGAAACCGGATTGGAGGATAAGGGAGAGGATGGCATTGTCTCCGGTAGGCTTGAATCCGAATTCCTTGATGATGCTGGAGTGATGCATGTCGAACGGATAGAACCAGTTGTACGGTTCCTTAAAGAACGGATAAGTCTTGAGTTGTGCAAACGTACTCATATAGACATCAGCACCTTCCAGCTGTAATTCGTTCATCTCTCGTATCTTGTCTCCCAGTCCGGAACTTTCAAAAGCTTTCTCCCAATCCGGATTAAGATCGTTTTCCTCAGGGTTCTCTTCAAAACCGAACTTCATGTTGCGCATGATGTTCACATTCCTCATCATCTCCGGAATGATTTCTTCACGCATCTTCTTGTCTATCTTTTCCGTTTCCTGGCTACGGAGCAGCTCGATGTAAATACGGTTCAGTTGCTTGCCGAAACTGCCGTCTTCATTGAGCAGGGAAAGGCGGGCTGTCAATTCGGGATAAAGCGACAAACGGGTGGGATGAAAAAGAAGAGCAAAAACGATACCTACCAAAGCCCGTTGGTTTACTTGCGTATTGGCATGCGTTACGGCGTCCAGCAACCATGAGAATTTACGGGTATCAAAGCATTCCATCAGACTGAGCATGACGGCACTGGTGAACAGGCACAAATCATTGACGGGAAGCATTTCTGATTCCAGTAATCCTTTGGCTTGCTGTTCGTCTTCTGCAGACCAGTTGCTGTTACTCCATGTGGAAAGGAAAAGAACCTGGGCGGTTTGTTCGTGCCGTTGCAGTACGGCGTCCATACCCTGGTTGTCCGGCATCAGCTGACAAACGGCCAAGTCATCAGGGAAAGATTCCAATACCTTCTGCAGTGTGGCAATGCCGTATTCTTTGGGGAGGCGTTCCCGGTTATTGCGCAGGGAATGGTAATAGTGTGTGGAAACTCCGTCGAGGAAAGACAGACGTGCCTGGTCGGCGACTTCCCAAGTTTCGGTCAGAATCTGGCGATATACTTTCTGTCGTTCAGGATCGTCGATTCCCTGGCGCATGTATTGCAGCATGTACTGATAGGATGTCTGAGCTTGTTCCAAGCGGTTGCGGAGTGTCCAGTCACCGCTGTTCCAAAGAAAGGCTTCCAGTTGGGATTGTGCTTCCTTCAGCCGTTGCTGCTTGAGTAGAGTAACGATATGCTGATATTGTTCTTGTATGGCTTGTTCGTTCATAAATCAGTCTCTTTTGGGGTATGTATTTTATAAAACTACAAAAAGGATGCCAAAAAGTTCATAAATTTCCATTTCCCCATCTCAGAAACGAACTTGCAACTGTGCTTGAAGCAGGTTTGAGTTTTCTCCTTTATGGCGGTTACAGTATGTATACTGGGCTTGCAGACGGCATTTGGGATAGAACCAATACTGTACACCTGCTACATAATTGGTCTGTTTATCGGAAATAGTTTTATTTTTGTTGAAATAGTCATAAGAGGCTATTACGTCAAATTTGGGAAGCACATGCAGATACGGTTGCATAGTAACCGTCACTTTTAACGTGTCCGTCTTCTCCAGCCAAATATTCCGTACGTACATCTACGGATTTTGTTTTGATGGTGGCACCTGCCGACCAGCGGTTTCGGGTGTAATTCTCTCCTATGGCTATGTCCGGATTAATGGAAGAAGCGGCTACGGCGCATCCTTTCCCTTTAACAAAGGAACCGCCGACGGACAACCATTTCAATGGATGTACCATAAGGCTGCCTACAATATCTTTCTGATTGTTTTTATCTTTTAGGTTGATGCCTTGTCCGTTCATGATGGCAAGGTTATAAGTCATCAAAGAGTCGAACAAGTCTCCATAAATCAACAATCCCATATCACGACCGCTTGCAGAGCCATACAACGGATCACTGCCATTGATACCGGCCAGGTAATTGACGGCTTGAGAATAACAGTTTATTAATTCGACAAAGCAGGGAGACATTGGGTTCTCAATGGTATACATGGTTTTGAACTGTCCGATACGTGCTGTGAGCTGGGGTAGAAAGCGGTATTCCGTGTAGGCTTCCAGGATTTTTCCGGTATTGGCAAAGCTGTACATGAAGTAAGCCGACCATTTATCGGTGATTTTACCGCGCGCCATGAAGATAACTCTCTTTATATCGAAAGTATTGCTGGTACCTTCGCCCGCATCATCGTATGTATATCCCACTTGGGCATAGCCGGAGAGGGAAATGCGGTCTTTTAAAGTGTTGACTACATCATTCAGACAAGCATCTTGTGCTTTCAGGATGCATGTGGCTGATAAAAGGATGCAGGATAGTAGAATTCGTTTCATTATAGGGATAAGGATAGTAGTAAAAAAGGCAACCCTTTTTTCAAAGAGCTGCCTTTGGGTGTTATTTTGCTTGTTTTTATTCGTTGATAGCAGCGATACCCGGAAGAACTTTTCCTTCGATTGCTTCGAGCAATGCACCGCCACCGGTAGATACGTAAGACACGCCGCTTGCCAAGCCGAACTTGTTGACACAAGCTACAGAGTCACCGCCACCTACGAGTGAGAAAGCACCGTTCTTGGTAGCTTCTACGATAGCTTCGCCTACAGCGCGTGAACCGTGAGTGAAGTTCTCGAATTCGAATACACCCGTCGGACCGTTCCAAAGGATGGTCTTGGAGTTCTTGATGACATCTGCAAAGATCTTTTCAGTCTCAGGACCGATATCAAGACCTTCCCAGCCATCAGGAATTTCGTCAACCGGGCAGAACTTGGTGTTGGCATCGTTGGAGAAAGAATCGGCAATCTTGGCATCAACAGCCAAAACAAGGTTTACGCCTTTTTCTTTTGCTTTCTTCACCAGGTCAAGAGCCAAATCCAGTTTGTCATCTTCGCAGATAGAAATACCGATTTTGCCGCCCATGGCTTTGGTGAAAGTATAAGTCATACCGCCGGCAATAATCAGGTTGTCTACCTTGTTCAGCAGGTTTTCAATGATTTCAATCTTGGAAGAAACCTTGGAACCACCCATGATGGCAGTAAACGGACGTTGGATATCGTTCAATACTTTATCAACTGCCTTTACTTCTTTTTCCATCAGGTAACCGAACATCTTGTTGTCCTTGTCGAAATATTTAGCGATCAATGCAGTAGAAGCGTGTGCACGGTGAGCGGTACCGAAAGCGTCGTTTACATAGCAATCTGCATAAGAAGCCAATTTCTTGGTGAATTCTTTCTGGCTTTCCTTAACAGCAGCTTTGGCAGCCTTCTTTTCTTCGTCTGTAGCATCTTCGGCCAAACCGCGGGGTTTGCCTTCCTCTTCAGCGTAGAAACGGAGGTTCTCGAGCAACAACACTTCACCCGGTTGCAGAGCAGCGGCCTTTACGGCAGCTTCTTCACCCATGCAGTCGTTAGCAAATTGCACCTCAACACCCAACAGCTCTTCGAGATGCTTCAGAATGTGCTTCAAAGAGAACTTGTCAGCCGGACCTTTCGGACGACCGAGGTGAGAACCGATAATTACACTACCGCCATCGGCCAAAATCTTCTTCAATGTAGGAAGAGCGGCACGCATACGGGTATCATCTGTAATGTTAAAGTTTTCGTCCAAGGGTACGTTGAAGTCCACACGAACGAATGCCTTTTTTCCGGCAAAGTTAAATTGATCAATTGTCATAATACTCTATTTTATTTAAAAGTGTTACTAAATTCTTTTTAGTGAGCGCAAAGTTAGCATTTATTTCTTTTTTTTGCTATGAAACCGTTGTTTATTCTTTGTCTTTGCCGCTCTCTTTGCTAACTTTATATTTCTGGCAGTAATATTTGCACATTAATTGCAAACCGCAGGTATCACATTGTGGAGTACGTGCCTGGCATACATAGCGACCGTGCAGGATAAGCCAGTGGTGAGCTATGGGGATGTCTGTTTCAGGTATATGTTTTACCAATTCTTTTTCGACACTGAACGGAGTTGTACATTTGTCTGATACGAGACCCAGGCGATGGCTGACGCGGAACACGTGTGTGTCTACTGCCATAGCCGCTTTGTTGAAAACGACGGATTGGATGACATTGGCTGTTTTGCGGCCTACGCCGGGCAGTTTTACCAGTTCTTCGAGGGTATTGGGGACCTCACTGTTAAAGTCTTTCACCAGCATCTGGGCCATGCCTACAAGATGCTTGGCCTTGTTGTTGGGATAGGACACGCTGCGGATATACTCGTATACCACGTCGGGAGTCGTAGCGGCGAGTGCTTCGGGAGTAGGGAAGTCCCGGTAAAGGGCAGGGGTAATCATATTAACGCGTTTGTCTGTACACTGTGCAGAGAGAATAACCGCTATCAACAGTTCGAACGGATTGTCATAATGCAACTCTGTTTCGGCTATGGGACGGTTTTCCCTAAACCAAGCAAGGATTTTTTCATAACGCTCTTTCTTTCTCATCTTAATTTGTTTTTATGATAGTGAGGAGATACTTTCAGGTTGAAATAGAAGATGGAGATAACCGTGAGGCAGGCCCCGAAGAGATAGGCTTTGTCAAAACTGCTAATCTCGGCAATATATCCGCCTGTCAGCATACCGATGCCAATACCTACATCCCAAGAAGTGAGGTAAGTGGAGGTAGCTGTTCCCCGCTGGCTGTTGGGAGCCAAGTTGACAAACAGCGTGTTGTATGCCGGAAACATGATACCGAATCCTACTCCAAGCAGCAGGGCTACGACGAAGAATACAATACTGCACATCACATCGTCCCACCGAATGACGTAAACGCATGTTGATAGCAGGAAGAAACTGGATGCCACGATATAGAGTCCTGCTGCAATGACTTGTGTTATTTTCCCTTTATCACTAATTTTCCCGAAAATATGCGTGAGATTGCCATACCCGCCGCCATGAAAGTGAAGAAGAAGCCTGTGGTGACGTGCAGGCCGATTTCCCGGGCATACATGGCTACATAGTTGGTTGTCATTCCGTAAGGAATAGACAGCAGCAGCAAGCTTACACCTGCCGGAATGCCTTTCAGCAGAATGAAGCGGTCCAGCGATATAGGTTCCCTCTTTACAGGAGGTTTATAGGGCGTTTTCACCAATGAGGCACAGATGAATCCGGCGAGGCAAGAGCAGAGTGAACAGCAAAAAATGGTAGTGAAACTCATGCCGGCATCATGCAGAAAGAGTCCCGACATAGGACCTACAGCCATCGCAATGTTGTTGGACAGCCCGTAATATCCAAGTCCCTCTCCACGTCTGGATGAAGGCATAATATCAATGACTACAGTATTGCCGGCTACTGTCACCATGCCGAACGAAAACCCATGTATGATTCTGAATAAGATGAACAAGGTGAGCGCCCCCGCAATGATATACCCTGCGAATATGCTCATAAAAATAAAGTACGCCAGCAAATACAGAGGTTTGCGTGCAAAACTATCCAAGAAGTAACCGGAAAAAGGACGGATGCACAAGGCGGCTACCGTATAACATGAGAGAATAATACCTATGGTAGAGCTTCCAACACTGAATACTTCCGATAAATAAAACGGTAGTACAGGAATCAACAGCCAAAAGCCAAAGTATAGTAGAAAGTTGGCTGCAAGGATAAAGCAATAGCCGGGAGTAATGAGCCTGTCTTTCATCGGATGGATATTTTAAAAGGTATATCAAAATACTTATTCACCACAGATTACACGGATTTACACAGAGAAGATTCTTTTATACCAGCATCTTTAAAAATGAATCTGTGTAAATCCGTGTAATCTGTGGTGAATGCAGCTCTTGAATTAGTAAGCGCTCTCGAATTCTTTCAAGAAGCGTGTGTCATTTTCAGAGAACATACGAAGGTCTTTTACCTGGTATTTCAGGTTGGTGATGCGTTCGATACCCATGCCGAGGGCATAGCCGCTGTACACCTTGCTGTCGATACCGTTCAGTTCCAGTACATTCGGGTCTACCATACCGCATCCCAGAATTTCTACCCAGCCCGTGTGCTTGCAGAAGGGGCAGCCCTTGCCACCGCAGATGTTGCAGCTGATGTCCATTTCGGCACTTGGCTCTGTGAAGGGGAAGTAGGAGGGACGCAGACGGATTTTCGTATCACTGCCGAACATCTCCTGGGCAAAAAGCAGTAAAGCCTGCTTCAGGTCGGTGAAAGATACATTGCGGTCTACGTACAAGGCTTCTACCTGGTGGAAGAATGCGTGTGCACGGTAGCTGATGGCTTCATTACGGTATACACGTCCCGGACAAAGCACGCGGATAGGAGGCTGTGTAGTCTCCATGACACGGCTTTGCACGCTGGAAGTGTGTGTGCGGAGAATGATGCTGTGCGATACGTTTTCTGTATCATTTTCGATGAAGAATGTATCCTGCATGTCGCGTGCCGGATGGTCTTCGGCAAAATTCATGGAGGAGAATACGTGCCAGTCATCTTCCATTTCCGGTCCATCGGCAATGTTAAATCCCATACGGGCAAATATATCGATGATTTCGTTTCTCACGATGGAGAGCGGATGGCGGGTTCCTAATTCTACCGGGTAGGCTGAACGGGTCAAGTCAATATCGTCGCAGCCGGTATCCTGGCTTTCGAACTGTTCTTTCAAAGCGGCAATCTTTTCTTGTGCTTTGTTTTTCAGTTCGTTCAAGCGCATACCCACCTCTTTTTTCTGTTCGGCGGCTACATTGCGGAAATCTGCCATCAAGTCATTGATGGCTCCTTTTTTACTGAGGTACTTGATGCGGAGTGCCTCTAATTCCTCGGCGTTAGCGGCTTTCAGCGCCTCTACTTCCTGCAGAAGCTGATTGATTTTAGCTATCATATCGTTGTTATCTTATTTATTTTCTAAGTTAAAAACGGTGCAAAGATACAATATTATCATTGTTTTGCCTCCACTTGGGGAAGATAATTTGGTATCAGTGGTACAAAATTTTATGTGAAGAAGAAATGATAGAGGATAGGAGAAAAAGCGATATATATGTAAAAGTCTTCATATTGTTTATGGAAAAAACATAAATGAGCGTTGTTTAGTGACTTTTAAAATATACTTTTACTATCTTTGCGCCCCGTTTACCGTTCTATGGAGGTAGAACAGACTGGCGGTTGGTATTTATTAACATACGTCAAAGAGAGAGAGTTAACGGACTAATTGTTGCATTAAAGTTAGAGTTTGAATTGATGAAATTGAAGACAATCCTGCCAGTCGTGGCAGTTGCGGGAGTACTCATGTGTGAGCCTGCCGTATTGTTGCATGCCGGTACATCTGATTTTGCTTCTCCCGAAGCTATGGGATGGTTCCGTAAGAAAAAGAAGAGTGAAGCCAAGGATAGCGTTCAATCCAAGAGCGACTACGAGAAATTGACTGGTTCCGATGCTATTGCCCGAAAGGGAATGTTCAATGTTTACCAGAAGAAGAGCGATTATTACTTTGAAGTGCCGGCAAGGTTGCTGGGACGTGATATGCTGGTAGTAAACAAATTGCAGCGTGTTCCTTCCGAACTGAATGAGGCGGGCGTAAACCGCGGAACGAATTACGAAAACCAGATGGTACGCTTCGAATTGGACAAGGCTGCCGGCAAGTTGCTGGTGCGCCAGAGCCGTCCTCTTCCGTTGGCGCCGGATGAGGATGCCATACGGCAGTCCGTACTGGATAATTATATTTCTCCGCTGATAGCCGGCTTCAAGATAGAGGCGTTCAATAACGACTCTACGATGATAGTAGTCAAGGTGAACGACATTTATGATGGTACGGAGACGAGTATCAATAATGTCTTTACGAATATCAATCTGGGAACTTCGGCCATCAAGAATCTCTCCCGCATTTTATCTATCAAAGCTTTTGAGAACAATGTGGTGGCTACTTCCGAGTTGACAACTAAGGTGACCGAGGGAACAACGACTGTGTTTGTTACGGTCGAAGTCAGTTCCTCTTTGTTGTTGTTGCCGGAGAAACCGATGATGGGACGTCTGGATAGTCCACGTGTAGGTTATTTTACCAATCCGTTATTGAATTACAGTGACGGTCAGCAGCGTGTAGACAAGAAACCGTTCATCACCCGCTGGCGTCTGGAACCGAAACCGGAAGACCGGGAGCGTTACCTTCGCGGTGAATTGGTGGAACCTGCCAAGCCGATTGTGTTCTACATCGAGAACTCTACGCCCCGTCGTTGGCGGAAATATATCAAGCAGGGAATCGAGGATTGGCAGGCTGCTTTTGAACGTGCCGGATTCAAGAATGCCATCGTTGCAAGGGAGCTGACGGACAGCATGAATGTGGATAAGGATGACGTGAACTACTCCGTGCTGACCTACGCCGCCTCCACCAAAGCCAATGCCATGGGTCCCTCTATCCTCGACCCCCGTTCGGGCGAGATATTGGAAGCGGACATCATGTGGTGGCATAATGTACTGGGCATGCTCCAGGAATGGATTACAGTGCAAACCGGTGTCGTACGTCCCGAAGCAAGAGGAGTAAAGCTGCCGGATGAACTGATGGGTGATGCCATGCGTTTTGTGGCATGCCATGAAGTGGGTCACTCGCTGGGCTTGCGTCACAATATGATTGCTTCCTGGACTTTCCCGACAGATTCCCTGCGCTCCAAAACATTTACGGACCGTATGAATACCACTTCTTCCTCTATCATGGACTATGCACGTTTCAACTATGTGGCACAGCCGGGTGACGGTGTTACGGCACTTTCTCCCCATATCGGCCCGTATGATATGTTTGCCATAGAATACGGTTATCGTTGGTATGGTAAAGAAACCCCGGAGGCAGAGAAGGACTTGCTTGCCGACTTCCTGAGCCGTCATACAGACCGTTTATATAAATATAGTGAGGCGCAGGATGTACGTGATGCCGTAGACCCGCGTGCGCAGAATGAAGATTTGGGCGATGATGCCGTCCGCTCGTCCCTGCTGGGTATTGAGAACTTGAAGCGTATTGTTCCTCAAATCATCCAATGGACTACCACCGGCGAGAAGGGGCAGACTTATGAAGAAGCTTCCCGCCTATACTATGCGGTTATCAACCAATGGAACAATTATCTTTATCATGTATTGGCAAACATCGGTGGTATCTATATAGAGAACACGGTTGTGGGAGACGGACAGAAAACCTATACTTTCGTAGAAAAAGAAAAGCAGCAAGCTGCCCTGAAGTTCCTGCTGGACGAAGTGCTGACCTATCCCAAATGGCTGTTCGACACGGAAGTGGGAGAGTACACCTACTTGCTACGCAACACTCCGCTGGGCGTAGTGGAGAATGCGCCGACACAAGTGTTGAAGAATGCCCAATCCTATATCCTTTGGGATTTGCTGGGCAACAACCGCCTGATGCGTATGTTGGAGAACGAATCGGTGAACGGCAAAAAGGCTTTCACGGTGTAGAGCTGATGGATGGCCTGCATCGCAACATCTTTGCCACTACGGAACGCGGTGCCTTGCCGGACGTCATGACACGTGCCTTGCAGAAGAACTTCGTAGATGCGCTGATTACGGCAGCCGCCGAAAGCGAAGGAGTGAAGATAAACAAAAAACTGATGGACAACCATTTCTTGCTGGACCATCAGACTGCCTTTTGCAGTTGTGACGAGCATGCCGGTAAGACCTTGGATGCCGACCGTATGGGGGCCCACCGCGAACTGAACTTCTACGGTTCGCAGATAAACCGCGTATCGGATGTCATCTCCGTGAAGCGTGGCGAGTTGCTCCGCATCAAGGAACTGCTTCAGAGCCGTTTGGGTACATCGGATATAGCCACTAAATATCATTATAAGGATCTGATTTTGCGTATCAATACGGCACTGGGGATTAAGGGTTAGGGATTAAGGATTAATTTAATTTTATATGTAACGCATGAAAAAACGTGTATTAATCGTTTTGTTATGCCTTGTAGGAGCTTTGTCATCTGCTTTTGCTGCAGAGAAAAAAGTCCAGGGCGTAGTAATATCTTCTGAGGATAACCTACCGCTTATCGGTGCTTCCGTCTATGTGACTGCGGAAGACTTGAAAAAGGCGGGAAGTGCTCAGACTACAATGGGGGTCATCACTGATGTGGATGGTCAGTTCTCTATCGCTATACCTGCGGGGATAACCCGTTTCTTTTGTAGCTACGTGGGGTATGACGTATTGGAAGTGAAGCTTGTTCCGGGAAAGGAACATTATGAAATAACACTTCATGCATCTTCCCAAATGCTCGATGCCGTTGTTGTGACGGGTTACCAGACGGTGGAGCGCCGCAAGCTGACGGCAGCGGTATCCAAACTGGATATATCGGACGAGACCATCGGTGCGGTAAAAAGTATCGACCAGGCGCTTGCCGGACAAATTGCCGGACTTTCTGTCAGCCCGACTTCCGGTGCTCCGGGTGCTCCGGCAAAGATACGCATTCGCGGTACCGCTTCATTGAATGGTACACAAGACCCTTTGTGGGTGCTGGACGGCATTCCTTTGGAGGGAACGGATGTTCCCGAACCGGATGAGCTGAATGACATCACCAACATGAAGCAATCTTCCATTGCAGGTCTGAATCCGGCAGATATTGAGAATATCACCATCCTGAAGGATGCGGCAGCTACTGCCATCTATGGTGCGCGGGCAGCCAATGGCGTCATTGTGATTACAACAAAGAAGGGTAAGGTCGGTAAACCGGTTATCAGTTTCTCGTCCCGGTTTACCTATACTCCTACATTGAGCCTTGACCGGTTGAACTTGCTGAACTCAGCGGAGAAAGTAGGATTGGAAATGGATATGATCCGTAACAACTATTCTCCTGACAATCATAAAGGAGGCGTATATAATATTCTTTCCAATTACAATGAGTTGTCTGCTTTCCAGAATGGAGGATGGGATGCTTTGAGCAGTGATACACAAGCTGCCATCAACCGTTTGAAGAGTGTTAATACAAACTGGGGAGATATCCTTTTTCGCGATGCTTTCAGCCAGGAATATAACTTGAGCCTTTCCGGCGGTACGGAAAGGGTTACGTATTATACCTCTTTCGGCTATTATAAAGAGGATGGAAATGTGGACGGTGTGGGTATGGACCGTTTCAACTTGGTAGGAAAGACTTCCTATAAGGTGAACAGTATACTGAAAGTGGGTGCCTCCATGTTTGCCAACCGTCGCAAAAATACCAATTACTTGACAGATGCATACGGTATGTCGAATCCCGTGTTCTATTCACGCAAGGCTAATCCGTATTTTGAACTTTATGACGGGAATGGCAACTATAATTACGACTATGATATTCAGAACAACACTGATAAGGATTTAGGATTCAACATCTTTGAAGAACGGCAGAACACGTCCAATGAAAGCGTGGTGAATTCTTTTTCATCTATATTTGATGCAGAGCTACGGTTCAATGACAAGTGGAAACTGACTTCCCAGTTTGGCTATCAGTTGGAAAAGACTTCCAGAGAAGAAATAGCGGACTGGGAAAGCTATGCCATGCGTTATTACTATAAGTTGAGCGAATACTCCCAGGGCGGAGAAACCAAACACTTCCTGCCCGAAGGAGGTATGCAGAAGTCTTATGAGAACTCCAATTCACAGATTACCTGGAAGGCGATGGGAGAATATCGCGACAGCTTCAATGATATTCATGAACTGGAAGTGATGGCGGGTACCGAGCTGCGCAAGACCTGGTATGAAACCTTGTTCTCGGCAGGGTATGGCTTCGACCGCAAGACGTTGACGACCAAACCGGTGATTTTCCCCAACGAAAGTTACGCCACGTCTTTCCCGCTCCATCAGACGACTTATAAGGAGAATGCTTATGTGTCTTTCTACTCTACGGCCTCCTACTCTTTATTGAACCGCTACACGGTGGGAGGAAGTATCCGTTTTGACGGTTCCGACCTTTTCGGTGTGGATAAGAAGTACCGCTATCTTCCTCTTTATTCTGTCAGTGCCTTGTGGCGTCTGTCACAAGAACCGTTTATGCAGCAGGCCAAGTGGGTGGATAACCTGGTGTTCCGTGCATCTTACGGTCTGCAGGGAAATATTGACAAGAATACTTCTCCGTTCCTGCTGGGTACATATCGGTCGGAGAGTATTTTGCCCGGTGTGTCGGAAGATGTAATTATCATTAATTCCGCTCCCAACAAGAAGTTGCGTTGGGAAAAGACGCAGTCTGTCAATGCCGGCTTTGATTTTTCTGTATTGAACCAGGCTATCAATCTGAGCGTGGACTATTATTACCGTAAGGGTACCGATTTGATAGCTTTGCGCATGCTTCCTCTGGAGACGGGCTTTACTTCGATGAACGTCAACTGGGCAAGTATGGAGAACAAAGGTGTGGAAATCAGCTTGTCTACCCGTAACATAACGACAAAGAACTTCTCCTGGTACACAAATTTCAATTTTGCCTATAACGGTAATAAGGTATTGCAGGAAAACATACCGGAGCAGCAGACCACTCCGGGACGTGAAGGCTATCCCGTAGGGGCAATTTTCGCACTGAAGACTGCGGGAGTGAATAAGGAAACCGGTAATATGATGTTCTATAATCCGGAGGGAGAGAAAGTGACCTTGAAGGAGCTTTACCGCCTGAAGGACGAGTGGGGGATAGGTATTGCCTCTTCCGATGTAACTGCAGCCGAAGAGAGAACCTTTTATTCGTATATCGGGAGTAGCGATGCTCCTTATACGGGAGGTTTGATTAATACCTTCAGCTATAAAAACTGGGAGCTGAATGTCAATTTCTCTTTGACGTTTGGCGGGTACGTACGTACGCAGCCTCTTATGACATCATCAATCCGGATTATGGCAAGAACTATAATGCGGATGTGCTGAACCGCTGGACTCCGGAAAACCCGAATGCGGAGCTCCCGGCATTTATGCTGAGTGCTTCCAGCCCGGAAGAGTATTCCTGGTATGATTCTAAAACCATCTGGAGGGATTTGGATATCTGGGTGAAGAAGCTGAACTACGTACGTTTGCAGAATCTGCGTCTGGGTTACCGTATCCCTGAGCTCCTGACAAAGCGTTTGGGAATGAACTCGGCAACGGTATCTGTTGAGGGACGCAATCTCTTCGTGTTTGGTTCGGGATATAATAACTACATGGATCCGGAGTCGATGTACAATCCTTATGCAACTCCCGTACCCAAGTCGGTTACATTCAGTTTGAACTTGAATTTCTAACTTCAAAAGCAGAAAGAAAATGAAGAAAACAATAAGTCTGATGATAATGGCCTGCATGCTTCTGCTTGCGGCATGCGACAACTATCTGGATATACAGCCTACCGGTAGCGTCATTCCCAACTCTTTGGCTGAGTATAGGGCATTGCTTACCCGTTCGTATAAGGATGTGAGTAAATACAGTGACCGGGGGAAGGCCTGCTTCCGTTCCGACGAGATGCAGGTGCGGGATAATGAATATGACCAAAATTATTATATGGATATAGAGCGCTGGAACGACCTTGCTCCCAATGCCTATACCTCATCGTTTGAATGGGCCAAGTATTACAATGTGCTTTTTATTGCCAATCATGTCATTGAGAGCAGAAGTGATATCAAGGAAGGCACTGAGGAAGAGGTAAACCAGCTTGTAGGAGAAGCGTATATGCTCCGTGCTTATGTACATTTCTTATTGGTAAATCTCTATGGACAGCCCTATACTAAGGAGGGAGCTTTGGATACCAAATCGGTGCCGCTGAAATTGGATACGGATTTGGAGAAAGTCCTGAAACGCAATACGGTGGAAGAAGTTTATACTTCCATCCAAGCAGATATTGACGAGGCACGCAAACTGGTCACGAAGGCAGAATGGGAACAGAGATATTCATATCGTTTCAATGCGGCTTCGGTAGAGGCGTTTCAGTCACGCGTGTCCCTTTACAAGGGCGAGTGGCAGGCGGCTTGGGATGCTGCTGAGGCAGTGCTTGCCGTGAAGTCTGTATTGGTAGATTTGAATGATGCCGCTGCAACTCTTCCTAACAGTTATAATTCCGTGGAAAATATTACTCCGCTGGAGACACCTCTGAGCAGTACAATCAATGGGGCTGCTCTGGCTACTCCGGTTTTTCTCTCCCTTTATGCTGAGAACGACCTTCGACTGGACAAATATTTTGCTGAAACGGATGAAAAAGGTTTCCGGAAGAGCAGGAAGGCGGGAAGCAACAACTACTTGTGTACTTTCCGTGTGGGTGAAATGTATCTGACGGCTGCTGAGGCTGCTGCCCGACTTGGAGAACTGTCTCAGGCACGTACCCGCCTGCTGGAACTGATGCGGAAACGTTATGCACCGGAGGCCTACGAAGCGAAATCCGTTGTTGTCAATGCCATGGATAAGGAAGCGTTGGTACAGGAAATATTAGATGAACGTGCCCGTGAACTTGCTTTTGAAGGACATCGCTGGTTTGACCTTCGTCGTTCCACCCGTCCGCGTTTGGAGAAAGTGCTTGATGGCAAAACCTTTGTGCTCGAAGAAAACGATGCCCGCTATACACTAGCTATTCCTAAGGAAGCGATTGAGGCTAACCCGGGACTACTGAATTAACGGTTATTGGGTGGAATTAAACAAGAGAAGGTGTGTCACGGTCGTAATATTGCCGCTTTTATCACGAAGCATTATGGCTTTCCGGGCGAAACATTGCCACTTTGGAGACGGGAAATAGAACGGTCTTTAGCGTTGTTTGTCCGTTCTTTTCTTCTCCAAGGGCTCATTTGGGACTCAAGGTTCACTATAGGCGTCCCGGAGATGTGCTTTGGATTCTGTTGAAACGATAAGATGCTTATTATCAGTGTGCTAAGATTTGTGCGTTCGTTTTGTCTTGTAGCATGTTTTTACTTGCTTCTGCTATCTTCCTTTTTTGTGTGTAATCATTTTTAATCGTCATATATCCTTTTGCTTTTCTTCGTCACATAGTCCGCTATGCTCCTGCTGTAAAACGGATAAAAATCCTCGGGAACAACTTTCGGAAACAACTGAAATAAAATCAAGAGGGGGTGTCATCTGTGTGCCGTCGGTCGTTTTGACCTTCACCTTCGATGCGGATTTTCTTTGCGTCTTTCGGTTATACCCCGTCTCCTTAATAAAATGATTTAACAAATAATACCTGTCCCTCCTCTGTCTTTGCTACGGCAAAAGCCTATAGTGAGCCTTGAGCCCAAGATGAGCCCTACACACTGTTTTTCTTCTTTCACTTTGCAGGTATGTTGCTGATTGTGAGTGATGTATGGTTTTCTTGGCTCGAACCTTGAAAAAATGTTGTTCGGTGGCTTGTCACATAATCCCTTATCCCACTTTCCTGCCTTGATTGCGAAAAATCATTATATTCGTCATTCATGACCTGTGGAAAGAATCATCAACTACTCGGCAGACAGTCTATCTATGCAAAGTGACGGCTGCTCACCTTGCCGGAAACTCGAAAGCGATGCTTATCCCGCTATCCCGAGGGGGTGTGTCAAAATTCACCATGTGGTGAATACCAGTTTCGATACATCCTCTTTTTATTTCTGCAAAGAAAAATATATTCAGCTTATCGACAAACTTTAATAGAATTAATAGAAAAGGCAATCAAGCATATCAGACGAGATTTTATTTTTCTCTCTTCTTTCTATGATTATATATAAGGACTACAGCGACTTTTTTGCAACCATTAATGGAGAGCGGTTATATGAATATAAAAGATTGGGGGAGTAAGAGGGGGAGTAGTAGAAAAAGAAAAGTCCCTGAATTATTGAAATTCAAGGACTTAAATAATTGTTTTTAATGGTTCTGTGGAGCGTATGAGACTCGAACTCATCACCTCGACACTGCCAGTGTCGCGCTCTAGCCAGATGAGCTAACGCCCCGTTGCTAACGTTTGCAGGCTTGCTTTCGTTTTTGATGGTGCAAATATAATGCATTATTCTGAAATAATTGCTATGTTTGCGAAAGAATTTGAAAAAATAAGTTATGCTGATATATAATACCACTTATCATGTAGAGGAAGGAGAAGACAAAAACTTCCTGATATGGATGCAGGAACACTATCTTCCCGAGGTAGAAAAGAACGGAACATTGTATGCTCCACGTATAGCCCGTATCTTGAGTCATATTGAGGAAGGAAGCATCTGCTATTCTGTTCAGTTTGAGGTAGAAAACTCTGCCAAACTGCATCGTTGGCATCAAGAGCAGGGAGTGAAACTGAACGAGGAACTACTGAATATCTTTAAAGATAAAGTGATTGGCTTTCCTACATTGATGGAGGTAATAGTGTGATACAGCCGGTCAAAGAGAAAATAATATTGGGTATAGACCTGGTACCACCATTATGGGGTATGGCGTATTGCGTGTGGCAGGTGTCAAGCCGGAAATGATAGCCATGGGAATTATCGACCTCCGCAAATTTGGAGACCACTATCTGAAGCTGCGCCATATTCATGAACGGGTACTGAGCATCATAGAGAGCTATTTGCCGGACGAGCTCGCTATTGAGGCCCCTTTCTTCGGAAAGAATGTACAGTCCATGTTGAAGCTGGGGCGTGCGCAAGGCGTAGCAATGGCAGCTGCTTTGAGCAGGGATATTCCCATTACGGAATATGCTCCTTTAAAAATAAAGATGGCCATCACCGGAAACGGACAAGCATCCAAGGAACAGGTGGCGGACATGTTGCAGCGTATGCTGCATTTTCCTAAAGAGGATATGCCTACTTTTATGGATGCAACGGACGGGCTTGCTGCTGCCTATTGTCACTTTCTGCAGATGGGGCGGCCCACGGTGGAGAAAGGCTATCATGGTTGGAAAGACTTTATTGCCAAAAATCCGGATAAGGTGAAGAAGTGATAAGAATTGAAATGTAGAATCTAAAAATAATATTATGAAATTGAATGAACTTGCTATCATTGGAGTGGCTGCAACGACGGTTGTAAGCTGTACTCCCGCGAAGACGGAGTATGCTTCGTACGAACTTTACCCTGTCCGTTCGGGTAGTTTGACAGAGATGGAATATACACCTGCTGCCACGCAATTCACATTGTGGGCACCTACGGCGGATGAAGTTCGCCTGATGCTGTTCGAAGCAGGAGACGGAGGGCATGCCTATGAAACTATTTCAATGGAACCCTCTGAAGAAGGAACTTGGAAAACTAAAGTTGAAAAGGACCTGATGGGTAAATTCTACACATTCAATGTGAAAATCAATGATAAGTGGCTGGGGGACACTCCGGGTATCAATGCCAAAGCTGTAGGGGTGAATGGAAAGCGTGCCGCCATCATCGACATGAAATCCACGGACCCCGAAGGATGGGCAGATGATAAACGTCCGGCATTGGCCTCTCCTGCCGATGTGATTCTTTATGAAATGCACCATCGTGATATGTCCATCGACCCGTCGTCGGGCATTGAGCATAAAGGAAAGTTCCTGGCACTGACAGAACAAGGGACGGTAAGTCCCGACAAGCTGGCAACCGGCATTGACCATCTGAAAGAATTGGGGGTGACACATGTACATCTCCTTCCGTCTTATGACTATGCCTCCGTTGATGAGACAAAGCTGGACGAGAACAAGTATAATTGGGGATATGATCCGCAGAATTACAATGTGCCTGATGGCTCTTATTCTACCGACCCCTACAAACCGGATGTTCGTATCCGGGAATTCAAGCAGATGGTGCAGGCTTTGCACAAAGCAGGTATCCGTGTTGTTCTGGATGTGGTGTATAACCATACTTTCAATACATCCGACAGTAATTTCGAACGTACGGTTCCGGGATACTTTTACCGTCAGCGACCGGACGGAACGTATGCAGACGGTTCGGCTTGTGGCAATGAAACTGCCAGCAACCGTCCGATGATGCGTAAATACATGATAGAGTCTGTATTACATTGGATTAATGAATATCACATTGACGGCTTCCGTTTTGACCTGATGGGTATCCATGACATCGAGACAATGAACGAAATCCGTAAGGCGGCAACGTCTGTAGATCCGACTATATTTATATATGGTGAAGGATGGGCGGCATCGGCTCCACAGATGGCAGAAGATTCTCTGGCAATGAAAGCCAATACTTATAAGATGCCGGGTGTTGCTGCTTTCTCTGACGAAATGCGTGATGCTTTGCGCGGTCCGTTCAATGACAATCATCAAGGTGCTTTCCTTGCCGGATTGCCGGGAGGAGAGGAGAGCATAAAGTTTGGTATTGTAGGAGCCATCAGGCATCCGCAAGTAAATAATGACTCTGTGAATTATAGTAAGGCTCCGTGGGCGGAACAACCTACACAGATGATCAGCTATGTTTCCTGCCATGATGATATGTGCTTGGTGGATAGGCTGAAAGCAAGTATCCCGGGTATTACTCCCGTAGAATTGGCAAAGCTTGACAAACTGGCGCAAACAGCCGTATTCACTTCCCAAGGTGTACCGTTTATTTATGCCGGTGAGGAAGTGATGCGTGACAAGAAGGGAGTGCACAATAGTTTTGAGAGTCCCGATTCCATCAATGCGATTGATTGGAGACGAAAGGCGGAGCATGCAGATGTATTTGCTTATTATAAAGGTTGATACAGCTTCGTAAGAAGCATCCGGCTTTCCGTATGGGTGATGCGGATTTGGTGCGTAAGCATTTGGAGTTCCTGCCGGTTGACGGCAGCAATGTGGTGGTTTACCGTCTGAAAGAAAATGCCAACGGTGATGCATGGGGAGATATTATAGTAGTCTTGAATGCCCGTAAGGAGCCTGCCAAACTTACCGTACCCGAAGGTAAATATACAGTGGTCTGCAAGGATGGCTTTATCAATGAACAAGGTTTGGGCACACTGTACGGCCCCGAAGTTGTTGTTCCGGCCCAATCGGCACTGATTATGTATAAATGATGATTGGATGATGCAGCAACATACCATACACATAGCGGGGGGCGTAGTACGCAACCCGCTTGTTCGTTTGACAGAGCCTGTCACCCTTGATTTCCTGGCAGGAGAACACATTGCCATTGTAGGACCGAACGGAGCCGGAAAGAGCCTCCTGGTGGATATGCTGACGGGAAAGTATCCTTTGCGTGATGGTGAGCTTACCTATGATTTCTCTCCCTCCCTCACGAAAACGGCCTATGACAATATCAAATACATTGCCTTCCGTGATACTTACGGTTCTGCCGATGCCAATTATTACTATCAACAGCGTTGGAATGCCCACGACCAGGAGGATGCTCCGCTAGTACGCGAAGTGCTGGGAGAGGTAAAAGACGATGCCTTGAGGCGGCAGCTATTTGAACTTTTCAGCATAGAGCCGATGCTTGACAAGAAAATCATTCTTCTCAGCAGTGGGGAGCTGCGCAAGTTTCAGTTGACTAAAGCTTTACTGACTGCTCCCCGAATCCTTATCATGGACAATCCTTTCATTGGGCTGGATGCGCCTACCCGTGAACTGCTTTTCGGTTTGCTGGAGCGGCTTACCCGGCTGGGCGAGTTGCAGATTGTCCTTGTGCTCTCCATGTTGGATGACATACCTTCATTTGTTACACACGTTGTGCCGGTAGAGGACATGAAGGTGGGCGAAAAGATGGAACGCGAGGAGTATGTGCAGGCATTCCGTGCGGGCAATCAGATACGTATTCAGGAAGAGGCCGGAGCGTTGGAGGAATTGCAGCGGCGTATTCTCGATTTGCCCTACGAACATGCGAATTTCACTTCGGACGAAGTGGTGAAATTGAACGGGGTTAGCATCCGTTACGATGACCGTACCATTCTGAAGGAGCTGGATTGGACAGTGATGCGTGGTGAGAAGTGGGCGCTGAGTGGCGAGAACGGTGCCGGCAAGTCTACCTTGCTTAGTTTGGTTTGTGCGGATAATCCGCAGTCATACGCCTGCGATATCAGTCTCTTCGGACGGAAGCGCGGAACGGGGGAGAGTATTTGGGAAATCAAGAAACACATCGGTTATGTCAGTCCGGAAATGCATCGTGCTTATCTGAAGAATCTGCCTGCCATAGAGATTGTCGCTTCCGGTCTGCACGACAGCATCGGATTGTATAAACGTCCTCATGCCGAACAGATGTCGGTATGTGAGTGGTGGATGGAGATTTTCGGTATTGCCGCCTTGAAAGACAGTCCTTTTCTGCAACTCTCCAGTGGAGAACAGCGTCTGGCATTATTGGCACGTGCTTTTGTCAAGGACCCGGAACTGCTGATATTGGATGAACCGCTTCATGGACTCGATACATACAACCGCCGTCGAGTCAAGAAGATTATAGAGGCATTCTGCCATCGTCGGGATAAAACGATGATTATGGTAACCCACTATGAGAATGAATTGCCGCAAACAATTACTAACCGTTTATTCTTGAAGCGAAACCGCTGACCAGATAAGCTTAAAATATCCTATAAGCCTATCTTTCAATGTAATTATTGACTAATATTGGTGAGAAATAGAATAAAAAGATTTATTTTTGCACCTTATATTTAGATATACAATAAGGCACCGATGAAAGATAGGCTCATAGGATTCATTAAGACATACTGCTTGTTTGTCTGCATTTTTGTGTTGCAGAAACCACTATTTATGCTGTTTTACAAATCGCTGTACCCGGATGCCTCGTGTGCGGACTGGTTCAGTGTCATTTGGCATGGGTTACCTTTAGACTTGTCTCTGGCCGGTTATCTGACAGCTATTCCCGGTTTTCTTTTCATAACCTCTGTATGGACACTTTCTAAATCCCTTCATTGCATCTGGTGCGGCTATTTCCTCTTCATTTCAGTACTTATCTCCATAATTTTTACTGTCGATTTAGGATTATACGAGTATTGGGGGTTCCGTTTGGATGCTACTCCGTTATTCTATTTCTTTTCCTCCCCTAAAGACGCAGTGGCCAGTGTCAGCATTTGGATGGTGCTGGGGGGAATTGTGGCAATGGCTGTTTATGCTGTCGTGCTGTATGCTGTTTTCTACGGCATCTTGCTGCAGAAGAACCTGTTGCTGCGGATGAAACTGCCTTATCGTCGCCTGAAGGTGTCAGGTATATTGTTGCTGATGACGGGGCTGCTGTTTATTCCTATCCGTGGAGGCTTTACAGTATCTACCATGAATGTGGGGAAAGTCTATTTCAGTGCCGAGCAGCGTCTGAACCATGCAGCTATCAACCCTGCATTCAGTCTGATGGAATCTCTTGCCAAGCAGAAGGACTTCAGCAAGCAGTACCGTTTTATGGAAGCTGCGGAGGCCGACCGGCTTTTTAAAGACATGCTTGACCCTGCAGTTGCCGGTGGTCAAACGGAAGAAACTGATTCTGTGCAGCAATCTGCCGATTCACTGCATACTTTATTCAATACTCAACGCCCCGATGTACTCTTTGTGATTCTTGAGAGTTTTTCTTCCAGGTTGATGACAGCCTTGGGAGGTGAGCCGAATATTGCCATCCATCTGGATAGCCTGAGCAGGGAAGGCGTGCTCTTTACGAACTTCTACGCCAACAGTTTCCGTACGGACCGTGGATTGGTGGCTATCTTGAGTGGCTACCCTGCCCAGCCCACTACGAGTATTATGAAGTATCCCCGTAAAACGCAGTCCATTCCTGCCATTGCAGGCAGCTTGCGGAAGGCGGGTTATGGTGCCAAGTATTATTATGGCGGTGACGCCGACTTTACCAATATGCGTTCCTACCTGATGTCATCGGGTTTTGAAGACATTGTTTCCGACCAGGATTTTCCCGTAACGGAACGTTTAAGCAAGTGGGGGGCGCACGACCATCTCGTATTCAACCGTCTGCTGGAAGACTTGAAAGCCGAAGCTGCCGAAGGAACTGCAGAAGAGAAGACTCCTCATTTCCGTGTCTTGCAGACCTCCAGCAGTCACGAGCCTTTTGAAGTACCTTTCCGTCGTCTGGAGAATGACCGGCTGAATGCCTTTGCCTATACGGATAGTTGTGCAGGCGATTTTGTAAGACAGTTCCGTGAACTGCCCCAGTGGAAGAATACGGTGATTGTGTTTGTTCCAGACCACTTGGGAGCTTATCCCGAACATATCGACAATTTGTCGGTAGAACGCTACCGGATACCTCTGTTGATGGTGGGCGGTGCCGTCCGGGAGCCGAGGCGCATTGACGTTTATGGCTCGCAACATGACATTGCAGCCACGTTGCTGGCTCAATTGGCGTTGCCCCATGATGAGTTTGTTTTCAGTAAAGATATGCTTAATCCCGCTTCCCCTCATTTCGCGTTCTTTACCGTACCCGATGCTTTCGGGTTGGTGACAGCGGACAACCAGGTGATATTCAATTGCCAGGCAGGTGCTGTGGTAGTGGACGAGGGCACGGCAAAGGGAAAGAACTTGCCGTTGGGCAAAGCCTATTTGCAAAAATTATATGATGATATAGCCAAAAGATAGAGGAAGATAATTAAAGTATAAGAGTATAAAGTATGACAGCACTTATGGATGCCTTGCAAGGGGCGATAGATATAGACACAAACATATTCCTTTTCATCAATGGGATGCACAACACCTTTTTCGATTACTTTATGAGTGCCTACAGCGGTAAGTGGGTCTGGGTGCCGATGTATGCTGCCATTTGGTATGTGATGCTGCGCAACTTCCATTGGAAAGTGACTTTGTTCTGCATGGTCGGTCTGGCACTCGTAATTACCATTGCCGACCAGACGGGGGCAACATTGATACGCCCGTATGTGGAACGCCTTCGTCCCGCCAATCTGGAAAATCCCATATCCGACATGGTACATATCGTAAACGGACATCGAGGAGGGCGTTATGGATTCCCCTCCTGTCATGCTGCCAATACTTTTGGCCTGGCATTCTTTGTCTGGTTTCTTTTCCGTAAACGATGGCTCACTGTGTTTATGATGGGATGGGCGTTGTTGACCTGCTATTCACGTATCTACTTGGGAGTGCATTATCCGGGCGATCTCATCGCGGGAACATTGGTTGGATTGATTGCCGCATACATTGTATATCGCCTTTTCCTGAAAGTCAGCGGGTATAAGACCATGAAGAAAGTCCCCCATATTTATGCTCCCATATTGGTGGGCGGATTGACGATAGCGGGGATATTGATATATTCCACGGTGATGATATTGCAGGCTCAGAACTGATAATTTATCGCCATCATTGCTTCCCTCGGACGTATATTTAGTCGTGAAGTGTAGCTTTGCGTGGTGGAATACGTTGTGTAAGCATACTCTTTTTTGTTGAACAGGTTGTTGAGGCTTGCTTCCAATCTCCATTTCTTTCTTTTATAGATAAGGGATGCATCTGCGAACACGGTGTTGAGATGTGCGTCCCCTCCTAAGTCATTCCGGTAATGCTCGCCGGATAGCCGTAGGTCTACCTGCCCGATACTGAATGTGAGATGTAGCCGTTGTACGAAGTCCAGTAACGGGGTGAGACGGGTATCACTTCCTATCTTGCTGCCGCCATAGCCTAATGTGGCATGATATTCCGCTTCAAAAACATCTGCGGGCGACCAGATTATTTTAGGCTCTGCTTTCAGATAATCATAACGATAGGTCTGCAGAAGACTTTGCCGGTTACCCTCGCTGTCGGTCAGGCGGGTAAGCTGTTCGCCATTGCTGCGACTGAGTAGTAGGGTGAGTGAGGTTTTCAAATGCCAGTCGTATATACCTTTGGACAAAGTACTGCTGAGATTCCAGCTATCGTTATGGTTCGGTAGTTCACGACGAGTGTAGACAATGGCATCTTCGGAAACACTCTGTTCGAAAAGGGTATTCCGGTTGCTGCGGCTGTAGGTTAGTGCGGCAGTGATGAAAAATTCCTGTACAGTGTTTTTGTACTCTCCGTAGAGATTGTAGGTTTGCGTGAGGCTGGTAGGGAAAAGTCCGTTGCCGTCTCGCCAGGTGCGGTAATCAGTTTGGTAGAGTCCCGGATACAAGTCGGAGAAGTCTCCTGCCGAGCGTTTCAGGCTGCCATAAAGGGAGAACGTCCAATGATAATCCAGTTTATAGCGCAAATACGTGGACGGATTGAAGAACAGGAACGAACGCTGTTGTGAGAAATACCGTTCTGCTTTCAGAGGAAGCGAAAGTGTAGCCAGCCATTTTCCACGTTCCAGCTGGAAGTGGGGGGCAAGATACAATGACAGATGCGAAGCATTGAAATCATCGGGCTGTCTTGTCGGAGTATATTTCAGGGTAGCCCGTTCTCCTTGTATTCCTGCCTTATATTGTTGGGTAAATCCATCATACTTTCGTAAATATGCGGCACTGTTATCTGTGTAGAAGTTGTGCTGGTTGAATTTGCTTTTTCCTTCTTCGAGTAGTAAGGATGCAGGCTGGTAAGCATACTGTGTCGTCGAACGAAATTCCCAGGTTCCGCTTTCCCGGTTTCGGATAAGATTGAAGTAGTTTCCGGCACTTAGCTGTGACGTTTGCAGAGTTTGTCCCAGTTCCTCCGAACGTCCGCGATTTATTTCTCCGTCTACGGTGAAGCGGTTGGATATATAATTCCGGCTGCTGTTATCTTCATAACGCAGTTCCAGATTAGCGATGTCACTTCTCAGACGATAATGGTAGGTTTCGTCTATTTGTATGGTATCTGTCGGTTGATAATAGATTTGGGTATTTCCCCGTTGCTGTTGGATTAGCTCATGAGTATATCCGGCTTGCAGGCGTAAGCTGCTGTCATCATTCCATTTGTACATACGGTTGCCGTTCAGGGTGTGGGTTTCATTGAATAATAAGCGTTTTTTATCCAACGGTGCGCTGATGCCCGGCTGGGAGAGAAAACCGGAAAGCGGTACTTCCTGCCAACCGCTTCCGGTCAATTTTGTCTGTTCGTCACTGAGGTCCTTGCCATGGTTATTTGTCTTGTAATTATAGATACTCTGCTTGCCTTTGCCCAGTTGAAGGGCATTCAGTCCCCCCTCCCACAAGAGTTTATTGTCATCGCTCCACCCGGCACCCAGTGTGATGTTGGCTATCCATTGGTCCCGCGCTTTCGGGTCGAGTTTCAGGTTCAGAGCCACTTCTTCAGAGTTAATCTTTTCTTTCAGAGCCTTTACGGACTGATAGTTCTCCATGATTTCCGCACTCTTTACGGCTTTGGCGCTCAGGTTGTTGTTGATTTGGTTATAACGTCCACCTGTCACGTCCATTCCTTCCACAAAGTAGTGGTCGATGGCTTTCCCTTTGTACTTGACTTGTCCGTTTTCATCTATATCCACGCCCGGAAGTTTCTTCAATACATCCTTTATGTGCACATCTTTGGATGAAGCAAACTGTGCCAAGTCATATCTCACCGTATCTTTTCGGGTATTGATACGTCCGGGACGTATTTGTACTTCTTTTAATACGATGGCTTCCGGTTGTAGGCTGAAATTCAGGATTCCTGCAGCATTGATATTCCGCATTTCTCTCTTATAGCCTAACAAAGAAATATTGAGTTGCAGCATTCCGCTATGCTTCCACGGCAAAGAAAATTGCCCTTTGGCATCGGTCAGTGCATAGTCTATCGTTGTGTTTCCGCGTAATACACTAATCATTACAGCTTCCAGCGGTTGATCGGTTTCTGCATCTGTTATCTTGCCGCTCAACGTCTGGGCGTAGGTAGATGACAAGGAACTAAAGAGAAACAGAAAAAATAGAATAGTAAGTTTTTTGTCCATAATGCTGAAATAATTGAATATTTAGTACCTGAGACTTGTCCTAATTTATGTATGAATCTCCTCCTTTTGTAATCTTTTGATTATCAATGGGCAAGGATGGAGGTGTCTAAGTATGGGACTGAGGTACCCTAAGTATGATACTGAGATACCCTAAGTATAGGACTGAGGTACCCTAAATATGTGACTGAGCTCAGAAGCAATCATGTATGTAATGAAATAGAATCTTTTATAGGTCGATTGCTAAGTCTTGTTTCTTTATGATTATAGCGTAGCGTACTTGTCACTGGTAGCCTGCAGCCAGTAGCTTATTTTTCTCGTTCCAGTGGATTATAAGGAACGTTTTTCGGGTTCTTGGTTGCATTGCCGTGTTCATCACTAACTTTAACGGTGACGTTCGGCATGCTTCCGGTGATAAATCCTACCGGATCGGCATAATAACGTTCGTGCACTTTGTTGTATGCTTTGCGGTTCATCGGTTCGTGCTTCTTTCCGTCGAAAAGTATCGGCCGATATGTGTGGCATTGCTCTACACCTGTGGCGGTGAATGAATAATGCCCTTCACTGTCTTCGGCTTTCAGTATCAGTCCGGGTAGTCCGCAAAGCTTCCATGGACCTTCGCTGACGGGTATTTCTGCAGTAAACCATGCCGTCCATGTACGGCCTTTGAATTGACATTCGGCTTTGCTGCAAAGGTAGGAGAGGACACTGTCGTTTTCTGCCAGTATCTTCCACTGCGGACGTTCATCCGTTTCTTCGCAACGCAGGCGGGATATGCCTGCCACTTCATCGAGAGTCGTTACTTTTCCGGCAGGATAACCTCTGAAGGTACGTTCGCTCTGTTTGCTTGTTCCGTATTGTTTCAGATGTTCATTAATCGTTTCCTGCGAGGCTTTATTGGCGAAGTCTACTGCCAGTACAGAGTCGCAAACATACTTGGTGTAACTGTAGAACTTGGAGAGATTTTTACCGACTTCCAGCATCATGGTTTCTTCCGTAACATTTTCCGGCTTTTCCGTATTGCTGATGCAGCGCGTTTCATATTGCACAAGGATTTGTGCTTCACCGATGGTGTCATTCTGTATTTTCGTTCCATCAGAAACGATGATTTGTGCCTTCGCTTGTGATGCGAACAATATAGCGACACACAGATTGAGGAAAATAATTCTTGCACTCATAGTTTTTACATTTTTAGAGGTTTTATAGTCGAACGGAATTGGTTTGCGAAAAAATGCGGGGTAACTTACTTCTCCTCCTCCCCGGAGGAGGGGAATTGAGTTACTCTCTATTTCACCTCTTTTTTTCGCAAATCATTTCTGTTTTACTATACATATTGCTTCCAGCGATTATTGTACTGCAAAACTATGCGGATTTTGCTTCAGAAGAGGCTGAAAGTTATTACTGAAATATTACTCAATGCATAATATCTGCCTCGCACGTACCTATATTTGCAAGCTAACTTCTACCTTTGCCGGTACTAAATGAAAGTCTTTCTAAGTGGGACTAAAAAAGAACAATTATGGAACAACGGATTAAGATCGTTTGGATATTCTCCATCGCATCGATGCTGCTTATTACCTGCGGACAGGTCTACTGGTTGCGTAATCAGTATCAGTATATGAATGATGAACAAATCAATGGTATTTATGATTGCATCTTGCAGACCGCCCAACAGTATGACTCTATCCGTACTCCTCAACCCAAAAAGGTGCTTAGCAATACCAATATGTTCTTCTATCAGCTTAGCAAATCCATTGATTTGGAAAAGCGGACCACTATCGACGAATTAATTTTGGGTGTTCTGAAGGGGCGGGACTTGGAGAGCTTGGGCCAAAAGAATATAGAAACTCTCAAAATAGAGCAGCAGGATTCTGCCAGTACAGATGATAAAGAGAGAGAGGCAAAGCGTAGGGAATGGGCATTGGCGTTAGACACCCTTTTGCCGGAAGAGCGGCTCATTGCGAAGGATTCATTCAAAATCAATATGTCCGATAAAGATGCTCCTAACTTGAACTCTATTATTAATCTTTATCGTTTGGAGTTGGATGTGCCTTTTGCGTTGCAGCAATTTGATTCCTTGCTTGCCATACGTTTGGACGAACAAACGTTTACTACGCATCTGGTGGTTTCCGAAGATTCCATTTACCAGTGGAATGCGGAACTGAAACGGCAAGGTACATTGTTCAATCCATATATAGAAGTAATGTATCCTTATAATCCCCTGAAACGCCAGTTTGTGCTTGTTTCCGTGAAGGTTTCACCTCATGTGGTACTTGTGCGTATGGGGTGGCAGTTAGTGGGCAGCACCTGCCTGATATTTCTGCTGGGGCTTTGTCTGCTGTTTCAGATAAAAACCATCTTGAAGCAACGACGGATAGACGAACTGCGGAAAAGCTTTGTAAACACTATGATACATGAACTGAAACGTCCCGTCCAGGCTCTGAAAATGTGTATCGCCTTTCTCAATGACAAGTCTATGCGAACAGATGAGAAAGCGATGGATGAAGTGATTCACGATTCCATGTCCGAGCTGGATAACTTGTCGGCCTATCTTTCAAAACTACGTGATATGACACGTGCCGATGATGAACATACGCAGCTTTCCGTCCGTACATTTGATATAAAGACGAGTTTGGAAAAGCTTGTCCGGCTTTACCATGTTCCTGAGGATAAGGATGTTGCTATTGAAACCCATTTTAGTCCGGAGACTCTGGCAACGGCAGACCCGGTGCATGTTTCTAATATTATCAGTAATTTGATAGAGAACGCCGTAAAGTATTCGGGCAAGTCTGTACATATCGTTGTAGATTGCCTTTTGCAGGATCACCAATTGACGATACGGGTGTCTGATGATGGCATCGGCATTCCGGTTTCCGAACAGAACCGTGTATTCGATAAGTTCTATCGGGGCAGTAATCTTCCCGACCGTTCGTTGCCCGGCATTGGCCTGGGGTTGAGCTATGTAAAGTTGCTGGTAGAGGCGCATCATGGAAGCATTTCTTTAAATAGTCAGGCAGGCAAGGGAACAATGATTGAAATTAATATTCCTCAATAAGTCCGTGCTAACCCGCATAATCCCTACTCTAAAATAACCAATGATATGAAAGCCTTGAAAATACTTTTTGCCGATGATGATTTGAAATATTCCATGCTGCTGAAGCGCTTTCTTGAGAAGGAAGGCTATGAAGTGACTTATGCCGGAAACGGGAAAATTGCTCTGGAACAATTTCCGCTCATAAAGCCTGATTTGGTATTGCTCGATATCAATATGCCCGGTTACAATGGCTTTGAAGTGGCCGAACGTATCCGCGAGACGGATAAACATGTCCTCATCTTTTTCCTTTCCGACCGTAGCGATAAGGCCGACCGCCTGCAAGGTTTCTTGCTTCGTGCGAATGATTACCTTGCTAAGCCGTTTTATCCGGAAGAACTTATAGCCCGTATCCATGAACGTTTCACTTCCCAATTTTCTGATACGGTGGAGGAGGAGACTTACCGTTTTGGTCAGTCTGTATTCAATTATAGTACGAACGAGATTCGTACGGGAAATAGTAAGGTGCTGATTACTTCCCGTCAAGCCGATATCCTTCGCTTGCTGGCGCTGAATGTGAATAAGACTGTCAGTCGAGATACGTTGCTGGATGCTGTGTGGGGCACTGCCTCGTATGCCAACTCCCTTGCCTTGAATGTACAGATGTCCTATCTGCGGCGGGCACTAAAAAACGACCCGGGCGTGAGGATTGAGTCGTTGATGAAAAAAGGGTATATGCTTACCGTTCTTTGAAAACATCTTTATCTTTGGATTGTTATACAAACAAGACACTTCAAAAAAAAAGATAGCTTATGATGAGTTTAGGAGGATGGATGAATAAAATCCTGACAGGTTGGGGGATAGACCCGAAGTTTGCCGATATGTTTGACGAGACGATTATTGCACTGCTGATGGTGGGGCTTTCGATAGGGCTGGACTACTTGTGCCAGGCAATCTTCGTTGGCGGTATGAAGCATTATACCCGGCGCTCTCCCCATCAGTGGAATACGTTGCTGATGAAACGCAGGGTGATACACCATTTGATACATATTCTGCCCGGAATCCTCATCTACTACCTGCTACCCATGGCCTTTGTGCGTGGAAAGGAGATGCTTGAGTTCTCACAAAAGGTGTGTGCTGTCTATATCATTGTGGCGGTGCTGCTTACTATCAACGGCTTGTTGCTGGTGATGCTCGATGTTTATAACATGAAGGACAAGCAGAAGAACCGTCCGCTGAAAGGCTTCGTGCAGGTATTGCAAGTGCTGCTGTTTTTTATCGGAGGCATCATAGTGGTTTCAGTGCTGATAGGCAAGTCTCCTATGACCTTGTTTGCCGGTCTGGGCGCATCTGCGGCGGTACTGATGCTGGTATTTAAGGACAGCATTCTGGGGTTTGTGGCCGGCGTGCAGCTCTCTGCCAACGACATGTTGCGGATAGGGGACTGGATAGCGCTGCCGGGTGGCGTTGCCAATGGAGTTGTAGAGGAGATTACGCTGAACACGGTCAAGATACGCAACTGGGACGAAACCATCTCGACCGTACCGCCGTATACCCTGGTGAACAACTCTTTTCAGAACTGGCGCGGCATGCAGGAAAGTGGCGGGCGACGGGTAAACAAGAATATCTTTCTGGATATGACTACCCTGAAGTTCTGCACTCCCGAAATGCTGGATAATATCCGCAAGGAGGTCCCCTTGATGGCCGACTATCAGCCGGCAGAAGGAGAGGTGCCAACCAATGCGCAGCTCTACCGTATCTACATCGAACGCTATTTGTGCAGCCTGCCGGTGGTGAACCAGGAGATGGACTTGATTATCAGCCAGAAGGAACCCACGACGTATGGGGTGCCTATCCAGGTATATTTCTTCTCTCGCAACAAGGTATGGAAAGAGTACGAGCGCATTCAGTCCGACATCTTCGACCACTTGCTGGTGATGGTACAGAAGTTTGACTTGAAGCTGTATCAGTATTCCGACTAATATACCAACCGGAACTCCGCATATACGGGCAGGTGGTCGCTGTACCCGCCTTGATACTTCATCCCGTAGTAGGTGCGGAAGGGTTGCTTTCCTCCGTATTTCTTGTCTCTTGTCAGTAGGAAGGGAGGGTGGAATACATTTGCTCTTGCTTCCTCTGTATATAGCGGTGCGTGTTCTTGCAGCAGCGTACCCGATACGATGATATGGTCCAGCAGTCCCCATTCTCCTTGATACTTGTAGCTGCCGAAGTGCTTGCGTGTCTTGGCTTTTCCTGCCAGTAGATGGTAAAGTTTTTGTGGATGTAGAGAGTCTTGCAATGCCGGCGGTACTGCTGCCTCCAACACCTCCTTTACCGATTTATTCTCCGGATAATCGTTGAAATCCCCTAAAAGGACAATTTGCGGATGTCGGCGTATCGTGTATAGGCTGTCTATGGCATGCTTCACCTTTCGGGCAGCCAGTAGCCGGTAAGGTTCAGATTCTTTTGCCCCTCCCGAACGAGATGGGAAGTGAGCTACCAGTACATCAAGCGTATCCCGGTTCAGCAACAATCCGCTGACGTGAAGAATGTCCCGTGTGGGACGGCTATTTTTCCGGGGCTTGTCTACGGGGAGGCTCTGATAGGAAAGCAGTTTGAAAAGATTGCGTTGATACAACAGCGCTACGTCGATGCCGCGTTCGTCGGGAGATTGTGTCATCACATACCGGTAGTCTGCTTCGCGCAAGGCAGAGTAGCGGGTAAGGTCGCGCATCACACTGTCATTCTCCACCTCACACAAGGCAACAAGGGCGGGCGGTGTCCATCCTCCGGTGGCGATGATGGCGCGGGCTATATTATCCAGTTTCTTTCTGTATTTAGAGTAGTTCCAATGCCGGGTGGCATCCGGCAGGAACTCGTGGTCATTCTTTAGTGTGTCGTGCCGGACATCAAAAAGGTTCTCCACATTATAACTCACCACGCGGAAGGAAAGCGTGTCTTTGCTCTCTTGTCCGTGCAGGCTGGTGTGCAGGAAGAGAAGAAAGAATATGATTCCTATGTGAGAGTGTTTTTGCATGTTTATTATCTGATTTCACCACAGAGGACACTGGGTCTCACAGGGTTTTATAGAGTCTTTTAAATCTATATGAAGAAAAACAAAAAAACTCTGTGGAACTCTGTGCCCTCTGTGGTGAATTAGTGAATTAAATTACTTCACCGGAATGTGCTTCAGTATATCCAGCAGATGGTCCCAGAACTTCTGTACGGTAGGAATCAGCATCCGTTCGTCGGGAGAGTGCACACCCTGCAGGGTAGGTCCGAAGGAAATCATGTCCAGTGCCGGGTATTTGTCAAGGAACAGTCCGCATTCCAAGCCTGCATGGATAGCTTTTACCTTGGCATCTACACCGAACAAACGTTTGTAGGACTCAACAGCCACTTCCAGGATTTCTGAATGCGGGTTGGGTTTCCAGCCCGGGTACCCGTCGCCGAAGGATACGGCTGCTCCACCCATTTCGAATACAGTGCGCACCATATTGGCAATGTCTTGTTTGGAGGAGGCAGTAGAGCTGCGCTGGCTGGTCTCGATGCGGATGATACGACCGGGCTTCATCTTTACGGAGGCCAGATTGGTGGAGGTTTCCACCAGCCCCGGAATGTCTTGGCTCATGGCATACACACCGTGGGGTGCGGCATAGATGGTTTGCAGCAATCGCTTGGCGGTATCTTTGTCAATGGCTTTGGGACGGGCTGCTTCCGATTCGAGCACGAATTGGAGGTCCGGGTCAACGACGGCATATTCTGCCTCCACTTCGGCGGCAAAGACATTCAAGTCTGTACGCAGGGCATGCTTGTCGGCATCGGGTATAGCAATTACCGCGTGTGCTTCGCGGGCAATGGCGTTGCGCAGGTTACCACCGTCTATTTCGCAAAGGTACATGTCGTACTTCTGGGATGCCTGGCTCAGGAAGCGGTTCAGCAGCTTGTTGGCATTGCCGCGCCCCAGGTGTATGTCGCCGCCGGAGTGTCCGCCTTTCAGCCCCTTTACCTGCACTTTGCAGCAGAAATACCCTGCCGGTACGTCCACTTCCCGGTAGGTGAATTCGGCAACGGAATCTATACCTCCTGCACAGCCGATGAAGAGCTCGCCTTCATCCTCGGAATCGAGGTTCAACAGAATGTCTCCGTTCATGAAGCCTTCTTTCAGGGCGAAGGCACCGGTCAGTCCGGTCTCCTCGTCCACGGTGAAGAGGCATTCGATAGGACCGTGCTCGATGCTGTCGTCGGCAAGGATAGCCAGTTCGGTGGCTACACCGATGCCGTTGTCGGCTCCCAAGGTCGTACCTTTGGCTTTCAGCCATTCACCGTCAATTTCGGTTTCGATAGGGTCGGTCAGGAAGTCGTGCTTCACGTCGTTGTTCTTTTCACATACCATGTCGATGTGCGATTGAAGTACGACAGTCTTGCGGTTTTCCATACCCGGAGTAGCGGGTTTCTTTATCAGAACGTTTCCGGCTTCGTCCACCTTCGTTTCCAACTTATGTTTTTCTCCGAATGCTTTTAAGTAAGCAATGATTTTCTCTTCCTTCTTCGAAGGGCGCGGCACTTGGCAGATTTCCTCGAAATAGTGAAATACACCAGCCGGTTTCAAGTCTTTTTTTTCCATAATTATCTGAATTAGCGGCTGCCTTACATGTGTTTATGCAGCCTTCATTATCAATTGTCAAATATCAATTCTCCATTAAATTAACCACTTATTGCTAAATATGGTTAAATTGATTGACTATTTTATTCCCCTTTCTCTTTTTTTAGAGTAAAAAAGGCGAGTTAGTCCAACCAAAGCCCTATATTTGCACCCACAAAAATAGTAAAAACACTATTTTCATGTAACAAAATTAATGGAAATGCTTGATACAATATTGATAACTCTGTTAATAGTTGCTATTTGCATTGTTTTATTGGGTGTGAAGGTCTTTTTTGTGAAAGGCGGCAGGTTCCCTAACGGGCATGTCAGTGGCAATAAGGCAATGCGCGATAGAGGTATCGGCTGTGCGCAGTCGCAGGACAGAGAAGCACAACGCAAATCCCGTTTTTCCATTGATGAACTGGAAAAAGCCTTAAACGATAGTATGAACTAATTTTAAAAAACAATATTTATCAATTATGAAGAGATTAAACTACCTCATGAACGGTCTGGCAGCTCTCGCACTGATCGTTTTATTTGCTCAATGTGCCGGCAATACTGATAAACAGACAACAAATGCTCCTGCACAAGCCGGCGGATTATCGGAAATGAAAATTGCTTATGTTGAAATAGATACGCTTTTGGCAAAATACAACTATTGCATAGACTTGAATGAGGCTATGGTGAAGAAGGGCGAGAATGTCCGTCTGACATTGAACCAGAAAGCCAGCGAACTGGAGAAGCAGAAGCAGGAATTCCAGACAAAGTATCAGAACAACGCTTATCTTTCTCAGGAGAGAGCGCAGCAGGAATACAACCGCATCGCAAAGTTGGAGCAGGATTTGCAGAACCTGAGCAACAAGCTGCAGTCTGAATTGATGAGTGAGAATGAAAAGAATAGCTTGCAACTGCGTGATTCTATCAACGCTTTCCTGAAGGAGTACAATAAGACAAAAGGTTACAGCATGATTATCAGCAATACGGGTTTTGACAATCTGCTCTATGCAGACAGTGTCTACAACATCACTCGTGAGATTCTGGATGGTCTGAATGCAAGATACTCTTCTCCGGTGAAGAAATAATACATATCCTAATGATATAAGAAATAAGGATGTACCGAAAGTACATCCTTTTTTTATAGGCCTCTCCCCCGACCCCTCCCCGTAGGGAGGGGAGTTTTGAAGTCACTCTTGTTTGTATTTTGTAGGACTATCTCTGTCCCCCTCTACGGGGGAGGGGCTAGGGGAGAGGCTTCTAATGCTCCGATTGTACGCTTTACCCGCTCCGCAGTAGTGACGGCATGTGTATATTCATCAATATGTACCGTTCCTCCCATAGAGACGGCGGAATTATGATAGAGCATGGAACTCTCGATATTCTCCCTGGCGGAGAAATGAAATTCGCGGATGCCGGTTTCTCGGGCAATGTGGGCTATGTTGGCTTCATTCACCCCACAGCCTGCCAATAGAATGATTCGGCTTGATGCTTGTTGTTGGAGCTCTTTCAAAAGGGGAATGCCTCGCTCTGCTGTAGGTTGCTGTCCGGAAGTTAGGATGCGGTTGCATCCTAATGCGATAATATCTTCTATTGCTTTTCGTGGATTTCTGCATACATCGAAAGCACGGTGGAAGGTGACGGACATCCCTTGTGAGGCTTTCATAAGCTGCTCCATCAATGGAATGTCTACATCTCCTTCTGCCGTCAGGCAACCGAACACGACTCCGTCAGCGCCTAGACGGCGGGCATTCTCTATGTCTTTCAGCATGATGCGCTGTTCGGTGGAGGAGTAAAGGAAGTCTCCTCCGCGGGGACGGACAATGATATGCAATTTGGTCTGCTGCAATACTTCCCGTGCGATGAGGATGTCGCCGTATGAGGGGGTTGTCCCTCCCTCGGGGATACTTGCGCATAGTTCCACCCGGTCTGCTCCGCCGGCTTGTGCGGCAATACAACTCTCTACGGAGTTGGCACAAACTTCAAACTGATAATCTTTCATGTTATTGGTAGGGGTTAGGGTTGTCGGAATATAAAATAAAAAAAGAAGATATTGAAATATATGAGGCTCTTGTTGGGATATAATATTAGGCGCGGATTACGCGGAATAACGCGGATTTGGTGAACTAAATCCGTGAGATCCGCGTAATCCGCGCCTAAAAAAAGCATTCAGTGGGTTGTGAGCCCCACCTGAATGCATTTATTTTCTTTTCTGATGTGTTACTTTGCGTAGCTCACCGCACGTGTCTCACGGATAACGGTAATCTTCACCTGACCCGGATAAGTCATTTCATCCTGAATCTTCTTGGCGATTTCACCGGAAAGGTTCTCCGTCTGCTTGTCGTCAATCTTGTCTGCACCGACAATGACACGCAACTCACGGCCTGCCTGGATGGCATATGTCTTTGTCACTCCCGGATAGGACATGGCCAGTTGCTCAAGGTCGTTCAGGCGCTTGATGTATGCTTCTACAATTTCGCGGCGTGCTCCCGGGCGTGCTCCTGAAATGGCATCGCATACTTGTACGATGGGGGCCAGCAGGCTGGTCATTTCCACTTCGTCGTGGTGGGCACCGATGGCGTTGCAGATGTCCGGCTTTTCCTTGAACTTTTCCGCCAGCTTCATACCATAGAGTGCATGCGGCAATTCCGGTTCCTCATCGGGTACCTTACCTATATCATGCAGCAGTCCGGCACGTTTTGCTTTCTTCGGGTTGAGTCCCAGCTCTGATGCCATCACAGCGCAAAGATTGGCTGTCTCGCGTGCATGCTGCAAAAGGTTCTGGCCGTATGAAGAACGGTATTTCATCTTACCGATAATGCGGATAAGTTCCGGATGCAGACCGTGGATACCCAGGTCGATAGTAGTACGTTTACCGGTTTCAATGATTTCCTCTTCTACCTGCTTGCGTACTTTGGCAACTACCTCTTCGATGCGTGCCGGGTGGATGCGTCCGTCTGTCACCAACTGGTGCAGTGCAAGGCGTGCAACCTCGCGGCGAACCGGGTCGAAGGCTGACAATACGATAGCTTCCGGAGTGTCGTCCACTACGATTTCTACACCGGTAGCAGCTTCCAGGGCGCGGATATTGCGGCCTTCGCGACCGATGATGCGTCCCTTGATTTCATCTGATTCGATGTGGAATACGGTTACCGAGTTTTCAATGGCTGTTTCCGTAGCCACGCGTTGGATGCTCTGTATCACGATGCGCTTGGCCTCTTTGCTTGCCGTCAGTTTGGCGTCGTCCATGATGTCGTTAATGTAGGACTGGGCCTGCGTTTTGGCTTCTTCCTTCAAGGATTCCACCATGCGCTCTTTGGCTTCTTCGGCAGAAAGTCCGGAGATGGCTTCCAGTTTTTCTATTTCCTGGCGTTGCATGTGCTCCAGTTCTTCTTTCTTCTTGTCCACGATGGTCAGCTGGGCTTCCAGATTTTCTTTCACGGCTTCTGCTTCCATCTTCTTGCGCTGAATTTCTTCCTGACGCTGGTTCAGTACCAATTCACGTTGTTTCAGCTTGTTTTCTGCCTGCTGTATCTTTTGGTTACGTTGGGCCACTTCTTTTTCCAAGTCTGCCTTTTTGTTCAGGAACTTTTCCTTTACTTCCAGCAACTTATTCTTCTTAATCACTTCCGCTTCTGCTTCCGCATCTTTCAGGATACCGTCGTATTTGTTTTTCAGCCCGTGCTTAAAGAACAAGTACGAGGCAAACCCTCCGACAATGAAGCAGGCAATGGATAATACTATTGTAACTACTGTCATTTTATTAATTTGTTTTTAGTATATAAATAAAAAAGCACTGCATAAAAGCTTGCTTTGATGAAGGGCAAACTTTTGTACAGTGCGCGAATTTCTCTCTTTTACCGACCCGACGGAGGGATTGCAGCTTATTGTTCCTTGAAATAGGTCTCCAATACCTCTGTCAGTTCCTTTATTTTAGCTGTATAGGGTTCAGTATCATTACGGTCCTTCAACTGAAGGTTTTCTAAAGCGAACTGATAGGCCACCATGGCTATAATTCTCTCTAGAGACACATTCTGATAATGCTCCCGATACGCATTGAGCCTGATATCTACCTGCTTGGCGGCTTCTCTTACCATTTCCTCGTCCTCACGGTTGATTGTGAGAGGGTAGGAGGCTCCTGCCATCTGCAGGTTTATCTTTATCTTATCGTTCATACATCCTCTTCTCTTTATTCATTCAACAAAGCGATGCATTTATCGACTTCACGCACTAATTTGGACAATCGCAGTTTCGTCTCTTTCACGTCACTGCCGTTAAGGCTGATTGTCGTAGCTGTTTTTAGGTTCGTGTAGTTAAGTTCCAGTTCCCGGTATTCAGCTTGTACCTTCCCGTATTCCTCCTCTTTGGCTTCAAGAAGTTGCTTTAGCTCAGCATTTTCGCGTTTTAATTCATCGTGCAGATAGATTAAATGCCGCAGTCTGGCTTCAAAGGTACTTAATAGCTTCTTTTCTTCGTCTGTCATCACTACACCAAAATTGTACACAAAAATACGATTTACTTGGAGATTACAAAAACTTTTCGGAGAAAATGTGTTGTAGAAGTGCCGAAATAACCGAAATGGCCTATGAAAGCCTGGTTTCGGGGGATTGAAAAGGGTCGGACTGTTTATCGAAAGATAGGATATGTGGATAGGTGTGGGACTATTAGTTTTCTGCAAGGATTCTCTTCCTTTCTTTTCAAGCGCTTAGTATTTCTGTTGCTAATTATTAATCGTCCGACAGTTGTTAAATTATCGTCCAACAGTTGTCGGACGATAATTTAACAACTGTCGGACGATAATAAAACGGTTATCGGACGATTAATAGTTAGTAAGGCAAGAATTACTTCTTGCTGTTTCCGGAACTACTGCTTGGGAATGATTGGAATAATCTACAGTAAAGGAGGTGCAAAGAAA